>NZ_JBQUYR010000001.1:0-806419 GCF_056314265.1 Pseudacidovorax sp. DMC4 | reverse complement strand
CTGCAGCAAGCCATCCAGCGCATTGACGAGGAGATCGAGGGCGAGATCCGGGCCGACCCGGCAAGCCGCCAGGCGTTCGATCGCATCACGTCCGTGCCTGGACTGGGACCGGTCTGTGGTTCCTTGCTGGTGATGATCTTCGGGCGCATGCCGGCCGCCAGTGCCGACGCGGTGGTCGCCTTCACGGGGCTGGACCCTCGCCCGAACGACTCGGGCAAGAAGACGGGGCAAAGGCGCCTTTCGAAGAAGGGCTGGCCCGAGAGTCGGCGCCTGCTGTACGCCGCGGCGATGTCGGCGGCGCGCACGAAGACGTGGAAGAGCTTCTACCAGGCGCAGCGCAGCAAAGGGCTGAGCACGACTGCGGCTCTGGTGGTGCTGGCCCGAAAGCTCATGCGCGTGGCCTTCTCGCTGTTCAAGCAACACGCGATGTTCGATGCCCGCCTGGCGGCCACTGTCGCTTGACGAGAACCATAGAACCTCAGCCCGAACGGTCTGGGGTGGACTGGCCTGCGTTGCTCCATGCCCCCGGGGCTCTACGGCCCTACGGCTCTATGGCTCTATGGCTCTATGGCTCTATGGCTCTATGGCTCTATGGCTCTATGGCGGTAGGGCGGTAGGGCGGTAGGGCGGTAGGGCGGTAGGGCGGTAGGGCGTAGGGCGGTATGGCCTTGTGGCCTCATGCTCTCGTGGCCCAGGGCCGCAAAGATGGAGGGCTCGCGCGCAGCGTCGAGGCGGAGGGTGCCGGTGTGCGTGCGGAGGTGCCATTCGCGGCGCTGTGCAGTGCGGCAAGCACTTCGGTGGAGAGCGAGCACCCGTCCCATGCAACAAGCCGGTCAGCGCGAGCGTGCACCGGGAGCGCGCATGCCGGCACCCTCTGCCGGCTCAGCGTCGCGGCACTCGCACCGGAGGTGGAACTGGCTCGTCCGCTCGGACAGCCGCCCTGCCTTGCACATCCCGAAAAGTGAATAAAACATAACCAGTCCGGTGGAATCCGGCGTTCGGCGGTCGCCGGGAGGGCGGTGTCGCGTGCGATTTCCCCAGCAAGAAGTAGCTGATAGACACTTGAGTCAGGAATTTCACATATTTTTACTATAGTTAATTCAGCTAACATGAACTTCAGTTTCAGTCGAAAGGCTTAGCCCTTTCCGTTACATCTCATGCCTTTCGTCCAACGCAACTTCCAGGGAGAGATCGTGGCGATGTTCGCCACGGCGCAGCCGCAGGCCAGCGAATGGCTGGATGCCCAGGCCGCCGAAGTGCGGGCCTTCGTGGGCGAAGCGGCACCTGGGGCGACGGCGGCCTTCGGCAACCTGGACAGCGATTTCATCCGGGTGCTGGAGGACGTCATCGACGCGCTGATCGACAAGAACCTGCTGCGCCTGACCGACCTGCCGCTGGAGGCCCAGCGCAAGCTGCTCGCCCGCAAGGACCTGCGCCAGCACCTGCGTGGCCGCCTGGACCTGTTGCCTGGCGACGACGTCATCTGACCCTTTTCCCGACGAATGTCCTCCACGCCCGACACCAGCGTGCCTCCTGCACGCACGGCTGCGCCTTCCCATGTTCCGGACGAACGGCTGCTGCACGAAGACCCGCTGCTCGACTGCCTGATCGCCATCACCCAGATGCATGGCCAGCCCTGGAGCGCCGAGGCGCTCACCGCCGGGCTGCCGCTGGTGGACAGCCGCCTGACGCCCTCGCTGCTGCTGCGCGCCGCCGGCCGGGCCCACCTGGCCGCCCGGCTGGTGCGGCGGCCCCTCGAAGGCCTGGGCACGTCGCACTTGCCGGCCATCCTGCTGCTGGCCAATGGCCATGCCTGCGTGCTGCAGGAGCGGCTGGAGGACGGCCGCCTGCGCATCCGCCGGCCCGAGTTCGGTGAATCCTCCGAGGTGATCGACGCCGAGGCCCTGGCCGCCGAATACATCGGCGTGGCCGTGCTGCTGCGCCCGCGCTTCCGCTTCGAGGCCCGTGCGCCGCAGGTGAGCGCGCTGCGCGGGCGCCACTGGTTCTGGGGCGTGGTGCTGCAGAACTGGCGTCTGTACCGCGACGCGCTGCTGGCGGCCCTGGCCGTCAACCTGTTCGCGCTGGCGGTGCCCCTCTATTCGATGAACGTGTACGACCGCGTGGTGCCCAATCGCGCCACCGACACGCTGTGGGTGCTGGCCATCGGCGTGCTGCTGGTGCTGGTGTTCGACTTCGTGCTGCGCACCGTGCGGGCCTACATCGTCGATACAGCCAGCAAGCGCATCGACGTGCACCTCTCCTCGCAGATCATGGAGCGGGTCATGGGCCTGCGCATGGACGCGCGGCCGGCCTCGGCAGGCTCCTTCGCCTCCAATCTGCGCAGCTTCGAGTCGGTGCGCGACTTCATCGCCTCGGCCACGCTCACCACGCTGGTGGACCTGCCCTTCATCTTTCTGTTCCTGGGGGCGATGGTGTGGATCTCGCCCTGGGTGGTGGTGCCGCCGGTGGTGGGCATCCTGCTGGTGGTCGTCGCCTCGCTGCTGGTGCAGCACAAGATGCACGACCTGACCGAGACCACCTACCGCGCCTCGGCCCAGCGCAATGCGGTGCTGGTCGAGAGCCTGGTGAGCCTGGAGACCGTCAAGACCCTAGGTGCCGAAGGTACGGTGCAGCGCCAGTGGGAGCGCTCCACGCGCTTCCTCGCGCAGGTGGGCTCGCGGCTCAAGCTGCTGTCCTCGGCCAACGTCAATTTCACGCAGTTCGTGATGCAGCTGACCACCATCTGCGTGGTCATCGTCGGCGTCTACCAGCTGGAGGATGCGCGCATCACCATGGGCGGCATCATCGCGGCCTCCATGCTCTCGGGCCGCGCGCTGGCGCCGCTGGGGCAGGTGGCGGCGCTGCTGACGCAGTACCACCAGGCGCGCACCTCGCTCACCTCGGTAGAGCAGACCATGACCATGCCGGTGGAGCGACCCGAAGACGCGCCCTTCGTGCATCGGCCGCAGTTCCAGGGCTCGATCGAATTCAAGGATGTGCACTTCGCCTATCCCGGCCGTGAGCAGGGCGTGCTGCGCGGCGTGAGCCTGCGCATCGCGCCGGGCGAGAAGGTGGGCATCATCGGCCGCATCGGCTCGGGCAAGACCACGCTCGAGAAGATGGTGCTGGGCCTGTGGCGGCCCGCGCGCGGCCAGGTGCTGATCGACGGCATCGACTCGCGTCAGCTCGACCCGGCCGAGCTGCGGCGCGCCATCGGCTTCGTGCCGCAGGACATCAGCCTGTTCTACGGCACGCTGCGCCACAACATCACGCTGGGTGCGCCCTTCGCCGACGACAGCGCCGTGCTGGCGGCGGCCGACCTGTCGGGCGTGGCCGAGTTCGCCGACGCCCATCCCCAGGGCTACGACATGCTGGTGGGCGAGCGCGGCGAGTCGCTCTCGGGCGGCCAGCGCCAGGCGGTGGCCATCGCGCGCGCCGTGCTGTCCGATCCGCCCATGCTGCTGCTGGACGAGCCCTCGTCCAGCATGGACCACCAGAGCGAGGAGCGCCTGAAGAGCCGCCTGGCCCACTTCGCGCGCAACAAGACGCTGGTGCTCATCACCCACCGCACTTCGCTGCTGGACCTGGTGGACCGGCTGATCGTGATGGACAACGGCCAGGTGGTGGCCGACGGCCCCAAGGCGCAGGTCATCCAGGCGCTGCAGCAGGGCCGCGTGGGCCGTGCGGGCTGAGGGGGAGGGCAGGCACATGCTGCAGATCAAGACCGTTCCCCAGAAGAACACCTTCTTCGCCCGCCTGTCGCGCCGCTGGTCGCGCTTCGCGGCCCGCGTGGGCCGCCTCTTCGACCGCTGGATGGACGGCGCCGAGCGCGCCGAGCTGCACGACGAGAAGGACTTCGGCGCCGACGCCGAATGGGCCATCTCCGAACAGCGCGCGCGCGGTGCCCGGCTGGCCGTGTGGATCACGCTCGCCGCCTTCGTGGTGCTGCTGGTGTGGGCCGCCTTTGCCAAGTTGAACGAGGTGACGCGCGGCGAGGGCAAGGTGATCCCGTCGCGCCAGGTGCAGCAGATCCAGAGCCTGGACGGCGGCATCGTCTCCGAGATCCTGGTGCGCGAAGGCCAGAAGGTCGAGACCGGCCAGGTGCTGCTGCGCATCGACCCGACGCGCTTCAACTCCTCGCTGGCCGAGAACAAGGCCCAGGTCTTCACGCTGCAGGCACGCGCCGCGCGGCTGGAGGCGCTGGCCTCGGGCAAGCCCTTCAACGTGCCGGAAGAGGTACGCAAGGCCATCCCCGACGTGGTGGAGCAGGAACGCGTGGCCTACGAGTCCCGCCGCGCCGAGCTCGACGCCTCGGTCGGCGTGGCCCGCCAGCAGCTGGCCCAGCGCCGGCAGGAGCTGGCGGAGGTGGCCTCCAAGCAGGCCCAGGCCGCGCAGAGCTACCAGCTCACCGCCAAGGAGCTGGAGGTGACGCGCCCGCTGATCCGCACCGGCGCCGTGTCGGAAGTGGAACTGCTGCGCCTGGAGCGCGACGTGGCCCGCTTCCGCGGCGAGCGCGACATGGCCTCGGCCCAGATCCCGCGCATCCAGGCCGCCATCGGCGAGGCCCAGCGCAAGATCGAGGAAGTGGACCTGACCCTGCGCAACCAGGCCCGCAGCGAACTGTCGGAGGTGACCACCAAGCTGGGCGCGCTGCAGGCCGGCAGCGTCGGCCTGGCCGACCGCGTGAAGCAGGCCGAGATCCGCTCGCCGGTGCGCGGCATCGTCAAGCAGCTCATGGCCAACACCGTGGGCGGCGTGGTGCAGCCGGGCAAGCAGATCCTGGAGGTGGTGCCCAGCGACGACACGCTGCTGCTGGAGACCAAGGTGGCGCCGCGCGACATCGCCTTCCTGGTGCCCGGGCAGCCGGCCATCGTCAAGTTCACTGCCTACGACTTTGCCACCTACGGCTCGCTGGACGGCAAGCTGGAGACCATCGGCGCCGACACCGTCACCGACGAGAAGGGCAACGCCTTCTACCTGGTGCGGGTGCGCACCACCAAGAGCGAGATCGGCGAGCAGAAGCTGCCCATCCTGCCCGGCATGGTGGCCGAGGTGGACATCCTGACCGGCAAGAAGACGGTGCTGTCGTACCTGCTCAAGCCGGTGCTGCGGGCCAAGGAGCGCGCGCTCACGGAGCGTTGAGCCCGGCTTGCGTTCCTCCGCCTTCCACGATCCTGCCTGCTTGCCTGCCTGTCGATGACGCCTGAACCCCTGCTGATCCTGACCCATGACGATGTGCTTGCGGAGCGCTGGGCGCCGCTGGGCAGCGGGTGGCCGGTGGTGCGGGGCGCGGATCTGTCGGCCCTCGCGGACTGGCGGGCCCAGGGCCGTCGGCTGGTGCTGATGGACGCGCAGATGCCCGGACTGCCCGGCTGGCAGGACGCGGGCTGGCCGGCCCGGCTGTCCGGCATCGATGCCCTGGTGGGCCTGGGCGCGCCCGACGACCGTCAGGGGGCCGCGGTGCTCCAGGCCGGTGCCGGCGGCTTCTGCCATGTCTATGCGCCGCTGCCCACCGTGCGGCAGGCCTTGCAGGTCGTGGCCTCGGGCGAGTTGTGGGTGGGACGGGACCTGCTCACCCGCCTGCTCCGGCTGCTGGACGAACGGCCGCCCACACAGCCGGTCAGGGCGGTGCCCGATGCCGCCTGGGCCCAGGACCTGACGGTGCGCGAACGCGAGGTGGCTGAACTCGCCTCGCTGGGCGAGGCCAACGACGCCATCGCCGAGCGCCTGGGCATCACGGCACGCACGGTCAAGGCCCATCTGTCGACGGCCTTCGACAAGCTGGGCGTGGCCGACCGCCTGCAGCTGGCGCTGCGCGTGCACGGCATCCGGTAGCGCCTGCTCCCCCTGCGAGAGCCGGCCCCGCCCGCGCCCACCCGCAGCGCGCGGCGGCATTCGGGTGCGCCGCTGCGGTCGCGGCTCGAACGGCCGGGCAGGCCGAAATGCCCTGGGCAAGGGCCGGGCACGATTCATCGGCTGTGGACGGGCGCGGGGAGGGCCGGCGCCGCCGGATTCGCGCCGGATGCGACCGTTTTCCAGCGATCACACGCAAAACTGTGAACTAGTTCCGCATCCAGGCGCGCCGGCATTGTCCTCAAGGCCAATGTGCAATGAGGAAACGTTACTTAACATTTTCCGTAACGTTTTTTCACTGTTATCCACGCCATGGCCACCACCACGACCGCTGCCGCTGCCACCGGGACCATCACCGCCCTGACCGGCAAAGCCTTCATCCGGCTGCCTTCGGGCCAACTGCGCGCGCTGCAGGTGGGCGATCTCGTCCGCGAAGGGCAGCAGCTCGTCATCGAGGACGGCGCGCTCGTCGAGATGCGCACGCCGGGTGGCGAGCTGGTGGTGGCCGGCCCGCGCGAGGTGTCGACCAATGCCGAGATGCTGGGCGCCGCGCCCACGCCGGAGCGCTCCGAAGGGGCGGTCAACAAGGGCACCGCTGCCGTGGACCAGGTGATCCAGGCGCTCAACCGGGGCGAAGACCCGTTCCAGGACCTGGATCCGACCGCCGCCGGCCTGACGGGTGGCGAAGCCAGCGAAGGCCATTCCTTCGTGGTGCTGGACCGCATCGTCGAGACCACGCCCTCGCTGAGCCTGGCCCAGGCCAATGCCTCTGCACTGCCGACTGCGGCGCTGCCGCCCAGTCCGAGCCTGCTGCTGGCCGATGCCGCCAACAATCCGCCGACGGCCGAAAACGCCAGCGTGACCACACCCGAAGACACGCCGATCGCGGGCCGGGTCAACGCAACCGACATCGACGGCAACCTGCTGACCTATTCCGCCGCCGGCAATCCGCAGCACGGCGTGGTCGTGGTCAATGCAGACGGCACGTACGTCTACACCCCGGCCAAGGACTACAACGGCCCCGACAGCTTCACCGTGACCGTGAGCGACGGCCAGGGCGGCACCACCACCGCCACCGTCAACGTGACGGTCACGCCGGTCAACGACGCGCCCGTGCCCGCCAATCCGGAGAACCCGCCTGCCGGCCAGAACTTCGACCCGGCCACCGGCAACTACCGCATCACCACGCCCGAAGACACGCCTGTCTCCGGCAAGGTGGCGGCGACCGACGTCGATGGCGACCCGCTGACCTTCACCAAGGGCAGCGACCCGACGCATGGCACGGTGGTGGTCAATGCCGACGGCAGCTACACCTACACGCCCGCCAAGGACTACAACGGCAGCGACCAGTTCACCGTGGTGGTGAGCGATGGCAATGGCGGCACGGCCACGTCCACGGTGTTCGTGGGCATCACGCCGGTGAACGATCCGCCGGTGGTGGTCGATCCCCCCAGCCCGCCCCCCGGCCAGAACTTCGATCCGGCCACCGGCAACTACCGCATCACGACGCCCGAGGACACGCCCGTGTCCGGCAAGGTGGCCGCCACCGATGTGGACGGCGACCCGCTGACCTTCACCAAGGGCAGCGATCCGGCGCACGGCACGGTGGTGGTCAACGCCGACGGCAGCTACACCTACACGCCCGCCAAGGACTACAACGGCAGCGACCAGTTCACCGTGGTGGTGAGCGATGGCAACGGTGGCACGGCCACGTCCACGGTGTTCGTGGGCATCACGCCGGTGAACGATCCGCCGGTGGTGGTCGATCCCCCCAGCCCGCCCCCCGGCCAGAACTTCGACCCGGCCACCGGCAACTACCGCATCACCACGCCCGAGGACACGCCGGTGTCCGGCAAGGTCGCGGCCACCGACGTGGACGGCGACCCGCTGACCTTCACCAAGGGCAGTGATCCGACGCACGGCACGGTGGTGGTCAACGCCGATGGCAGCTATACGTACACGCCTGCCAAGGACTACAACGGCAGCGACCAGTTCACCGTGGTGGTGAGCGACGGCAATGGTGGCACGGCCACGTCGACGGTGTTCGTGGGCATCACGCCGGTGAACGATCCGCCGGTGGTGGTCGATCCGCCCAGCCCGCCCCCGGGCCAGACGTTCGACCCGACGACGGGCGACTACCGCATCACCACGCCCGAGGACACGCCCGTGTCCGGCAAGGTGGCCGCCACCGACGTGGACGGCGACCCGCTGACCTTTACCAAGGGCAGCGACCCGACGCACGGAACGGTGGTGGTCAACGCCGACGGCAGCTACACCTACACGCCGTCGAAGGACTACAACGGCAGCGACCAGTTCACCGTGGTGGTGAGCGACGGCAACGGCGGCACCGCGACCTCGACGGTGTTCGTGGGCATCACGCCGGTGGACGACGCCAGCGTGCTGGCGCCCGACGTGAAGACGACGACGGAAGACAGCCCGGCGCTGGGCAATGTGCTGACCAACGACCGCGACGTGGACAACGTGCTGAGCGTGGCCTCGTTCCAGGTGGCGGGCCAGGCGGCGGTGCTGGCGGGAGGCACGGCGACGATCGCCAACGTGGGCACGATCAGCATCGCGGCCAACGGCGACTACGTGTTCACGCCGGCGGACAACTGGAACGGCCAGGTGCCGACGGTGACGTACACGACGAACACGGGCTCGTCGAGCACGCTGGACATCACGGTGACGCCGCTGGACGACACGCCGGCGCTGAGCAACGACGTGGCGAAGACGCAGGAAGACACGGCGGTGAAGATCGACGTGCTGGCCAACGACACGGACGTGGACGGCGACAAGCTGTCGATCATCGCGGTGGATGGCAAGGACATCACGGCGGGCCCGGTGGCGGTGACGGGCGGGGTGGTGAGCCTGAACGGCGACGGCACGCTGACGTACACGCCCAACAAGGACTACAACGGCAACCTGAGCTTCACGTACACGGCCACCGACGGCCGCACGCCGGTGACGGCGACGGTCAATGTCGAGGTCACGCCCGTCAACGACGCGCCTACCGTCCCCAACTACGGCCTCACGACGCAGGAAGACAAGCCCATCAGCGGCAAGGTCACCGGCTCGGACGTGGACGGCGACACGCTGACCTACACCAAGGGCAGCGACCCGGCGCACGGCACGGTGGTGGTCAACACCGACGGCAGCTACACGTACACGCCTGCCAAGGACTACAACGGTGGCGACAGCTTCACCGTGACGGTCAACGACGGCAACGGTGGCACGACCACATCGACGGTGACCATCACCGTGATGCCAGTGAACGACCCGCCGGTGCCGAGCGATCCGCCGGTCACGCCGCCGGGCCAGAACTTCGACCCGGCCACGGGCAACTACACGATCACGACGCCGGAGGACACGCCGGTCAAGGGCCAGGTGGCCGCCACCGACGTGGATGGCGATGCGCTGACCTTCACCAAGAGCAGCGACCCGACGCATGGCAGCGTCACGGTCAACGCCGACGGCACGTACACCTACACCCCGGGCAAGGACTACAACGGCAGCGACAGCTTCACCGTGACGGTGAGCGACGGCAAGGGCGGCACGGCGACCTCGACGGTGAACGTCACCGTCACGCCGGTCAACGACGCGCCCACGGCACCGAGCACCAGCATCTCCACGCCCGAGGACACGCCCATCGACGGCAAGGTCACGGGCTCGGACGTGGACGGCGATACGCTGACCTACACCAAGGGCAGCGACCCGGCACACGGCACCGTCACCGTCAACACCGACGGCAGCTACACCTACACGCCGGCCAAGGACTACAACGGCGGCGACAGCTTCACCGTGACGGTCAACGACGGCAATGGCGGCACCACCACGTCGACGGTGACCATCACCGTGACGCCGGTGAACGACCCGCCGGTGCCGAGCGATCCGCCGGTCACGCCGCCGGGCCAGAACTTCGACCCGGCCACGGGCAACTACACGATCACGACGCCGGAGGACACGCCGGTCAAGGGCCAGGTGGCGGCCACTGACGTGGACGGCGATGCGCTGACCTTCACCAAGAGCAGCGACCCGACGCATGGCACCGTCACGGTCAACGCCGACGGCAGCTACACCTACACGCCCAGCCAGGACTACAACGGCAAGGACAGCTTCACCGTGACGGTGAGCGACGGCAAGGGCGGCACGGCCACCTCGACGGTGAATGTCACCGTCACGCCGGTCAACGACGCGCCCACGGCACCGAGCACCAGCATCTCCACGCCCGAGGACACGCCCATCGACGGCAAGGTCACGGGCTCGGACGTGGACGGCGACACGCTGACCTACACCAAGGGCAGCGACCCGGCACACGGCACGGTGGTGGTCAACACCGACGGCAGCTACACCTACACGCCCGCCAAGGACTACAACGGTGGCGACAGCTTCACCGTGACGGTCAACGACGGCAATGGCGGCACCACCACGTCGACGGTGACCATCACCGTGACGCCGGTGAACGACCCGCCGGTGCCTAGCGATCCGCCGGTCACGCCGCCGGGCCAGAACTTCGACCCGGCCACGGGCAACTACACGATCACGACGCCGGAGGACACGCCGGTCAAGGGCCAGGTGGCGGCCACTGACGTGGACGGCGATGCGCTGACCTTCACCAAGAGCAGCGACCCGACGCATGGCACGGTCACGGTCAACGCCGACGGCAGCTACACCTACACGCCCAGCCAGGACTACAACGGCAAGGACAGCTTCACCGTGACGGTGAGCGATGGCAAGGGCGGCACGGCGACTTCGACGGTGAACGTCACCGTCACGCCGGTCAACGACGCGCCGGTGGCCGTCAACGACACCGTGACCACCGACGAGGACACGCCCGTCACCATCCAGGTGCTGCGCAACGACACCGATGTGGACGGCGACAAGCTCACCGTGGTGGGCTTCACCCAGCCCGCGCACGGCACCGTGGCGCTGGATGCCAACGGCAACCCCGTCTACACGCCCGGCCTGGACTACAACGGCGCCGACAGCTTCACCTACACCATCAGCGACGGCAACGGCGGCACCTCCACCGCCACCGTGTCGATCACGGTGGGCGGCGTCAACGACGCGCCGGAGCCCAAGCCCGACACCAACAGCACCAGCGAAGACGTGGTGCTCAAGGTCGGCGTCACCGGCGGCGTGCTGGCCAACGACGTCGATCCGGACGGCGACAGCATGGCGGTGACCCAGGTCAGCTTCGGCGGCAGCACCGTCGATGCCGGCAAGGCCATCGAAGGCAGCTGGGGCACGCTGACGCTCAATGCCGACGGCAGCTACACCTACGCGCCCAATGCGGCCTCGCAGGCCCTGACCACCGGCCAGAGCCAGAAGGACGTGTTCACCTACACGGTGACCGACCCCTCGGGCGCCACCGCCACCACCACGCTGACGCTCACCGTCAACGGTGCCAACGACGCGCCCGTGGCCGACAACCAGGCCCGCACCACGCCCGAGGACACGCCCATCACCGGCCAGATCGTGGCCCGCGACGTGGACGGCGACACGCTGGGCTATGCCAAGGGCAGCGACCCGGCGCACGGCACCGTCACTGTCAACGCGGACGGCAGCTACCTCTACACGCCCGCCAAGGACTACAACGGCAAGGACAGCTTCACCGTGCTGGTGAGCGATGGCAACGGCGGCACGACCACGGCCACCGTCACCATCGACGTCACGCCGCAGAACGACGCGCCCACGGCGCCCGACTACAGCATCACCACCCGCGAAGACACCCCGATCGACGGCAAGGTGGTGGGCAGCGACGTGGATGGCGACACCCTCACCTATGTGAAGGGCAGCGATCCGGCGCACGGCACGGTAGTGGTGAATGCCGATGGCACCTTCACCTACACCCCGGGCAAGGACTACAACGGCGGCGACAGCTTCACCGTGACGGTGAGCGACGGCAAGGGCGGCACGGCCACGTCCACCGTGACCATCGGCGTCACGCCGGTGGACGACGCCAGCGTGCTGGCGCCCGACGTGAAGACGACGACGGAAGACAGCCCGGCGCTGGGCAACGTGCTGACCAACGACCGCGACGTGGACAACGTGCTGAGCGTGGCCTCGTTCCAGGTGGCGGGCCAGGCGGCGGTGCTGGCGGGCGGCACGGCCACCATCGTCAACGTGGGCACGATCAGCATCGCGGCCAACGGCGACTATGTGTTCACGCCGGCGGACAACTGGAACGGCCAGGTGCCGACGGTGACGTACACGACGAACACGGGCTCGTCGAGCACGCTGGACATCACGGTGACGCCGTTGGACGACACGCCGGCGCTGAGCAACGATGTGGCGAAGACGCAGGAAGACACGGCGGTGAAGATCGACGTGCTGGCCAACGACACGGACGTGGACGGCGACAAGCTGTCGATCATCGCGGTCGATGGCAAGGACATCACGGCGGGCCCGGTGGCGGTGACGGGCGGGGTGGTGAGCCTGAACGGCGACGGCACGCTGACGTACACGCCCAACAAGGACTACAACGGCAGCCTGAGCTTCACGTACACGGCCACCGACGGCCGCACGCCGGTGACGGCGACGGTCAATGTCGAGGTCACGCCCGTCAACGACGCGCCCAAGGCGGTGGACGATGCGGTCAACACCGCCGAGGACACGCCGATCTCCATCCCGGTGCTGCGCAACGACACCGACGTGGACGGCGATACGTTGAGCATCATCGGCTTCACGCAGCCCTCGCACGGCACCGTGACGCTGGGCGCGGACGGCAACCCGGTCTACACCCCCGGCCTCGACTACAACGGCGCCGACAGCTTCACCTACACCATCAGCGACGGCAACGGCGGCACCTCCACCGCGACCGTGTCGATCACCGTGGGCGGCGTCAATGACGCACCCGTGGCGGTGGCCGACACCAACATCACCAGCGAAGACCTGGTGCTCAAGGTGGGCACGGTAGGCGGTGTGCTGGCCAACGACCGCGACGAGGACGGCGACACGCTGTCGGTGGTCAAGGTCGGCTTCAACGGCACCTCGGTCGATGCCGGCAATCCGATCCAGGGCCAGTGGGGCACGCTGACCATCAATGCCGATGGCAGCTACACCTATGCGCCCAATGCAGCCGCGCAGGGCCTGGACGACGGCGAGAGCGCCAAGGACGTCTTCAGCTACACGGTCACGGATCCTTCGGGCGCCACCTCGACCACGACGCTGACGCTCACGGTGACGGGCGCCAATGACGCGCCCGTGGCGGTGGACGATTCGGCCACCACGCCGGAAGACACCGCGGTGACCGTCAGCGTGCTGACCAACGACACCGACGTGGACGGCGAAGCGCTGACCGTGACGCAGATCGACGGCAAGGCCGCCACCGTGGGCCAGGCCATCGCGGTCGAGCACGGCACGGCCACGCTCAATGCCAACGGCACCATCACCTTCAACCCGGACGCCGGCTACAACGGCCCGGCCAGCTTCACCTACACGGTGAGCGACGGCACGGCGCGCGACGTCGCCACGGTCAACATCGTGGTGGACAGCGTGAACGATCCGCCGAACGCGCTGGACAACGTGGTCACCGGCTTCGAGGACGCGCCGCTGACCTTCGATCCGCGCTCCAACGACGTGGATCCGGATGGCGACGCGCTGACCATCACCGCCATCAACGGCCAGCCGATCACCGTCGGCAAGCCGGTGGCCCTGGCCGATGGGCTGCTGAGCCTGAACACCGACGGCACGCTGACCTTCACGCCCAACAAGGACTTCAACGGCAAGGTCGACTTCCAGTACACGGTGGACGACGGCCGCGGCGGCACCGACACCGCCAAGGTGACGATGAACATCACGCCGGTGAACGATCCGCCGGTGCCCACCGATGTGCCCAACGTGCCGGGCCAGAGCTTCGATCCGACGACCAAGAACTACAGCCTGGTCACGCCCGAGGACACGCCCATCAGCGGCAAGGTGGCCGCCACCGACGTGGACGGCGACACGCTGACCTTCGCCAAGAGCAGCGACCCGGCCCATGGCACGGTCACCGTCAACACCGACGGCAGCTACACCTACACGCCCAGCCAGGACTACAACGGCAAGGACAGCTTCACCGTGACGGTGAGCGACGGCAACGGCGGCACGGCGACGTCGACGGTGTTCATCACCGTCACGCCGGTCAACGACGCGCCGACCGCGCCGAACTACAGCCTGACCACCCTGGAGGACACGCCCATCAGCGGCAAGGTGGTGGGCAGCGACGTGGACGGCGACACGCTGAGCTACACCAAGGGCAGCGATCCGGCCCATGGCAGCGTCACGGTCAACGCCGACGGCACGTACACCTACACCCCGGGCAAGGACTACAACGGCAGCGACAGCTTCACCGTGACGGTCCGCGATCCGAGCGGCGCCACGGCCACGTCCACGGTGACCATCGGCGTCACGCCGTCCAACGACGCGCCCACGGCGCCGGACTACGCGCTGACGACCCTGGAAGACACGCCGGTCAGCGGCAAGGTGGTGGGCAGCGACGTGGACGGCGACCCGCTCAGCTACACCAAGGGCAGCGATCCGGCCCATGGCAGCGTCACGGTCAACGCCGATGGCACCTTCACCTACACCCCGGGCAAGGACTACAACGGCAGCGACAGCTTCACCGTGACGGTCCGCGACCCGAGCGGCGCCACGGCCACCTCCACCGTGACCATCGGCGTCGAACCGCAGAACGACAACCCGGTGGTGCCCACCAACTACAGCGTGGCCACCGACGAAGACAAGAGCGTCAGCGGCCAGGTCAAGGCCACCGACGTGGACGGCGACAACCTGAGCTACAGCGCCGGCACCGCGCCGAAGCACGGCCAGGTGGTGGTCAATGCCGATGGCACCTACACGTACACGCCGACCAAGGACTTCGCGGGCACCGATGCCTTCACCGTGGTCGTGAACGACGGCGCCGGCGGCACGGCCACCACGACGGTGAACGTGACCATCGCCCCGGTGGCGGACACGCCCAAGGTGGTGGTCGACGTCGGTACGGCCGTGGCCAACCAGGTCACGGTGAACAGCCAGAACGCCACGTCGACCGACCAGGGCTTCAAGGTCACGGCCACCAAGCTGGACGGCACGCCGGGCACCATCAGCTTCATCAATGGTGGCGGTGTGGTGGGCTTCGGCGTGGCCGGTGCCGCCAGCAACGGTGCCGACACCGAGCTGGGCTACCAGTCCGGCAAGTCCGAGAAGCTGTCCATCAGCTTCGACCAGGCGGCCTCCAGCGCGACGCTGACCTTCTCGTACCTGAACCCGACCGAGCACGCCAGCTACACGCTGTACGACGCAGCCGGCCGTGTGATCGGCGGCGGCGTGGTGACGGGCGTGACCGACCAGATCGATCCCTCGATCACGGTCAAGAGCGACACCGGCGCGCTGATCAGCCGCATCGACTTCGCCGCGCCCGGCACCAACGACGACTACGTTCTCAACAAGGTCAGCTACGTGGTGGGCGAGACGGTGCCGGTGACGGTTTCCGTCACGCCGACCGACGTGGACAACTCCGAGTTCGTCAGCGGCGTGGTGCTGCGCATCCCGGCGGGGGCGACGCTGTCGGCCGGCACGGCCAATGCCGACGGCACCTGGACGCTGCCGCTCACGAGCAATGGCGGCTACACGGTGAACGTCGACCCGGTGACCCATGCGGTGACCATCACCGGCCTGACCCTGTCGGTGCCGGCCTCGTACACCGGCGACCTCTCCGTCACGGCCGTGGCCACCGTGTATGACACGGTGCCGACGGCCACCACCACCGGCACCGGCAGCGACACCGAGACCAATGCGCCCATCGTTGCCTACGACGACGTCGGCAGGGTCAAGAGCGGTGCGACCCTGACCGTCTCCGCGGCCAATGGCGTGATCCAGAGCGGCGCCGATGCCGGCGGCAAGGACGTGGGCACCGGCCTGGTGGTCACCGGCGTGCACACCGGCGGCGACGCGACCAGCGTGGCCGCCACCGCCACCGCGGCGCCCGGCCAGACGCTGACCGGCCAGTACGGCAAGCTCACGCTCAATGCCGACGGCAGCTACAGCTACGTGGCCGACAACGCCAGCGGCCTGCCGAGCAACAAGACGGTGACGGACACCTTCACCTACACCGTCACCGGCGAAGCCGGCAAGACCGAGACGGCGCAGCTGGTGATCTCCATCGGCGGCACCAACAACGCGCCCACCATCCAGGCGGGTGCCGTGGCGGCCGTGTCGGAAGAGGGCCTGCCGGGCGGCATCCCCGACACCACGGGCAACACCGACACCACCAATGCACGCACCGCGACGGGCAACGTGGTGATCGGCGACATCGACGGCGACACGCTGGCGGTGACGCTGGTGGCGCCCACGACGGCCCTCAGCTCGGGTGGCCAGGCCATCGTCTGGACCGGCGCCGGCACGCAGGAGCTGATCGGTCACATCGGCAGCGCCACGGGCACCGAGGCCATCCGCGTCGCCATCGGCAACGACGGCGCCTACACCGTCACGCTGAGCAAGCCGCTCGACCAGCCCGTCAAGGGCCAGGAGGACGTGAGCCAGTTCAACGTGGGCGTGCGCGTCAGCGATGGTGCCACCGCCACCACCGGCAGCCTGACGGTGCGCGTGGAGGACGACAGCCCCGTGGCCGCCAACAGCACCACCACCGGCTTCGTGCGTGCGGACAGCATCAGCATCAACTCGCTGCAGGGCGGCTGGATCAACCCGGTGTTCGACAACGGCACCCGCCAAACCAGCCAGTCCAACACCGACAACGACAGCCTGATCGACAAGATCAGCTGGGGCACGCCGGCCAGCGGCAGCGGCCAGTCGGGCTACACGCTGGTGGACAACATCGGCTACACCAGCGCCACGGGCACCGCCATCAAGGCTGGCACGCCCTTCAAGCTGGCCGACTTCACGCACGACAACTGGCCCATCAACAGCGGCTCGTCCACGCTGGACAAGGTCACGATGACCATGTCCGCCAACGTGGTGATCAACGGCGTGGTGACGGCGGTGAGCTTCAACGTGCTGTTCGACCACACCGAGACGCCCAACGGCAACGATCCCGTGGCCTCGCGCGACATCATCAGCCTGCCGGCGCAGGATGTGATCGTGCAGGTGGGCATCCAGAGCTACACCTTCCGGGTGGAGGGCTTCAAGGATGCCAGCGGCAACCTGGTCAACACGATCTACACCGACGAGCAGGCCAGCAACACCTACAGCCTGTGGGGCAGCATCAGCTCGACCGATGCGCTGCCGCACATCACCGGCCAGGTGGATGCGCAGGCGGGCGCCGACGGGCTGGCCAGCGTGAGCTGGGGCGACCTGACGAGCCAGTACGGCACGATGAAGGCCAATGCCGACGGCACCTACGACTTCGAGGTCAACCGCGCCACCCGCGACACGCTGGCCCCGGGCCAGTCGGTGACGCAGAACTTCAGCTACACCGTGACCGACAAGGACGGCGACACCGCCACCTCGACGGTGACGATCAGGATCGAGGCGCCGAGCGAGATCCAGCTGACGACCACCACCGGCCAGGACTACACGGGCACCGACCATGGCGACCGCATCGTGGGCAGCACCGGCAACGACGTCATCAACGGCGGTGCCGGCGACGACTCGATCCGCGGCGGCGACGGTGCGGACACGATCCGCGGCGGCTCGGGCAACGACGTGCTGACCGGCGGCGCCGGTGCCGACACCTTCGTGTGGAAGCTGGGCGACCAAGGCACGTCGGCCACGCCGGCGCGCGACATCGTCACGGACTTCGGCACGGCCTCCAAGGCCAACGGTGGCGACGTGCTCGACCTGCGCGACCTGCTCCAGGGCGAGAACCACAACAGCGGCATCGGCAACCTCGGCAGCTTCCTGCACTTCAGCAAGTCGGGCAGCGACACGGTGATCGACGTGAAGCACGACGGCGCGGCCGGCGGTGCGGTGACCCAGCAGATCGTGCTGAGCAACGTGGACCTGACGGCCAACAACTCGCTCACCGACGCGGCCATCATCCAGAACCTGCTGAACCAGGGCAAGCTGATCACCGACTGATCGGCGAAGGCCCCAAGCAAGGCAGCCCCCTCGCGGGGGCTGCTTTTTTTTGCGAGACGCGCGGGTGCGCTCGGATGCCTGGACGGTCGTGCGCGCAGCGCTTGCGCGGCCTGGCCGCGTCGCCGCCCGGTCCGACGTTTTAGGGGGTCGGATTCAGCGGTTGAGGTAGCGCGTGACGGCCGGCCCGGTCACGCCGCCGATGCCGAGGCCGGCCAGCGCGCGCCATTGACCGGCCGAGGACACCTGCTCGGCATAGGCCTCCACGCCCAGGCCGCGTGCCACTTCCACCATGGCCTGCACCAGGCGGCGGTAGCCCTCGCTGCTTTCCACGCTGGCCACGAAGGAGCCGTCGATCTTCAGGTAGTGCAACTGCAGCTCGTGCAACCGCGGCAGCAGCGCGAGCTGGCGGCCGAAATGCTCCACACCCAGGCGGCAGCCGTGGCGGGCCAGCACCTGGGCGAGCATGGCCAGGGCGTCCACATGCTCTTCGAGCCCGCGCTCGCTCAGCTCGAAGGACAGCCAGTTGCATTCGGCCGGATGGCTGCGCAGCAGCGTGTCCAGCCTCGGCAGGAAGCTGGGCTCCAGCAGCGAGCGCGGCGAGAGGTTGACCGCCAGCGGCCCGGGCTGGCGCTGCAGGCTGTCCAGGGCCAGGCGGGTGGCGATCAGGTCGCATTCCTGCACCCAGCCCAGGCGCAGTGCGGCGGGCATGAACTGGCCGGCCGACAGCAGCGCGCTGCCTTCGGGCGCATCGGGCGGGGGCGTCATGCGCAGCATGGCCTCGTGGTGGATCAGCCGGCCATCGGTCTGGCACACGGGATAGAAGACCAGCGTGAAGCGCTGCTCCTGCAGGGCCTGTTGCAGCAGGTTGTCCCAGCCGCTTTCGCCGATCACCGGCACCTCGCTGCCGGGCTCCGCCGCCTCGGCGATGCCGCGCACGGCGCCCTCGGCCTGCATCAGGGCGGCGTCCAGCCGTGCCATCACCTCACCCGGGCTTTCGCCGCGGTGCCAGTGGCCGTGCGCGACATCGACCTGGGCAGCCGGCAGGCGTGCCCCGGCGTCGGTCCAGCCCGAGGCTGGCGCGCCCGGCGCCGGCTCGCCGATCGCCAGCGTGCCGAAGTCGCTGGGCAGGGCGCCGAATCCGGTAGGCAGGGGCGCGAAGCCGGAGGCGGGCGGTGCGAAGGCGCTCGACAGGTCGCCGTCGCGCGCATCCTGCAGCGACAGCACGGCGGCATGGGCCCGGCGTGCGAGTTCGGCCAGCTCGGCCGCGCTGCCACCGGGCCAGAGGTAGGCGAAGTCGGCCCCGTTCAGGCGGGCCAGCACCCGGTCGCCTTCGGCCGGCAGCACGCCGGAGAGCGCCTTGGCCACAGCGGCCAGCCAGCGGTCCGCGCGCTCGCGGCCGATCTGCCGGTTCAGCGCCATCAGGTTGCCCACGCGCAGCAGCAGCAGGCCGCCGGCCGGGTCCTCGGCCTCGTCGTCCAGGGCATTGCGCAGCGCGCCCATGAAGAACTCGCGGTTGGGCAGGCGGCTGACCGGGTCGCGCGTGGCTTCGGCGTGCAGGCGGCGGATCTGGGCCGCCTGCTCGGTGAACATGGCATGCACCCGCGCCACCATGCGGTTGAGCGCGCGCGCCATGCTGCGCAGCTCGGTCACGCGCGGCTCCTCGATGGTGTGGAACTGGCCGTTGCCCACCGCATCGGCCTGGTCGGCCATGTGCTTGAGGGGCCGGCGCAGCCAGCGCACCAGGGCCGTGATGCCCATGCCCCACAGCAGGCCCGTCAGTGCCAGCAGGGCGCCCAGCAGCAGCGTGCCGCGCCAGAGGGCCACATAGGCGTACTGGGTGCTGGCGATCACCCTTACCCGGCCGGCCTGCTGCCAGCCGTTGCTCACCAGCGCCTCGCCCGGCGTGGCCTGCAGCGGCAGCAGGTGGGTGAACCAGGCCGGCACGTCCGCCCCCGGTTGCACGGTGCCGCGGTTGCGGTCGACGACGACCTGGCCCTTCACGTCGGTGTAGCGCACCTGCTGGAAGTGGCCGCTGTCGAACAGGGCATTGACCAGGGTCTCGGCCATGGCCGGGTCGTCGCCCTGCTGCGAGATGGACATGGCCAGCGAGACGGCCGCGTCCGCCCCCTGCGCGAGCAGCTGCTGCTGCAGGTACAGCCGCGAGGTGGCGATGCTGACGGCCCAGGTGCCCAGCAGCACCGCGAACATGGCCAGCAGCACGCTGAGCCAGAGTCGTCTCAAGAGGGACACGGGATTTCTCCTTGGAGGGGACGGGGCCGGGCGCGGTGGCCGCAACCGGCGCCGGCAGGGCAGGGGAAGGTCATGGGATCGAGCCCTCGGCCCGCATGCGCGCGAGCACGTCGCGCCAGCGGGTGAGCCGGTCCACCGGGTGGCTGGCGGTGTTGCCGGGCCCGGCAAAGATGCCTTCGGCGTTGAAGCTGAAGACGGGCGTGAGGTCGGGGCGCGAGCTGGCCGGCATGATGCTGGAGACCAGGCTGTCGAGCACCAGCGGCATGGCCTCGGGCGTGGCGTAGTAGCTGAGCACCATGTGCGCCTGTGTGGCGCCGCCCACGCGGGCGCGTACATAGGTCAGGCGCAGTCGCTCCTCGGGCACGCCCATGGCGCGCAGGGTGAAGTACTTGCCGATGACGTAGTCCTCGCAGTCGCCGCGGCCGCGGCCCAGGGTCTCGACGGGCGTCGCCCAGTAGTCCTCCTGGCCCCAGATCTCCATGTCCTCGCCGAAGCGCACCGCGCGGTTCCAGTGCTCGTTCACGCGGCGCAGCTTCTCGCGTTCGTCGAGCTGGGCGGCACTGTCCACCAGCGTGCGCCAGGCCGTGAAGGCCTGCTGGCCCCAGGCGCCGTAGCGCTGGACCATGGTGCGCTCCATGAGCGCCGCGTCCCAGGCGCGGACGCCGACCGGGCCGCCCAGCGCCAGCAGCACGGCCAGGAGCAGCGCGACCCATGTCCGGCGACCCGCCACGGGCGGCGTGCGCGGGCCGGGCAACAGGGCGAAGAAGAGTTGCGTAAACACGACAGGCCGCGTGCGAGGGGGGAGGCGGAATGGCGTCCTTCAGCGGCCCAGTGCGGAAAAGTTCCGAATGTAAGCGAAGTGTTGCAACATTCTTAACCGATCTGTTACCGATACGTAGAATAATTTATTAGATTGATGCAGTTGGCCTGCCCAGTTGCGCGGCGCGTGCGAACAAAGCCTGACAACAACCAGACACGCGCCATCTTTTTTTACAAATCCACTCGGGACCTTGATTGATCGTATGTCCATGCTGACCTTCCGCCCCGTTGCCGTGGCCGCCCTGTTGGCCTGCGGTGTCGCCGTCGCCCAGACGCCTGCCACTTCGGCGCCCGCGCCGATGCCCGCGGCGGCGCCTTCGGCTGCTGCGACCGCGCTGCCCCCGGCCTCGCTGGGCGATGCCGTCGGCCTGGCCATCAGCCGCAATCCCGAGGTGCTGGCCCGCCTGCGCATGTACCAGGCGTCCGACGCCGAACAGGCGGTGGCGCGCAGCGCGCTGCGCCCGCAGGTGGACCTGCAGGCCTTCACCGGCTATCAGAGCAGCCGCATCAGCGGCAACGACAGCCAGAGCTACAGCCGCCCCGGCGCCAACCTGCAGCTGCGTCAGACCCTGTTCGACGGCGGCGCCGCGTCCAGCGACACGCGCCGTGCCGGCTTTGCCAAGCTGAGCCGCTATTACGACTACCTGGCCGCCAGCGACGAGATCGCGCTGCAGGCCGTGCAGGCCTACATCGACGTGGCCCGCTACCGCGAGCTGGAGCGCCTGGCTGCCGACAACTGGGGCTTCCACAACGAGACGCGCGAGCAGCTCGACCGTCGGGCCTCGGCCGGCGTGGGCAAGCGTGTGGATCTGGAGCTGTCCCAGGGCCGCGCAGCCCTGTCGCAGTCGAACTGGCTGACCGACAGCGCCAACCTGCACGACGTGACCCAGCGCTTCCAGCGCCTGGTGGGCCAGCTGCCCGCGGCCCAGCTGGCGCCGGTGCCCGAGACCTCGGCCAACCTGCCGCCTGCCCAGCAGGTGCTGAACGAGGCCATGCGCCGCAACCCGGGCTTCCTGTCGGCCGTGTCGGGCATCCGCGCCGCCCGCGCCGACCTGGATGTGCGCACCGCCGCCAAGTCGCCCACCGTGGCCTTCGTGGCGCAGACCGGCACCGACAAGCAGCTGTCGGGCCTGGACACCGTGCAGCGTGTGCAGAACAGTTCGGTGCAGGTGGTGCTGAACTACAACCTCTACCGCGGCGGTGCCGACGATGCCCGCGCCCGTGCGGCACAGGAAAACTTCTACGCGGCGCAGGACCAGCGCGACCTGGCCTGCCGCAACATCCGCCAGACCGCCACCATCGCCTACAACGACCTGCGCCGCCTGCGCGAGCAGCTCAATTACCTGGAGCAGCACCAGCTGTCCAGCGAGAAGGCGCGCGAGGCCTTCCGCCAGCAGTTCGACATCGGCCAGCGCTCGCTGCTGGACTTGCTGGACACCGAGAACGAGGTGTTCCAGGCCCGTCGCGCGGTGGTGAACGCCCGCTACGACTACCTGCTGGCCGGCTACCGCGTGCTGCAGCAGACCAACGGGCTGCTGCCCGCCATGAACCAGAAGCCGCTGATGGTCGATGCGCCCGAGGTGCCCGAGGGCGGCCAGGCCGAGGACGAGGCCGTGCTGTGCAGCACCGAGATGACGCCGCCGCAGGTGCTGGACACCGCGGCCGTGGTGGCCTCCCGGCCGCCGCTGCAGCCCACGCCGGGCCAGACCTCGCCCGCACCGCGCCCGCTGCCCGTGCCGGCACAGACCACGCCCGACACGTCCGGCGTGGCGTCCACGGTGCAGGCCTGGGCCCGCACCTGGTCGGCCAAGGACCTGAACAACTACATGGCCTTCTATTCGAGCAGCTTCCGTCCGCAGCAGGGCAGCGTGGAGGCCTGGAAGTCGCTGCGCAGCTCGCGCGTGACCAAGGCCGGCCCGATCAGCGTGACGGTGGAGGACCTGCAGGTGCGCGCGGACGGCGCCAATGCCGCCCAGGCGTCCTTCAAGCAGACCTACCGCTCCAGCGACTACAACGACGTGGTCAACAAGACGCTGCGCTTCGTGCGCGAAGGCCAGGCCTGGAAGATCCAGTCCGAGGTCGCCACGCCAGCGCGCTGACAACGTGGCCCCTGCCGAGGGGCCTGCGGCAGGACGACGGGCCCTTCGGGGCCCGTTTTCTTTGTGCGCCCAGCATGGGCGCACTCTTGCGGGTGCAAGTCCCGCCGTAAGTTGATCACGACGAACGAAGTGAAGCGCAACTGCACGAGGGCGACCGAGTGTGGGGAGGAAGCGTGGAGCGAAGCTGCGAGCCGATGAACAAAAACCGGATAGAAGGCAGTGCCGAGCAGGGCGAGTGGGCAAAGAGCTACGAAGCTCTCGTGATCAAGGCGAGGCGGTGTAAATCCGGCGGTTGTGCAGCGAAGGAGTGCGTTCTTACCTGGGGAGATCTCACCTTGCGCCTGAAAGGGCGACGGCGGTGCCGGAGCGAGAAGTCAGCAGAGGTCGTAGTAGCCGGGTAGCGGGGCTGCCGAAGCCGCCAGCGAGAGGCAAAGGACCGAACGAGAGCGAGTGACCGAGGATTGCGGGAATGTCGAAGGCCATGCGTCAGATGCCGCAGCGATGCGGGCGGGTGGGCAGCGCGTGCGGTGAAGCCGCCCGGCAGCCTGCCAGCGACGAAGCTTGCGGCCCGTCCCGGCAACACCAGGGCACAGGGTCGGCGATGCCGATGACAGGGGCTGGCACCCTGCTGGAGGCGGCGCTGACGAGAGAGAACCTGCAAGCCGCATGGAAGCGGGTCAAGTCCAACAAGGGCGCGGCCGGCGTGGACGGGCTCGACATCGAGCAGACCCACCGTCTGCTGCAAACGACGTGGCTGCAAATCCGCCAGGAGTTGCTGTCAGGTAAGTACCGGCCACAGCCGGTGCGCAGGGTCACGATCCCCAAACCCGACGGCAGCCAGCGCGAGTTGGGCATCCCGACGGTGAGGGACCGACTGATCCAGCAGGCACTGCTGCAGGTGCTGCAACCGCTGATCGACCCCACCTTCAGCGACCACAGCCACGGGTTCCGCCCGGGCAGGCGTGCACACGATGCGGTGAAGGCCGCGCGAGCGTACGTCCAATCCGGCAAGCGCGTGGTGGTGGACGTGGATCTGGCGAAATTCTTCGACCGGGTCAACCACGACATCCTCATGGAGCGGCTCGGCAGACGCATCGCGGACACAGCCGTGCTGCGGCTGATCCGTGCGTACCTGGATGCCGGCATCATGGACGGCGGGGTCAAGGTGGAGCGAGACCGAGGCACGCCGCAAGGCGGGCCCCTGAGCCCGTTGCTGGCCAACGTGCTGCTCGACGAAGTGGACAAGGCACTGGAGGCGCGGGGCTACAGCTTCGCGCGGTATGCCGACGACTGCAACGTCTACGTGGGCAGCACCAAGGCAGGCGAGCGGGTGATGGGATGGCTCAGAAAGCTGTACGGCCGGCTGAAGCTTCAGATCAATGAAGCCAAAAGTGCGGTGAGCAGCGCCCTGGGGCGCAAGTTCCTGGGCTACGAGCTGTGGATGGCCAAAGCAGGAGAAGTGAAATACGCAGTGGCTCAGGAGGCCCTGGGCGACTTCAAGAGGCGTATGCGGCAACTCACGGGGCGCTCCAACGGGCGCAGCATGGCGCAGACGGTGCAAGGGCTCACGCCCTACCTGCTGGGCTGGAAGGGGTACTTCGCACTGGCGCAGACCCCCAAGGTCTGGCGCGTGCTGGACGAATGGCTGCGCCACCGACTCAGGGCCTTGCAGCTCAAGCAGTGGAGGCGGGGCACGACGATGTATCGCGAACTGCTGGCGCTGGGGGCGACGCCTCGCGTTGCGCGACAGGTGGCGGCCAACAGCCGTCGCTGGTGGCGTAACAGTGCCAAGACGCTGAACACCGCTATCACGATCTCCTGGTTCGACCTGCTGGGCTTGCCCCGTCTCTCATGACCTCAAGCGCTCGAACCGCCCGGTGCGGACCCGCATGCCGGGTGGTGTGGGAGGGGCTCCGTCGACAATGACGGACCCCTATCCCGATTTGGCGCACGCACCCGGCGCGCGTCCGCCTCGAAGGGGTGCATGGATGCACCATGGAGAGAAACTGTATCCAATCCTGATGTGCAATTGATCCTCTATTTCTTCGACAGGCTTTCTGCGATCAGAGAAAAGAGTGCATTCACGTGCTCAATGGATTGGATACAAAGTGGCACGCCCATTGCTTGAAGGCAGGCATCCGGTTTCGCACCGGTCCTGTTGTTCAACCTTCCGGGAATGCCCATGCGCCAATTCATCGCTCCCCTCCTGGTGGCCGCCGCCGCCCTGATGCCGCTCGCCGGCCAGGCGCAGGACGCCATCAAGCTCGGCTACGCCAAGTGCGCGCACTGCACGCCGCTGGCCCTCACGCCGCAGAACGCCGACCCCGCCAAGGTCAAGCTCGAAGCCACCGGCTTCAACACCGGCAACGACGTGCTGACGGCCCTGCTGTCCAAGAGCATCGATGTCGCCCAGGTCACCTATCTGCACTACGCCACCGCCCTGGACAAGGGCTTCGACGTGGTCGCCATCTCGGGCCAGATCAACGGCGGCTCGCAGATCCTGGTGGGCAACGACGTGCCCGTGGCCGAGAACGACTGGGCGGGCCTGAAGAAGGTCATCGCCGAGTACAAGGCCCAGGGCAAGCCCTTCCGCGTGGCCGCCTCGCGCGGCAATGCGCAGGACATCCACATGCGCGGCGCCTTCGCCAAGCAGGGCATCGACATCAACAAGGACGTCCAGTTCATCAACATCCCCAACCCGTCGGACCACGTGCAGGCCCTGCGCCGCGGCGAGGTGGAGCTGATCTGCTCGGTCGACCCCTTCGCCACCCAGATCCGCGAAGTGAAGGCCGCCAAGTTCTTCACCTATCCCTATGACCAGGCGGCCGGCAAGCTCACCAACCTGATCGTCACCCGCTCCGACGTGATCGCCAGCAAGCCCAAGGCGGTGGAGGAGACGGTGCGCTCGATCATCAAGGTCAACGACCTGATGACCAAGGACAAGGGCCTGTTCATCGACACCATCCAGAAGGTGACGGGCCTGGACAAGGCCATCGCCACCGGCGCCGCCGCCAACCTGTACCCCGACTACCAGATCCACCGCGCCTCGGCCGTGGCCATCGCGCAGATGATGCGCGACCTCAAGTACATCAACAACGACGTGACGGCGGCGGTCGAGAAGAACATCGACTACCGCTTCCTCGAAGCCGCGACGGGCAAGCCCAAGTCGCAGCTGGGCTACTGAGGCCATGGGCGGGACGACGATGGCGGATTCCTCCACGACCACGCTGCCGGCCCCGGCTGCAGCGGCGCGCGCCGCCGCGACGCCGGCCTGGAAGCGGCTGTACCGGCGCATCGAACGCGCCATCGTGCCGGCCCTGGTGCTCATCGGCTGGGAGCTGTTCTCCCGCTCGGGCGTGCTGCCGCCCGCGCTGCTGCCGGCGCCTTCGCAGGTGCTGGTGGCCTGGGCCGACTGGGTGATCGGCACCGATGGCAACACGCAGACCTATTCGGGGCACTGGATCTTCGACGTGGCGGCCAGCGCCGGCCGCGTGTTCGCCGGCTTCGCGCTGGCGGCGGCGCTGGGCGTCGGCCTGGGCATGGCCATCGGCTGGTCGCGCACCATCGAGAAGCTGATCGAGCCGCTGCTGCAGGTGCTGCGGCCGGTGCCGCCGGTGTCGTGGATTCCGCTGGCCATCATCTGGTTCGGCATCGCCAACAAGCCGGCCATATTCCTGGTGTTCCTGGGCTCTTTCTTCCCGGTGCTGCTGTCGACCATCCACGGCGTGAAGACCTGCGACCGCAACCTGCTGCGTGCGGGCGCGATGGCGGGCGGCACGCCACGGCTGCTGCTGCGGCACATCGTGTTCCCGGCGGCGCTGCCCAGCATCTTCTCGGGCCTGCGCATCGCCATCGGCTCGGCCTGGATGCTGACCGTCACGGCCGAGATGGTGGCCGTGAAGAGCGGCGTGGGCTATGTGCTCTGGGACTCGTACTACTTCCTGCGCTACGACATCGTCATCGCCGCCATGGCGAGCATCGGCCTGCTGGGCTACTGCAGCGACTGGCTGATCAAGCTGCTGTCGGCGCGCGTGCTGCGCTGGCAGCGCGGCTCCACCCTGCAAGCGAAAGAGGGCTGAACCATGAGCCTCATCACCATCCAGAACGTCTCTCGCCATTTCGAGGACCCGCGCCGCGGCAGCGCCGTCAAGGCGCTGGACGACGTGAGCCTCAGCGTGGGCCGCAACGAGTTCCTGTGCCTGCTGGGCCCGAGCGGCTGCGGCAAGTCCACGCTGCTGAACATGATCGCCGGCTTCGACCACCCCACGGCCGGCGTGGTGGCCGTGGGCGGCCGGCCGGTGACGGCGCCGGGCGTGGACCGCGGCGTGGTCTTCCAGCAGCCCACGCTGATGCCCTGGCTGCCGGTGTGGGAGAACGTGGCCTTCCACCTCACCATGCGCGGCCTGCCCAAGGCAGAGCGGCGCAAGAAGGCGCAGCACTTCATCGACATGGTGGGGCTGCGCGGCTTCGAGAACCACTTTCCCAGCGAGCTGTCGGGCGGCATGAACCAGCGCGTGGGCATCGCCCGGGCGCTGCTGATGAACCCGGAGGTGATCCTGATGGACGAGCCCTTCGGCGCGCTGGACGAGCAGACCAAGATGGACATGCATGCCGAGCTGGTGCGCATCTGGCGCGACAGCCAGAGCACCATCGTGTTCGTCACGCATGGCATCGAGGAATCGCTGGCGCTGGGCACGCACATCGCCGTGATGTCGGCGCGGCCCGGCCGCATCCGCGAGCTGATCGCGGTGGACCTGCCGCGCCCGCGCGATTCCACCAGCCCGCGCTTCAACGACTACAAGCGGCACATCCTGCAGCTGTTGCGGCCTGAAGGGGTCGTGACGCCCACCGCTGCCGCACATGGCTGAGGCTGCATCGGTCACCTTCATCACCGGGGCCGCGGGCTTCGTTGGCTTGGCGCTGGTGGAGCATCTGCTCGCCCGCGGCGAGACGGTGGTCGGCTGGGATGTGGCGCCGCTGCCCGAGGCGGCGCAGCGCGCGTTGGCAGCATTGCCCGGGCGCTTCATCGCCTTGCGGGGCGACGTGGGCGATGCCGCAGCGCTGGAAGCCGCACTGGCCCTGCATCGGCCGCATCGCCTGGTGCTGCTGGCGGCCGTGACCGCGGCGGCCGAGCGCGAGCGCCGCGCGCCCGAAGGGATCTTCGCCGTCAACCTGGTGGCCGTGACCACGGCGCTGCGCCTGGCGTCGGCGCATGGCGTTCAGCGGGTGCTGCTGGCCAGCTCGGGCTCGGCCTATGGGGCCAGCGGGCGGCTGCCCGGCCTGCTGCACGATACCGACACGCCGTTGCAGCCCGAGGGGCTGTACGGCATCTCCAAGGTGGCAGCCGAGGCCGCGGCGCGGCGATTGGCCGGGCTGCTGGGCGTGGACCTGCGCATCGGCCGCCTGGGCACCTGCTTCGGCCCCTGGGAGCGCGACACCGGCGTGCGTGACACGCCCAGCGCGCCGCTACAAGCCTTGCGGCTGTTGCGCGCCCGTCAACCGGTTCGGCTGCCGCGCCCGCTGCGGCGCGACTGGCTTTACGTCTGCGATGCGGCCGCCGCCATCGCGGCACTGCTCGACACCGAGGCGCCGTCGCAGCCCATCTACAACCTGGCGGCCGGCTTCGAATGGTCGGTGGCCGACTGGTGCGCCTGGCTCGCCACGCAGCCGGGCTTCGAGCGCGCTGACTGGGGCATCGCCGCCGAAGGGGACGCCGCCAACATCGAGCCCTACGCCGACTACGACCGCGCCAGCATGGACATCTCGGCCCTGCGCCGGGACACCGGCTTCGTGCCGCACTACGACCTGCCGCGAGCCGGTGCTGACTTCCTTGCCTGGCTGCAGCACAGCGCGGCGCCTGCCCATGTCTGAGATCACGCCCACGCCCGCCCAGCGTATGTCCGGCAAGGCCTGCATCGTCACTGGCGCCGCCTCCGGCATCGGCCGCGCCATCGCCCGCCGGCTGGCCGCCGAAGGTGCCTTCGTCATCGTGGCCGACATCACCGAGCAGCCCATCGAGGGCGGCCTGCCCACGCTCATGGCCATCGAGGCCGAAGGCGGCCAGGCCCGCTTCGTCCACTGCGACGTGAGCCGCACCGAGCAGGTCGACGCGCTCGTGGCGGAAGCCGTGCGCTGGCAGGGCCGGCTCGACGTGCTGGTCAACAACGCCTGCATCCGCCATGCGCGGCCGTTGGCCGACATGGAGGATGCGGACTGGCAGCGCCTGCTCGACGTCAACCTGGGCGGCGCCTTCCGTGCCAGCCGCGCCGCGGTGCGGCAGATGCGCACCCAGGAAGTGGTGGACGAGGTGCGCGGTCGCATCGTCAACCTCTCGTCGCAGCATGGCCTGATCGCCGCCCCCGGCGACCTGGGCTACGGCGTCACCAAGGCCGCCATCGCCTACATGACGCGGCAAGTGGCGGCCGACTACGCCGCCGAGCAGATCGCCTGCAACGCCGTGGCGCCCGGCAAGATCCAGACGGGGCAGGGCGGCCGCGCGCTCGACCCGGTCGTCATGGAGCGCGCCATCCGCCGCACACCCTGGCCGCGCCTGGGCCGGCCCGAGGACGTGGCCGAGGCGGTGCTCTTTCTTGCCAGTTCCGAAGCCCGTTTCATCACCGGTGCCGAACTCATGGTCGACGGCGGCTGGATGGCCGCCTGACCTTCCTTCTTTTCTTGAACACGAATCCCATGTCCGCCTTCGACCTCGTCATCCGCAACGCGCGCGCCGTCACGGCCAGCGACATCTTCGACTGCGACATTGCCGTGAAGGATGGCCGCATCGTGCAACTGGGCCAGGACCTGCCGGCCGGGGCGCGCGAGATCGACGCGGCCGGCCGCCATGTGACGCCCGGCGGCGTCGACGCGCACTGCCACCTCGACCAGCCCGAGCCGCCGCCGGTGGTGATGGCCGACGACTTCGACACCGGCACGCGTTCGGCAGCCTGTGGCGGCACCACCACCGTCATTCCCTTCGCGCTGCAGCACAAGGGCCAGTCGCTGCGCGAGGCGGTGGCCGACTACCACCAGCGCGCCGAAGGCAAGGCGCATGTGGACTACAGCTTCCACCTGATCGTGAGCGACCCCACGCCCACGGTGCTCGAAGAAGAACTGCCGGCGCTGATCCGCGAGGGCTACACCTCGTTCAAGATCTACATGACCTACGACAGCCTGAAGCTGGACGACGGGCAGATCCTGGACGTGCTGTCCGTGGCGCGCGAGCACGGCGCCATGGCCATGATCCATGCCGAGAACGCCGACTGCATCGAATGGCTCAGCAAGCGGCTGGAGGCCGCCGGCCGCACCGCGCCGCGCTGGCATGCGCATGCGCGGCCCATGCTGGTGGAGCGCGAGGCCACGCACCGCGCCATCGCGCTGTCGGAGCTGGTGGACGTGCCGATCCTCATCGTGCATGTCTCCGGACGCGAGGCGGTCGAGCAGATCCGCTGGGCCCGCGCCCACGGGCTGAACGTCTTCGCCGAGACCTGCCCGCAGTACCTCTTCCTCACCGCCGAGGACCTCGGCATCGACGACAGCTACCACGGCGCCAAGTGCGTCTGCAGCCCGCCGCCGCGCGACAAGCGCAACCAGCAGGTGATCTGGAACGGCCTGGCCGATGGGCTGTTCACGGTGTTCTCGTCCGACCACGCGCCCTACAAGTTCGACGGCACGGAGGGCAAGAAGCCGGGTGGCGAGGAGGTGGGCTTCCGCCACATTCCCAACGGCATTCCTGGCATCGAGACGCGCATGGCGCTGCTGTGGTCCGAAGGCGTGATGGCGGGGCGCATTACGCCGCAGAAGTTCGTGGAGCTGACATCGACCAACCCGGCGAAGGCCTATGGTCTGCATCCGCGCAAGGGCAGCCTGGCGGTGGGTGCCGATGCCGACCTCGTGATCTGGGACGAGCGCGAGTTCGTGCTGACCAATGCCCAGCTGCACCACAACGTGGACTACACGCCGTATGAAGGCATGCACCTGACGGCCTGGCCCGGCATGACGCTGTCGCGCGGCGAGGTGGTCTGGGACGGCCGCGACTTCACCGGCCGCCAGGGCGCCGGACGCTTCCTGCACTGCGGCACGCCCACGCTGGTGCCGCGCCGCCGGGGATGATCGGCACCATGCGCATCCTGGTCATCAACCCCAACATCTCCGACAGCGTCACGGCACTCATCGGCAGCGAGGCGGCGCGCAGCGCCAGCCCCGGCACCGAACTCACGCTGCGCACCGCGTCTTTCGGCGTGGCCTACATCGAGACGCGTTTCGAGGCCATGGTGGGCGCCTATGCGGCCGCCAACGTCGCGGCCGAGCATGCGGCGGGCCACGACGCGGTGATCGTGGCCGCCTTCGGTGATCCGGGCCTCGCGGCGCTGCGCGAGGTGCTGCCCATGCCGGTGCTGGGACTCACCGAATCGGCCCTGGCGAGTGCGTGCCTGCTGGGCCCGCGCTTTTCGATCATCGCCATCTCGCAGCGCATCCAGGCCTGGTACCGCGAGGTGGTGCAGGCCAACGGGCTGGAAGGCCGGCTGGCCAGCATCCGTGCGCTCGACCGGCCGCTGGCGCGCATCGACGGCATCCAGGAGGACCATTCCGAGGCGCTGCTGGACTTGTGCGAACGTGCCGTGGACGAGGATGGGGCCGATGTGCTGATCCTGGCCGGCGCCCCCTTGGCCGGCCTGGCGCGGCAACTGGCGGGACGCCTGCCGGTGCCGGTGGTCGATGGCGTCTCCAGTGCCGTGCGGCAGGCGGAGATGCTCCACGGCCTGCAGCCGGGCCTGGCCAGCCGCGGCAGCATGGCGCCGCCGCCCGCCAAGCCGCAGCAAGGGCTGCCGCCCGCGCTGGCGGCGCTCCTCGCGGCGGCACAGGCCCGCAGCGCGTCGGCCTGAAGCGCCCGCAGCCGGGCGATGGCGTCCGACAGACCGTCGCAGGGCGGGGCGGCAGTCTGCCGCCAGCGGCATTGCCGCAAGGAGCCCACCCATGAAGATCAAGACACCCCTGCTACTTGGCCTGTTGGCCGTCACCCTCGCCGGCTGCGTGGTCGCGCCTCCGCCCCCGCCCTCGGGCCCGCCGCCGGGCGCCTACCGAGACCGTGACCGCGATGGCGTGCCCAACCGCTACGACCGCGACCGCGATGGCGACGGCGTGCCGAACCGTTACGACGCGCGCCCCAACGACCCGCGCTATCGCTGAGGCGCAGCGCGCTGGGAAGCGCGCGCCTACCATGCAGGGCTGTCCTTAGGAGACTCCCTGCATGACCCCGCTTTTTCCCGGATTCGAAGAACGCCGCGTCGACGTCGGCGACGGCATCCAGATCGCCGCCACCATCGGCGGCTCCGGCCCCCCGCTGCTGCTGCTGCACGGCCATCCGCAGACCCGCGCCATCTGGCACAAGGTGGCGCCCACGCTGGCGCAGCACTACACCCTGGTCGCGGCGGACATCCGCGGCTACGGCGACTCCTCCAAGCCTGCCGGTCTGTCGGACCATGCCAACTACTCCAAGCGCGCCATGGCGCAGGACCAGGTGACGCTGATGCGCACGCTGGGCTTCGAGCGCTTCCTCGTCCTCGCGCATGACCGCGGCGCCCGCGTGGCCCACCGGCTGGCCATGGACCATGCGCAGGCCGTGCGCCGCTTGGTGACGCTCGACATCGCGCCCACGCTCGCCATGTACGAGCAGACCGACGAAGCCTTCGCACGCGCCTACTGGCACTGGTTCTTCCTGATCCAGCCGGCGCCGCTGCCCGAGCGGCTGATCGAGGCCGACCCGGCGCGCTACATCACCGACCTGATGGGCAAGCGCAGCGCCGGCCTGGCCCCCTTCGACCCGCGCGCCCTGGCCGAGTACCAGCGCTGCATCGCACTGCCCGGCGCGGCGCATGCCACCTGCGAGGACTACCGCGCGGCGGCCACCATCGATCTGCAACACGACCGTGCCGACCGCGAGGCCGGCCGCAAGCTCACGATGCCGCTGCTCGCGCTGTGGGGCGAGGAGGGCGTGGTCCACCGCTGCTTCCAGCCCCTGGCCGAATGGCAGCGCGTGGCGGTGGATGTGCAGGGCGGCCCGCTGCCCTGCGGCCACTACATCGCCGAAGAGGCGCCCGAGGCGCTGCTGGCGCGGGTGATGCCGTTTCTGGCTGCGGCCGAATAGACCCGCCTCGAAGCCGGCGTTGGGCGCAGGAAGGCGCCTGGGCTGATGAGGCGGCAGGCTGCCGTCGCCAAGCCCCTTGCCGGCTCAGTTCCCCGTCAGTGATGTTTTCGAGAATCACTCGCATTCTCTTTTCTTATCTCTGACGGGAGGTTGTTCGTGGGAGCGTTCAAGCGAATCAGCAGGGCGGCGGCTGCGTGCGCGGTCGGTGCCGCGGCGATGGCGGGCCTGCCCGCGCAGGCGGGCGAGGGTGCCTTCGGCTGGGTCTACACACTGGACCTGCAGCCCAAGGGCACGGCGGAATTCGAGCAGAAGGTGGACGTCACGCATGGCCAGGCCACCGGCCGCTACGACTTCGGGCTGTACCGATCCGAGCTGGAGTACGGCATCACCAACGACCTGCAGATCGGCGGCTACCTGAATGCCGCCTCGATCAGCGCGCACAACAACTATCTCAGCCCCGAGACCTGCGACCACATTCCGTGCACGGCGGGCTTCGGCGTGCCCAGTCCGGCCAACACGAGCGACCCCTACAGCTACCGCCGCTTCGACGGCGCCTCCATCGAAGGCATCTGGCGCATCACCAATCCCGTCACGTCGCCGGTGGGCATCGGCCTGTATGTGGAGCCCACCTGGGGCAAGCTGGAGGACGAACTGGAGTTCCGGCTGATCGCGCAGTCCAACTTCCTGGACGACCGGCTGGTGGTGGCGGCCAACCTGCTGGTGGAAATCGAGAAGGAGAAATACGACCCGGCGGGCATCATCAGGAACTCGATGGCCGACCTGCTGTACGGCGCCAGCTATCGCTTCGCGCCCAAGTGGACGGCCGGCGTGGAGGGCCGCTTCCACACCGACCACGACGGCTACCACTTCAACCAGCACACGCAGACGGCCAACTTCATCGGCCCCAACATCCACTACGCCGAGCGCAGCTGGTGGGTGACGGCCGCCTGGCGCTACCAGATCGGCGGCCACTGCTACGCCGACGGAACCGCCGATTGCTCGCTCGGCAAGGTGTGGGACAACCACGGCCGCAACCAGGTGGTCGTGAAGCTGGGGATCCCGCTGGAATGACGCGCATGCAATGGAAGCCGGCCACGCTGATGCCGCTGGCCGCGCTGGGCGCGGCGCTGGCGCCCACGGCGCCGGTCTACGCGGCGGCCCGCATCTATGTGTCGGTCGAGCAGGCCCAGCGCGACCTGTTCGGCAGCCAGGCGCTGACCGCTTTTCCGGTGGCCCTGACGCCGGCCCAGCAGGACGAGGTGCGCGCGGCCTCGTCCGTGGCCCATCCCTTCCAGGGCAACCGCATCTGGAAAGCGGCCGATGGCGGCTGGTTCGTGGTGGACGAGGTGGTGGGCAAGCACGAGATGATCACCTACGCCGTGGCGCTGGACGCCCAGGGCCGCGTGCGCCGCGTGGAGGTGCTGGAGTACCACGAGTCCTACGGCTACGAGGTGGCCGAGCCGCAGTGGCTGCACCAGTTCGAGGGCAAGGATGGCGCTGCCCCGCTCAAGCTCGGCAAGGACGTGGAGAACATCTCCGGGGCCACGCTGTCGGCCAAGCACCTGACCGATGGCGTCAAGCGCGTGCTGGCGGTGTATGTGCGGGTGCTGCGTGGCCGCTAGCCCCCAGGCAGCGCGCGCTCCATCGCGGCGTGCAGGTCGCCATGGCGCGGCTGTGCCGGTGCGGGCCGCGGCCCCCGTCCGCCGCTGCCGTCCGGCGATGGGCACCTATGTCGAAGTCATGGCCGAGCCGGCGGCCGGCATGTCGGCCGCCGAGGTGCTGGGCGCCGTGGAGGCGGCCTATGCCGCCATCGAACGCGTGGAGGCCTGCATGTCGCCGCACCGGCCGGATTCGGACCTCTGCCGCATCGCCGCGGCGCCGGCCGGCGCGGTGCTGGTGATCGACCCCTGGACCTGGGACGTGCTGGCTCTGGCCGGTCAACTCCACCAGGCGTCTGCGGGGCTTTTCGACTGTGCGGCGGATGCGGGCCGGCCGGGGGCCAGTCAGAGGGTCCTGCAACTCCTGCCCGCCGCGCGGGTGCGGGTGGGCGCGCCGGTGCGCGTCGACCTGGGCGGCATCGCCAAGGGCCATGCCGTGGATCGCGCCGTGGCGGCGCTGCGCGCGGCGGGCATTCGCCAGGGCCGGGTCAACGCAGGCGGCGACCTGCGTGTGCTGGGCCGAGTGCCCCAGCCCATCCATGTGCGTGATCCGTCGGTGCCCGGCCGGGTGAGGCACTTGGGGGACCTGGCCGATGGCGCGGTCGCCACCTCGGCGCCCGGTGCCGGCGCGCGCCTTCAGGCCCAGCCGCTGCGGTCCGCCATCGTGGACCCGCGCAGCGGGCAGGCGCTGGCCGGCGGCGCCAGCTACACCGTGGTGGCGCCCACCTGTGCACTGGCCGACGGCCTGACCAAGGTGCTGGCGCTGGGCGGCGCCCAGGCCCACGGCTGCCTGGCGGCCTTCGGTGCGCAAGGATGGGTGCTGTGACGCGGCACGGCCGACCCCACGCCAGCCGCATCGGCCGCCTGCCGCGCTGGCAGCGGCGCAGCCTGTATGGGGTGCTCGGCCTGTGCGCCGCCTCGGGCGTGGGCTGGTTCCTGCTGCTGGATGCATGGCACCGGCTGCCGCCGCAGCTCACGGCATGGTGGATCGTGCATGGCCTCACGGGTGCGCTCAGTTTGGTGGCGCTGGGCAGCGTGCTGCCGCATCACGTGGTGGTGGCCTGGAAGGCGCGGCGCAACCGCGCTGCCGGGGCCTGCGCCCTGGGCCTGTTCGCGGCGGCGGCGCTGACGGCGCTGGCACTGCTCTACGGCGCGGAGGAATGGCGCGACGGCGTGCATGTCGCCCATGTCGCGCTGGGCCTGGCCGTCACCGCGGCGCTGCCCTGGCACCTGTGGCGCGGGCGGCGCCGCGACCCGCCGGCCTGACGGCGCGTCGATCAGGCCTTCGGGGCTGCGCGCTTCGCCCCAGGCAGGCGCACCAGCCCGCTCGACAGCGCCACACCGCACACGATCACCAGCGCGCAGCCCAGCACCCAGGCCGTCACCCGCTCACCCAGCAGCAGCCAGCCGTAGAAGACGGCGAACACTGGCACCAGGAAGGTCACGGTCAATGCCTTGGCTGGCCCCGCGCGGGCGATCAGCCGGAAGAACAGGATGTAGGCCAGCCCGGTGCAGGCCACGCCGAGCGCCACCAGAGCCAGCCAGGCACGCAGGCCGGGCATCTGGCTGGGCCAGCTGAGCGCGGCGGGCACCACCAGCAGCGCCGTCGCGCCGATCTGGCTGCCGGCGGCATTGACCAGGGGCGGCACCGGCTGCAGCCAGCGCCGGGCCGCGCTGGCCGACAGGCCATAGCAAAGGCAGGCGCCCAGGCAGGCCAGCACGGCCCACAGCGTGCGCCAGTCGCCCGCGCCGGTGTGCAGGCCGGTGGAGCCGCTGGCCAGCAGCGCCACGCCCACGAAGCCGACCACCAGCCCCAGCGCCCGCGAGCCGTCCGGCCGGTCTCCGAAGACGGCCCACGCCACCAGCGCGCCGAACATCGGCACCGTGGCGTTGATCACCGCCGCCAGGCCGGTGGGAATGGTCAGCAGTGCGAAGGAGAAGAGCGCGAAGGGCAAGCCCGAATTGAGCATGCCCACGCCGCTGGTCACCCGCCAGTGGCGGCGCAGGTCGGCGCCCTGGCCACGCAGCAGCACCAGCGGCACCAGCACCAGCGCGGCGATGCCGACGCGCATGGCCGCCACCGGCAGCGCGCCGAACTCGGCGGCCCCGACGCGCATGAAGAGGAAGGATGCGCCCCACAGCGCCGCCAGCAGCACGAGATCGATCAGCCAGGGGCGTGATGCAGAACGCGGCGGACTCACGCCACCTCCCGCGTTCGCTCGCGCGCGGTCGGGGTGTTGCCGACGCGCCTCGCGGCCGGCCCTCGGTCCGCCGGTGGCAGCGCCACGCCTTCCAGCGTGAGCAGCGCACGCTTGCGCTCCAGGCCGCCCGCGTAGCCCGTCAGGCTGCCATCGGCTCCGATGACCCGGTGGCAGGGCACGATCACGCTGAGCGGATTGCGGCCCACGGCGGCGCCGACGGCGCGCATGGCGGCCGGCCGGCCGAGCGCCAGGCCCAGGCCGCCGTAGCTGTGCGTGCCGCCACGCGGAATCGCCAGCAGGGCATGCCACACCGCCTGCTGGAAGGGCGTGCCGCGGGACAGGTCCAGCGGCAGCTCGAAGCCGGTCCGCCGGCCGGCCAGGTAATCCTGCAACTGGCCGGCGGCGTCCTGCAAGAGCGCATGGTTCGGATCGGGCTCCCAGCCGGTGGTGTCGGGGTGGTGGCGCTGTGCGTCGAACCACAGGCCGGCCAGGCCGTCGGCGCTGGCGGCCAGCAGGACGCCGCCGAGAGGCGTGTCGATGTGGCAGGTACGCAGCGCGACGCGGCGGGCGCGGAAAGGGACAGGGATCATGATGGGTCCTTCGTGGAGGGAGGCGCGGCCAGGCCGTGCCAGGCGGCGAGCACCGCGTAGCTGCGCCAGGGCCGCCAGGCCTGCGACGCGGCCTCGGCCGCGCGGGCCTGGGTCACGCCCAGGGCCTTCTGCAGCGCGATGTCGCCGGCGGGAAAGGCATCGGGCCAGCGCAATGCGCGCATGGCGATGTACTGCGCGGTCCAGGCGCCGATGCCGGGCAGGGCCTGGAGGGCGGCGCAGGTGCGTTGGGGTTCGGCGCCGGCATGCAGCGCCAGCCGGCCGTCCAGCACGGCTTCGGCCAATGCGCGCAAGGCGGCCTGTCGCTGGCGCACCAGGCCGAGCCGGCCGAGTGTTTCGCCATCGACGGCCACCAGTGCAGCGGGTGTGGGGAACAGCCGGTCCAGCCCCGCGAAGGGCGTGGCGACGGGCTCGCCCAGCGCCTGCACCAGCCGGCTGCCCAGCGCGCGGGCGGCGGCCACCGTGATCTGCTGGCCCAGCACGGCACGCACCGCCAGCTCGAAGCCATCGAGCGTGCCGGGCACGCGCAGGCCTTCGGCCGCGGGGTAGGAGGGGCCGAGCACGGCATGGATGGCGGACGGATCGGCATCCAGGTCCAGCAGCGCCCGCACGCGGCTGGCCAGGATCGGCAGCACGGGCGCCAGCGATTCGCCGAGTGTCAACCGCACCTGCGAGGCCGGCAGGTCGAAGCCCAGCACCAGCCAGCCGGTGTGCGTGCCGATGCGCACCGTGCGCAGGAAGCGGCCATCGGCATCGAGCCGCTCCACGCCAGCCAGGGCGCGGCGGCCCAGGAATTCGCGCAGCGTCGCCAGGTCGTAGGGCGGGCGGAAGCCCAGCCGCACCGTGAGCGAGGCGCCGTTCGCGTCGCCCTGGTCCTCATCCTCGCGGGCGCGGCGAAGGTCGCGCGGGTTCAGGCCGTAGCGCTCGGCAAAGGCGGCATTGAAGCGCCGCACGCTGCCGAAGCCGCTGGCGCGGGCCACCTCGGCCACGGGCAGGCGCGTATCGGCCAGCAACTGCTTGGCGGCCAGCAGGCGCCGCGTCTGCAGGTACTGCAGGGGCGAGACGCCGAACTCGGCTTCGAACAGACGGCGCAGGTGCCGGTCGCTCACCCCCAGGCGCTCGGCCATGCGGGCCACCATGCGGCCGGGCTGCGCGTCGTCGGCAGCGTCCGCCCACAGCTCGGGTTCGTCCATCAAGCGCGCGGCCTGGCGCGCCAGGATGCGCGAGGCATCCTCGGTGCTCCATGCGGGCGCATCGACGGCCCGCGGCGCCAGCTCGGGCCGGCAACGCAGGCAGGGTCGGAAGCCTGCTGCCTCGGCTTGCGCCGCATGGCGAAAGAAGCGGCAGTTCTCGCGCCGCGGCAGGCGCACGCGGCACACCGGCCGGCAGTAGATGCCGGTGCTCGTCACGGCCGTGAAGAAGGCGCCGTCGAAGCGTGCGTCGCGCGTCTTCAACGCCAGGTAACAGGCGTCGCCTTCGGTATCCGTCAAGGCGTCGGGCCGGGTGTTCATGCGGGGCATGCTACCTGTGCGAAGCCACCCAAATGCGCCATTTCCGGACATGCGAGCCACGAGGGGCGGTGCCTACAATCGTCGCCGTCACTTTTGTTGTCATTTCCTCCCCACCCTGCCATGCAACTCAGCCCCTCGATCTTCAAGGCGTACGACATCCGCGGCATCGTGCCGAGCACCCTGGATGCGGAGGTGGCCGAGGCGCTGGGACGCGCATTCGGCAGCGCCGCGCGCGCCGCTGGCGAGCGCACGGTGGCCGTGGGGCGCGACGGTCGTCTGTCGGGCCCGAGCCTGGCCGAGGCGCTGATCCGCGGCCTCGTGGCCACGGGGGTGGAGGTGATCGACATCGGCGCCGTGACGACGCCCATGCTGTACTTCGCGGCCAACACGCTGTGCACCTCGGGCATCCAGGTCACGGGCAGCCACAACCCCAAGGACTACAACGGCTTCAAGATGGTGCTGGCCGGCCGCGCCATCTACGGCGACGAGATCCAGGGCCTGCGCAAGGTCATGGAAGACGGCAGCGCCCAACTGGCCGAAGGCGGCAGCGTCCGCAAGGTGGACGTGCTGCCCGCGTACGTAGAGCGCATCACCGGCGATATCAAGCTGCAGCGCCCGCTCAAGATCGTGGTCGACTCCGGCAACGGCATCGCCGGCGCCTCGGCCCCGGCCATCTACCGCGCCATCGGCTGCGAGGTGATCGAACTCTTCAGTGAGGTGGACGGCAACTTCCCCAACCACCACCCGGACCCCAGCAAGCCCGACAACCTCAAGGACCTGATCAAGGCCCTGCAGACCACCGATGCCGAACTGGGCCTGGCCTTCGATGGCGACGGCGACCGCCTGGGCATCGTCACCAAGGACGGCAACAACATCTTCCCCGACCGCCAGATGATGCTGTTCGCCAAGGACGTGCTCTCGCGCGTGCCGGGCGGCACCATCGTCTACGACGTCAAGTGCACGCAGCGCCTGGCGCCGGCCATCGAGGCCGCGGGCGGCCAGCCGTTGATCTACAAGACCGGCCATTCGCTCATCAAGGCCAAGATGAAGGAGCTCGACTCGCCCCTCGGCGGCGAGATGAGCGGCCACATCTTCTTCAAGGAGCGCTGGTTCGGCTTCGACGACGGCACCTATGCCGGCTGCCGCCTGCTGGAGATTTTGTCGGCCCATCCCAACGCCAGCGAGGTGCTCAACGCGCTGCCCACCAGCTTCTCCACGCCCGAGCTCAACGTGAAGTGCAACGAGGGCGAGCCGCACAAGCTGGTCGAGGAGATGAAGGCCAAGGCGAAGTTCGACGCCGACGCCAAGGTCTCGACCATCGACGGCATCCGCGTCGACTGGGCGGACGGCTTCGGCCTGGTGCGCGCCTCCAACACCACGCCGGTGCTGGTGCTGCGCTTCGAAGGTCAGACGCAGGAAGCCCTGCACCGCATCGAAGCCACCATGACGGCGCTGCTCAAGTCGGTCAAGCCCGACGCGAGCTTCGCGGAGGCGGCGCACTGAGCGTGCCGCGCGTTTCCCGTTCTCCCGCGCTGCGCCTCTACGGGTGGTTCACCCGCCTCGCGCAGCCCCTTCTCAAACGCAAGCTGCGCAAGCGCGCCAAGGCCGAGCCGGGCTATGCCCATGCGGTGGCGGAGCGCTTTGGCGTGTACGACCCCGCGCTGCAGATCCGCGACGCCTGCTGGGTGCATGCCGTCTCGCTCGGCGAGACGCGCGCCGCCGGCATCCTGATCGCCGAACTGCGCCGGCAGCTTCCCGGCGTGCCCATCCTGCTGACCCATGGCACCGCCACGGGCCGGGAGGAGGGCGCCAAGCTGTTGCAGGACGGCGATGTGCAGGTCTGGCAGCCCTGGGACACGCCGAAGGCCGTGGCCGCATTCCTCGACCGCTTCCGTCCACGCATCGGCGTGCTGATGGAAACCGAGGTCTGGCCCGAGCTCACAGCGGCCTGCGCACAGCGGGGCATTCCGCTCACGCTGGCCAACGCCCGCCTGTCCGAGAAGTCGCTGGCCAAGGCCGAGCGCTGGTCCTCGCTGGCGCGGCCGGCGTATGCCTCGCTGGCGGCCGTGTGGGCCCAGAGCGAGGCCGATGCGCACCGCCTCGTGTCGCTGGGCGCCAAGCTGGGCGGCGTGTTCGGCAACCTCAAGTTCGATGCGCAGCCCGATGCGCGGCAACTGGTGCATGCGCAGGCCCTGCGTGCGCGCCTGCCCAAGCCGGTGGTGGTGTTCGCCAGCTCGCGTGATGGCGAGGAGGCGATGCTGCTCGATGCGCTGCGCCACTTCTGGACCACCGCGCCGTCGAGTGACGACTTCGGTCCCGCTGCGGCGGCGGACGGCAACCCCGGCCGCCCGCGTGGCGAGCGCGCTCGCCACCTGCCACGGCTGCGTGCCTGCGATGTGCAGTGGCTGATCGTGCCGAGGCACCCTCAGCGATTCGACGCGGTGGCCGAGCTGATCGCGCAGCGCGGCTTCGCCTGCGTGCGCCGGTCCACTGCGGAGGGCGCGCCCGAGGGCGAGGAGATCTGGCTGGGCGATTCGCTGGGCGAGATGGCGCTGTACTACGGCCTCTCAGAAGCCGCGCTCCTGGGCGGCAGCTTCGCGCCCCTGGGCGGACAGAACCTGATCGAGGCGGCGGCCTGTGCCTGCCCCATCGTGATGGGCCCGTCCACCTTCAACTTTGCCGAGGCGGCCGAACTGGCCATTGCCGCCGGCGGTGCATTGCGCGTGGACGACATGATGAAGGCCGTGGTGCACGCGCTGTCGCTGGTGGCGGACAAGGGCCGCTGCGCCGCGATGTCGCAGGCGGCGCTGGGCTTTGCCGGCAGCCACCGCGGCGCGGCCGAGCGCACGGCGGCGGCCATCCTGGCGCTGGGGCAATCGGTGCCCGATCCGGAGCCGGTTGCTATGGCTGCCGGGTCCGACACGATGGCCGCGTCTGCCGACCCGTCGTTGGCTGCGCGGACGGAGCCGCCACTGCAGGCATCGTCGTCGCTGGCGCCGGAGCCGATGACGGAACCGATGGCGGAGCCGGGGACCGTGGCCGCATCGGCCTCGAAGACCGTACCGCCGACGGGCCATGCCCCGGGCGAGCGCGCCGAGCCGGTGTTCGACCCCGAGGCACCGCTCATCGTGCCCGAAGAGCGCAGGGGCTGATCGGAGCGGGCCCTCTCCCGCAAGGGAAGAGGGCGCCATGCGCAGCCTGTGACTCTGCAGCCTCTCAGCGTTGGGTTGGGCGATCGTTCAGCCGGCTCTGGTTCGGTCGGCGCAGCGTTCAGCCTGCCGCGCCGCCCACGTACACCCGCGGCACGCGCCGCACATGGCACAGCAGTTCGTAGCTGATCGTCCCGGCCGCGGCGGCCACGGTATTGATCGGCACGCGTGGTCCCCACAACTCCACCCGGCTGCCGATGCCTTCGCGCGGCAGCGCCGTCAGGTCGACCGTCAGCATGTCCATCGACACGCGGCCCACGATGCGGCTCGCGTGCGCGCCGACGAAGACCGGCGTTCCCGTGGGTACCACACGCGGATAGCCGTCCGCATAGCCGATCGCGACCAGCCCCACGCGGCAGGGCGCGTCGGCCACGAAGCGGGCGCCGTAGCCCAGCGCGTCGCCGGGCTGAAGCTCGCGCACGGCGAAGACCTCGCTCTCCAGCGTCATCACCGCGCGCAGCGCCGGATCGGGCACGGGCAGCGGATCGGCGCCGTACAGCAGGATGCCGGGTCGTGCCCAGTCGCCGCGGGCGGCGGGCCAGGCCAGCACACCGGCGGAATTGGCCAGGCTGCGCTCGCCGGGCAGGCCGGCCGTCGCGGCCTCGAAGCAGGCGATCTGCGCGGCGGTGGCGGGGCTGTCGGGCTCGTCCGCGCGGGCAAAGTGCGTCATCAGCGTGATCGCGCCAACCTGCGGGCAGGCGGCGAGACGGCGGTGCGCCTCGCGCACCTCGGGCGGCGCAAAGCCGGCGCGGTGCATGCCGCTGTCCACCTTCAGCCACACATTCAGCCCAACGAGTTCCGGATGCGCCTCGACGGCGCGCAGCTGCGCTTCGTGGTGCACCACCACCCAGCAGTCCAGCGCATGCGCGGCGACCAGTTCGGCCGCGGAGAAGCAGCCCTCCAGGATCAGGATCGGCTGTGTGAGGCCCGTGGCGCGCAGTGGATGGGCCTCGGCCAGGAAGGCGACCGCGAAGCCGTCTGCCTCGGACGCCAGCGCCTGCGCGCAGGGGACGGCGCCGTGGCCATAGGCGTCGGCCTTGACGGTGGCAAAGGCCCGGCCGCCGTGGCGCTGGCGCGCGAGGCGGTAGTTGTGGCGAAGCGCGTCGAGGTCGATGACCGCGCGCGATGGGCGATCGGAGACGGGCAGGGCGGCCATCTCGGGCGCGCCAGGGGCAAGACGGGAAGGGGCGACAGAAGCGTTCATCGGCACGATCACCGTGATCACGGTGCTGGGCGGGGAAGAACGGGACTATAGGCAGCAGCCCGCCGCAGCCTTCACGGTTTTTGCGGTGATCGGCCGCAGGATTGACGGCCGCCATGGTGCGCGCCGCCGGGCGTGCGGACTCAGCGGGAAGGGCTGACCGCAGCCATCGGGGCCGGCGACAACAGTGCGTCGATGGGGCGCAGCGCCTCGGCGTCCAGGGTGCCGGCCGCCTGCCGCAGGCGCAGCTCGCCCAGCAGCACGGCATAGCGGGCGGCGGCCAGGTCGCGCTGCGTCTGGTAGAGCTGGGCCTGGGCGTTGAGCACGTCCAGGCTGACGCGCACGCCCACCTGGTAGCCCAGTTGCGTCGCTTCGAGCGCGCTGCGGCTGGAGGCCTCGGCGGCTTCGAGGGCGGCAACGCGGCTGCGCCCCGAGGCCAGGCCCAGCCAGGCCGTGCGCGTGGCCTGCGCCACGTTGCGGCGGGCGCCGTCGAGCTGGGCGCGGGCCTGGTCTTCCAGGGCGAGCGTCTCGCGGATGCGGTTCTGCACGGCGAAGCCGGCGAACAGCGGCAGGTTCAGCTGCACGCCAGCCTGGGTGGCGTGGACGGTGGTCGGCGTCGTCGTCGTCAGCGTGCCTTCCGGATTGCGATTGACCCCGTAGCTCAGCGTGGCATCGATGGTGGGCAGATGGCCGGCGTTGGCCTTCTCGGTCTCCAGGGCCGCCACGTCCACGCCGATGCGTGCCTGGGCGATGGCGGGATGGGCGTCCTCGGCCAGCGCGACCCAGGTGGCCAGATCGGCAGGCTGGGGCGGTACGGGCAACGCGGCGCCGGCTGGTGCCCACGGTGTGGCGCCGCTGCGGCCGACCAACTGGTCCAGGGCCACCTGACGCACCTGGCGGTCGTTTTCGGCCGCGATCTCCTGTGCGACGACCAGGTCGTAGCGGGCCTGCGCCTCGCGCTGGTCGGTGACGGTGGCGTTGCCGACATCGAAATTGCGCTGGGCCGTGGCGCGCTGTTCCGCCACGGCGGCTTTCTGGGCGCGGATGAGCCGCACGCTGTCCTCGGCCGACAGCAGGTCGAAATAAGCCTGGCCCACGCGCACGATCAGGTCCTGCTCGGCCAGCTGCAGTTGGGCCAGGGCCAGCGCGGCCTGGCGCTGGCCCTGCTGGTAGCTCGCCCAGTTGGCGGGTCGGTAGATGGGTTGCGTGGCCTGCACCCCGACCTGGGTCGTGGAGAAGTCACGCGGCCCGGTGCCGGCAGGCGTGCGGATGTCGGAGTCGGTGCGCGAGGCGCTGGCGGCAAAGCCCACCTGCGGCAGGATGCCGGCTCGGGCCTGCTCGCCGCGGGCCGTGGTCGCCTCGGCCTGGGCGCGGGCGGCCTGGTAGCTGGCGTCGTAGCCACGGGCAGCGTCGTAGAGGCTGCCCAGGTTCTGGGCGGCGGCCGGCCCATGCAGGGCCAGCGTGGCGGCCGCCAGGGCCACCGCGCGAAGAACGAGCGGGCGCATGAGCGTGCGCCGCTCAGTAGCGGGGAACGGAAGGGTCGCGCTGCTGCGACCAGGCGTCGATGCCGCCGCTGATGTTGGCGACCTGCTCGTAGCCGTTGTGGGCCAGGAAGGCGGCCACCCGCTGGCTGCGGGCGCCGTGGTGGCACAGGCAGGCGATGCGCTGGGCCGGGTCCAGCTCGGCCATCCGGGCAGGGATCTCGTTCATGGGCACGGCCACCACGGTGAAGCCAGCCTCGGGCTTCACGCTGGCGGTCTGCAGCTCCCAGGGTTCGCGCACGTCGAGCACCACGGCCGGCGCGTCGGGCGTCTGGTCGAACCAGGCTTGCAGGTGGGCGGGAGGGACTTGGTCGATCATGGTGGCGCTGGGTGGGCAGGAGACCGTCCCTGGCGCCCCTTCGACGTCCCGGTCCGGCGCTTCGACAGGCTCAGCGCGAACGGATGGCGGTCGAGGCGCGGTCGGTGCCGGTCAGAAGTTGAAGCGCGAGGGCTCCGGGAAGTTCAGCAGGCGCGGGGCGATGGTGTCCCAGGGCTCCTGGGTGTCCCACTTGCCTTCGGCCGTGCGGGTGACGAAATGGGCGCGCATCACCGGCTCGTCGCCGACGATGGCCGCCAGCCGGCCGCCGATGTTCAGCGAGCCCAGCAGGTTCTGCGGGATGCGGGCGACCGAGCCGCTGAGCAGGATCACGTCGAAGGTCGGGCCGCTGGGCAGGGGATTGGCGCCGTCGGCATGGCGCACCTCGACGTTGCCGACGCCGTTGCGCTGCAGGGTCTGGGCGGCCGTGGCGGCCAGCGTGGGGTCGATCTCCAGCGTCAGCACGCGGGCGGCGCGGGCGCCGAGCAGGGCGGCCATGTAGCCGGAGCCGGTGCCGATCTCGAGCACGGAGTCGGTCTTCCTGACATGCAGGTCCTGCAGCAGCCGCGCTTCCATCTTGGGCGAGAGCATGACCTGGCCGGGGCCGTCACCGAGCGGGATGTCCATGTCGAAGAAGGCCATGCCGCGGTGGGCGGCGGGCACGTAGTCTTCGCGGCGCACTTCGGTCAGCAGTTCCAGGATCTCGAGGTCGAGCACGTTCCAGGGGCGGATCTGCTGCTCGATCATGTTGAAGCGCAGGGGATCGGTGACGAGGGAGGCGGTCATGGTGGGGGCGGGGCGACGCAGAACGGACAAAGCCCGGGATTCTAGGAGCCTGCCGCGCCGCCGTCCGCGGCCAGCCCCTGCCGGGTGCACATGCCGTGCAGCAGCAGGTCGGCCTGTGCGGCCAGATAGCGCGCCGGGTCCAGCGCGGCCGTGCCGCCGCACACCTCGGGCGCATGCTTCCACAGGATCATGAAGAGCAGCGGCGCCACCACGGCATGGACGGCGTGGTCCAGGTCCAGGGCGCGGAATTCGCCGCGGGCGATCCCGCGCTCCAGGATCCGGCGCACCAGCGCATTGCCCGGCGCCACCACGCTCTGGTGGTAGAAGGCCGACAGCTCGGGGAAGTTGCGGCCCTCGCTCATCATCAGCTTGCTGATGCCCGACACCTGCGTGCTGCCCACGCGTTGCCACCAGGTGTTGAGCGCATAGCGCAGCATGTCGGGACTGCTGCCTTCGAAGGTCTCGAACTCCTGGTTCCACTCGGTGAAGCGGCCGGCCAGGTTCTCGGTGACGACCGCCTTGAACAGCTCCTCCTTGGAACCGAAGTACAGGAACAGCGTGCCCTTGGAGACGCCGGCGCGGGCGGCCACGTCCTCCGACCGGGTGGCGGCGAAGCCCTTCTCGACGAACAGGTCGAGTGCGGCCTGCAGCAGCTCGCCCGGTCGGGCCTCCTTGCGACGCGCGCGCTTGGCGCCGGTCATGGCGTCGCGCAGTCGGCAGGGCAGGGAGGCAGAGGAACCCATGGGCGGGAAGGACAACAAAGTTAATGACCGGTTGGTTATTAATTATTGGCCGCCGGTTCTGCAGGCGTCAAGGCGAGACGGCACAATCGCCCGTTTGCCCAGGAGAAGCGCCATGTCCGAGACCCAAGCCGCATCGCCGCAGACCATCGTCCTCGGGGGCGGGTGCTTCTGGTGTACCGAGGCCGTGTTCGACCGCGTCGAAGGCGTGCTGGACGTGGAGTCCGGCTACGCCAACGGGCATGTGGACCATCCCACCTACGAGCAGGTCTGCAGCGGCACCACCGGCCATGCCGAGGTGATCAAGGTGCAGTTCGACCCGGCCGTCATCGACCTGCGCGAGATCCTCCACATCTTCTTCGTCGTGCACGACCCGACCACGCCCGACCGCCAGGGCAACGATGTCGGGCCGCAGTACCGCAGCGCCATCTACACCACCGACGAGGCGCAACTGGCCACCGTGCGCGAGGTTGTGGCCGAGCTGGCGAGCCACCAGGCCTATGGCGGCGTGCCCATCGTGACCGAGATCGCGCCGCTGCAGCGCTACTGGCCGGCCGAGGACTACCACCAGGACTATTTCGTCAAGCATCCCAACCAGGGCTACTGCGCCTTCGTCGTGGCGCCCAAGGTCGAGAAGTTCCGCAAGACCTTTGCCGAGCGGGTGAAGAAGGGCTGAGGCCCACCATCCCTGCACGTAAGAAAGAACCTCGCGCCCGCATGCCGCCCCGCTTCCTTCGCCCGACCGCCTCGCCTGCGCTGGCCATCGCGCTGGCGTGGGTGCTGGTGTTCGCGTCGGCGCTGGGGCTCATGCACCGCACGCTGCACATGCATGCGGGCGGGGGGCACGCGATTCAGGCAGAGACCCACGGTGGGGGTCATGGTCCTTCGCTGGCTGCCCAAGGCGTACACCCCCTGGTGCATGCCGCGCACCACGGCCTGGCGGCGCTGTTCGACGACCATGACGACGGCAGCGCGCTCTGCCTGATCCTGGACCAGCTCCAGCACGATGCGGCCATGCCCACCCTCGTGCTCCCTGTGCTGCCCAACCTGCCGCCTGCGGCGGTGTTCGCCTTCATGCAGGGCGAGGCGCTTCGGCGCTGGGTGGCGCTCTTCGACGCGCGCGGTCCGCCCGTCACTCGCTGAATCCCCCGAGCCCTGGCTTCTGCCGCCCGCATCTGCGTGGGCGGCAGCGGCCTGTTCATCGATTCGCCAGTGACCTCTCATGCCCCAGAAATTCCCTCGCAGTGCCATCGGCATTGCCGTTCTCACGCTCCTGTGCGTGCCTGCCTTTGCGCAGGACGCCCCCGCTGCCGGAAACACGCCGTCTGCCATCGCCGTCCAGCCCCAGACGCTGTCCACCGTCGAGGTCACCTCCGAGCGCCTGAAGAAGGCGCGCATGGAGCTGTCGCCCGAGACCGGCGCCACCGTCTACCGCATCGACCAGAGCGCCATCGGCGCGCTGGGCAAGGGCGACGCCACGCCGCTGGACGACGTGCTGCTCACCCTGCCCGGCGTGGCCAAGGATTCCAAGGCCTCCGGTTCGCTGCATGTGCGTGACGACCACGGCAACGTGCAGTACCGCATCAACGGCGTGCAGCTGCCCGAAGGCATCTCCGGCTTCGGCCAGACGCTGGATACGCGCTACATCGACTCGATCACCTACCTGACCGGCGCGCTGCCGGCCCAGTACGGGCTGCGCACGGCCGGCGTGGTCGACATCCAGACCAAGCAGGGCTTCGGCAAGCCCGGCGGCTCGCTGGGCTTCACCCTCGGCAGCCACAACACGCTGGAAGGCAGCGGCTCGGTGTACGGCACCCAGGGCAACCTGAGCTACTACCTTTCGGCCAGTGGCGTGGGCAACAGCCAGGGCATCGAGAACCCGCAGCCCACGCTCAATGCCCAGAACGACCGCACCCGCCAGGGCAAGACCTTCGGCAACTTCTCGTACTACCTGGACGACGACACGCGGCTGGGCCTGATGTTCGGCACCTACGACGGCAAGTTCCAGATCCCGACCAATCCGAACCAGACGCCGGCCTTCTCGCTGGCCGGCTTCAGCGACCTGGGCTCGGGCTACAACGGCCTGCCTTCGTCGCAGGTGCGCGAGCGCCAGAACGAGAGCACGCGCTTCGTTGCGCTGTCGTACCAGAAGTCGCTGGGCGCGCTGGACTTCCAGCTTTCGGCCTTCCACCAGTATTCGAGCCTCCACTACCGTCCCGACCCGGTGGGCGACTTGATCTACAACGGCGTCGCCTCGGACACCGAGCGCACCAACTCGTCCAACGGCCTGCAGGCCGATGCCTCGTACAAGCTGGGCGATGCCCACACGCTGCGCTTCGGCGGGCTGTACACCCGGGCCAGCACGCGCAGCCTCAATGCGGTGAACGTGTTCCCGGTCGACGACACGGGCGCGCAGGTGGGCGACATGCCGGTGCTCATCAACGACAACTCGGGCAAGACGGGCGAGCTGGCCAGCCTGTACCTGCAGGATGAGTGGCGCATCGACCCGAAGCTCACCTTCAACTACGGCCTGCGCTACGACAGCGTGAACGCGTACACCAAGGAGCACCAGTGGAGCCCGCGGCTGAACCTGGCCTATGCAGCCACGGACAGCACCGCGCTGCATGCCGGCTTCGCGCGCTACTTCACCCCGCCACCGCAGGAGCTGGCCTCTCAGCAGAGCATCAACCTCTACACCGGAACCACCAACCAGCCCGAGGTGGCCAACTCCGACGCGGTGAAGGCCGAGCGCTCGCGCTACTTCGACATCGGCGTGGACCAGAAGGTGGGCGATCACCTGTCGCTGTCGGCCGATGCGTACTACAAGCACATCGACAACCTGCTCGACGAAGGCCAGTTCGGCCAGGCGTTGATCCTGTCGCCCTTCAACTATGCCCAGGGCTTCGCGCGCGGGCTGGAACTGTCGGCGCGCTACAGCGACGACCACTGGGCCGCCTACGCCAACCTGGCCCACCAGAAGGCGATGGGCAAGAACATCGTGTCCAGCCAGTCGCTCTTCGGCGCGGACGAGCTGAGCTACATCGCCAACCACTACGTGTACCTCGACCATGACCAGACCTACACGGCCTCGGCCGGCGCCAGCTACCGCTTCGGCGACGACCAGGTCAGCGGCGACGTGATCTACGGCAGCGGCCTGCGGCGCACGCCCGACGGCGGCGCGCCCAACAGCGCGGCGCTGCCGCACTACACCGTGGTCAATGCCGCCTACTCCCACACCTGGAAGTACGGCGACGGCGGCGATGTGGTGGGCCGCATCGCGGTGCTGAACCTGTTCGACGAGAAGTACCTGCTGCGCGACGGCACGGGCGTGGGGGTGGGGGCGCCGCAGTACGGCACCCGCCGCAGCCTGTACGTGAGCATGACCACGCACTTCTGATCTGGCGGAACGCACGCGGATGAATCGCTCCAGGCCGTCGCGCCTCGTCGCGCTCGCACTGCTCGTCGCAGTGTGGGTGACGGCGACGCTCGGCCTGGTGCACGGCACCCTGCATGCGCCGGGCAAGCATCCGCATGTCGCCTGGCGAACGACTGCCACGACATCCGCAGCATCCGTCGCGCCCGCTGTACCGACTGACGGCGCCACCCTCCAGGCGCCGCGCCATCGCTGGCTGCATGCGCTGTTTGCGGACAAGACCGATGCCGAATGCCGGCTGTACGACGTGCTGTCGCACGGCGCCGGCCTGCCGGGCGTGCCGCTGGTGCTGATGCCGGTGGCGCTGCCCGCGGCCACCTTCGCCTGCCTCCAGGTCCGCGCCATCTACCGATGGACCGTGCACTTCGATGCGCGCGGTCCGCCCGGCGCTCGCTGAATTCCCGTGCTTCCTCGACGCTGCCGCGACCGCCCTGTGCGGGCCGTGGCGGCACGTCTTTTCGAATTCAACGAGCTTCCTCATGACTCCCCAATTCCATCGCCACGCCATCGGCGCGGCCGTTCTCTTTGCCCTGTCCACGCTGGCCCATGCCCAGTCCGCGACCGAAGGTGCCACCCTGAACACCATCACCGTCACGGGCAATCCGCTCGGCGCGGCCGAATCCATCGCGCCGGTCGAGGCACTGTCGGGCAGCGCGCTGCTGTACCGCTCGCAGTCCACACTGGGCGAGACGCTGCAGGGCCTGCCGGGCGTCTCCAGCACCTACTTCGGGCCCAACGCCAGCCGGCCGACGATCCGCGGGCAGGACGGCGACCGCATCCGCATCCTCTCCAACGGCGGCGCCTCGCTCGATGCCTCGGCCCTGAGCTATGACCATGCGGTGCCCACCGACGCCCTCGTCACCGACCGCATCGAGGTGCTGCGCGGCCCCGGCGCACTGCTCTATGGCGGCAGCGCCGTGGGCGGCGTGGTCAACGTGATCGACAACCGCATCCCCACGGAGCCGATCAACGGCTTTGGCGGCCGCGCCGATGCCAGCTACGCCAGCGGCAGCAAGGAGGGCAGCGGCGCCGTGGTGCTCGAAGGCGGCAACGACCGCTTCGCGCTGCATGTCGACGCTTTCCGCCGCCATGCCGACGACGTGAATGCGCCCACCTGGCTGGAGTGCGGCAAGGGCGGCGTCAACGTGCTGCAGAAGCGCATCTGCAATTCGGCCTCCGAGAGCCGTGGCGGTGCCGTCGGCGGCACGCTGTTCTTCGGCGGTGCCGGCTGGATCGGCGCCTCGGTCAGCGACTACCGCAGCAACTACGGCACCGTGGCCGAGGACGACGTCACCATCGGCATGCGCCAGCAACGCCAGGCCATCGAGGGCGAATGGCGCCCCGGCGGTTTCTTCACCAGCATCCATGCCAAGGCCAGCCACACCGACTACAGGCACACCGAGTACGAAGGCGGCTCACCGGGCACCACCTTCAAGAACAAGGGCAACGACCTGCGCATCGAGGCGCGCCACCGTCCCATCGCGGGCTTCGAGGGCCTGATCGGCCTGCAGAGCGAGCGCACGCGCTTCGCCGCCGACGGCGATGAGGCCTTCGCGCCGCACAGCCGCACGCGCAGCGATGCGCTCTTCCTGTACGAGGAACTGCCGCTGTCCTGGGGCAAGCTCAGCTTCGGTGCGCGCACCGAGCGGGTGAAGGTGTCGTCGCAGGGCTATCCGGACGACCTCTCCATCACCCGCTTCGCGCTGGGCGAGCGCAGCTTCAACCCACACAGCGCCTCCTTCGGCCTGCTCTACAACGTGGCGCCGCAGTGGCAGATCACGGGCAACCTGGCCTACACCGAGCGCGCGCCCAAGGACTATGAGCTGTTCGCCAACGGCCCCCACGTGGCCACCGCAGCCTGGGAGGTGGGCGATACCAATCTGCAGAAGGAGCGCTCGCTGGGCGCCGACATCGGCGCGCAGTGGAAGTCCGGGCCCCACAACGCGCGCGTCAACGCCTACTGGTCGAAGTTCCGCAACTACATCGGCCTGACGGCCACCGGCAACCTGCGCAACGACGAGGGCGAGTCCTTTGCCGGTGGCTCGGAGGAAGCCCTGGCCGCCGCGCTGGACGAGGAACTGCTGGCCGAATACGTCTACCGCGGCGTGCGGGCCCGCTTCACCGGCATCGAGGCCAGCGGCAGCCTGCGCCTGCTGGGCAACGATGGCCTGCGTCCGCTGGCCGGTGGCAACCTCGACCTGGAATGGCGCGCCGATGCCGTGCGCGCCACCAACACCGACACCGGCGAGCCGCTGCCGCGCATCGCCCCGGTGCGCGTCGGCGCCACGCTGGCCTGGACCAGCGGGCCCTGGAGCGCACGCGTCGGCTTCGACCACTATGCCGCGCAGAAGCGCGTGCCGGCCACCGACCGCGCCACGGACAGCTATACCTTGTGGAACGCTTCCCTCGGCTACCGCATGAAGGTGCAGCGCGCCAGCCTGCTGTGGTACGCGCGAGTGGACAACCTGGGCAACGAACTGGCCTACAGCGCCACCTCGATCCTGACCACCACCGTCTACCTCCGCGCGCCGCTGCCCGGCCGCAGCGTGAAGGTGGGCCTGCGCGTCGATTTCTGATCGGCTGCCGAGGGGCGGGGCAGGGCGGTCCATCACCCGGCCCCGCGCCTATGCCATTCGGCGGACCGGCCATTCGGCAAGCGTTCGCCGTGACATAGTTCCTCTACATTCTTCGGGATGATGTTCCACACGGCTCGCCTGGACGGCCGGACAGCGGGCCCTGCCGCGCCGTCCGGCGTCTGCGTGCGCGTGGGTTGAGCGCGAATGCGCGGGACGGCGCTCGCAGGGGCGTGGATGCTGGGCGTGGGCGGATGGCTGGCACCTGCCGTGCCCGTGGTCGCGGCCGATGCGCCGCCGCCGTGCCCGACGCCCTGCCTGGCCCTGCCGCGGACGGCGCCGACGCCTGCCCCTGCCGAGGCCGCGCCGCCCGCGCCCCGTCCGGCCGCGCGCAGCCGGCCCGCGCCGGCCACCGCGCCCGTGTCCACCGAAGCGGCGGCGCCCCCGCCGCCACCACGCCCGCCGGCCTCGCGCCGGTGCATCGACATCAACATGCGCGCCGCGGTGGGAGAACCGCTGTCGGCGCAGGACATGGCCTACCTGAGGAGCGAATGTTGAATCCGTCTGCCGTTGCCGCTGTTGTTCTCCGTGCCTGGATGCGCCTGTGGGCGCTGCTGCTGATCGCGGCTGCGGGCACGCTGCTCGCCGCGTGTGCCAACAAGGCTGCGCCTTCCACCGAGGTCATGCCCTTCGACCGCGCCGTGCAGCAGGCGGTGGACGACCTGATGGTGCAGACGCAGAAGATGCCGGCCTTCCTGGCCCGCGTCGAATCGCGGCTGCAGAAGAGCCGCATCGTCATCGACCCGTTGCTCGACGGCACCACCGGCCAGCAGACCGAAGTGACGCAGGCCGCCCAGCAGCGCATCGTGCAGCGCATGCAGGAGCGCTTCAGCCAGTTCACCGTCAACCAGGTCGACAGCCAAGCCGTGGAGCAGGCGCAGTACGTGCTCAGCGGCACGCTGACCCGCCAGGCCGATGCCTCGGCCGGCCGCTGGCAGCTGGCCCTCGCGCTGACCGAGCTCAAGAGCGGCACCGTGGTCGCGCAGACCGTGGCGCGCATCGCCGACGAGAAGCTGGACACCCGGCCCACCGCCTTCTACCGCGACAGCCCCGTCAGCACCCGCGACCGTGCCGTCGACGGCTACATCCGCACCAGCCAGACGCCCGCCGGCCAGCAGGCGGATGCGCTGTACCTGCAGCGCCTGCCCACCACCGCCGTGCTGCAGGAGGCCATCGACGCCTACGCGGCCGGCCGCTGGCAGGAGGCGCTGACCCGCTACGAGGCCGCCGCCCAGCGGCCCGACGGCCAGCAGCTGCGTGTCTACAACGGCCTGTACCTCACGCAGATGCAGCTGGGCCGCACCGCGGACGCCGAGCGCAGCTTCGGCCAGTTGGCCAAGCTGGGCCTGGAGGCCAGCAAGCTGAGCGTGAAGTTCCTCTTCCGGCCCGGCTCCACGGAGTTCCTGAGCGATTCGCGCATCAGCGGCGTCTATCCGATGTGGCTGCGCCAGATCGCCCGCCAGGCGGCGCAGATGAGCAACAACTGCCTGCTCGTGACGGGCCACACCAGCCGTACCGGCTCGGAATCGGTCAACGAGCGGCTGTCGCTGCAGCGCGCGACCGTGGTGCGCATGCGCCTGGCCGCCGAGGCACCCAGCCTTGCCAAGCGCCTCAAGGAGGCCGGCATGGGCTTCCGCGAGAACATCGTCGGCACCGGTGCCGACGATGCCAGCGACGCGCTGGACCGGCGCGTGGAATTCAAGGTCGAGGATTGCGCCGCCTCCGCTTGAGGCTGCGGGATTTCCTCAGGGCGCCCCGGGGGGTTCACGTTCTTTCAGTCACGGCAGAGCCCGTGGCGGCAATGGCTGCAATAGCGCCCGCGGCGCTCGGAATCAATCCTCCATTTGGTTGGGGTTGAATCGGGCGCGTATTGCGATTTAAGCGCGCGGGTCTGTCCGGGTGAATTGATCGGATCCGTCCAATTCGCCCGCCCCGGGCGCCTGCAACACTTGCAATGATCTCGGACGATGGTCCGCATGTGTAAGTTAGTTAACAAAAACGGGGCATCTGGACGTTCGTCTCCAGCGGGGCGCTCGCTAGCATGAGGCGAGTCCTGGCCATTTTGCAAAGGCAGTCTTTTGCGGAGACACATTGAAATGACAACGCAGGAACCGCTTGCAGGCGTCCCACAACCCCTGTCCGCGCCCCTTCCATTTCATTTGTGGCGTCGACCGGTTTTTCATCGGATCGCCGGTGCTTCGGCCCTTTATTTCCTTTTCTCGGCCAGCGCTACGGCGGCAACCGCGGCCAATTGCCAGGGCGCCCAGAATTCCGGTTCGAGCACCGGAATTTCAGTGAATCTGACGACGTCGGCGGGTGCCTGCGCCGACGGCCCCGTCGCCACGGCGATCGGCAGCGTCGCCATCGGCGCGCAGGCGCAGGCGGTGCCGCTGAACGCGGTGGCCGTCGGTGCCCAGGCCACCTCGGCGGGCGAGGCCTCGGTGGCGGTGGGGGCCGGCGCCAGCACGGGTCCCAATGGCCGGGGCGACCTGGCCTTCGGCGAGAACGCCCGTGCCAACGGCGGCGGCGCCTCCGCCTCGGCCGTGGCCGTGGGCTCCAACAGCTTTGCTGCTGCCGGCACGGTGGCGGTGGGTGGCTATGCCAATGCCTCCGGTGTGCGCGCGTCGGCCCTGGGTGACCAGTCGGTCGCTGCGGGCGCGCGCAGCCTGGCCGCGGGCGAGAGTTCGCGCGCCACGGCGGATGGGTCCGTGGCCCTGGGCTCCATGGCGCAGGCCAACGCGGCCAGTGGCATCGCCCTGGGGCAGTCGGCCAACGTGGGGGGCGCGGCCGGCCTGGCCATCGGCACCCGGGCCGCCGCGATGGGCAATGCCGGCGCCATCGCGCTGGGCAGCGACAGCAATGCCGGTGCCGACGGCGCCATCGCCGCGGGCAATCGCGCGCAGGCCACCGGGGCCTATGCCGTGGCCATCGGCAGCAATGCCATGGCCACTCAGGCCGGCAGCGTGGTGCTGGGGCGCAACAGCCAGGACCGTGCCGCCGCCCAGGTCGCCGGCGGCACGGTGGGCGGCGTCAACTATGCCTATGCCGGCACCGCGAGCGGGGTGGCGAGCATCGGCGCTGCGGGCGCCGAGCGCCAGCTGATCCACCTGGCACCGGGCAGCGTCAGCGCCGCCAGCACCGACGCGGTCAACGGCAGCCAGCTCTATGCGGCGCAGCAGGCCATCGACTCGGTCAAGGCCAGCACCGACGCCGGCTGGCGGCTGAGCGTCAATTCGGCCGACGACCGCAAGGTCTCCGCCGGTGACACGGTGGACGTGAGCCAGGGCTCCAACATCTCTGTCGAGCGCACGGCCAACGGCCTGCGCGTCTCCACCGCCCGGGACGTGAACTTCGACAGCGTGACGGTGGGCACCAACGTGCTGAGCGCCACCGGCCTGCAGATGGGCAGCGCGGTCAACCTCGGGCCGCAGGGCCTGGTGATCGTGGGCGGGCCGAGCGTGACCGCCAGCGGCATCGATGCCGGCGGCGCGGCCATCGCCAACGTGGGCAACGGCGTCAAGGCCACCGATGCCGTCAACCTCGGCCAGCTGCAGGCCGCGGTGCAGGGGGTGAACACCGAGCGCTGGGTCAGCGGCTCGGCCACGCAATATGCGGCGCCCACGGCCACCGGCGCCGACGCGCTGGCCGCGGGCAGCGGCGCGCAGGCCTCCGGCGACCAGTCGACGGCCCTCGGTGCCGGCGCCAAGGCGACCGAGGCCAACAGCGTCGCGCTGGGCAATGGCAGCACCACCCGGGCCGCCACCTCCACGGCCGGGACCGTGCTCGATGGCACGCAGTACAGCTTCGCGGGCGGCACCGCGGCCGGCGTCGTCAGCGTGGGCCAGGTCGGCGGCGAGCGGCAGATCCAGAACGTCGCGGCCGGCCGCCTGAGCGCCGACAGCACCGATGCCGTCAACGGCAGCCAGCTCTATGCCACCAACGATGCGATCGGCGCCCTGGTGGCCCGGCTCGCCGCGACCGAGGCCAGCCGCACGCACTACGTGGGCGTGAACGATGGCGGCACGCCCGGTGGCAACTACAACAACGACGGCGCGACGGGCCTGCTTTCCACCGCCATCGGCGTGAATGCCGCGTCGGCTGGCGCGAGCAGCGTGGCCCTGGGCGCCGGCGCCACCTCGGGGGCTGGCCAGTCGGTGGCCATCGGCGGCGCGGCGGTGGCCAGCGCGACCGGCGGCGTGGCCCTGGGCGCGGGCGCAGTGGCCGACCGCGCCGGCATGAACGGCGCGAGCGAGGCATTCAGCGGCGTGCGCGTCGCCTCGACGGCGGGCGCGGTGTCGGTGGGCAGCGCGGGCGCCGAGCGGCAGATCACCAACGTGGCCGGCGGCACCGCCGACACCGATGCCGTCAACGTTCGCCAGCTGCGCTCGGTGCAGCAGTCCAGCGTCGCCTACGCCACCCGCGCCGACGGCAGCACCGACTATTCGTCGGTGGTGCTCGGCAACGGGCAGGCGCCGCAGGGCACCGTCATCTCCAACGTGGCGCCGGGCGTCAAGGGGACGGACGCCGTCAACCTCAACCAGCTGCAGGCCGGCGTGGCCAGCGCCAATGCGTACACCGACGCCGTCGCCGGGTCGCTGAAGCAGAACATCGACCAGGTGGCCCGCAAGGCGTCTGCGGGTACCGCCGCGGCCATGTCGATGGAGACCGCGCCGTACCTGGCCGGCAAGGTGACCTACGGCGCCGGCATGGGCTACTACGGCGGGCAGTCGGCCTTCGGCATGTCGCTGCGCAGCACCTCGGGCGACGGCCGCTGGAGCGTCAATGGCGGCGTGTCGGCCGATACGCAGGGCAGCGTGGGCATCCGCGTGGGCCTGTCCGGGGCCTTCGAGTGAGCGGGATGCCGACGCCGATGGTTCTGCGCGACCGACCCCATCCTTCTTTTCCGACGACCGCCTGGCAAACCCTGCTGTACGGACTGCTGGCCCTGCTGATGTTGTGCCTGGCGCCCGGGGCCGCGATGGCCCAGGCGCCGCAGCCGAAGGTCGACCGCGCGGCCATCGTCGCGCGCTCCCTGCGCATCGCGCAGCTGGTGGACACCGGCCGCGTCGAGGTCATCTGGGACAACGCCTCACCCGCGATCAAGAAGCAGATCGCCCGGGATCGCTTCGTGCGGGACATCAAGGCCCGCCGTGCGGTCTACCGCAAGATCGGCCAGCGGCAGTTCGTCAACATGGCCGTCATCGACATGAACAAGTCCTCCGGCGCGCCGAGCGGGCGCTACCTGAGCGTGGTGCTCACCTCCAGGGACTCGGCCGGCACGGCCATCGAAGAGCTGGTGTCCTACCGCCTGGAGCCCGATGGGGCGTGGAAGGTGACGGGCTACGTGATCCACGGCGCTCCGGCGGCGGCGCGGCACTGAGGCTCCGGCTTGTCGGCGCACGCGGCCTGGCCGCGGCGCCCTGGCGGGGTCAGGTGGCTTCGCGCAGGACTGCGTCGCGTGCACGACGCAGAAGGCGCTGCCGGATCAGCCCGCTCGCCGGCCGGATCAGCAACCAGTAGGGCAGAAAGCGGCGTCGGGCGGCCTCGTCGCTGCACCAGACACGGGTACAGGTCGTCAGCCGCGTACCCCGTCCCTCGGGCCCGGCGCAGAAGTTCATCACCAGCTTGGCGATGCCGGATGCTTCCAGGGCAAGGAAGGACGGCGCATCGGGCACGTCGATGAGGCCATAGTCGGATTGCCAGAAGCGACCTGCGACGCCGAAAGCCCTCTCGCGGTCGCCGTCCTGGCCCAGGTCGGTGAAGTTGGACAGGCCGAAGGCCGGCCGGCCCTGGAGCGCGGCGGCGAAGCCGATCCGGCCGGCCAGCCGGTTCGGCCATTCCCGCAGTGCGATCAGGCGGCGTGCCACCGGGTCGTCGACCACGTCGGCGCGACCCACGACGGCCAACACATGGGCCGGTGCCGCGGGAACGTGAAGGCTGTGCGTCTGTGCGAAGTGATGGCGCGGCAGGTAGCGGTTCATCAGATCCATGGAAGCCATTGTGCGAGCCGCGGACTCATCGCGGCATCAGCTCGAACAGGTCGAAGCCTGCGCTGCGCCCGCCCAGGCAGCCGGCCAGCATGTCCTCGGTGGCACGCCACATGGCCAGGCGGTTGCGCCAGTGGCGCACCTGATGGCCCTCGTCGGCGAAGCGCCGGTGCGTCACCGGCCGGCCCAGCGCCCGCAGCGCGGCGACCACCTCGTCGGAATCCTGCCGCAGCACGCGCACGTCGTTGTCGCCGTGCACCACCAGCAGCGGCACGTCGATGCGGTCGATCTGGCTGATGGGCGAGTTGGCCAGCATGCGTGCGCGCTGCGTCGGGTCGTTGACGTCGCCGAAGGTGCGCGCGAAGTAGTGGCGGTTGCGCCAGAAGGGCGGCCAGTTCTCGATCACCCGCGGCCAGTTGGCCACACCGACCATGTCGACGCCGCAGCGCCAGTCCTGCCGCTTCTGGATCAGCTGGGCCAGCACCGAGAAGCCACCGAAGCTGGCGCCCAGCACGGCCAGCCGCTTCGGGTCCGCGATGCCCTGGTCGATGGCCCATTGCGTGCCCTCGGCGATGTCCTGCTGCATCCGGCCGTTGTATTCGCCGTTGCCCGCCTCGATGAACGCCTTGCCGTAGCCGGCCGAGCCGCGGTAGTTGACCTGGACCACCGCATAGCCGCGATTGGCCAGCATCTGGGCGAAGGTGTAGCCGGCCAGCTGCCAGGTGTCGCGGACCCACGGGCCGCCGTGGATCGCGACGACGGTCGGCGCCGGCCCCTGCACGCCACTCGGGCGCGTGACGTAGCCATGGATCCTGAGGCCATCGGAGGCGGTGAAGGCAAACGGCGTCATGGGCGAGAACAGGCCGGGCTCGGGCCGGCGCGGCGGCGTCAGCCGCTCGAGGCGGCCGGTCGCGCGGTCGAGCAGCATCTCCACCGCCTCGGTCTGCGTGGTGGCGCGCAGCACCATGCGCTCGTTGTCCTGGGCCGTGCTGGTGGGCCGGGTGATCACGGGCGGCGCATCGATCCAGTCCCGGGCCAGGGCCTCGTCGGCGGCGCGGGCCACTTCGGCGCCGATGCCAGCGTCCAGGTAGTTCATTTGCGGCAGGCCGGGCAGGAGGGAGACGGCATACGGCCCGCCCGCCGCTGGCGGGAACCACGCACCGTCGAGGTCGACCTCGGCATGCTCGGCAAGCACGGTCTCGCGGTCGGTGGCCAGGTCGACCTCGACCAGCGCCACCTTGTCGCGGCCCATGTTGGTCATGGCCCAGAGCCTGCCGGCGGCGGGGTCGATGCGGTGGATCGAGAAGAAGGAGAAGGCCGGCACCGTGCGCAGCCGGCGCCAGCCGCCGTCGGGCTGGCGCAGCTCGACCGCCACGTCCGCGCCGTCCGCGGGGCCGAGCTGGCGCCAGCGCGCGGCAAGCTGGTGGTCGGTGCCGATCAGCCAGCCGATCACGCGGCCGTCCGCCTCGCGACGGGCCACTTCCCGAATGGTGCGCGTGACGGCATCCGCCTCGTACAGGTCCATGCTGCTGCGCTCTCGCCGGTTGCTCGCAAAGAAGAAGCGCGCAGTGCCGGGTGCCCCGCGTGCCACGAAGGTGGAGCGCACGCCCGGCCAGGGCGTCACGGGCCAGGGCGAGGCCTCGGGGTTGTCGGCGTCCACCACGAAGAACTGCGTGTTCTCGTCGCCGCGGAAGTCCTTCTGGTAGGCGATATGGCGGCTGTCGGGCAGCCAGGCATAGGTGGCACCGGAAGCACCCGGGCGCGCGAGTGTGCCGGTCGCGATGCGCCGCGGCGCGCCAGCGCCGTCTTCGGGCAGAGCCGGACGCACGGCCAGGCCGATGTCGGTGCCCACGACTTGGCGCCATAGCAGCCGCCGTCCGTCCGGCGAGACGACGTGGCCGTCCGCAAAGTCGAGGTCGGCCACGAAGCGCCGCATCGGCACCAGCGGCGGCAGCCGGCCCTCGCGGGCGGCGGCCTGGACGGCCGGGTGGCTGGGTGCGGTGGCGCAGCCCGCCACAGTCAGCAGCAGGCCCAGTGCGGCGAGCGCCACAAGGCGGCGCAGGGTACGAGACGTCATCGAACACTCCTCCTGAGATCCCTCTGGCCGCGGCATTGTGGCGGCCGCACCTTTGGCTTCGCCAAAGAAAGCGCCCGCCACAATCCCTGCCGTGCACCTCCTGTTGATCGAAGACGACCTGGACCTCGGCCGCGCCCTGCAGGCGGCGCTCAAGGTCGAGGGCCTGAGCAGCGAATGGCTGCGCCGCGCCGCCGATGCGCCCGCGGTGCTGGACGCGGCCCAGTTCGCCTGCGTGCTGCTGGACCTGAGCCTGCCCGACGGCGACGGCCAGTCGCTGCTCACGCGGTGGCGGCGCAGCGGGCAGCAACTGCCGGTGATCGTGATCACCGCGCGCTCGGCGGTGGAGGACCGCACCGCCGGCCTCGACGCCGGAGCCGACGACTTCGTGGTCAAGCCCTTCGCCACTGCTGAGCTGATCTCGCGCATCCGCGCCGTGCTGCGCCGCTCGGCCCGGCAGGCCAGCGAGCACTGGACGCTGGGTGGCGGCCTGACGCTGGAGCCGCGCGGCCACGCGGCCCGGCTGGACGGCCAAGCGCTGGAGCTGTCGCCGCGGGAGTTCCGCCTGCTGCTGGAGCTGGCGCGCGAGCCCGGTACCGTGCTGCCCAAGGGCCTGCTCGCCCAGCGCATGGAGCCGCTGGGCGAGGCGCTGGATTTCGCCACCGTCGAGGTCCATGTCTCCAACCTGCGCCGCAAGATCGGCGCCGACCGCATCCGCACCGTGCGCGGCGTGGGCTACCTGCTTGTCACGCCATGACGATCTGGCGACGGTCGCTGTCGCGGCGCCTCTTCCTCGTGGTGCTGCTGTCCTTCGTGCTGGTGCTCGCGGTGCTGCAGGCCTACATGTGGCTGAGCTTCCGGCAATCGATCGCGGTGAGCCAGCCGCTGAGCCGCCTGGGTGGCGGCCTGGGCGAGGCGCTGGCCGCCATCGACGACGAGGCCCAGGCGGTGGCGACGGTGCGGGCCATGCAGACCATCTACGGCCGGCTGCGTCTGGGCGGCAATCCGACCGGCACGCTGGTCTTCCGGCTGGAGGACGGGCAAGGGCGGCTGCTGTTCAGCGCGCCTTTGCTGCGCGACCGGGCGCTCGCCGTGCCGCCCGGTCGCGTGCGCACGATGGACATGGATGGCGTGCCCTACTGGATCTACCGTGCCGATGCCGGCCGCTGGCGTGTCTACGCCGCCGAGCCGGAGCGCACGTTGGCGCTCGTCGTGCCGAACAACACGCGGGCCGTGCTGCCTTATCTGCTGATCGCCCTGCCGCTGGTGCTGGTGCCTGCCTGGCTGGCCGTGGCGCTGGGCCTGCGGCCGTTGCGGCAACTCACGGAGCGCTTGAAGCGCCGATCGCCGGCCGACCTGGCGCCGCTGGGTTTCCAGGCGCGGCACGCCGAGTTGCAGCCCTTGGCCCAAGCGCTGGACGGGTTGCTGGCCCAGCTCAAGGCCCGCATCGACCGCGAGCGGGCCTTCGTCCAGGACGCGGCCCACGAGCTGCGCACCCCCATGGCCGTGATCGCGACGCAGGCCCATGCGCTGGTCGGCGCCGCCGATGCCGGCCAGCGGCGCGAGGCGCAACAGCAACTGGAGTCGGCCATTGCCCGCGCCTCGCACCTGACGCAGCAACTGCTGGACCTCGCGCGGCTGGACGATGCGCCTACGGCCGCGCCACCGGTGATCGACGTGGCGCAGTGGTTGCGCCAGGTGATGGCGGACATGGCGCCTGCGGCCATGGCGCGCGACATGGACCTCAGCCTCGTCGCACCCGACCGGCTGACGGTTGCCGTTGAGCCCGGGGCCTTGCTGTCCATCGTGCAGAACCTGCTGGCCAACGCCATCGGCCACACGCCGCCGGGCACGCGCATCGTGGTCACGCTGGCCGGCTCAGCGCATCCGCTGTGGCTGTCGGTGGAGGACGATGGGCCGGGCATTGCGGCCGAGGCGGCTGCGCAGGTGTTCGAGCGCTTCCACCGTGGCGCGGATCCGCTCACCCGCGGTGCCGGGCTGGGGCTGGCCATCGTGCGGCAGGCAGCCGCGCGGATGGGCGGCGAGGTGCGCCTGGGCCCGGGGCTGGAAGGGCGAGGCGCGGGCTTTCATCTGCGCCTGCCCTGATTCACGCCGTCAGCGCCGCCGCCGCCTCGCGGAACTGCGCGGCCTCCTGCCGCAACCAGTCGCAGAAGGCGCGCGCTGCGGGCCGGTCCAGCACATCCTGCGGGTGCACCAGGTGGTAGGCATAGGGGCCGGGCACGGGCTGGCCCGGGAGCACTGCCAGCCGGCCCTGGGCGAGGGCGTCGGCGGCCAGCACGTCCGAGGCCAGCGCGGCGCCTTCGCCGGCCGCGGCGGCCTCCAGCGTGAGGTAGGTGTGCGAGAAGCGCAGCCCCTGGCGCAGACGCCGCCCCGGAACACGCAACTGCTGGGCGACGCACCAGTGCGGCCAGTCCACCTGCTCGGGGATGCGGGGCTCGGGGTCGTCGTGCAGCAGCGTGGCGGCAAGTACATCCCCCGGCGCGGCCAGGGAGGCTGCCAGCGATGGATGGCCGACGGCGATGTAGGTCTCGGGCAGCAGCGGCTCGGCCACCAGCCCGGGATAGGGCCCGCGGCCCAGCCGCAACGCCAGGTCGACCTGGTCGCGGGCGAAGTCCACCGGCGGGATGGACGCCAGCACCCGCAGGTCCACCTGCGGATGCTGCGCCCGGAAGCCGCCCAGCCGCGGCATGAGCCAGCGCGTGACGAAGGAGGGCAGGGCGGTGACGGTCAGCGCGTGGTCGTCCGCCGCGTGGCGCAGGGCGGCGGAGGCGCGCTCCAACTCGTCCAGCACGACGCCGACGCCCTGCAGGTAGCGGCGCCCCGCCTCGTTCAGCTCGACGGCCCGCGGCCGGCGCACGAAGAGCGGGCGTCCGAGCCAGTCCTCCAGCAGGCGCACCTGGTGGCCGACGGCACCGGGCGAGACGCAGAGCTCGTCGCCGGCACGCACGAAGCTGCCGTGGCGCGCCGCCGCCTCGAAGGCGCGTACGGCAGGAAGGGGAGGAAGCATGCGGGTCATAGCCTCAATCCGGTTGCGGCTCAGCCGCCAATGCTTTGGTTTGCCGTGAACCTCCGGGCCGCCCTACAGTGGCAACGCGGGGGCAAAGGCTCATTCTGGCTGAGTCATCCGCCGTCGGCCGTTCCAAGGTGCGGCAGCGCCGCACCCTTCCACACTTCAGGACCGTCATGGGCGCACTGCTCGTTCTTCTTTCCGCCCTGGGCTTCGGTGCCATGGCCCTCTTTGCCAAGGTGCTCTATGCCCAGGGCATGGACACCCACAGCCTGCTGATGCTGCGCTTCGCGCTGGCGGCGGTGTTGCTGGGAGGGCTGGCGTGGGCGCGTGGCGCGCGCTTTCCGGCCGGGCGCGCCCTGGCCAATGCGATGCTCATGGGGCTGGCCTATGCGTTGATGGCCTGGACCTATTTCAGCGCGCTGCACCATGCGTCCTCGGCGACGGTCGCGCTGCTGCTGTACGTCTATCCGATCCTGGTGGCGCTGGCCGCGGCGGCGCTGGGACTGGACCGTTTCGGGGCGGCCGAGGCGCTGTGCCTGGGCCTGGCTTCCGCAGGCCTGTGCCTGGTGCTGGGCGGCGCCATCGCGGGCACGGCCACCGGCCTGCTGCTGGCGCTGGCCTCGGCGTTGTGCTATTCGGCCTACATCCTGCTCGGCAGCCGGGCCCAGCCGCCGGCGGACAGCCTGGCCGCCTCGACAGTGGTGCTGGGCACGGCGGCCGCCTGCTACCTGGGGCTGGCGATGTGGCAGGGCATCCGCTGGCCGCAAGGGGCCACCGGCTGGGGCGCGATGCTGGCGCTGGCCCTCTTCGGCACGGTGGTGGCCATCGTGGCCTTCGTGGCCGGCCTGCGCCGTGTCGGGCCCACGCAGGCGGCCGTGCTCTCCACGCTGGAGCCGGTCGTGACCGTGGGGCTGGGCGTGGCCTTCCTGGGCGAGCGGCTGTCGGCCGGTGCCGCGGCCGGCGGGGCACTCATCCTGCTGGCGGCGCTGGCCCTCACCGGCGCGCGCAGCCGGCGTGCCCGAGTCGGGCGTGGTGCTGTCGGCCCTACGGTGCCAGACGCGTCTTGACCCAGCCCTGGCCTTCCTGCTGGTAGCAGAGCCGGTCGTGCAGCCGGCTCTTGCGGCCCTGCCAGAACTCCCAGCGCTCGGGCACCAGCCGGTAGCCGCCCCAATGCGGCGGGCGGGGCGGGTTGAGCAGGAACTTGGCGCTGTACCTGGCCGCATTCGCCACCAGCACGCCGCGGCCCTCGATGGGCTGGCTCTGCGGGCTGGCCCAGGCGCCGATGCGCGAGTCCAGCGGGCGGCTGGCGAAGTACGCGTCGCTTTCCGCGTCGCTGACCTTTTCCACCCGGCCTTCGATGCGCACCACGCGCTCCAGCTCGACCCAGTGGAACTGCAGCGCGGCAAAGGGGTTGCCCGCCAGCTCCTGCCCCTTGCGGCTGTTGTAGTTGGTGAACCAGACGATGCCCCGCGCGTCGTAGCCCTTGATCAGCACGATGCGGGTGGAGGGCCGCAGGTCGCTGCCCACGGTGGCGACGGTCATGGCATTGGGCTCGGGTACCTGGCCGGCGATGGCCTCGCCGAGCCAGCGCTCGAACTGCAGCAGCGGGTCGGCGGCGCTGTGGGTTTCGTCGAGTTCGGCCCGCTCGTAGCTCTTGCGCAGGTCGGCCAGGGAGGTCTTCAGATCGCTCATGGCGGGCATTGTCCGTGCTGTGGAAGGCCGCGCCTTGACGAGGCCTAACATCGGCCGCCCATGATCGTCCGCCCCCGCCCGCACTGGCTGCGCCTGCTCTTCGTCTGGCGCGGCTCCATCCTTTCGCAGATCCTGCCGCAGCTGACCCTGACCCTGGCGCTGGCCGTGGTCGTGACGCTGCTGCACGGCCAGGTGCTGCGCTGGAAGGTGCCGATGAACTTCGTGCCCTTCTCGCTGATCGGGCTGACGCTGGCGATCTTCCTGGGCTTTCGCAACAGCACGAGTTATGGCCGCTGGTGGGAGGCGCGCATGCTGTGGGGCGCGCTGCTCATCGACTGCCGGGCGGCGGTGCGCCAGGCGCTGACCCTGGCCGAGGGCGGCGGCGAGGCGCGGGTGCTGGCGCTGCGCCTCATCGCGCTGGTGCATGCGCTGCGCCACCAGTTGCGCGGCACCGACCCTGCCGCCGATTTGGTGCGCCTGCTGCCGGCCGCCGAGGCCCAGCGCGTGATGGCGGCACGCTACCGGCCGGCGATGCTGCTGATGATGGCGGGCGAATGGCTGCGCGACCTGCGCGCCCAGGGCCGCGCCGAGGCCGCCATCGTGCCGGCGCTGGAAGGCCCGCTGGACCGCATCGGCGCCGCCATCGGCGGCTGCGAGCGCCTGGCCAACACGCCGATCCCCTTCACCTACAGCGTCATCATCCATCGCACCATCTACCTGTACTGCCTGCTGCTGCCCTTCGGGCTGGTGGACGCCATCGGGCCCATGACGCCCGTGATCGTGGTGCTGGTCGCCTATACCTTCTTCGCGCTGGAGGCGCTGGGCTCGGAGATCGAGGAGCCCTTCGGCGAGGCGCCCAACGACCTGGCGCTCGACGCCATCTGCTGGAGCATCGAGACCTCTGTGCGCGAATCCATCGGCGACGCCGACTGGCCACCACCGCCCCAAGCCCGCGACTACGTCCTCACATGACCCTGAACTCCGACCGCCTGCCCGTCGTTCTGGTGCTGGCCTCCGGCCGTGGCGAGCGCTTCCGTGCCTCGGGCGGCACAGTGCACAAGCTGCAGGCGCTGCTGGCCGGCCGCCGTGTCATCGACCGCACCCTGGAGTCGGTGCGCGCGAGCGGCCTGCCGTGGCATGTGGAGGACGTCGGCCATCCGGGCATGGGCGACTCCATTGCCGCGGCGGTCCGCGCGACGGCCGATGCGCCGGGCTGGCTGGTGCTGCCGGCGGATCTGCCGCTGGTGCTGCCGGCCACGCTGCGTGCGGTGGCCGAGGCGCTGGACGACCGCGGCGCGGCGCAGCCGGTGTTCCAGGGCGAGCGCGGCCATCCGGTCGGTTTCGGCGCGGCCAGCGGGCCGACCCTGATGGCGCTGGCGGGCGAGCAGGGCGCCGCGCCCGTGCTCAAGGCCCTGCGGGCGGGGGGCGCGGTGCGCGAACTGGCGGTGGACGATGCCGGCGTGGTGACCGACATCGACACGCTGGACGACCTGGCGCGCGCCGAGTCGCTCCTGCATTCGCGCGGCGGCTGATCAGGTCTGGGCGGCGGAGGCGCGCCACGCGGCCACGAAGGCGTGGGCCGTCTCGCCCACCGCCGCGGTCGCCTTGCCCGGCTTGTAGAGCGCCGAGCCGATGCCGAAGCCATCCGCCCCCGCGGCATGCCAGGCGGCCATGCTCTCGGGCGTGATGCCGCCCACCGGCAGCAGCGGCGTGCCGCGCGGCAGCACCGCCTTCAACGCCTTCACCGCGGCGGGCGAGGCCATCTCCGCCGGAAAGAGCTTGAGCGCATGGGCGCCCGCTGCCAGTGCACCGAAGGCCTCGGTGGGCGTGAGCACGCCGGGCAGGGCGACCATGCCCAGCGCGACGCTCTCGCGCACCACCGCGGCATCGAAGCAGGGCGACACGATCAACTGGCCGCCCGCCGCGTGCACCTCGCGCACCTGCTGCGGCGTCAGCACCGTGCCTGCGCCCACCAGCGCACCGGGGCACTGTTCGCGCAGCAGACGGATGCTCTGCAGCGGCTCGGGCGAATTGAGCGGCACCTCCAGCAGGCCGAAGCCGGACGCGACCAGGGCCTGGCCGATGGCCGGCGCCTCGGCTGGCGTGAGGCCGCGCAGGATGGCGACGAGCGGCAGTTGCGCGAGCGCGCGCTGGAAGGCGGGGAGCAGGTCGGTCATGGAGATGGAGGTCGGAAGGGAAAGAAAGCCCGCGACGCCAGTCAGCCAGCCCGTTCGCCCTGAGCCTGTCGAAGGGCTTGCGCCCAGGCTTCGACGGGCTCAGTCCGAACGGGCAGAGGTTCACGGGTCCGCATTGGAAGTGGTGCGGTGCGTTCGCGGCGCATGTCAGCCAGCGGCCTGCCGTGCGCGCCACAAGGCATGCGCACCGGCCCAGGTGGCCTGGGCGTCGAGCAGCCGGGCCGGCACGCCCACGCTGTCCAGCGCCAGGGCATAGCGTTCGGTCAGCGTCGGGCTGCCCACCAGCACCACCGGCACGCCGGGTTGCAGTGGCTGGGCCCGCAGTTCGTCGCCGATCAGCAGGCCCGAGAGGTAGCTGGCCGCCGCCGCAGGGCTCAGGCGGTCGAAGAGCGACAGCGCCCGCATGCCGAAGGCCAGGTGCAGCAGGCCTGGCGAGTCAGCCCGGCGCGCGCGGTCCACGCCGTCGAGGAAGGCCTGCCGCACCAGGGGCGCGTCGGCCTGCAGCGTGCGCGCCAGGATCGACTGCTGCGACAGCAGCGCATAGAACTCGCCCGTCATGAAGGTGCGGAAGCCCGTCACCCGGCCATCGGCCACCCGGGCCCACTTGTTGTGCGTGCCCGGCAGCACGAAGAGGCCCTCGCGCAGGCCGGTGAGCCGCATGGCGCCCAGGATCTGCGTCTCCTCGCCGCGCATCACGTCGGGCACGCCGGACTGGTGGTCCACCAGGCCCGGCACCATGTCGATGCGGCCGGGCACCACCGGCACGACCTGTTGCGCGATGTCCCCGGCGCCGCAAGGGCAGGCGCAGTAGGGCGCCTCCACCCAGCCCTGGCGGCTGCCGGCCATGCCGGCGATCAGGCAGCGGCGGCCGGGCACGGCCATCCAGTCGAGGGTGAAGGCCTCGAACACCTCGGCGAAGCTGGCGCCGTTCAGGTGCAGGATGCCGCGCGGGGCGCTGCGATCTTCCAGCACACGGCCGTCCTCGGCGATCAGCGCGCCGCGCAGCGAGGTGGTGCCCCAGTCGAGGGCGACGAAGCTCATGGGTCCTTCCTTTCCGCCACGGACGGCCAAGCGTGGCGGGCAGTGCGCCGCCACGGCCGCGCAGTCTCGCATGCCCCTGCGCCCCTGCGCCCCGGCGGCCGGTCAGGCGGCGCCGTGCGGGGCCGGCAAGAATGGAGGGCTGCCGCACCGGCCCGCGCCGGCATTCCTGCCGCCGCGTCCGGGGCGCGCCTCTTCTTCCATCATGACTGCCGAACTGCTCGATCCTCTTCTCGATGCCTCCTTCAAGGGCTATCCCCGCACCCAGGCGCCGCGCGCCCGCAGCGCCATCGGCGCCGCCGGCTGGAACGTGCTGGCGGGCGACCTGCCGCTGCCCCTGGCCGTGATCCGTCGCGAGGCGCTGGCGCACAACCTGGCCTGGATGCAGCGCTATGTGCGCAGCCAGGGCATCGACCTGGCGCCGCATGGCAAGACCACCATGTCGCCGCAGCTGTTCGCGCGGCAGATCGATGCCGGCGCCTGGGGCATCACCTTCGCCAACGTCGCGCAACTGGCCGTCGGCGTGGCGGCCGGCGTGCGCCGCTGCCTCATCGCCAACCAGGTGATGCAGGACGAGGATCTGGCCGGCATCCAGCAGATGCTGGCCGCGGACGAGGGCCTGCGCGTCGTTTTCCTCGTCGACTCGACCGCGCAGCTGGCGCTGATCGAGGCATGGACTGCGGCGCATGCCGGCGCCCGGCCCTTCGAGGTGATGCTGGAGATCGGCCTGGACGGCGGCCGCACCGGCTGCCGCACGCAGGAAGAGGCCATCGCCCTGGCCCGCGCGCTGGGCGCCAGCCCGGCGGTACGGCTGGTGGGCATCGAGTGCTACGAAGGCCTGTGGGCCACGGGCGACTCGGCCGCCGACACCGCGCTGGCCACGGCCCTGATGGACCGCGTGCAGGCCGTCGCCCGCCTGTGCGCCGACGAGTACCTGTTCGACACGGACGAGGTGCTGTGCTCGGCCGGCGGCTCGGCCGTCTTCGACCTGGTGGCGGGCCGCCTGCGGCCGGCACTCGGGCGGCCGGTGCGCGGTTTGCTGCGCTCGGGCTGCTACGTGACGCACGACCACGGCTTCTACACCCGCATGGTGGGCCAGGTGAATGCGCGCATCGGCTGCGATTGCGCGGAGGACGGGCTGCGCCCCGCCATGGAGGTCTGGGCCGCGGTTCAATCGTGCCCCGAGCCGCGACTCGCGATCCTCACCGCCGGGCGGCGCGATGTCTCCTTCGACATCACGATGCCCATTCCCTTCGCGCGGGCCGTCCGCGGTGCGCAGGCACCCACGGGCGTACCGGCCAGCTGGAAGATCACCGCCCTCAACGACCAGCACGCCTACCTGCGCTGGGACGAAAGCGACGACGCGCTCGCCCCGGTGGTGGGCGAGCGCGTCGGTCTCGGCATCTCGCATCCCTGCACCACCTTCGACAAGTGGCGCTGGATGCCGGTGGTGGACGAGGCCTACAACGTCGTCGACGCCATCACCACCGCGTTCTGAGGCCGCCTCAGCGGGTGATCACGCCGCAGGCGATGCGCGGGCCGGAATTGCCGGCCGGCTGCGTCGTGTAGTCGTCGCGGTCCTTGTGGACGACGATGGCGCGGCCGACCACGTTGTTGGCGGCACCGTCGGTCAGCGAGATGGCGTGGATGTCCACGCTGAAGCGGGCCACGCCGTTGGAATCGGCCACCAGGCTGGGCAGCTCGCCGGCATGGCTGCCGGGCGCGCCGAACTTGCCGTGCGTGCCGCCGGCCGGGTTGAAGTGGCCACCCGAGGCATTGCCGTTGTCGGCGCACGAGCCCTTCTCGTGGATGTGGAAGCCGTGCTCCGAGCCGGGTGCCAGTCCGCGCACCTCGCCGGCCACGCGCACGCCGTGGTCCAGGGCGGTGAGCGTGACCTGGCCCATGGTCGGGTTGGGCGTCACGGCGCCGGTCGGTGCCAGGGTGGCCGTGGCGCGCGAGGCGCCCATGCCCATGCCGGCGCAGGCGGCGAGCAGCAGGCTGGAGCCGGCGAGGGTGCAGGCGGCCAGCACGCGGGCAGAGGGCAGGGCGGAGCGGAGGGTCATGGCGTTGTTCCTTTGGAGGGTGAGGAAGGGGAATCGGACGGGCTCAGGTGTAACGATGCGGCGAGTGCCTGGCTGTCGGCGGAGGTCGCCATTTCTGCCGGTGAATGGGTCGCCAGACGCAACAGACGGGCCAGCGCAGAGTCGCGGATGCCATGGCGCTGCAGGGCTTCGAGCGTCTGTCGCGCATAGTCGAGCGAGCTGCCGTAGCGGCCCACGGCGGTGGCGAAGATCTCCCGGTAGCGCTCTTCGCTGAGCGTGCCGGTGAAGTTGGGCGACTTGCGTGACAGCGTGAAGGCCAAGGCCCGCACGGGCCCTTGCGCGGTGCGGCAGTGCAGCCAGCGCGGGTCGTAGACGCCGGTGGGCATCTCGCGCAGCCAGAGGCGGCCCAGCGTCTCCAGGGCGATGGTCTGCGGAATGCGGAACACCATGCCGTGGCAACTGCCGCCGCTGAGCAGGCCGAAGACCAGGCCGGGCTTGTCGATGCTGCCGCGGTTGACGCGGCTCCACATCTTCAGGGCCCGGTGCCAGCCGCGCACCTGGGCGGGCCGGGCCTCGCTGTGGTCGAAGCCGGGGTTCCAGATCAGCGAGCCATAGCCGAAGAGCCACAGGTCGTCGTGGCCGCCCCACTCGGCGATCGTGCGTTCGAGCAACGGGCCGGGGTCGCGCACGGGCGGAGGATGCGCGCCGACAAGAGGCGGCAGGGGCGTGGCACCTAGAATTTCGGCTTCTGAAACGGGCTTCACGCGGCCCATTATTGCCAAGGCATCCTCCATGGCCACCCTTCAACATCCCGAGAGACGCAGCCTCATGTCCACCCCCGACGACGACTCCCAGCAACGCTTTGCCCTTGGCCTGGTGTTCGTGCTCATCGCCCTGATCGTCGCCACGACGATCGGCGCCGCGGTCTACCACTACGGCATGCCCGGCCGTGATGCCGATGCAGCCGGCACCGCCAGCACCGCACCGGCGGCCCCCGCCACGGGCGTGGCTGTCATCACCGAGACGGTGGTGGCCGTGGTGCCCGAAGGTGCCAGCGTGCGCGTGGAAGGCGGCGTGGTGAAGTTCTACTTCGCCACCGGCAGCGCCGACATCGCCCCGGGCGCCGCCGAGGCGCTGGCCCTGGTGCTGCAGGGCGTGCAGAACGGCCGCAAGGCGGTCATCTCGGGCTACCACGACACCACGGGCGACCCGGCCAAGAACGAAGAGCTGGCCAAGCAGCGCGCCATCACCGTGCGCGACGTGCTGGTGGGGCTGGGCGTGGCCGAGGACAAGGTCACGCTGGAGAAGCCGGCCGTCGCAGCCGCCGGTCAGGGCGACGACGCGGGGGCGCGTCGCGTCGAGGTCAAGCTGGTCGACTGACGCGGCATTCTTCCCATCATGACGAGCCCGGCACCGCCGGGCTTTTTCATGGGCGCGGCACACGGGCACCCCGAATGCCCACGCCCCACGATCAGCGCACCATCAGGTGGATGACCGTGGCACCCAGCCCCGCGGCCAGGCCGGCGACCAGCCATTTCAGGCGCCGCAGCCGCATGCGGTTCATCTCGATGCGGGCGATGAGCTGGGTGTTCTGCTCGGCCAGGGACTTGATGAGTTCGGTCGAGGCCTGCATCTGGGCCTCGATGTCCCGGACGGTGTCTTCCAGGCGCTGGACCTGCTGGCGAAGCTGCTCGGCCTCGGTCAGCGGCCGGGCCGGTGGCGCCTCGGCCTCGGTGGCTGCCGCCTGCTCGGCGCTCTGGCGCCGGCGGGTGACAGAGCCCCACAGCTTCGCCGCGCCCTCCGCGACCTTGGGTGCGTTCTCGACGACCTGGCCCCAGGGGATGTTGGCAAGAACGGTGAAGAGGGTGCCGGCGGCCATGGTGTTGGTGTCGTCGATGTTGAAAGAGAGAGAAGGATGAGGTGCCGGGACGGTCGAATGTTCCCCGGCGGCGCGGACTTGGCTCCAAGGCACGGGCCTTGACGCCCGACGCGCGCGGCGCGCCGTGGTCAGGCGCTTTCCCGCCCCACCACCTCCCACGCCAGCTCGATGCAGCTCTGTTCGACCGGCGCCCCGCGCATCAGCTGCAGGAGCATGCCGGCCGCTGCCTGTCCGATCTCGCGCCGGGGCGTGCGCACGCTCGTCAGGCTGGGCAGCAGCTGATCGCTGCCGGGCAGGTCGTTGAAGCCGGCCACGGCCACGTCGCGCGGCACCGAAATGCCCAGCCGCGGCGCGGCCATCAGGGCGCCCTGGGCCAGGTCGTCGTTGCAGAAGAAGATGGCGTCGGGCTTCGCCTCGGCCACGATGCGGCCGAACATCTGTGCGCCCAGGGCGAAGGAGGAGGGCTCGGGCCGTAGGAATTCGAGCGCCGGGTCGTAGCAGCCGGCGGCCTGCAGGGCGCGGCGGTAGCCCTCGGCGCGCTGCATGACGCGGGCGTCGAGCTGGGCGGCGGCGTACCCGATGCGGCGGGCGCCGCGCGCCAGCAGGTGTTCCGTCAGCGCCTGGCCGGCGTCCTGCTGCGAGAAGCCCACGCAGTGCACGCCCGGGGCGCGGCTGGTCTCCATCACATGCACGCAGGGCACGCGGCTGGCCTGGATCAGGGCGCGGGTCTCCTCGCTGCGCTCGAAGCCGGTGACGATCAGGCCGGCCGGCCGGTGCATCAGCTGCTCGCGCAGCAGTTGCTCTTCCTCTCGCGGGTCGTAGTGGGTCACGCCGATCAGCGTCTGGAAGCCCTGGGCGCGCAGCGTGCGCTGCACGGCCTCCAGCAGATCGACGAACAGGGTGTTGGTGAGCAGCGGGATGAGCACCGCCACATGCGTGCTGCGCTGCGAGGCCAGGGCGCGGGCGGCGGGGTCGGGCACGTAGCCCAGGCGGGCGGCTGCCTCGCGCACGCGCTCGACCAGCACCGGATCCACGCTGCGCTCGCCCCGCAGCGCCCGGGAGACGGTGATCGGACTCACGCCGGCGGCGCGGGCGACGTCTTCGAGGGTGAGGCGGCCGCTGGAGCGGCGGGAGCGGCGGATGGCGTCGGTCAAGGGTTTGTCCTAGGCGGGCGAGAAATCATTGTTCAATAAGATAGCGCTATCCAGTCGGTTCGACCAGCAGGGTTTGTGCGGTGCACTCCCCCGGGCTGATCGACCGGCTCTTCATGGGGGGGGGAGTTTGTTCTCCCTCTTTCGTCGGCTGCGTGGTTTGATGCTGCGCAGCTTTTTTTGGATTCGAATGGATAGCGCTATCTCATCGTTTCAGCCGTCGGCCATCGTGGTGATGGGCGTCTCCGGCTGCGGCAAATCGAGCGTGGGCCAGGGCTGCGCGGACGCGCTGGGCTGGCCGCTTTGCGAGGGCGATGCGTACCACGCGCCCGAGAGCATCGCCAAGATGAGCACCGGCATTCCCCTGGACGATGCCGACCGCGCGGGTTGGCTGGATCGCCTGGCCGCGCTGCTCACGCCGGAGGCCGCCACCGGCGGTGTGGTGCTCACCTGCTCGGCCCTGCGGCGCAAGTACCGCGACCGGCTGCGCGCTGCCAATCCGCGCCTGGGCTTCGCCTTCCTGTCGCTCGATTTCGACCAGGCGCTGGAGCGGGTGAAGTCCCGGCCCGGCCATTTCTTCTCGCCTGCGCTGGTGGCCAACCAGTTCGCAACGCTGGAGTCGCCCACGGGCGAGGCCGGCGTGCTCACGCTCGACGCCACGCGGCCGTTGGCCGAGCTCGTGGCCGAGATCGCCGCCTGGGCCTGGCCCGCCGCGCCGCAGGCCGCCAACCGACACGCTGGAGACATCGCATGACGACCTCTTCCTCTTCTTCCCCCTCGCCTTCGCGCTCCGCCCGCGCGCCCCTGCTCAAGCGCCTGGCCGAGCATTTCATGGTGCTGGCCCTGGCCGGCATGGTCGTGGCGGTGTTCGTCAACGTGGTGCTGCGCTACGTCTTCTCGACCAGCATCGTGTCGTACGAGGAGATCTCGCGCCTGCTCTTCGTGTGGCTGGTGGCGGTGGGCGCCATCGTGGCGGCCTTCGAGGCCAAGCACCTGGGTTTCGACATGCTGACTTCGCGGCTCTCGGGGGTGCCCGCGCGGCTGCTGTTCTGGGTGAGTCGCCTGCTGATCGGGCTGTGCCTGGTGCTGCTGGTGATCGGCTCCTGGGAGCAGGTCAAGGCGGGCATGAACAGCTACAGCACGGTGCTGGGCTATCCGCTGGCGCTGGGGGCGGCGGCCACGCTGGTGCTCGGCCTGGGCCTGCTGGTGGCCCTGGTCGTCGAACTGCGCCGCGGCAAGCCGCTGGAAGGCGCGGACGACGAAGCCATCCTCGAATGACGCCCCGGCCCCACCTTCCGAGCAGAACATGATCGTCACCTTCATCTTCCTGGCCGTGCTCATCGGCGGCATGGCCATCGGCATGCCCATTGCGCAGGCGCTGGTGCTCACCGGCGTGGCGCTGATGTGGCACCTGGACTTCTTCGACTCGCAGCTGCTGGCGCAGAACCTGCAGGCCGGCTTCGACAACTTCCCGCTGCTGGCGGTGCCCTTCTTCATCCTGGCGGGCGAGCTGATGAACGCGGGCGGCCTCTCGCGCCGCATCATCGACCTGGCCCGCGCCTTCGTCGGCCATATCCGCGGTGGCCTGGGCTTCGTGGCCATCGGCGCGGCGGTGCTGCTGGCTTCGATGAGCGGCTCGGCCATCGCCGACACCGCGGCGCTGGCCACCATCCTGCTGCCGATGATGCGCGAGCAGCAGTACCCGTCCAGCTACAGCGCGGGCCTGCTGGCCTCGGGCGGCATCATCGCGCCCATCATCCCGCCGTCGATGCCCTTCGTGATCTACGGGGTGACGACCAACACTTCGATCAGCAAGCTCTTCCTGTCGGGCGTGGTGCCGGGTCTGCTGATGGGCATCTTCCTGATCGCGGCCTGGGCCTTCATCGCGCGCAAGCACCAGCTGGCGGCACTGCCGCGCGTGCCGTGGGGTGCGCGCGTGAAGGCGCTGGGCCACAGCTTCTGGGCCATGATGATGCCGGTCATCATCCTCGGCGGCCTGAAGGGCGGCATCTTCACGCCCACCGAAGCGGCCGTCGTGGCGGCGGTCTATGCGCTGCTGGTGTCGACCTTCATCTACCGCGAGCTGACGCTGGCGCGCCTGTACGACGTGTTCCTCGCCGCGGGCAAGACCACCGCCGTGGTGATGTTCCTGTGCGGCGCGGCCACCGTCACGGCCTACATGATCACGCTGGCCGACCTGCCCAACATGCTGGCCGACAGCTTCGCCGGCGTCATGGGCAACCCGGTGGTCTTCATGGCGCTGATGATGGTCTTCCTGCTGGCGGTGGGCACGGCGATGGACCTGACGCCCACCATCCTGATCTTCGGCCCGGTCTGCGCGCCGCTGGCCGTCAAGGCCGGCATCGACCCGGTGTACTTCGGCTTCATGTTCATCTACGTGGGCTGCATCGGCCTGATCACCCCGCCGGTGGGCACGGTGCAGAACGTGGTGGCCGGCGTGGGCCGGCTGCGGATGGAGACCGTCATCCGCGGCACCACGCCCTTCCTGCTGATGTACGTGCTGCTGCTGGTGCTGATGGTGATCTTTCCGAAGCTCATCACGGCGCCGCTGGCGTGGATGCACTGATCCGCGCCGCCCACCGCTCACCCGCTCTTCGTTCCCTCATCCCAATCCAAAGGAAGACAACCATGCGCATGCGTTTCGCTTTCGCCGGCCTCGTCGCCGCCCTCGTGGCCACCGGTGCCGCCCACGCCCAGGACTTCAAGCCGCGCATCGTGCGCTTCGGCTACGGCCTGGTCGACAACTCCAACCAGGGCCGCGCCGTGCGCTTCTTCGCCCAGGAGGTCGAGAAGGCCAGCGGCGGCAAGATGAAGATCCGCGGCATCGGCAATGCCTCGCTCGGCTCCGACACCCAGATGCAGCAGGCCTTGATCGGCGGTGCGCAGGAGATGATGGTCGGCTCCACCGCCACCCTGGTCGGCCTGGTGCCCGAGATGGCCGTGTGGGACACGCCCTTCCTGTTCTCCACCGCCAAGGAGGCCGACACGGTGCTCGACGGCCCCACCGGCGAGGCCGTCAAGGCGAAGCTGGAGCCCAAGGGCATGGTCGGCCTGGTGTACTGGGAGAACGGCTTCCGCAACCTCACCAACAGCAAGCGGCCGGTCACCAAGCTGGAGGACCTGAACGACGTCAAGCTGCGCGTGATGCAGAACAACGTGTTCCTCGACAGCTTCAAGACGCTGGGCGCCAATGCGGTGCCGCTGCCCTTCTCGGAGCTGTTCACCGCGCTGGAGACGCGCGCCGTCGACGGCCAGGAGAACCCGTACAACACGGTGCTCTCGAGCAAGTTCTATGAAGTGCAGAAGTACCTGACGGTCACCAACCACGTCTACAGCCCCTGGATCGTCACCGTGAGCAAGAAGTGGTGGGACACCCTCAGCCCCGCCGAGAAGAAGGTGCTGCAGGACGCCGCCGTCAAGAGCCGCGACTTCGAGCGCAAGGACACGCGCGAGGAAGCCGCCCAGGCCCTGGCCGAGCTCAAGACCAAGGGCATGCAGGTCAACGAGCTGCCGCTTGCCGAGGCCAACCGCATGCGCGAGAAGCTCACGTCGGTGCACGCCGGCATCGCCAAGTCCGTGGGTCAGGAGACCTGGGATTCGGTCAACGCGGCGGTTGCCAAGGCCCGCGGCGGCAAGTAAGGCGCGCCGCGACGGCCCGGCGCGCGGGGCGGGCGTTGCAATCCGACGCGCGTGCCGGGTCGGTTGCGACGTACGATTGACTCCGTAGTTTCCCCAGCCCCACGCGCCCGCCATGCCCCGCACCTCCCTGCACCCCACGCTCCACGCCGTCACCGAACGCATCCGCGAAAAAAGCCGCGCGCTGCGTACGGCCTACCTGCAGCAGATCGCCGAAATCGGCGGCCGCCAGCGCGGCTCCGACCGCATGGGCTGCGCCAACGTGGCCCACGCCGTGGCCGGCGTGCCCGCCAACGACAAGCTGCGCATCGTGGCGGAGCGCGCGCCCAACATCGGCATCGTGACGGCCTACAACGACATGCTGTCGGCCCACGCGCCTTTCCGTACGTACCCCGAAGTCCTCAAGGACGAGGCCCGCAAGCTGGGCGCCACGGCCCAGGTGGCCGGCGGCGTGCCGGCCATGTGCGACGGCGTCACGCAGGGCACGCCGGGCATGGAGCTGTCGCTGTTCAGCCGCGACACCATCGCCATGGGCACCGCCGTGGCCCTCACGCACGACATGTTCGATGCCGCGCTGATGCTGGGCATCTGCGACAAGATCGTGCCGGGCCTCCTGATCGGCGCGCTGCACTTCGGCCACCTGCCCACCGTGTTCGTGCCGGCCGGCCCCATGCCCTCGGGCCTGTCGAACAGCGCCAAGGCCAAGGTGCGCGAGCAAGCAGCGCAAGGCCTGGTCGGCCGCGAAGGCCTGATGGAGGCCGAGATGGCCGCCTACCACGACCAGGGCACCTGCACCTTCTACGGCACGGCCAACAGCAACCAGATGCTGATGGAGGCCATGGGCCTGCATGTGCCGGGCACCGCCTTCATCCAGCCGCACGACGGCCTGCGCGAGCACCTCACGCGCGAGGCCGTGCGCACCGTGCTCGGCAAGACGGCTGCCGACGGCTACGCGGTGCCGCCCATCGGCGAGCTGGTGGACGAGCGCTGCATCGTCAATGCCATGGTGGCGCTGCTGGCCACCGGCGGCTCGACCAACCACCTGATCCATTGGGTGGCGGTGGCGCGCGCGGCCGGCATCCTGATCGACTGGAACGACTTCTCGCAGCTGTCCGACGTGGTGCCGCTGCTGACCCGCGTGTACCCCAACGGCACGGCCGATGTGAACGGCTTCCAGCAGGCGGGCGGTCCCGGCTTCGTGATCCACGAGCTGATGGAGGCCGGCCTGATGCATGCCGACGTGCGTACCGTGCGCCCCGGCGGCCTGGCCGAGTACGCGCAGATTCCGCAGGGCGCCGACGACGGCGGCCTGCGCTGGGTGCCCGCCTGGCCGTCGAAGGACGTGGACGTGGCCCGGCCGGCCAACAATCCCTTCAGCGCCACCGGCGGGCTCAAGCTGCTAACCGGCAACCTGGGCCGCAGCGTGATCAAGGTGTCCTCGGTGCCCGACGACCGCCATGTGATCGAGGCGCCGGCGCAGGTCTTCGACTCGCAGGCTGCGCTGCAGAAAGCCTTCGCGGCCGGTGAGTTGGAGCGCGACGTGGTCTGCGTGGTGCGCTGGCAGGGCCCGCAGGCCAACGGCATGCCCGAGCTGCACAAGCTCACGCCGCCGCTGTCGGTGCTGCAGGGCAAGGGTTTCAAGGTGGCGCTGGTCACCGACGGCCGCATGAGCGGCGCGTCGGGCAAGGTGCCGGCTGCCATCCATGTTTCGCCGGAGGCCGCTGCCGGTGGCCCGCTGGCCAAGGTGCGCGATGGCGACCTGATCCGCCTGGACGCCGTGGCCGGCACGCTGGCCGTGCTGGTGCCCGACGACGAATGGGCCCAGCGCGAGCCCGCCGTGATGTCGGCCGAGCAGCGCGCCGCCGACGGCCGCGGTCTGGGGCGCGAACTCTTCGCCGGCATGCGCCGCAACGCCACTGCCGCGGAAGAGGGCGCCTGCACCTGGCTGTAAGCCCGGCACCGGCTCTCTGTTTTGCGACCCTTCTTTACGCCTTGCCAAGGCCCACTGCCATGAACCAGACCCTCACCGCCCTCGACGTGATGCAAGACGCACCCGTCATTCCCGTCATCGTGTTGCAGGACCCGCAGGATGCCGTGCCCCTGGCCCGCGCGCTGGCGGCCGGCGGCATCCGCATGCTCGAAGTCACCCTTCGCACGCCGGTGGCGCTGGAATGCATCGAGCGCATCGCCAAGGAAGTGCCCGAGGCCGTGGCCGGCGCCGGCACCATCCGCAGCGCCGCCGACGCGCAGGCGGCTGCGCTGGCCGGTGCCCGCTTCGGCGTCAGCCCGGGCTACACCCGCGCCGTGGGCAAGGCCTGCCACGATCTCGGCCTGCCGCTGCTGCCGGGAGTGGCCACCGGCAGCGAGATCATGATGGCGCAGGAAGACGGCTACCAGCAGCTCAAGTTCTTCCCGGCGCTGCAGGCGGGCGGTGCGCCCATGCTCAAGGCCTGGCAGGGCCCTTTCGGCGAGGTGAAGTTCTGCCCCACCGGCGGCATCCATGCGGGCAATGCAGCGGAGTTCCTGGCGCTCGCCAATGTGGCCTGCGTGGGCGGCTCGTGGATCGTGCCGGCCGATGCCATCGCGCAGAAGGACTGGGCCCGCATCGAGACCCTGGCCCGCGAGGCCAAGGCCCTGTCCCGCTGATGCAGGACGCTGGCGCCACGGGGCGCTAGAGTCGCTGGTCATGACTGCATCCAACGTTTTCGATCCCGCCTCCATCGAGGTCATCGCCTTCGACGTCTTCGGCACCGTCGTGGACTGGCACAGCGGCATCGCCGCCGAGGTCGAGCGGCTGCTGCCCGGTACCGACGGCAGCGCCTTCGCCCTGGCCTGGCGCGCCGGCTACCAGCCCGCCATGAAGGCCGTGATGGAACGGCTGGCCGAAGGCGAGGGCGGCTTCACCCTGCTCGACGAGCTGCACCTGAGCATCCTGGAGACCGTGCTGGCCGACTTCTCCATCGGCTCCGAGCGGCTGGACCGCGCTGCCAAGCGCGAACTCAACCGCGCCTGGCACCGGTTGCCTGCCTGGCCCGATGCGGTGGCGGGGCTCACGCGGCTCAAGCGTCGCTACACCATCTGCCCGCTGTCCAACGGCAACATCGGCCTGCTCACCAACATGGCCAAGCGCGCGGGCCTGCCCTGGGACTGCGTGCTCTCGGCCGAGGTGTTCAAGGCCTACAAGCCCGATCCGCGCACCTACCTGGGCGTGGCCGGCGTGTTCGACCTGCCGCCCAACCGCGTGATGCTGGCCGCTGCCCACCACAACGACCTGGCGGCCGCGCGTCACTGCGGCCTGGCGACCGCGTACATCGAGCGCCCCGCGGAGTTCGGCCCGTCGCGTCCCAAGGACGTTTCGCCTCAGCCGGGCAACGACCTGCACACGCGGGACATCGGGCACCTGGCGGACCTGCTGGGCTGCTGAGCGCCCGCGCGAACGCCGCGCGCCATTGGCCCCACGGCGGCGGTTGGCGCGGTGCTCCGCTAGGCTCCGATGCTTTGTTGCGCACCGAGGAGCCTTCCGGATGAGTCCCCTGTTCGAACCCCTGCGCCTGGGCGCACTGACGCTGCCCAACCGCATCGTCATTGCGCCCATGTGCCAGTACTCCGCCGAGGAGGGCCGGGCGGCCGACTGGCACTGCATCCACTACGGGCACCTGGCCCTGTCCGGCGCCGGAATGCTGATCCTGGAGGCGACCGCCGTCTCGCCCGAGGGCCGCATCAGCCCGGCCGATCTGGGCCTCTACGACGAGGCGTCCGAAGCGGCGATGGCCGACATGCTCCGCGCGATACGCGGGCACTCCGACATGCCGATCGCCGTGCAACTGGCCCACGCCGGACGCAAGGCCTCCAGCCGCGCGCCCTGGGACGGCGGCAGCCAGCTGCGTCCCGATGAACCCGGCGGCTGGCTGGCCGTGGCGCCCAGCGCATTGCCGCATGGCGATGGGGAAGTGCCGCCTGCGGCGCTCGACGATGCGGGTCTGGCCAAGGTCCGTGACGATTTCGTCGCTGCCGCGAAGCGCGCCGTGCGCGTCGGCCTGCAGGGCATCGAGCTGCATGCGGCCCATGGCTATCTGCTGCACCAGTTCCTGTCGCCGCTGGCCAATGCGCGCAGCGACGGCTACGGCGGCACCCTGGAGAAGCGCATGCGCTTCCCGCTGGAGGTGTTCGAGGCCGTGCGCGCCGCCGTGCCGGCCGAGGTGCCGGTGTGGGTGCGTGTCTCCGCCACCGACTGGGTCGATGGCGGCTGGGATCTGCCCAGCACGGTGGCCTTCGCCGAGGCGCTCAAGGCGTGCGGCTGCAGCGCGATCCACGTCTCCAGTGGTGGCGTGTCGCCCCAGCAGAAGATTCCGGTGGGCCCGGGCTACCAGCTCGGCTTTGCCCGCGAGGTCAAGGCGCGCGTCGGCTTGCCAACTCTGGGTGTGGGCCTGATCACCGAGGCGCGCCAGGCCGAAACCGCCATTGCCGAGGGCCAGGCCGACGCGGTGGCGCTGGCGCGGGCCATGCTGTACGAGCCGCGTTGGCCCTGGCATGCCGCGGCCGAACTCGGCGCCCAGGTGAACGCGCCGCGGCAGTACTGGCGTTCGCAGCCGCGCGAGTTCAAGGACCTGTTCACCGGCGCGCGCATCGCGCAGCGCTGAAGCGGCCGCCGGTGGCTGGCCCATCAGCGCGCCAGCGCGTGCATCTCCGCGATCAGGTCGGCCTTGCCCTCGAAGCCGATGCCCGGCAGCGGCGGCAGGTGCACATGGCCGTTGTCCACCTTCACGCCATCGGGAAAGCCGCCGTAGGGCTGGAACAGGTCGGGATAGCTTTCGTTGCCGCCCAGGCCCAGGCCGGCCGCGATGGCCAGCGACATCTGGTGCCCGCCGTGCGGAATGCAGCGGCTGGGTGACCAGCCGTGGTCCTTGAGCATGTCGAGCGTGCGCAGGTACTCGACCAGGCCATAGCTCAGCGCGCAGTCGAACTGCAGCCAGTCGCGGTCGGGCCGCATGCCGCCATGGCGGATCAGGTTGCGCGCGTCCTGCATCGAGAACAGGTTCTCGCCCGTGGCCAGCGGGCCGGCATAGGCCTCGCCCAGGCGGGCCTGCAGCTCGTAGTCCAGCGGGTCGCCGGCCTCTTCGTACCAGAAGAGCGGGTACTGCGACAGGGCGCGGCCGTAGTCGAGTGCCGTGGGCAGGTCGAAGCGGCCGTTGGCGTCCACGGCCAGCTGCTGGCCGGGTGCCAGCATCTTGAGCACGGCCTCGATGCGCTCGCAGTCCTCGGCCAGCGGCGCGCCGCCGATCTTCATTTTGACCACCGAGTAGCCGCGGGCCAGGTAGCCCTCCATTTCCTGCCGCAGGCCATCCAGCCCCTTGCCCGGGTGGTAGTAGCCGCCCGCCGCGTAGACGAAGACGCGCGGGTTGGCTTGGCCGTTGCCGTAGCGCTCGGCCAGCAGCTGGAAGAGCGGCTTGCCCTCGATCTTGGCCACGGCGTCCCACACCGCCATGTCGATGGTGCCGACCGCCACCGAGCGCTCGCCGTGGCCGCCGGGCTTCTCGTTGCTCATCATGCAGGCCCAGATGCGGTGCGGGTCGAGGTTGTCGCCCGTCTCGTCGCGCAGGTTGGCCGGGTCGGCCTCCAGCACGCGCGGGATGAAGCGCTCGCGCATCAGCGCGCCCTGGCCGTAGCGGCCGTTGGAATTGAAGCCGTAGCCGATCACCGGTCGCCCGTCGCGGATCACGTCGGTGACCACGGCCACCAAGCTCAGGGTCATCTTCGAGAAGTCGATGTAGGCGTTGCGGATGTTGGATTTGATGGGCCGCGTGGATTCGAGGATGTTGACGATCTTCATGGCGAGCGCGTGGGTGATAGGTCGAAGAAAAAGAAAAGAGCGGGTTCAGCGGGGCAGCGACGAGCCGCCGCAGATGGCGATGTCCTGCCCGGTGATGGCCGCCGCCTGGGGCGAGAGCAGGAAGGTGGCGAGGGCGGCGATTTCCGCCGGCTCGATCAGCCGGCCGATGGGCGGCAGCCGCGGTGCACTGCCGGCGCGGGCCGGGTCCTGAAGCATGCCGGTGGCCGTGGCGGCGGGCGAGATGACGTTGACCGTCACGCCCTGCGCCGCCACCTCGGCGCCCCAACTGCGGGCCAGCGCGACCAGCGCCGCCTTGGTGGCCGCGTACTGGCTGCGGCCCGGCATGCCCTGCGCTACCCGGCTGCCGATGAAGACGACCCGGCCCTTGCGGCGCTCGGCCATGCCGGGCACCAGCGCGTCGGCCAGGCGGCTGGCGGCGTCCACATGCAGGCGCCACATCAGCTCGCCGGCCTCGGCATCGAGCTGGCCCAGCGGGCCGACGCGCAGCACGCCGGCCGCATGCACCAGGGCCTGGGCCGGCGGCAGCGTGGCGCACAGACGGGCGATGGCGGCGCCGTCGCGCAGGTCGATGGCGTGGCCCGTGAAGGCGGCATGCACGATCGAGGCGGGCGCGGCGTCGAGCCCGCTGACCTGCCAGCCGGCATCGAGCAGCGCCATGGCGATGGCACGCCCGATGCCGCTGCTGCTGCCGCTGACGACGGCATGCGGCTGGGGCTGCGGCACTGCGGTGCTGCCCTCAATCGACACGGATGTTGCCCTCCGTGATGATCTTGCGCGAGCGCTCCATGTCGGCCTGCTGGAAGGCGGCGAATTCCTCCGCCGTGCCGGGCGTGAGCAGCAGGCCCTGCGAGCCCAGCAGCGTCTTCATCTCGCCCGCCAGGGCCTTGTTGGTCTCGGCATTGAGGCGGCGGGTGATGTCGGCCGGCGTTCCGGCCGGCGCCCACAGGCCGTACCAGCTGTAGAACTCGTAGCCCGGCAGCGTCTCGGCCACCGTGGGCACGTCGGGCAGGCTGGCCGCGCGCTGGGCCGAGGTGACCGCCACCACGCGCAGCATGCCGCTCTTGTGGTACTGCAGCGAGCCGAGGATCGGGTCGATGAAGCCGTCGATCTGCCCGCCGATCAGGTCCTGGAAGGCGGGCGCTGTGCCCTTGTAGGGCACGATCAGGTAGTCCAGATTGCCGGCGCGGCGCAACAGCTCGGTCGCCAGGTGGCCGGCCGAGCCGATGGAGCCGACCGCGAAGGTCATCTTGCCGGGGTTGGACTTGGCGTAGGCCATCAGCGAGCGCACGTCGGTGATCGGCAGGTTCTTGTTGACCGCCACCGACAGCGGCGCCTTGGCCACCAGCGCCACCGGCGCGAAGTCGCGCACCACGTCGTAGCGCACCGACTTCATGGTCATCGGCGCCGTGGTGAAGGTCGAGGCGTTGAACAGCAGCGTGTAGCCGTCGTTGCCGGCCTTGGCCACCACCTCGGCACCGATGGCGCCATTGCCGCCCGGACGGTTCTCGACCAGGAAGGTCTGGCCCATCTGCTCGCCCAGCTTCTGGGCCAGCATGCGGCCGACCGTGTCGAGCGTGCCGCCGGGCGGGAAGGGAATGATCACCCGCACCACCCGGTTGGGCCAGCCCTGCGCCATCACGGGCGCGGCGGCGGCCAGCGTGGCGGCGCCCAGGGCGCCGTGCAAAAAGCGTCTGCGTTGCAGCATGGTGTTGTCTCCGGTGTCGTTGTTCCGAGGAGCCGTGCGGACGGCTCAGCGGCGCAGCAGGCCGGCCTGGCGGCAGGCGGCGCGCAGGGCGTCCATCTCCTGCGGATTGGGCGCCTCGGTGGGCGGGCGCGCGGTGGCGCGCTCCAGCACGCCGGCCAGGTACATGCCGCCCTTCATGCGCGCATGGGCCTCGCCCGTGGGCTCGCCGCCGCCGTAGACGGCGTCCTTCAGCGGGGTGATCACGGCCTGGATGGCCATCGCCTTCTTCAGGTCGCCGGCCTTCACCGCGGCCCACAGGTCGATGATGAGTTGCGGGATGAAGGTGGCGAAACCCACCAGCGCGCCGTCCACGCCCTGCACCATCGAGGCCAGCAGGTATTCGTCGTGGCAGGTCAGGATCGCCTTTGCCGGGTTGGCCTCGCGGATGGCCTGGATGTCCCGGGCGTACTTGTTCATGTCCCGCTGGCCGACCTTGAAGGCCTGCAGGTACGGCAGGCGGGCCAGCTCGGCCAGCAGCTGCGAGCTGTACGAGGCGCGCGTCCAGGCGGGGTAGACGTGGCAGACCAGGTCCAGCTCGGGCGCGGCGCGGTGGATGGCCTCGAAGTACTGCAGCGCATGACCCGGCGTGAAGCCGAAGCGCAGCCAGTGGTGGGGCGGCATCACGTCCAGCGCCGCGGCGCCGGCGGCCTGGGCGGCGCGTGCGTGTTCTGCCGCCTCGGCCAGGCCTTCGCAGACGATGGACGAGATCACCGGCAGACGGCCGCGCAGTTCGTCGGCCACGATGCGCGTGACCTCGGCCCGCTCGGCGGGGGTGAGCGAGAAGACCTCGCCCGTGTGGCCGTTGGTCATCACGGCCACCACGCCCTCATGGCCGGCGAGCCAGCTGGCAAGCTGGCGCAGGGCCGGCTCGTCGATGCGATGGTCGGGGGTGAAGGGGCAGGCGATGGCGGGGATGATCCCCCGATAATTTTCGATGGACGGCATTGCAGGTCTCCGTGCGGTGCGATGGGTGAAGGAAGCGGAGCGGATGATTCCGCGCCGGCCCCCGGACCGTCCAATACTCGAATCGCATACAACTATCGCGGGCCGTGCGGCCCCGCAGGAGACGCCCATGGGCCCGGGCAACCGCCCCCTCGACCTCGACTGGCTGGAAGACTTCGTCGCGCTGGCCGACACCGGCAGCTTCTCGCGCGCGGCCGAGGTGCGGCACATCGCGCAGCCCGCCTTCAGCCGCCACATCCGGTCGCTGGAGGAATGGGTGGGCGTGGAGCTGTGCGACCGCAGCGCCCATCCGGTGGCGCTCACGGCGGCGGGGCAGCGGTTCCTACCGTTGCTGCGCGGCGTGCTGGCTGGACTGGAGGCTGCACGCCAGAAGGCCCGCGCCGCCCACGAGTCGGCCGCAGCCAGCCTGCGCTTCGCGGCCACGCATGTGCTGTCGTTGACCTGGTTCCCGGCCTGGCTGGCCGGACTGGAAGGGCGGCTGCGCATCGGCCCGGTGCAAACGCTGTCGGACAGCTCCCTGGCCTGCGAGGACCTGGCGCTTCAGCGGCGCGTGCAGTTCGTGCTGTGCCATGGCCATGCCGAGGTGGCGGGCCGGCTGGACGAGGCGCAGCATCCGTGGCTGCGGCTGGATGGCGATGTGCTGCTGCCGCTGTCGGCGCCGGATGCGCAGGGGCGGCCAATGCACGACCTGGTTGCGGGTGGCCCGCTGCCCGTGCTGGCCTACAGCGAGGCTTCGGGCCTGGGGCGCATCCTGCGTGCCCAACTGCGCGAACTGTTCGGCGACGAGGCTCAGGCCGCCGTTGAACCCCGCGCCTCCATTGTCTTCACGGCCCACCACGCCATCCTGCTCAAGGCCATGGTGCGCGAAGGCAAGGGCGTGGCCTGGTTGCCGGCCAGCCTGGTGCAGGATGAGCTGCGCAGCGGCGCGTTGGTGGATGCGGGCGGCGGGGGATGGCGGGTGCCGGTCGAGATCCGGCTGTACCGCCAGCCGGCGGCGATGTCGGCGCTGGCGGAGTCGCTGTGGCGGCTGGTGAGCCTGCCTGGGGACGCAGCGGGGCAGTGAGTCGGTGGGCAACGCGATGCGACGGGGCGCCGCATCGCACATCGGTCAGCGCAGGCCCTGGCCGGTGCCGGCGTCGTCCTTGCGTTGGATCAGTTCGATCTTGTAGCCATCCGGATCCGTCACGAACGCGATGACCGTCGTGCCGCCCTTCACCGGCCCCGGTTCGCGCGTCACGTTGCCGCCCGCCGCCTTGATCTTGTCGCAGGCCGCGTAGGCGTCCGGCACGCCCAGGGCGATGTGGCCGTAGGCGGTGCCCATCTCGTAGCTGTCGGTGCCCCAGTTGTAGGTCAGCTCGATCTCGGCCTGCTCGGGGTTGCCGTTGCCGAAGCCCAGGAAGGCCAGGCTGTACTTGTATTCGGGGTTCTCGCTGGTGCGCAGCAGGTTCATGCCGAGCACCTGGGTGTAGAAGTCGATGGAGCGCTGGAGGTTGCCAACGCGCAGCATGGTGTGCAGCAGTCGCATGGTGTCGTGGGGGAGGGAACGAAAGCCCGGATTCTCCGGTGTGATCGGTTCCTCGTCGCGGCTCGCAGCAAAAGCCCGCTGTCACCGCCGGCGCTCAGACGGGCCGCGCCATCTCCCGCCACTGCGCCAACCGGCCGTTGTGCATCACGCCGATGCGGTCGGCCATGGTGTGGGCCTCGGCCTCGTGGTGCGTGACGAGGATGGCGGTCTGCCCCGCGGCGCGCAGGATGTCGCGCACCTGCACCGTCAGGTGCTGGCGGGTGGCGCCGTCGAGGTTGGAGAAGGGTTCGTCCATCAGCAGCAGCGCGGGCGCAGGCGCCAGCGCGCGGGCCAGGGCGATGCGCTGCTGCTGGCCGCCGGACAGTTCATGCGGATAGCGGCTGGCAGCCTCAGCCAGTCCCACCACACCCAGCAGCTCGCGCACGCGCGCCTCCTGCGCGGGCCGCGGTTGCCGGCGCAGGCCGAAGGCCACGTTCTGTGCGGCCGTGAGGTGCGGAAAGAGCGCGTATTCCTGGAACACCATGCCCACCTGCCGCCGCTCCGGCGCCAGATGCACGCCCGGTCCGGAGAGCAGTTGCCCGCCGAGCCGGATGTGCCCGGCGCGCACCGGCTCGAAGCCGGCCACGGCGCGCAGCACGGTCGTCTTGCCGCAGCCCGAGGGACCGAGCAGGCAGCCGATGTGGCCGCCCTCGAGCGTCAGAGAGAAGCCGTCCACCACGGTGTGCAGGCCCCGCGGCGTGTCGTAGCCGAGGCGAAGGTGGTCGATGTGCAGGGCGGCAGCGGTCGTCATGGATGGGGCGTGATGTCGTCGGCCTGCACCGCCGTGCCGCTGACGGGCGTGCGGGCCAGCAGGGCCACGGGCAGCAGGCCGGCCAGCACGATCAGCAGGGCGGCGATGGCGCCTTCCTCGTAGGTGCCGCGGGCGGCCTCGGCATAGAGCCAGGTGGCCAGGGTGTCGAAGTCGGCGGGGCGCAGCAGCAGCGTGGCGGGCAGCTCCTTCATGGCGTCCACGAAGACCAGCAACGCGCCGGCCGACAGGGCAGGGCGCAGCAGTGGCAGGTGCACGCGGCGCAACGTGCCCAGCGGGCTTTCGCCCAGCAGGCGCGAGGCCTGTTCGAGCGAGGCGGGAATGCGAGACAGCCCAGCCTCGATGCCGCCCACCGGCATGGCCAGGAAGCGGATCGTGCAGGCGACGACCAGCGTCACGCCCAGGCTCATCAGCGGCAGGCCGGGAAGGCCGAACAGGGTGGCGATGCCGGCATCGGCCGCCAGTGCCGGCGTGAGCAGGCCGATGGCCAGCACGGTGCCGGGCAGCGCATAGCCCAGGCTGGCGGCGCGGGCCGGCCAGCGGCGCGGCGTCATGGCGCCGGGCGGCTGGCGCGTAGCCCAGGCCACCACCAGGCCGGCGGCCACGGCCAGCACCGTCACGCCCAGCGCGACCGCCAGCGTGTTGCCCAGGCTGCCGATGAGCGCCGGCGAGACGCCGCCGCCCAGCCGCAGGCGCTTGATGGTTTCCCACACCAGGTAGGTGGCCGGTGCCGCGAAGCCGATCAGCACCGGCAACAGCGCGGCCAGCGTGGCGCCCAGGGCGGCCGGCCCCTGCAGGCGCCGCGGCGTCACCGCGCGCATGCGCTGCGCGGAGCCGAAGCGCTGGTGCCGGCGGCCGTGGCGCTCCAGCAGCACCAGCGCGACCACCATCGCCAGCATGGCGCAGGCGATCTGTGCGGCGCCGGCCAGGTCGGAGCGGGTGATCCAGGTGGTGTAGACCGCCACAGTGAGCGTGTTGACGCCCAGGAATTCCGAGGCGCCGATGTCGTTGAGCGTCTCCAGCAGCGCCAGGCTCAGGCCCACCGCCAGGGCCGGGCGGGCCAGCGGCAGCGCCACGCGTCGGAAGGCGCCCCAGCGGCCTTCGCCCAGCAGGCGCGCGGCCTCCATCAGGTGCGCGGGCTGGGTCACGAACATGGCCCGCGCCGTCATGTAGACATAGGGGTACAGCACCATGCCCAGCACGAAGACCGCGCCGCCCATGGAGCGCAGGTCGGGCAGGCGGAACTGCCGCGGGCTGTCGTAGCCAAGGGCCCATCGGATGGCGCCCTGCACCGGCCCGAGCGGATGCAGCAGGTCCAGGTAGGCGAAGGCCACGATGTAGGTCGGCATGGCCAGCGGCAGCAGCAGTGCCCATTGCAGCCAGCGATGGCCCGGAAAGTCGCAGGTGGCGACCAGCCAGGCGCAGCCGGTGCCCACCCCCAGGGTGAGGGCGCCCACGCCCGCCAGCAGCAGCGCGGTGTTGAGGGCTGCTTCAGGCAGCACATGGGTGGCCAGATGCGCCCAGTGCGTCAGGTCGGCGCCCAGGGCCAGCCAGACGAGGCTGGCCACCGGCGCCAGCACGCCCAGGGCGATGGCGACCGTGGCCGCATGCCAAAGCCGCCCGACGGGACGCAGGCCCGCGGGGCGGCGCATGAAGGGCGCGAAGCGCAGCGGCTTACTTGTCGAAGCCAACCTTGTCCACCAGCAGGCTGGCCTGCTTGCGGTGCTTGGCGATCTCGGTCAGCGGCAGCGGGTCGACCTTCAACTCGCCGATCGTCTGGCCGATGATCGGGTCGAGTGCCACACCCTTGCGGACCGGGTACTCGTAGTTGGCCTGGGCGTACATGGCCTGCGCGGGCTCGGAGACGAGGAACTCCAGCAGCTTGACCGCATTGGCCTTCTGCGGCGCATGCTTGGCCACGGCGGCGCCACTGATGTTGACGTGCGTGCCGCCCGGCTGCGTGCCGCCGAACACCGGCCGCACGACCTGGATGCCGTCACCCCACTTGCGGGCGTCGCTGCCTTCCTTGGAGCCCTTCATCTGGCCCACGTAGTAGGAGTTGGCCAGGCCCACGTCGCAGATGCCGCCCAGGATGTCGCGGGCCACGTCGCGATCGCCTCCGGTGGGCTTGCGCGCCAGATTGGCCTTGACGCCGCTGAGCCACTGCTCGGTCTTCGCCTCGCCGTGGTGGGCGATCATGGCCGCCACCAGGGCTGTGTTGTAGGGATGCTGGCCGGCGCGGATGCAGACCTTGCCCTTCCACTTGGCGTCGGCCAGATCCTCGTAGCGGAAGGTGGGCAGCTTCAGGCCCTTGTCCGCATACAGCACGCGGGCGCGCATCGACAGCGCATACCACTGGCCGTCGCTGCCGCGCAGGTTGGCCGGAATGGCGGCATTCAGCGCGGCCGACTGCACGGGCTGCGTGGTGCCGGCCTCGACCAGATCCAGCAGGTTGCCCACATCCACCGTCATCAGCACATCGGCCGGCGAGCGCTGGCCCTCCGCCTTGACGCGCTCGACCAGGCCGTCCTTGACGAACACGGTCTTGACCTGGATCTGCGTCTGCTGCGTGAAGGCGGCCAGCAGCGGCTGGATCAGCCCGGGCTCGCGGGTGGTGTAGACGGTGACTTCGCCCTGGGCCTGCGCAGCGACGGCTGCGGTGCCGACGAGGCCGGCGAGCAAGGCGCGGCGCGCCCAGGCGCCACGGGGCGCGATCGATGCTTTCATTGGGATTCCCACTCCAGGTTTTTTGAACAGGTCGACCGGTCAGCCGACGGGCGCCGCGCTTCTCGTCGTTGTTGTGCTTGCGGGCTGAGAAGCATTATCAACGCCGGCCTGCGGTGTCTTCATCAAACCTGGATGGAACGTCGGGTTGCTCCGGCGCTGAGCTCAGCGCGGACGCAGGTCGAACACGAGGCAAGTGGTCGTGGCATGCGCGTAGAGCGTGCCGTCGGGGCCCACCAGCCGTGCCTCGGCCGTGGCCAATTGCCGGCCGCAGTGGATGACCTGGCCGATGGCCCGCACGCGCGGCACCTGCGGCGTGATCGCGCGGACCATGTTGATGCCCAGCTCCGCGGTCGTGTAGCTGCGGCCGGCCGGCAGGCTGGTGTGCACGGCGCAGCCCAGGGCGGAGTCGAGCAGGGTGGCGAACCAGCCGCCATGCACCGTGCCCAGCGGGTTCAGGTGGCGCACCTGCGGCTGGCCCTGGAAGACGGCACGGCCGGCCACGGCCTCGATCAGCACGAAGTCCAGCGTGCGGGCGATCTCGGCATAGGGCAGCTCGCCGGCCAGCATCGCCTGCATCACCTCCAGCCCGCTGCGGCCCATCACCTGTTCAGGCCTTGCCACGCCGGGGCCGGCACCGGCATCCATCCGCGCGCGGACCGTGGCCTCGTCGTCCAGCCAGCGCTGCAGTTCGTTCGTGCTGTCGCTCATCGCATCTCCTTTGATTGCATATGCAATAGTTGCATCTACAATCATAGGCCATGAACACCATCGTCAAGCCGAAGGGCTGCACCAACTTCAAGCTGCGCCAGCTAGGGCGGCGCGTTTCGCGCCTGTACGACGCCGAGCTGGCGCAGGTCGGCCTCAAGACCACGCAGTACTCGCTGCTGTCGCATGTGCTCAAGCTGGGGCCGTTGCGCCCGGTCGACCTGGCGCGTGCCATGGGCCTCACCGCCTCGACGCTGACGCGCAACCTGCAGCCGCTGCTGGCCGCCGGCTGGATCGAGCAGGCCGAGGGGCCCGATGCGCGCAGCCGGCTGCTGCACATCACCGACGCCGGCCGCGAGAAGCGGACCGAGGCGCAGCGCCGCTGGCGCGCCGCGCAGGAACGATTGAACGATCTGCTGGGCCTGGACCGGGTGCTGGCCCTGCATGCGCTGCTCGACGAGGCCATCGACCTGCTGCGCGCCAACGAGGACGGCGATGCCGACGAAGGAGAAGAGCATGAGTGATTCCACCCCGGCCGCCGGCGCGGTGCGCCTGCCCGCCCTGTGGCTGGTGCTGCTGGCCGCCGCCGGCACTTTCGCGCTGACGATGGGCGTGCGCCAGACCATGGGCCTGTACCTGCCCTCGCTCAACACCGCCACGCATCTGGGGCTGGGCAGCATCAGCCTGGCCTTCGCCTTCGGCCAGCTGTGGTGGGGCCTGACGCAGCCCTTCGCCGGCGCCCTGGCCGACCGCGTCGGCACCGCGCGCACCGTCTTGCTCGGCGTGGTGCTGGTGGCCATCGGCACCTTCATCACGCCGTACATGACGAGCACGCTGGGGCTGATCCTGGCCGTGGGTGTGCTGGCGGCGGGCGGGGCGGGCATGGCGGGTCCCTCGGTCATGATGGGCGCGACCATGCGGCTGGTGCCCCCGGCCCGTCGCGGGTTGGCGACCGGCGTGGTGAATGCGGGCGGCTCCTTCGGCCAGTTCGCGCTGGCGCCGGTGGCCATCGGTTTGACGGCGGCGGTGGGGTGGGCCGCGTCGATGCAGTGGCTGGGCGTGCTGGTGCTGCTGGCCCTGCCGGCGGCCTGGGTGCTTCGGGGCAATTCGCGCGCGCTGGTGGCGCAGCAGGCGGCGGCCGGTGGGCCTCGCGCCCTGACGGTGCGCGAGGCCATCGGCCAGGCGCTGGCCACCCCCAGCTACCGCTACCTGGCCGCGGGCTTTCTGGTCTGCGGCTTCCATGTGGCCTTCCTGGCCACGCATCTGCCCAGCGTGGTGGCGGCCTGCGGCCTGCCGCCGGCGGTGGGCGGCTGGTCGCTGGCGGTGATCGGCCTGTTCAACATCGTCGGCAGCCTGGCCATGGGCTGGGCCCTGGGGCGCTGGCGCATGAAGTCGCTGCTGTCGCTGGTGTATGCGACGCGGGCGGTGGCGGTGCTGGTCTTCCTGCTGGCGCCCAAGACCGTGGCCGTGATGCTGGTCTTTGCGGCAGTGATGGGCGTGAGCTTTCTCTCCACCGTGCCGCCGACAGCGGGACTGGTCGCCAAGATGTTCGGGCCGGCCAACATGGCCATGCTCTTCGGCCTCGTGATGCTGTCGCATCAGATCGGCGGCTTCCTGGGTGCGTGGATGGGCGGCTGGGTGTTCGAGCGCACCGGCAGCTACGACCTCATGTGGTGGATCGACATCGCGCTGGCGGCCGGCGCCGCGCTGGTCAACCTGCCGATCCGCGAGTCGCCACCCGCGCGCGCCATGGCGCCGGCCTGAGCCTCCGTCTTCTTCGCACCCCACCGCGTCACGGCGGCCGCAGCAATGCGCCGCCGCCGCTTGCCGCATCCAGGACCTCGCCATGACCTCATCGACTCCCCGGCTCGACCCGCGCACCCGCATGCTGCTGGAGGCGCCCATCACGCCCACGCTGCTGCGCCTGGCCGTGCCCAACATCGCCGTGATGTTCGCGCAGGCGGCCATCGGCCTGGTGGAGACCTACTTCGTCGGCCGTCTCGGCACCGATGCGCTGGCTGGCATGGCGCTGGTCTTTCCGCTGGTGATGCTGATGCAGATGAGCTCGGCCGGCGCGATGGGCGGCGGCATCGCTTCGGCCATTGCACGCGCCCTGGGCGCGGGCCGGCGCGACGACGCGCATCGGCTGGTTTGGCAGGCGGTGGCCATCGCGCTGGGCTTCGGCTTGGCCTGCATGGGGGTCATGTGGCTCGCGGGCGGCTGGCTCTATGCCCGCATGGGCGGGGAGGGCCCGGTGCTGGCCGCGGCGCTGACCTATTCGCACTGGGTCTTCGGCGGCGCCGTGCTGGTGTGGCTGTTCAACTCGCTGGCGGCGGTGGTGCGCGGCACCGGCAACATGGCGCTGCCGGCGCTGGTGACCATCGTGGGCGTGGTGGTGGCCGTGCCGCTGTCGCCCATGCTCATTTCCGGCTGGGGCCCGATTCCGGCGCTGGGCATCGCGGGCGGGGCCATCGCGCTGCTGCTGTACTACCTGGGCGGCACGGTGGCGCTGGCGCTGTACCTGCGTTCGAGGCGCAGCCTGCTGCAACCGGCATGGTCGCAGGCGCAATGGAGCTGGCCCCTGATGCGCGGCGTGCTGCGCGTGGGCCTGCTGGGCGCGGTATCGACCGCAGCGACCAACCTCAGCATCGGCATCGCCACCGGACTGGCGGGCCACTGGGGCGCGGGCGCCATCGCCGGCTATGGCACCGGTGCGCGACTGGAGTACCTGCTGGTGCCGCTGGTCTTCGGCCTGGGCGCGCCGCTGGTCGCGATGGTGGGCACGAGCATGGGCGCCGGTCGCCCGGAGCGTGCACTGCGCGCGGCGGCCATCGGCGCCGCCCTGGCCTTCGGCATGACGACGGTGATCGGCGTGGCGGCTGCGCTCTGGCCGCTGGCCTGGCTGCGGCTGTTCGGCCAAGACGCGGCGATGCTGGAGGCGGGCACCTCGTACCTGCGCGCCGTGGGGCCCTTCTACGGCTTCTTCGGGGTCGGGCTGGTGCTGTATTTCGCCTCGCAGGGCGCGGGCCGGTTGATGTGGCCCGTGCTGGGCAACCTGCTGCGCCTGCTGGTGGCGGGCGTTGGCGGGCTGGTCGTGGTCGCATCGGGTGGCACGCTGGCCCAGGTGTTCGCGGCGCAGGCGGCCGCCCTGGTCGTCTACGGCCTGGTTATCGCCTGGAGCATCGCTGGCGGCGCCTGGTTCGGCCGGGTGGGATGGCCACGCTGGCCCGGACGTGAAAACGCCACCCTGGGTGGGATGGCGCTTCGCTCAGACCGTTGACCGGTCAGTAACGATAGGGGTTGTGCGGCCGGCGGTCGTAGCGGTTGGGCACGCCGTCCCGGTCGGCATCACCCCAGCCGCGACGGTGGTGCGGGGGGCGGTGATAGTGGTGCGGCGGCGGACCGTAATACCGCGGCGGCGGGCCGTAGTAATGGCGCGGCGGCGGCGGGTAGTACACCGGTGCGGGCACCGGCACGTAGGCGGGGGCCGGCGGCGGGCCTCCCAGGTACACCTGCGCCTGGATGCTCGGGCCGCTGGCTTGCGCGAGGGCCGGGACGGCGAGTCCGGCCAGCGCCAGCGCACCTGCCGAGAAGGCCATGGTCAACTTGTTCATCACGACTCCTTGCTTCCTGTCGGTTGTTGGTGAAGCAATGGTCGCCGCCGCTTGTCAATGCCATGTAAGCGGCCCGAGAAGCGTGGAAAGAAGTTGTGAGCATTTGGCTGCCCTCGTGAAACGAAGGCCTGCCGAATGCGACAGCCGTGTCAGGGTGTGACGGTCGCGGGCGCCGGCAGCATGCGCCGCAGCGCCTCGAAGAACAGGTCGGACTGCTCCCTTTCGCCCTGCACCTGGGCCGCGACGCGCGCAGCGATCCCGGGTGCCACCGGCGCCAGGGGCCGGCCGGTGCTCTGCGCCAGCACCTGGTGCAGGCAGGCGCGCTCCAGGTAATAGAGGTCGTCGTAGGCATGGGCCACCGTGGCGCCCGCCACGATGACGCCGTGGTTGGCCAGGAAGGCGACGTCCTTGCCCTGGTCGGCGGCCATGGTGCGCGCGATGCGCTCGCCTTCGGCATCGTCCAGCGCCAGGCCGTTGTAGTGTGGATCGATGGCGATGCGGTCCATGTAGCGCATCGCGTTCTGGCTCAGCGTCGGGTCGAGCGCGCGGTCGGCCGTGAGCGTGAGGGCGGTGGCATAGGGTGCGTGCACATGCATGACCACCGCATGGCCGGTCAGCCGATGGATGGCACCGTGGATGAACAGGGCCGTGGGCTCCACGCGATGGCTGCCCGCCAGCACCTGGCCGTGCACGTCGATCATCACGATGTCGTCCGGGCCGACCTCGCTCCAGTGCAGGCCGCGCGGGTTGATGAGGTAGCGCGCCGGCTCGCCGGGCAGCATCACGCTGAAGTGGTTGCAGACGCCTTCGCCCAGGCCGTGGTGCGCCGCGGCGCGCAGGGCCAGGGCGAGGTCCTCGCGCAGCTGGCGCACGGCGGGGCTGTGGAAGTCGGTGTGGGCGTCGAGGGTCATCTGAAAAGCTTGGTGCAGGAGGGGGCAGGAAGGCAGGCCGGGCGGCCCGCGGGCATTGTGGCGCGCAGACGGTTGCAACCGCGGGGTGCGCCACTGCCTTCAACCAACCGCTGGCGCGGCACGCGCTGACGCGGGCGGGAAATCCTCCAGGATCATCCGCAGCAGAAGGGCCGCCGCCGGCGGCAGCACACGCCCGTGGCGCGACACCACATGCACCCGCCCCTGCGACAGCAGGGCATTGCGCATCGGCAAGGCCGCCACGCGGCTGCCATCCGGTGCCGCGGGCATGGGCAGGCGAGCCGACAGCGCGTAACCCAGGCCCGCCATCACGAACTGGCCCAGCGCATGGAAGGAGGTGGTGCTCAGCTGCGTGGGCAGCCGCACGCCTTCGCTGATCTCGGTGGCCTCGATGTGCTGGCGAACGCCGAAGTCGCGATGCAGCGTGGCGCCGCGGTAGGGCAGCAGGTCCGCCAGCCGCAGCGGCCGGCCGAGTTGCGCGAGCGGATGCGTCTGCAGCACCAGCGTGAGGATCGGCTCCGGGTGCGAATGGTGCGAGCGCAGCCGCTCGTCGCGCGGCGGCTGGAAGAGCATGCCGATGTGGGCCCGCTCCTCCACGATCTCTCGCACGACGGCGTCGGTGCTGCCCACCGACAGGTCCACCGTGATGCCCGGATGCGCCGCCATGAAGCGCTGCAGGCTGTGGCGCATGAGCCAGTCGACGAAGCCTTCGCCGGCCACGATGTCGATGTGGCCCCGCTCCACCTTCTGGATGTCGTCGAGCTGCGCCAGCAGTTGCTGCTTCTGGGTGTGCTGGCGGCGCACGTAGGTGGCCAATAGCTCGCCCGCATCGGTGGGCACGACGCCCCGGCCCCGACGGTCCAGCAGGCGGACGCCGCATTCCTCCTCCAGCACGCCGATGGCGCGGCTGACGGCCGACGGGTCCATGCCCAGCACCTCGGCCGCACCGCGGACCGAACCGCTGTCGAGCACCTGCATGAAGTAGCGCATGCGACGGGCGTCGAGGCGGTCGTCCATCGCATTCATCGGGCGACCGCCTTCCAAGTGTTGCATTCCATGCAACGAATATCCCATTCGCCGGTCATTGATGCAACGGCGGCAAGTGCGGAGACTGGCGGCCGCCGCTGGAGGAGCGGTGTTTTCTTCAACCCATATCCGACCCCGGCGAGGGCGTCGAAGCCGATGAATCCAGCCATGCCACCTTCCACGGCCATGCCGGCCGCTGTCTTCATATCCACCGCGAGCGACAAGCTGCGCCTGGTGGTCGTCATCCTGGCCGTCGTGGCCGCGGCCGAGTGGATCGGTGCGGCACAGTTCAAGCTGGGACCGGGCAAGGTGGTGTTGCTGCCCATGCTGTGGGCGCTGCTCATCGCCGCGGCACTCGGCATCGCGCAGGCCCGACTGCCCCGGCTGATGCGTGTGGACCGCGGCCTGCAGGGGCTGGCGAGCGGACTGCTCAACGCGGGCCTGCTGCTCTTCGTTGTCAAGCTGGGCCTTACCGTGGGTGCCGCGCTGCCGATGGTGCGGCAGGCTGGCTGGGCCTTGCTCTTCCAGGAGTTCGGTCATGCCTTCGGCACCCTCGTGCTGGGATTGCCGTTGGCGCTGCTGCTGGGCATCAAGCGTGAAGCCGTGGGCGCCACCTTCTCGGTGGGCCGCGAAGGCAACCTGGTCATCATCGGGGAGAAATACGGCATGGCCTCGCCCGAGGGCCGCGGTGTGCTGGCCGAATACGTCACCGGCACCGTGCTCGGCGCGGTGTTCATCGCGGTGCTGGCGGGGTTCATCGCCAGCCTGCACATCTTCGATCCGCGCTCGCTGGCCATGGGGGCAGGCGTGGGTTCGGGCAGCCTGATGGCGGCGGCGCTGGGCGCGATCACAGCGCAGCAACCGGCCGAGCTGGTGCCCCAGCTCACCGCCATTGCCGCCGCCTCCAATTTGCTGACCTCGGTGGTGGGCTTCTACTTCACGCTCTTCCTGTCGCTGCCGGCCTGTTCCTGGCTCTATGGGCGGCTCGAACCGCTGCTCGGTCGTGCGACGGCGCGCGGGCGCCGCCCGGCCGTGGAAGCGCAGGCAGATCCCGCGCAAGCCGCCATGCCGGCCCACGCCGCACTTGGCCTGCGCGACACCGCACTGGCCTGGGTGGTGATGACCGGCGGTGTGATGGTGGGCAACCTGCTGTCGTACAAAGTGCCGTTGCTGACTTCGCTGGAGGGCATGCTGGTGGTGGTGCTGATCGTCGCCGTCGTCGAAGCGCTCAAGCGCCTGATGCCGCGGTTGCCCATGGTTCTCGCGCTGTCGGTGCTGGCCACCGTGATCGGCGTGCCCGGACTCTTTCCCTTTTCCGACACCGTGCTGGCCCTGACCGGCAAGCTCAACTTCCTGGCCTTCACCACGCCCGTGCTGGCCATGGCCGGCTTCTCGGTTGCGAAGGACCTGCCGCTGTTCCGCCAGCTGGGCTGGCGCATCGTGGTGGTGTCGCTGACGGCGACGGCCGGCACCTTCCTCGGCGCGACGCTGATCGCCGAGCTCTTCCACTGACCCACGCTCCCACCATGTACCGAAATCCCGAGATCGCCGACGACATCCGCCAGAGCATGGTCGCCTGGCGCCGCGACATCCATGCCAATCCCGAGACCGCCTTCGAGGAGCACCGCACCGCCAACGTGGTGGCGCAGGCTTTGGCGCTGATGGGCCTGCCCGTGCATCGTGGCCTGGCCGTGACGGGTGTGGTCGCCACGCTCCGTAACGGCGATGGCCCCAGCATCGCGCTGCGTGCCGACCTGGACGCACTCAACATGCAGGAGCTGGGCCGCCAGCCGCATGCCTCGCGCTGCAACGGCAAGATGCACGCTTGCGGCCATGACGGCCACACCGCCATGCTGCTGGGCGCGGCGGCCCATCTGGCACGGCACAAGCCCTTCCGCGGGACGGTGCACTTCGTCTTCCAGCCCGGCGAGGAAAACGAGGGCGGCGGCCGCGTGATGGTGGAGGAGGGGCTGTTCGACCAGTTCCCGGCCGACGCCGTCTACGGCATGCACAACTTTCCGCAACTGCCGCGCGGGCACTTCGCCATCCGCAGCGGCACCATGACGGCCTTTCTCGACACTTTCGAGATCGTCGTCACCGGCAAGGGCAGCCACGGCGCCATGCCCGAGACCGGCATCGACTCGGTGGTGGTGGCGGCCCAGCTGATCAATGCATTGCAGACCATCGTGAGCCGCCGCACCGCCGCCACCCAGTCGGCCGTGGTCAGCGTCACGCAGATCCATGGCGGCGACACGTGGAACGTGATCCCCGAAGAGGTCGTGCTGCGCGGCACCGTGCGCACGCTGGACGCGGCCGTGCAGGACCGCACCGAGGCCGCCATGCGCCAGATCTGCGAGGGCGTGGCCCGTACGCACGGCGCGACGGTGTCGCTCAAGTACATGCGCGGCTATCCCGGCGTGGTCAACACGCCGGCCGAGACGCAGGCGGCCATCGCCGCCGCAGCCAGCCTGGTCGGTGAGGGGCAGGTGCACACGGACATTGCGCCGGCCATGGGCTCGGAGGACTTCGCCTTCATGCTGCAGAAGCGACCCGGCGCCTACATCGGCATCGGCGCGGGCGAGGGCGCCGACGATCCGCCGGTGCACAACCCTTACTACGATTTCAACGACAACATCCTGCCGCTGGGCGCCGCCTACTGGGTTGCCCTGGTGCGGCAGCAATTGCCCGCGGCATGATCGGCCGATGCTTTCCGTCTTCGACATCTTCAAGATCGGGATCGGTCCCTCCAGCTCGCACACCGTCGGGCCCATGCGTGCGGCGCTTCTGTTCGCGCGCGGACTGCAGGCCGCCGGGCTGCTGAATGCGCTGGCGCGGTTGCAGGTCGATCTCTATGGCTCGCTCGGTGCCACCGGCCGAGGGCATGACACCGACATCGGCGTCATGCTCGGCCTGATGGGCGAGGCGCCCGACTCGGTCGAGCCGCAACAGGTCGCCCCACGTCTGGCCGCAGTGCGGCGCGAGGGCCTGCTGCATGTGCTCGGCCTGCAGCCGATCCGCTTCGACGCCTTGCAGGACATCGCCTTCCTGGGCGAGCGGTCGCTGCCCGAGCATCCCAATGCCCTGCGTCTGGCGGCCTTCGACGCCCATGGCGGCCTGCTGCGCGATGCGCACTACTTTTCGGTGGGCGGCGGCTTCGTGGTCGAGGCTGGGGCGGATGGTCCGCGTGCGGACGCGCTGGCGCCCGTGCCGCATCCCTTCGCCAGCGCGGAGCAACTGCTGGGGCAGGCACGGTCGCAGAGCATCGCCGCCCTGGTCATGGCCAACGAATGTGCCTGGCGGCCGGAGGCCGAGGTGCGCAAGGGGCTGCTGCGCATCTGGCGCGTGATGCAGGACTGCGTGGCCCGCGGCCTGGGCATCGGCCACGAGTCAGCCGGCCAGCCGCTGCCCGGACCTCTGCGCCTGCGCCGTCGGGCGCCGGAGCTCTACCGGCGCCTCATGCAGGAGCAGGGCGACCAGGATCCACTCGCTGCCATCGACTGGGTCAATGCCTTCGCCATGGCCGTCAACGAAGAGAACGCCGCAGGCGGCCGCGTGGTGACGGCGCCCACCAACGGAGCGGCCGGCATCGTGCCCGCCGTGCTGCACTACTACTGGCGCTTCGTGCCGCGGGCGACGGAGCAGGGCGTCATCGACTTCCTGCTCACCGCGGCAGCCATCGGCATGCTCTACAAGACCAATGCCTCGATCTCCGGGGCGGAGGTCGGTTGCCAGGGCGAAGTGGGCGTCGCCTGCTCGATGGCCGCCGGTGCACTGGCAGCGGTCCAGGGCGGCACGCCCCAGCAGGTGGAGAACGCGGCCGAGATCGGCATGGAGCACAACCTGGGCCTCACCTGCGACCCGGTGGGGGGGCGGGTGCAGATCCCCTGCGTGGAGCGCAACGCCATGGGGGCGGTCAAGGCCATCAACGCGGCGCGCATGGCACTGTGCGGCGACGGCCAGCACTGCGTGTCGCTCGACACCGTCATCCGCACCATGAAGCAGACCGGCGAGGACATGAAGTCCACCTACAAGGAAACCTCGCTGGGCGGTCTGGCGGTGAATGTGGTCGAGTGCTGACCGCCAGCCACCGTGCAGTCGTCAGCGGTGGGCGAGGGCGGGATGCACGCCACCGCCGCTGGCCGGAGTGAGGGGCGCCTGCACGCCCATGTCCACGCCGCGGTGCTCGCGGCTGAACAGGATCAGGCCCGCGATGACCACCGCGACCGTGCCGGCCACCACGGCCATCGCAAACGCATAGTCGTTGCCGCGTGAGGTCGCGAGCGATGCTTGCATGGTCGCGTTGACCGAAGCCAGCAGGTTGCCCAGCTGGTAGACAAGGCCCGGGAAGGTGGCCCGCAGTGCGGGTGGCGAGATCTCGTTGAGGTGCACCGGGATCACGCCCCAGGCGCCTTGCACGCTCAGCTGCATGAGGAAGGCGCCCGCCGCCAGCGCGGCCGCCGAGTGCGAATAGGCCCACAGCGGCAGCACGGGCAGCGCGAAGAGGGCGGCGCCGAAGATGGTCCACCGGCGGCCGATGCGCTCGGAGAGCGTGCCGCAGGCCAGGCCACCCACGATGGCGCCGATGTTGAGCACGATGGTCACCATCGACACGGTGTGCGCGTCGAAGCCATGCTGCACGCGCAGGAAGGTCGGGTACAGGTCCTGCGTGCCGTGCGAGAAGAAGTTGAAGGCCGTCATCAGCACCACGGCGTAGAGGGCGAGCTTCCACTGCTGGCGCAGGCCGGCCAGCAGACTGGGCCGGGGCTGGCTGGCCATCTGCTTCCACGCGGGCGATTCGGGCACATGCGAGCGCACGTAGATCACCAGCAGCGCCGGCAGGATGCCGACGAAGAACATGCCGCGCCAGCCGATGTGTGAATAGAACAGGCCGAACACGAGCGACGCCAGCAGAAAGCCCGTGGGATAGCCGGCCTGCAGCAACCCGGAGACGAAGCCGCGCGATCGCGCCGGCACCGTCTCCATGGTGAGGGCCGAGCCCACGCCCCATTCGCCGCCCATGGCGATGCCGAACAGCGCCCGCAGCACGACCAGCGTCGCCAGGTTGGGCGAGAAGCCCGACAGCAGCTCCAGCACGGCATAGCAGAGGATGTTGGCCATCATGGTGGGCCGGCGCCCGAAACGGTCGGCCAGCCGCCCGAAGATCAGCGCGCCCACCGGCCGCATGGCCAGCGTGAGCGTGATGGCGAGCGCCACGGAAGGCAGCGGCGCGTGGAACTCGGCCGCGATGTCCTTCAGGATGAACACCATCAGGAAGAAGTCGAAGGCGTCCAGCGTCCAGCCGAGATAGCTGGCGGTGGTCACGTGGATCTGCTCGCGGGTCCAGGTCATGGTGTGTTCTCCTTGGGTTGTGCAAGCGTTGCGCCTGGCACGGAGGAGGAACGACCGCCGGTGTCGGTGTGCAGCGTGGAGCCACTCTAGGCCGATGGCGCGGGCGATGCCAGTCGGACGCGGTCTTGTGGTGGGCCGCTTAAGGCTGGCCTAAGGATGCGCCCCGTGTCGCCGGGGAAAGCCTTCCTGTGCGGAGGTCGATCGTCTCGACCGCGTGGAAGGCCTCAGGACGGCTTTCGCCGAAGCACGGCGACATGGACCGGCGTGCGCACGACGAAGCCGAGGTCTTCGTACAGCGAGATCGCGGCGGTGTTCGTCGTCCACGCGTGCAGGAAGGGCAGGTCGCCGCGCTGCTGGATGTCGGCTGCCACGGCGGCAGACAGGCGGCGCGCCAGGCCCTGTCCGCGGAAGTCCGGATGCGTGCAGACGCCACTGATCTCCACATGCCCGGGAAAGCGCATGCGCTCGCCGGCCATTGCGGCCAGACGGCCGCCGATGCGCACGCCGATGAAACGCCCCAGCGTGTGCGTGCGGGCGAAGAAGGGGCCGGGCTCGGTGAGCCGGGCCAGGGCCAGCATCTCGTCAACATCCGCATCGCCCAGCACCACCACGTTGTCATCGGCGTGGAGGCGGCGTGTGGCCACCATCTGCACGCCTGCGGCTGCTTTCACGACTTCAAGGCCCGGAGGAACGGCGATGGCCGGCACCTGCAGCAGATACACGCTGTCGCCAGCGGGGCCGAGAAGGCCGACGAGTGCGTCGAGGCTGGCCGCACTTTCATCCGCCGTGGCGGCAAAGCCGTGGAGATCGGGCACGAAGCGTCGTGCACGCTCACCCCCGAGTGCCCAATGCGGTTGATGCTGCAGGCTGGCCCAGACGGGCCGGTCGAGTGCGGACATGGTCAGGCCTCCTGGATGCGCTGCAACAGAGGGGTGGTGGCCAGCGCGTCCTCAAGTGCAGCGAGCTGCGAGAGCAGATCGCCCCGGCTTCGGGCGCAGGCCTGCGCGACAGCGGACTCGATGGCCGGCCAGGCTTCGCGCCGGGCACGCTGCACCAGGCTTCTGCCCTTGCGGCTCAAGGTCACGCGGCGCACGCGGCGGTCTTCGTCGCCCGTCTCCGACTGCACGAGGCCTTCGTCCTCCAGCCCCTTGAGCGATCGGGTGACCACGGGCTGGCTCACGCCCACGGCCTGGCTCAGCTCGCCGACGCTCAGGGCGCCCAACCGGTCCAGCGCCGCCAGCAGCGGGAAGTGCGCGGCCGGCTGTTCGAAACCGTAGCTGGCGAGAACGGCCTGCGTCTGCGCCTGCAGCAACTCGCCGGTTCGCTTCAGGCGGGTGCCGAGCGTCAGATGGCCCAGCTCCTTGACGACGTCCTCGATCATGCGGTCTCCATCATGGCTATTTCCATATCATGCTATGCAAACGGCTTGGCCGCGTCAATCGAGCAGCCAAAGAAAAAGCGGCCCGATGGGCCGCTTCGTTCTTCGCTTGTGCAGGCAGGATTCGCTCAGTAGCGCTTGCCGCCGCCGGAGTAGCCGCCACCGCCACCGCCGGAGTAGCCACCGCCACCGCCGCCACGACGGCGATTGCCACCACCACCGCCGCCGCCGCCGTTGCCACCACCACCGCCGCCGCCGCCATTGCGACGGCCACGGCCGAAGGTCGCCTCGACGCTGGTGCGCAGCGGATCGGGCTGGCCCGACGGTCCGCCATAGGCCTCGGCGCGGCGATGCGCGACCACGTCGGCATGCGAGGGGCTGGTCGTGTTGCCGTAGTGCTTGGGCTGGCGCTCCGGACGGTCCTCGTACAGGGCATGGGCCGGCGCGTTGCCGCCGCCGTGGCCGCCCGCGCCGCCATGGTGACGCTTGGGCCCGTTGTTCTGACGCGGCGGGCGCGGACCGCCATTGCCGCCACCCGAGGGCTGGCCGCCGGCGCGTTGCTGCTGGGGTTGCTGGCCACGGCCGCCCTGGCCCTGACCGCCACCGGCCTTCTTCTGGCCGCCGCGCTCGCCGCCCTGGCCCGCCTTGTTCTCGCGGATGCGGGTCATCATCTCCTGGCGCGCAGCACGTGCCGCGGCGGCCATCACCTCGCGGCTCGGCGGCTTGCCGGCGCCGCCCCACAGGGTCTGGCGACCCATGGCGATGGGCTCGGCGATCTCGCCTTCGTCGGGGCCGAAGCCTTCGAGCGTTTCAGAGGGGATCTGCTGCTTGGTGAAGCGCTCGATCTCCTGCATGAAGCCTTCCTCGTCCAGGCAGACCAGGCTCACGGCCTGGCCTTCCTTGCCCGCGCGGCCGGTGCGGCCGATGCGGTGGACATAGTCCTCGGGCACGTTGGGGATCTCGTAGTTCACCACGTGCGGCAGGTCGTCGATGTCGATGCCGCGGGCCGCGATGTCGGTGGCCACCAGGGCGCGGATCTCGCCGCTCTTGAAGCCGGCCAGCGCCTGCGTGCGGGCGCTCTGGCTCTTGTTGCCGTGCAGCGCCATGGCGGTGATGCCGTTCTTCTCGAGGAACTCGGCCACATGGTTGGCGCCGAACTTGGTGCGCGTGAACACCAGCACCTGGCTCCAGTCGTGCTGCTGGATGATGTGCGCCAGCAGCTGCTTCTTCTTGCCACGGCCCACCGGGTGGACCACCTGCGTGATGCGCTGCACCGTGGTGTTGCGCGGCGTGACCTGGATGCTCTGCGGATTGCGCAGCAGACTGTTGGCCAGCTCGCGGATGTCGTCGCTGAAGGTGGCCGAGAACAGCAGGCTCTGCTTGTCCTTGGGCACCAGGGCCAGCACCTTCTTCACGTCGTGGATGAAGCCCATGTCGAGCATGCGGTCGGCTTCGTCCAGCACCAGGATCTCGACCGTGGACAGGTCCAGATGGCCCTGCTGCTGCAGGTCGAGCAGGCGGCCGGGCGTGGCCACCAGGATGTCCACGCCGCGCTTGATGCGCTCGATCTGGGGGTTCATGCCCACGCCGCCGAAGATGACGGTGGAGCTCAGCGGCAGGTACTTGCCGTAGGTACGCACGGATTCCTCGACCTGGGCGGCGAGTTCGCGCGTGGGGGTCAGCACCAGGGCGGCGATGCCGTCCTTGCCGAACTTGTTGGTTTTGCCCTCGCCCTTGGACAGGCGGTGCAGCATGGGCAGGGTGAAGGCGGCGGTCTTGCCGGTGCCGGTCTGCGCGCCGGCGAGGAGGTCATGGCCTTCGAGGACGGCCGGGATGGCCTGCGCCTGGATGGGGGTGGGGGTTTCGTAGCCTTGCTCGCGCACGGCCTTGAGGATGGCGGGGGCCAGCTTCAGTTCGTCGAAGTTCATTCGGTAGTTACTTACGGGCGCCATGCACGGCGCGGTGTTCGTCTTGCGTCCACCCGCCGCGATGGCGCTGCTTGGGCGCGAACCGGGCCAGTCGAGGTGGAAAGGGAGGTAAGGCGGGAGCCTGGAAGGATGCGAATCCGTCGTCCCCGGCGAAGAGCCGTGTTGCGGGTGACTGTGCCCGGCAACGCCCCGATTGTGGCATGAGTTCAGCGCTGGCGCGCCCGTCGGCCGCGTCGAGGAGGGATAATCGATGGTTTTCGCGCTCGCCCGGCACCGGGCCCCTCTTCATCCGAGCGCGTTCCCCCACCCCGCACCGACACGAAGCCATGGCCCAGTACGTCTACACCATGAATCATGTCTCCAAGACCGTGCCGCCCAAGCGGCAGATCTTGAAGGACATCTCCCTCTCGTTCTTTCCCGGCGCCAAGATCGGCGTGCTCGGCCTCAACGGCTCGGGCAAATCCTCGCTGCTGAAGATCATGGCCGGCGTGGACAAGGAGATCGAGGGCGAGGCCCTGCCGATGCCTGGCCTGTCCATCGGCTACCTCGAGCAGGAACCCAAGCTCAACCCCGAGCACACCGTGCGCGAGGCCATCGAAGAGGCGATGAGCGAGGTCAACAACGCCAAGAAGCGCCTCGACGAGATCTACGCCGCCTACGCCGAGCCCGATGCCGACTTCGACGCCCTGGCCGCCGAGCAGGGCCAGCTGGAGGCCGTGATCGCCGCCGCGGGCACCGACAGCGAGCACCAGATCGAGATCGCCGCCGACGCCCTGCGCCTGCCGGCCTGGGACGCCAAGGTGGGCATGCTCTCCGGCGGCGAGAAGCGTCGCGTGGCGCTGTGCCAGCTGCTGCTGTCCAAGCCCGACATGCTGCTGCTCGACGAACCCACCAACCACCTGGACGCCGAATCGGTCGAGTGGCTGGAGATCTTCCTGCAGCGCTTCACCGGCACCGTGGTGGCCATCACCCACGATCGCTACTTCCTCGACAACGCCGCCGAGTGGATTCTTGAACTGGACCGCGGTCGTGGCATTCCCTACAAGGGCAACTACTCCGAGTGGCTGCTGCAGAAGCAGAGCCGCCTGGAGGCCGAGCAGAAGGGCGAGGAAGCCCGCGCCAAGGCCCTGAAGAAGGAACTGGAGTGGGTGCGCCAGAACGCCAAGGGCCGCCAAGCCAAGAGCAAGGCCCGCATCCAGCGCTTCGAGGAGCTGAGCGACTACGAATACCAGCGCCGCAACGAGACGCAGGAAATCTTCATCCCTGTGGCCGACCGCCTGGGCAGCCAGGTCATCGAGTTCAAGGGTGTCAGCAAGAGCTTCGGCGACCGCGTGCTGATCGACAACCTGTCCTTCAACGTCCCGGCCGGCGCCATCGTCGGGATCATCGGCCCGAACGGTGCGGGTAAATCGACGCTGTTCAAGCTGATCGCTGGCCGCGAGCAGCCGGATAGCGGCGAGGTCGTGATCGGCCAGACCGTCAAGATGGCCTTCGTCGACCAGTCGCGCGACGCGCTGGCCAACGAGGCGACCGTGTGGGAAGACATCTCCGGCGGCCTCGACATCATCAACGTCGGCAAGTTCCAGATGGCCAGCCGCGCCTACGCGGGCCGCTTCAACTTCAACGGCCAGGACCAGCAGAAGAAGGTCGGCAACCTGTCGGGCGGCGAACGCGGCCGCCTGCACCTGGCCAAGACGCTGATCCAGGGCGGCAACGTGCTGCTGCTGGACGAACCGTCGAACGACCTGGACGTGGAAACCCTGCGCGCGCTGGAAGACGCCCTCCTGGAATACGCCGGCACCGTGCTGGTCATCAGCCACGACCGCTGGTTCCTGGACCGCATCGCCACCCACATCCTGGCCGCCGAAGGCGACTCGCAGTGGGTGTTCTTCGACGGCAACTACCAGGAGTACGAGGCCGACAAGAAGAAGCGCCTGGGCGAAGAGGGCGCTGCCCCCAAGCGGGTGCGCTTCAAGGCGCTCAAGTAAGCTGGCGCCCCGCTCGCCGGGCCCTGCGGCCTGGCGGGCCCGTTGGCATGCTGCGGGCCGGGCGTGCCCGTATCCGCGTCGACGCTCAGACCGTCGCCACCGCCAGCGTGCGCAGCAGCGAGCGGTTGATTTCCTCGGCACCCATGTCGAAGCGCGCGCGGGTGGCGCGCACCACGGCCGGGTTGTCCTGGCCGAGGGCCTGGGCCACCTGCAGCACGCTGGCGTAGGGCCCGGTGCCACGCAGCACCGCCTCCACCACCCGCTCGGGCAGGGCCACCCGGCCGACGGCCGTGCGCATGGGCTCGTCCATCACCAGGTCGAGCTGGGCGAAGAGCCCGCACAGGTAGACCTCCCGCCGCAGTTCCTCCTCCACCCCCGCCTCCATCAGCTGCGAGGTGAGGTGCGCCCGCAGCACCATGCTGGCATTGGCGGGCTGCAGGTTGCGGTCGTCGCTGGTGTGGGGCAACTGCTCGGCCAGCCAGGCGTCGAGCGTGCGGTAGCCGAGCATCATCACGCCGTGGCGCAGTGAGGTGATGCGGCGCCGCAGGCCCAGGCTCGCCGAGTTGAGATGCAGCAGCAGGCGATAGGCCAGTGCCGGCTCCTGGCCGAACTGCAGCTCCAGCTGATCCAGCGACTGTTCGGATTCGAGCGCCTGCATGGTGCGCACCACGCCGCGGCGCGTGGGCGGCAGCGGCTGGCCCTTGTTGCGGTGGAGCACGTCCTCGATGGGCCAGCCGGCCACGGCCCAGGCCGCGCGCTGGTCCAGCGCATGTTCGACCAGCGCCATGCTGGCGGCACCCACCACGATCTGCTCGGGCTCGATGGGGCTGGCGGCCAGTTGCGCCTGTGCCGCCGCCCGCTGCGCGGGATGGCGCGGATCGGCCTCGCGCGCGCGCAGCACGGCCTGCAGGGCGGCGGCCGCATGGTCGACCTCCAGCTCCATCACGCGGGGCGAGCTGCGGCCCGGGAAGTCCGTGCGCCGCGGTCCGGGACCGGCCGAGGCGATGAGTGCGGCGCCGCGGCGGCGGGCCTCGGTGGCGGCCAGGGCCAGGGCTTCGTCGGCCAGCCAGTCGACCGGCACCTCGACCATCGGCGACTCGCCATCGGCCTGCTCCAGCACGCCGTGCAGCAGCCGGGGCGAGCGCGGCGCCACCAGCAGCTTGGGCGATTCGGCCATCCACATCTCGGTGAGGCTGCGCAGCAGATGGCCGCCGTCGGCATGTTCACCGTCCTCGTAGGCCAGCAGCCGTATCCCCGCCATGTCGCGCCTGCGATTCCAAAGAAGCTGGTAGCAAAGGGTGAGACTGCCGAGAACGGATTGGGCCACGATGCGGAAGAGGGAGGAAGCCTGGCGACAGGCCTCAGCTCAGGTAGTTGAAGAGAGAGAGCTTCTGGATCTGGGCATAGGTGCCCAGGGCGGCAGAGTACATCGTCTGCTGGCTGCTGATATCCGAGAGAACCTTGACAGGGTCGGCATCCTCGGCGTCGGCACGCACCTTCTCGAGCTGGTCGCTGCGGGTGGTCAGCCGGTCGCCGATGGTATCGGCCCGGTTGAGCAACTCGCCGGCCTGGCTGCGCGCGGCGGACAGCTTGGCCAGGCCCGAATCCACCTGCGCCAGCCCGCGCGAGACGGCCTGCGTGACCTGGCCATTGGCCGCGCTGCGCACACCCGCGATGGCCTGGTCCATGATCGCGAAGAGGCTTTGGCTGCCCGAGGGTTTGACCTCCAGCGTGTCGCCACTGGCCGGCGTGCCGCTGGCCGTGAAGGACATGCCGCCGAAGCTGATCGCCTGGCCGCTTTTGTACGCGGCGCCGGAGACCACCGCCTGCTGGGTGTTGGTGTCGAGCACGTCGTAGGTGGTCGTGCCGTCGGTGGCGACGGAGAACTTCACCTGGTAGGCATGGCCGGTGAGCGCGCCCGGGTCCAGCACCTGGCCGGTGTCGGTGTGCACCTGGGTCGTGCCGGTGGCCTGGTTCACCTCGAACACGCCGTTGCCGGTGGGCACATCCATCCAGGTCGCGAAGCCATCGAGCACGCCGGGCACGCTGCTGTCCGAGGCGGCGGCCTGGCCCGACACGCCCTGGTAGCTCACCGTGCCGCCGGCATCGGTGAAGGGCCGGGCGGTGCTGCCCAGGCCGCCGAAGAGCGGCAGGCCGTCGGCATTGGTGGTGTTGGCATACGACAGCAACTGGTCGCGCAGCGCCGTCATCTGCTGGGCGATGGACTGGCGGTCGGTCTCCGAGAGCGCGCCGCCGCCAGCCTGCACCAGCAGCGAGCGGAAGGACTGCAGGGCGGTCACCGAATCGCCGAGCGTCGACTCCACGCTGGTCATCGAGGCCGTCTGGGCCTGCAGCGCGCGCTGCTGCGTCTCGACGCGTGCCACGCGGGTGGTGGCGCGCTCGGCCTGCGCCGCGGCCAGCGGGTCGTCGCTGAGGCGGTTGATCTTCTTGCCGGTGTTGACCTGCTCCTGCAGGTCGGCCAGTTGGGCCTGGCGTTCGGCCAGGCGCTGGATGGCCGTCTCGCGCAGGTTGGGGGTGGAGATGCGTTGGATGGTCATGCGGTGGCCCCTTGCCCTCAGCGCACGCTGGACAGCAGCGAGTCGAAGATGTTCTGCGCGATCTGGATCACCCGTGCCGAGGCCTGGTAGGCCTGCTGGTAGGCCAGCAGCTTGGTGGCTTCCTCGTCCAGGTTCACGCCGGTGCTGTTGGCCCGTGCCGTCTCGGTGCTCGTGGCGATGGCCGAGGACACCTGCGCCGCGTACTTGGCGCCCTGGGCCCGCACGCCCACGCGCGCGATCAGGCCGGCATAACCGTCCGACAGCGGCGAGCCGTCGATCACCTTCTGGTCGGCCAGCCCCTGCAGGGCCTTGGCATTGCCGCTGTTCTGCGCCGTCATCGACGCGGTGGCCGCCTGCACGGTCACGGTGTCGCCCGCCTTGGGCACGCCGGTGAGCGTCAGCGACCAGCCGTTGACCGAGATCGCCTCGCCCGCGGTGTAGGGCTGGTTGCTCAGGTTGCCCGTGCCGGTGCCGCTGATGTTGTAGGTGCCGTCGGCATTGAAGGTCAGGGTGGCCGTGGCGGTGAGGTTGGCGTTCTGCGCGCTGGCGTACACGCCCGACACGGCCAGGCTGCCGGTGTTGGTGGTGCCGGTGCTGGCCTGCACCGGGCTGCCGGCCGCCACCGCGCTGGCCGAGCCGAGCGCCACCGCCACCTTGCCCGCGGCCTGCGCGAAGGGTTCGATGCGATAGACGTCGCCCGGTGCGCCGGCACCGGACTGCAGATTGAGCGACAGGCCATCGATCTGCGCGGGCAGGCTGGCGAAACTGCTCACCGTGTTGTCCGACAGGCGCCGCACCTGGTAGCTGCCGTCGGGCTGCACGCTCAGCGCATAGGACGAGGGCACGAGCGCCGATACGTCGCTCACCGTGGCCGCGAACACCGCGTTGCCGGTGTTGGTGGCGGCCGGCGTCGAGGTCGGCAGGCCGATGTCGCCGAAGAGCTTGTTGCCCGTCTCCCCGTTCAGGCCCACGCCCAGCGAATGCTGGGCGTTGACCGTGGTCGTCATGGTCAGGGCCAGCCGGCCCAGCAGGTTGCGGGTGTCCGGGAGGTCCTCGTTCAGGAAGCGCAGTTGGCCCGCTGCGGCGCCGCCGCCGAGCGCGTCGGCGTCCAGGTGGGCCACCACGCTGCCGCGCGCGATGTCGAGCGTGGTGCTGCCGTCGGCCGCCGTGCCCACCGACACCTGCCCGGTGCTGCTGCCCAGCACCAGCGCCTGGTTGCCGACGAAGACCGACAGCGTGCCGTCGTCGGCCTGCACGGTACTGGTCTGCACCTGGGCGTTGAGCTGCGTGATGAGCGTATCGCGCTGGTCGAGCAGGTCGTTGGGCTCCTGGCCGGTGCCGCGGGCGCGCTGGATCTGGCCGTTGATCTTGGCGATGGAGGCGGCCAGGCGGTTGACCGTGTCGGCCGCCGTGCCCAGCTGTTCCAGCGTGGACTGGCCCATCTCGTCGAGCTGGCTCTGCGCGCTGGAGAAGCGCGACGCCAGCGCGCCCGCCTGGGTCAGCACCACCGTGCGTGCCGACAAATCGGTGGGGGCGCTTGCGACGTTGGTGAAGGCATTGAGCAGTGAATTCATCGCCGAGCCCAGACCGGCGCTGCCGGTCTGGAACACCGACTCGAGCGAGGCCAGCTGACCCGAGCGGGCCGAATCCGCCGCCGACACGGCGGCCGTCTGGTTGGCCTGCTGCGTGAGGTAGCTGCTGTACGCGCGCTCCACCGTGACGACGCGCACGCCGTTGCCCAGGTAGCCGCTGCCGGTGGGTGTGGTGATGGCCTGCTGCTGCACCACCGACTGCCGCGAGTAGCCCACGCTGCCCGCGTTGGCCACGTTGTTGCCGGTGGTGGTCAGCGCCGCCTGGTTGGCCTGCAGCGCGGACAGGCCGATGTTGAGGAGGGAGCTCATGTGGTCTGCAGCCGCTGCTGAAGGGCCTGCGTCGCCTGGATGGCGCGGCCCAGCTTGCGGGCATAGGCCGGGTCGGTGGCATAGCCGGCCTTCTGCAGCTGCGCCGCATAGGCCTGGGCGGAATGGGTGTTGGCGCGGGCCTGCGCGTAGCGCGGGTTCTCGCCGATCAGGCGCGCATAGTCGCGGAAGGATTCCTCGGGCGAGTCGTAGGCGCGGAACTTCGCCTTCACCTTGCGCGGCTCGCCGTGGATGTACTCGGTGGTGGTCACGGTGGCGACCTTGCCCGTCCAGCCGGCCGTGGCCTTGATGCCGAACAGGTTGTTGGCGCTGCTGCCGTCGGCGTTGCGGATCTCGCTGCGGCCCCAGCCCGTCTCGTGGCCGGCCTGGCCGATCATGAAGGCGGCAGGGATGCCGGTCTCCTGCGCCACGCGTTGGGCTGCGTCCTGGTGGCGGGCCACGAAGCCGCTCTGGCTGGCCGTCGTCGACACCGGCGCCTTGCCGATGCCGCCCATGGCGGCCAGCGAAAGCGTGGAGGGGGCCTGCCTGCCCTGGATCTGCTGCGTCAGCTGCCGCGTGATGGCGTCCGACAGGCCACCCGGCAGGCCCGACAGCTGCACCGACAGCTGCTGGTCCAGCAGGTCGGTGCCCAGCTTCTCGCCGTCGCTGTCGAGCAGGCCCGACTTGGTGGTCGCCTCGCGCATGCTCTTGATCAGCTCGCGCATGAAGAGGGACTCGAACTGCTTGGCGGCTTCGCGCACCGCCTTCGGGTCGTTGCCCGTGGCGTACTTCAACGCGTCCAGCGAGCGCGCGTCGGCGGCCAGGCTGTTGGAGGTGGAGGTGCCGATGCTCATGGCGATGCGGGCCGCGTCAGATCACTTCCAGCTCGGCATTGAGCGCGCCCGAGGCCTTGATGGCCTGCAGGATGGCCAGCAGGTCCTGCGGCGTGGCGCCCAGTGCATTGAGCGCGCGCACCACGTCGGCGAGTTGCGGCGAGGCCGGCACCTGGTAGAGGATGCCCGGCTCCTGCTTGATCTGGATGGCGGCCTGCTGGGCCACCACCGTCTGGCCGCCCGACAGCGGCGCCGGCTGGCTCACCACCGGCTGCGAGCTGATGGTCACCGACAGGTTGCCATGGGCGATGGCGCAGGGGTTGAGCGTCACCGCCTGGTTCAGCACGATGGAGCCCGTGCGCGCGTTGATCACCACCTTGGCCGCGGGCGCGGCCTGCTCCAGCGTCAACTCTTCGAGCTGGGCGATGAAGCTCACGCGTGCATCCGAGTCGCCGGGCGCACGCACCTGCACCGTGCGGCCGTCCATGGCGCGGGCCATGCCGCTGCCCATGCGGCGGTTGATGGCCTCGGCCACGCGGCTGGCGGTCTGGAAGTCGGCCGCGTTCAGGCCCAGGTTGATGGTGTCGCCATCGAGCAGGGGCGTGGGCACGGCCCGTTCCACCTGCGCGCCCTCGGGCACGCGGCCGGCGCTCAGGTGGTTGATCTGCACCTTGCTGCCGGCGGCCGCGGCACCCGCACCGCCCACCACCACGTTGCCCTGGGCGATGGCGTAGATCTCGCCGTCGGCACCGCGCAGCGGCGTGGCCACCAGCATGCCGCCCTTGAGCGAGCGGGCATTGCCCATGGAGGCGACCGTCACGTCCACCGCCTGGCCCGGCTGCGCGAAGGCCGGCAGCTGGGCCGTGACGATCACGGCCGCCACGTTCTTGAGCTGCAGCTGGCTGGCCCGGTTGTCGGGCAGCGTGATGCCCAACTGCTGCAGGTAGTTGGCCACGCTCTGCGTGGTGAAGGGCATCTGCGTGGTCTGGTCGCCGGTGCCATCCAGGCCCACCACCAGGCCGTAGCCGGTCAGCTGGTTGCTGCGCACGCCCTGCACGGCGGCCACTTCCTTGATGCGCACCGCCTGCGCCGGCGCCAGCAGGGCCAGGCCCAGTGCGGCACCCGCCAGCAGGCGGTGGATGGTCTTCGTCGTGTTGTTCATTTCCCCTCGATCCTGTCGTGCGTCGCGGCTGCCGCTAGAAGGGCATCACGTTCATGAAGAAGCGGCTGAGCCAGGGCATGACCTGGGCCTCGCCCTGGGCGCCGCGGCCGCGCGACTCGATGCGCACATTGGCCACCTGCGTCGAGTTGACGACGCTGCCCGGGCCGATGGCGCGCGGGTCCACCGTGCCCGAGAAGCGCAGCACGTCCACGTTCTGGTTCACGCCGATCTGCTTTTCGCCCACCACCACCAGATGCCCGTTGGGCAGCACATCCACCACCGTCGAGGTGATGGTGCCGTAGAAGGTGTTGGCGGCCTCGGTGCCGCCCTTGCCGGCGAAGTCGGTGGCGGAGTTGCCGGCCGCGCTGGCGCGGGTGAAGGAGTTGGCGCTGATGAAGGGCAGGGCGGTGACGCCCGCGCTCAGGCTGTCCTTCTTGTTCACCGTCGACGTGGACTTCTGGCTGGCGGTCAGCGTCTCCACGATGTTGATGGTGACCGTGTCGCCGGCCATGCGTGCGCGCCGGTCCTCGAACAGCGGCCGGTAGCTCGCGTTGTGGTACAGGCTGCCCGTGGCCGCGCGGGGTGTCTGCAACTGCGTGGGATAGGTGATCTGCGGGCGCGTGTCGGGGATGTCCACCTGCGGCGTGTTGGCCAGGGTCGAGCAGCCCACCAGTGTGGCGACGGCCAGCGCTGCGGCGATCAGGGCAAGCAGGCGGTGCATCAGAGCTGTCCTAATTTCTGCAGCATCTGGTCGCTGGTCTGGATCGCCTTCGAGTTCATCTCGTAGGCCCGCTGCGTCTGGATCATCGACACCAGCTCGGTGACCACGTTGACGTTCGAGGTCTCCAGCATGCCCTGCACCACCGTGCCCAGGCCATTGGTGCCCGCGGTGCCGCCATTGGGCTGGCCCGAGGCCGCCGTCTCGGCGAAGAGGTTGTCGCCACGCGGCTCCAGTCCGGCCGGGTTGATGAAGTTGACCAGCGCGATGGTGCCGATGTTCTGCGGCGTCGCGTTGTTGGGCAGCGTTGCCGTGACGGTGCCGTCCGTGGCCACGCTCACGCTGGTGGCGGTGGTCGGCACGGTGATGCCGTTGGCGATCGGCAGGCCCGAGGAGGTCACGATGCGGCCCTGCGCATCCACCTGGAACGAGCCGTCGCGCGTGTAGCCGGTGCTGCCGTCGGGCATGGTCACCTGGAAGAAGCCGTTGCCCTTGATCGCCATGTCCAGCTGGTTGGTGGTGGACTGCAGGCTGCCCTGAGTGAAGGAGCGGCTGGTGGCGATGGTGCGCACGCCCAGGCCCAGCTGCAGGCCGGTGGGCAGCTGCGTCTGCTCGTTGGCATTGGCGCCCACCTGACGCAGGTTCTGGTACATCAGGTCCTGGAACACCGCGTTGGCGCGCTTGTAGCCGGTGGTCGAGACGTTGGCCAGGTTGTGGGAGATGACGTCCAGCTGGGTCTGCTGGGCCTCCATGCCGGTCTTCGAGATCCAGAGCGAATTGATCATGGCGGTGTGCCTGCGGTGTGAAGTGGAATCAGCCCTGCACGCTCAGCAGCTGGGCGGCGGACTTGTCGGCGGTTTCGGTGGTCTGCAGCAGGCGCATCTGTTGCTCGAACTGGCGGGCGGCGGCGATCATGCCGACCATGGTCTCGACCGGGTTCACGTTCGAGCCTTCGAGCGCGCCGGTCTCCAGGCGCGCATTGGCATCGGCGGGCAGCACATCGCCCTCGCCGGGGCGGAACAGGCCGTCGGTGCCGCGGGTGAGCGGCGTCTCGGACGTGGCGAGCTTGATGCGGCCCAGCACCGCGGCCGGCTGGCCGGTCTGCTGCGCGCTGATCGTGCCGTCGGCGCCTACGGTGAGGTTGGCGCCGGCCGGCACGTCGATGGGCGAGCCACCGTCCGAGAGCACCAGCAGCCCGCTGCTCGTGGTCAGCGCGCCTTCGGGCGAGATCTGGAAGGCACCGCTGCGGGTGTAGGCCTCAGTGCCGTCCAGGCCCTGCACGGCGAACCAGGCGTTGCCCTGGGCCGTCATATCCAGGTCGCGGCCGGTGCGCTGCAGCGCGCCGGGGCGGCTGTCGTAGCCGGTGGTGGTCTCCATGGCGAACACGCGCGTGGTGGCGCCGTCGCCGCGCAGCGGCACCGCGCGGAAGTTGGCCAGTTCGGCGCGAAAGCCCGGCGTCGAGGCATTGGCCAGGTTGTTCGCGAGCACGGACTGGCGCTGCGCCGCGGCGCTGGCGCCGGTCATCGCGGTGTAGATCAGGCGGTCCATGCGTGCTCAGCCCGTCCGTCGATCAGCGGAGGTTGACCAGCGTCTGCAGGACCTGGTCCTGCGTCTTGATCGTCTGGGCATTGGCCTGGTAGGCGCGCTGCGTGGTCATCATGTCGACCAGCGCGGCGGTCAGGTCGACGTTGGAGTCTTCCAGCGCCTTGCTCTGAATCGAGCCGAACACGCCTTCGCCCGGCGCGCCCAGCAGCGGCTGACCCGAGGCGGTGGTCTCGAACCAGTAGCCGGAATCGGTGATGCCCAGGCCCTGCGGATTGCGGAAGTCCGCCAGTGCGACCTGGCCGGCCGCCTGCGTCTGGTTGTTGGAATAGGTCGCCATCAGCGTGCCGGTGTCGTCGATGGTCAGGCTGGTGAGCTGGCCGGCGGTGTAGCCGTCCTGCGTCAGGTCGTTGACCGTGAAGCTGGAGCTGACCTGCTTGAGCTTGCTCAGGTCCAGCGAGGCGGTGAAGGTTTGCGTGGGATCGTTGGGCGACGACAGCGTGAGCGTTTGCGTGCCGCCGCTGGTCAGGTTGCCCGAGGCGTCGAAGCCGATCTGGAAGGGGGTGGAGGCCGACGGCGTGCTGCCGTTGACGCTGGTGTAGACGTTCCAGGTGTTGTTCGCCGTCTTCTGGAAATACATGCCCACCTCCACCTTGAGGCCCTGGGCGTCGTAGGCGGTCATCGAGGTGCTGTACTTGGACAGGTCGGCGGTGCTGGTGGACACGGCGGCCGATGCGTCCAGCGTGATGTCGGCGCTGACGGCCGAGGTGCGCTTGGCCGGCACGGTGCCGGTGGGCACCACCAGCGTCTGGAGGGTGGAGCTGGTGCGGTTGCCCTTGGCATCCGTCGGATAGCCCATCAGCTTGGCGCCGGTGGCCGTCACGATGGTGCCGGAGGCGTCCTTCTTGAAGTTGCCCGCGCGGGTGTAGGCGGCGCTGCCGTCGGGCATCGTCACCTCGAAGAAGCCGTTGCCGTTGATGGCCAGGTCGAGCGCGTTGTTGGTGGCGTTGATGTTGCCCTGCGTGAACTGCTGGGACACGTTGCCCACCATCACGCCCATGCCGCCGGTCACGCTGTTGGTGCCGGCCGCGGCGGCCGCATACACCTCGGCGAACTCGACCCGGGAGGACTTCATGCCGGTGGTGCCGGCATTGGCGATGTTGTGCCCGATCACGTCGAGGCTGCGGCTGGCGGCGTTGAGTCCGGCGATGGCCTGCTGAAAGCTCATGGAAGGCTCCTGGGTCAGAGAATCGAGTAGATGGCGGAATACGGCTTGCTGCCGTTGCGGCTGAGGTTGAGCGTCAGCCCGTCGCTGGTGGTGCTCACCGAGGTCACGCTGTCGTACATCAGCGTGGTGCTGCCCACGGCATCGCCCTTGTTGGTGGCGGTGACGCTGAAGCTCAGCTCCTGGTCGCTGGGATAGCCCGAGGCGTCGAGCGTGATGTCGTGCTCGCCGGCCGGCAGCGCGCCCAGCGACTTGGTATCGATCACCTGGCCGGCGGCGTTGGTGACCTTGACCGTGACCTCGGTGGCGGCCGCGTCCAGCACGACGGCCCCCATGGCCGTCTTGCCGTCGCTGCTGTAGGCCAGCGTCTTGCCTTCGGTGAGCACGTTCTTGCCCACCACGGCGGCGGCCTGCAGGGTCTGCGTGGTCGAGGCCTGGGTGGCCAGGCCGCTGACGGTGCTGTTGAGCTTCTCGATGCCGGTGACGGTGTTGATCTGCGCGATCTGCGAGGTCAGCTGTGCGTTGTCCATCGGGTTCATCGGGTCCTGGTTGCTCAGCTGGGCGACCAGCAGCTTCAGGAAGCGGTCCTGCAGGTCCGCGGCCGAGGTGGAGGCGAGCGACGAGGCGCCGCCCGTGCTGCCGGTGGTGCTGTTGCTGGCGGTGGTGCCGGTGACGGTGCTCATGCGGAGGTTCCTGCGGCGGTGGCGATGTCGGGGATGCGGGTCACTGGCCCAGTTGCAGCGTCTTGAGCAGCAGGCTCTTGGCCGTGTTCATCACTTCGACGTTGTTCTGGTAGGAGCGCGAGGCCGAGATCATGTTGACCATCTCCTCCACCGCGTTGACGTTGGAATAGGTGACATAGCCGTCGGCGTCGGCCAGCGGGTTGCCGGGCTCGTGCACGCGCCGGCCCGGGTCCTGCCGTTCGGTGACGGCGTCGACGCGCACGCCGGCCGAATAGCTCTTGCCCGCGGTCGTGGGGTCGCCCTCGGCGCCGGCATCGCCCAGGTCCACGGTCTGGAAGACCACCTGCCGCGCCTTGTAGGCCTTGCCGTCCGGCCCGGCCGTGGCGTCCGCATTGGCCAGGTTGCTGGCCACGACGTTCAGGCGCTGCGACTGCGCGCTCACCGCGCTGCCGGAGATGCCGAAGATGGAGAACATGGACATGGCGGCCGCGCCCTATCTTTCGTGGTCTGTCGGGTGGATCGAGCGGCCGCGGAGCAGGCCATGCCAGAGCGCCCGCGGAACCGGCTTTGCCGGGCCGCCGGGCGCGCCCCTTCGAGGGGGTCGGCGGAGCGCGAAGCGCGCAGATTGGGGGTGTTCCATGTCATTGCCCCTGGATGGCGGACAGAAGCGTCTTGCCCTGGCCATTGAGGAAGCGCAGCGTGGCCTCGTAGCGCACGGCGTTGTCGGCGAAGGCGGCGCGCTCGCGGTCCAAGTCCACGCTGTTGCCGTCCATGGCGGGCTGCACCTGGGCGGTGTAGGCCAGGCTGCCGCCGGCATCGCTGGTGCGCGGCGCCAGCCGGAAGTGCCGGCCGTCGCTGCGGCCATCGTCGGCCGCGGTCGCCTGCGCCGGGCTGCCCGCGGCGCCGCTGCGGTCGCCGGCGGTGGCCTCGGACAGCGCGGCGGCAAAGTCCAGCTCGCGCGCGGCGTAGCCGGGCGTGTCGGCATTGGCGATGTTCCCGGCGATCACGCGCTGGCGCTCGGCGCGCAGCATCAGTGCCTGGCCCTGGAAGTCCATCGACTGCGTCAGCTTGTCCAGCATGCGTGATCCTTGGTGTGGCGAAGGGAGGAGGGCGGTGTGCCACCCCGTGAAGGGACGGACGCCACCGTGCGGAAATTGTGGGCGGGAGGCCCCGGGGCGAATGGCGGGAACAAAGGCGGCTTTTCCGGGCTGTTTCCGGCTTTGGCACGGCGGGCCCCTGTCTACAGTGCATCGCATCCCGCCAATGGCCGGCCTGCGCGCCTAGCCATGGCGCTATGCCGCCGGTGTCCGTGCACCCGGTCGGCGCCTTTCTTGCCCCCGGCCCCGGCCGACCCTTGCCGCCGTCCTGCCATGTCCCGCTCGCACCGCTGCTTCCTGAAGAACCTGGCCGCCGCCCTGGGTCTCGCCCTGGCCGCCCTGGCTCCGGCGCTCGCCCAGACCCCCGGCGGCGCCGGTACGCTGCCGGGCATCGGCGGCGAGATGGGCGCCGATTTCGTGGCCGCCGCCCAGCACTGGGTGGACGATGCCGTGGCCCAGGGCCGCGGCGCCGCCGGCACCGACATGGCGCCCCTGCGCATGGAGGTGAGCGTTGGCACGCTGGACAGCCGGCTGCGCCTGGCGCCCTGCGCCAGCGTCGAGCCCTACCTGCCACCCGGCCAGCGCCTGTGGGGCCGCAGCCGGCTCGGCCTGCGCTGCGTGGACGGCGCCGTGCGCTGGAACGTCTTCCTGCCCGTGACGGTCAAGGCCATCGGCCCGGCCTGGGTGCTGCGCGACGGCGTGGCGCCGGGGGCGGTGCTGCAGGCGGGCGACGCCGTGCAGGCCGAGGCCGACTGGGCCGCGGATGCGTCGCCGGTGGTGGCCGATCCGGCCCAGTGGGTGGGGCGCGTCGCCACCCGGGCGCTGGCGGCCGGCCAGCCGATCCGCCAGGCCATGGTGCGCACGCAGCAGGTGCTGCAGGCGGGCGCCTCGGTCCGCATCCTGGCGGGTGGGCGCGGCTTCGAGGTCAGCACCGAGGGCCAGGCCCTCAGTGCGGGCGGGGTGGGCGAGGCGGTGCGCGTGCGCATGCCCAACGGACGCATCGCCACCGGACAGGTGGTCGACGCCGGGACGGTGCGCATGGCGCTCTAGGAATGCGCTTCACGAACGCGCGCGTCGTGGACATCTGCGGACGCGGGCGATCGAAGAAAGTCGAAAAAAAGTCCTCAAGTTCCCCGGGAGGCCGCCGAAAAACAGTGACGCTGCCCTTCCAAGGGCGCATGGAGTCCAGTCATGAAAGTCGGTGCAAGCAATGAAGTCGGCCTGATCGCCACCGGTGCGGTGCGGTCGGACCGCGCCGCCACCACCGCGGCGGAGTCGGGTGGCGCCCGGGCCGAGGCCGGGGTGTCGGTCGACGTGTCGTCCACGGTGCAGTCGCTCGGCCGCACCGGTTCGGGCTCGGGCATCGACGAGGCCAAGGTCGCCTCGATGCGCGAAGCCATCGCCAACGGCACTTTCACCGTCGATGCCGGCGCCGTGGCCGACAAGATGCTCGCCAACGCTCAGGAAATGCTGAGCCGCACAAGAGGTTGAACGCCATGCATGCCCCCCTGATGATCGACACCCGCGAGTCCACCGAAGAGCTGTTGCAGGAAGTCGAGCGCCAGCTCGACGCCGTGGATGCCCGCCTGCTCGAAGGCGACGCCCCGGCGCTGGAGGCCGCCTGCAACGGCATGCGCCAGGTTGCCAGCGGTTTCAGCAACGTGCTGGAGTCGGCGCTGTCGGCCGAGGTGTTCGACGCCGACTTCCGCGACCGCATCGAAGGCGTCGCCCAGCGGCTGCGCGTGATGCGTGCCGGCATCGCCCGCCGCGCCGCCGCCGTGGAGCGCAGCCTGTCGGCCCTGCTGGGCACACAGGACATGCCCACCTATGGCGCCGGCCTGGGCCAGCGCGCCATGTTCGGCGCCGCGGCGCGCGGTGCCTCGGCCGGCATGCACTGAGCCGGTCCGCGCGCCCGTCCGGCGCGCCCCATGAAAAAGCCCCGGCCGGATGGCGCGGGGCTTTTTCATGGGCGTCCGGTTCAGGTCGGCCGCAGCGACTGGTGGCCCAGCCGCCGTGACACCGCGGCCCCGCAGGCCTTGGCAGCCTTGGCCTGGGTGCCGTTCCAGTCGGTGTCGAAGGAGCGCGAGCGCCCCATCAGCGTGATGCCCAGGACGATGTTGCCCGAATAGTCGAACACCGGCGCCGCGAAAGAGCACACCCCCGGCGTGGGGTTGTTGACGGCGCGGGAGACGCCGTGCTCGCGCACCTCCTGCAGCAGGGCCTGCAGGTTGTCGGGTTCGGCGGGCTGGGCGATGTCCGGGCCCAGGCGGCGCGCATCCTCCAGCAGCGATTCCTCGATCAGCCGCGCCGGCAGGTAGGCCGCGAACAGCCGGCCGGTGGCCGTGGAGGCCAGCGACATCACCGTGCCGGTGCGGATGTTGGTGTGCAGCGGGTAGATGGCGTCGAACAGGAACACGATGGTCGGCCCCTGGTTGCCCCATACCGACAGCGCCACGCTGTGCCCCGTCTCGCGGGCCAGGTCTTCGGCGAAGGGCACCGCCTCGCGCACCGGATTGAGCATGCGCAGCGTCACCAGACCCAGCTGCATGGCCGTGGGCCCCAGCCAGTAATGGCCGGTGGAGGCCTCCTGCGTCACCAGCCCCAGCTTGGAGAAGCTCACGAGGTAGGGGTGCGCCTTGCCCGGCGCCATGTCGGCCGCCTTGGCCAGTTCGCGCAGCGGCATGGGCCGGCCATGTGCGCCCAGCGCCAGCAACAGCTGGCCGCCGGCCTCCACCGACTGGATGCCCCGCCGTTCCTTTTCCGCGTTCGATTCGCCCGGGTCGTTGTCCGAAAGGCCCATGGATGTCTCCTAACGCTTCGATCTTATCAAACCCATTCTCCCAGGGTAAACGATTAGATTGAGAAAGATGCGTTAGCTCAATACTAACGGCACGGCAACGCGTTCCTCCTGAACCGTGTGGGCCGAGGAGACATGGCGAATGACTGAAGGACAAGAGATCTACGACGTGCTGGTGGTCGGCACCGGCGCGTCCGGCATGTCCGCCGCAGTGACGGCGGCGCACCAGGGGCTCAAGGTGCTGGTGGTGGACAAGGCCCCGCTGTATGGCGGCACCACGGCACGGTCGGGAGGCTGGCTGTGGATTCCCGGCACCCGGCTGGCCACGGAGCAGGGCATCCACGAACCGCCCGGCGCCGCACGGACCTACCTGCAGCACGAGGCGACCACCCATTTCGACGCGGCCCGCGTCGACGCCTTCCTGGAGAACGGCCCGAAGGCCATCGATTTCTTCACCCGCAACACCTGCGTGCAGTTCGACATGCCGCCGGTGTTCCCCGACTACCACGCCGAGGCGCCCGGCGGCCAGCCGGGCGGGCGCTCCATGGTCACCCGTCCCTTCGACGCCCGCGAGCTGGGCGAGCGCGTGGCGCAACTGGCGCCGCCGGTGCCCGAGCTCACGGTGTTCGGGATGATGCTGGGCTCGGGCAAGGAGCTGTGGCACTTCCTGCGGGCCTTCAAGTCGCTCGAATCCTTCCTGTATGTGGCACGGCGCTTCGGCGGCCACTTGCTGGACGTGCTGCGCCATGGCCGCGGCATGACGCTGACCAACGGCAATGCGCTGGCCGGCCGGCTGGCCAAGGCCGGCATGGACCTGGGCATTCCCGTGTGGCTGAACGCGCCGGTCAGCAAGCTGCTCGTGGAGGGCGACGCCGTGGTCGGCGCCACCGTCGTGCGCGACGGCGTGCCTACCGAGGTGCGGGTGCGCCGTGGCGTCGTGCTGGCCTGCGGCGGCTTTCCCTACGACGTGGAGCGCCGCAAGCAGCTCTTTCCGCATGCGCCCACAGGGCGGGAGCATTTCACGCCCTCGCCACCGCTCAACACCGGCGACGGCCTGCGCCTGGGCGAATCGGTGGGTGGCTGGGTCGATCCGACCATCCCGAATGCGGCGGCCTGGTGCCCCACCTCGGTCCTGCAGCGCAAGGACGGCTCGCAGGGCGTAATGCCCCACTTCATCGACCGGGCCAAGCCGGGCGTCATCGCCGTCACGCCCGACGGTCGCCGCTTCGCCAACGAGGCGCTGTCGTACCACGACTTCGTGCAGCGCCTGGTCAAGGCCTGCGCGGGCCTGCCGGCGGTGAGCTGCTGGCTCGTCTGCGACCACAAACACTTGCGCGAATACGGCATGGGTGCGGTGGCGCCGTTCCCGCTGCCCATCGGCAAATACCTGCGCAACGGCTACCTGCGCCGTGGTCGCACGCTGGAGGAACTGGCCCGTGTCATCGAGGTGCCGCCCGCGGCCCTGCAGGAGGAGGTACAGGCCTTCAACCGTGACGCCGCCAGCGGCAAGGACAGCCGCTTCCAGAAGGGCAGCACCGCCTACAACCGCTACCAGGGCGACTCGCTGGTCAAGCCCAATCCCTGCATGGCGCCGATCCAGAACGGGCCCTTCTACGCCATCCGGCTGGTGGTCGGCGAGATCGGCACCTTCGCGGGGCTGGCCACCGATGCCAGCTGCCGCGTGCTGAGCCAGCAGGGCCGGCCGATTCCGGGCCTGTTCGCAGTCGGCAACGACGCGGCCAGCGTCATGGGCGGCAACTACCCCGGTGCGGGCATCACGCTGGGCCCGGCGCTGACCTTTGGCTACGTGGTGGGCAATGTGCTGGCCCGGCAGGGCGAGCTGGGTGCGCCCGCCGCCACGCCCGCGCTGGCGCCCGCCTTCGCACAGTTCGACACGCTGCCGGCCTGAGCACGGCGGCTGCACTTTCCCTCGACGCTTCCTTCCTTCACTCCATGGACATCTCAGAACTCACGGCACCGCGTGTGCTGGCGGGCCGGACCGCGCTCGTCACCGGGGCCGGGCAGGGCAACGGCCGGGCCATCGCCTGCGGCCTGGCCCGGGCCGGCGCCACCGTGGTCGTCACCGACCTGCACGAAGGCAATGCGCAGGCCGTCGCGGCCGAGATCGAGGCCGCAGGCGGCCGGGCCTGCGCCTATGGGCTCGACGTCACCTCGCCCGAGGCCTGCGCCGCGCTGGCCGCCACGGTGTCGGCCCAGGTGGCGGACCTGGACATCCTGGTCAACAACGCCGGCATCCTGGTGCGCGAGGGCATGGACAGCGCGCAGGCCGCGTCGAACCTGTCGCGCACGCTGGACGTGAACGTCATGGGCACCTTCCATCCCACCCAGGCCTGGCTGCCCGCGTTGCGGCGCACCCGCGGGGTCGTCATCAACGTGGCGTCGATCGCCGCCAGCGTCGGCATCCCGGGCGTGGTGGGCTATTCGCCCTCCAAGGGCGCGGTACGGCTCATGACCCAGGCGCTGGCCGTGGAACTGGCGCGCGACGGCGTGCGCGTGAACGCCATCGCGCCCGGTGTCATCGAGACGCCGATGACGGCCTACACCCGCGAGGCGCCCGAGCGGCTCGAGCGCTTCATGCAGCGCACGCCCATGGGCCGCGTCGGGCAGCCCGAGGAACTGGTGGGGCCCGTCGTGTTCCTGGCCTCGCCCATGGCCAGCTACGTCACCGGCGTCACGCTGCCGGTGGACGGCGGCTTCCTCGCGGCCTGATCGCACACCGGCATCACGCGGGAACACGCCGGGTTCCCTTTCCCTTCGAACAACACAGCAGGAGACAGACATGCGCCTTCCGACCTTCTTCAAGCGGGCCTTGCTCGCCGCCGGCCTGGCCGCCGCTGCCGCGGCCGCCAGCGCGCAGGACATCAAGCTGGGCTACAACGGCGACCTCTCGGCCTCGCCCTCCGCGCAGAGCGGCCAGGCCGCGGTGCTGGGCATGGAGGCGGCCATCGCCGACATCAACGCGGCCGGCGGCGTGCTCGGCCGCAAGCTGGTGCTGGTGACGCGCGACGACACCTCGGCGCCACCCAAGTCCATCCAGAACATGAGCGAGCTGGTCGACAACGAGAAGGTGGCGGCGGTGTTCGGCCCCACCAACTCCGGCAATGCCATGGCCTGGAAGCACATCGCCAACCAGAAGAAGGTGCCGGTGATCGGCAACGTGGGCTCGGGCACCGACATCACCAAGCCCATGAGCCCCGGCGCCGACAACTACATGTTCCGCGTCTCGATGGTGGACCGCGAGCAGGTGGCGGCGCTGATGGCCTATGTGAAGAAGAACGCCGAGAAGTCCAGGGTGGTGGGCCTGATGGCCGAGACCACCGGCTACGGCCAGGGCGGCCTGAAGGACATGGAGGAGATCGCCAAGCTGCAGGGCATCAAGGTCGCGGCCACCGAGCGCTTCGGCGTCGGCGACACCGACATGACCTCGCAGTTGGGCAAGATGAAGTCGGCCGGCGTGGACACCGTCGTGGTCTGGGCCCAGGGCACGCCCATCGCGCAGCTGGTGCGCAGCATGGAGAAGATCGACTACTTCCCGCTGGTGCTCACCTCGTGGGCGGCCGACAACATCACCTTCTACGACGCGGCGGGCAAGGCGCTGGCCGAGAAGCCCATCTTCATGCGCACGGTGAGCGAAACCCGCACGCCGGTGCAGCAGAAGCTGTTCGACCGCATCGGTGCGCGGCTGAAGGCGCCGGGCTCCTTCTCCTTCGCGCTGCATGGCTACGACTCGGTCATGCTGTATGCCGCGGCGGCGAAGCAGGCCGGCAGCGTCGACGGTCCGGCCGTGCGCGCCGCGCTGGAGGATCTCAAGGCACCGGTTCAAGGCGTGCTCAAGACCTACGACAAGCCCTTCAGCAAGACCAACCACGAGGCCCTGACCGCCAAGGACCTGGTCTGGATCCGCTGGAAGGACGGCAAGCTGATGCCCTACACCGACCCCGTGATCGGCGGCCTGGCCCAGGCGGACTTCAAGCAGTAAGGCGCTGCCGTCGGGCGGCATCGCGGTCCGGCCACGGCCGGACCGGCTCTTTCTTCGGAGGCAGACATGACAGAGGCGCTCCTGCAGGCGATTCTCAGCGGCCTGGCCGTGGGCGGTGCCTACGCGCTGGTGGCGCTGGGCTTCAGCATCACGTTCACGACCACCAAGACGCTCAATTTCTCGCACGGAGAGTTCGTCTCCGCCGGCGCCTTCATCGGCATGAGTGCGCTCTTCCTGGTGCTGGGGCTGCCGGTGAGCTCCACCAGCTTCGGCAGCGCGCAGCCCGGGGCCAGTGCGCAGCTGCTGGCCCTGGCCGGCGCACTGGGTGTGATGGGCGTGCTGGGGTGGCTGCTGTACATGGTGGGCGTGCGGCCCTTTGCCGGCCGGCCGGGCATGGCCTGGGTGATGAGCACGCTGGGCTTCGGCGTCATCCTGCAGAGCATCGGCCTGGCCATCTGGGGGCCCAAGCCGGTGGTGGTGCCGGGCCCGGTGGGCGACTCGGTGATCCGCATCCTGGGCGTGGGCGTGCGCCCGCAGGAGCTGCTCACGCTGGGCGTGGCGGTGGTGGTGATGCTGGGCTTCGACTGGGTGATGAACCGCACCATGATCGGCAAGGCCATGCGCGCGGTGGCGGCCAACGGCAACGTCGCCAGCCTCATGGGCATCAATACGCAGGCCGTGATGATCGGCGCCTTCGTCGCCAGCTCGGCGCTGGCGGGCCTGTCGGGCTTCCTGCTGGCGCCCATCGCGCAGGCCTCGCTCTTCATGGGCCTGACGGTGGGACTCAAGGGCTTTTCGGGCGCCATGATCGGCGGCCTGGGCAATCCGCGCGGCTGCGTCATCGGCGGCTTTGCGCTGGGCGTGCTGGAGTCGCTGGTCAACCTGTGGCAGGCGCAGTGGCGCGAGGTGGCGGTGTTCGCGCTGGTCATCCTGGTGCTGGCTTTCCGGCCCACGGGCCTGTTCGGCAAGCCGATGGTGGAGAAGGTATGAACGCCCGGCATTTGGTCGGCGTGCTGCTGGCGGCCGCCGCCGTCATCGGCGCCACGGCACTGGTCGACAACGACTACTACCTGCGCATCGTGTTCATGATGTGCGTCTACTACCTGTGCGCGGCGGGCATGAACGTGCTGGTCGGCTTTGCCGGGCAGAAGTCGCTGGGCCAGGCTGGACTGTTCGCCGCGGGCGCCTACGCCGTGGCATTGCTCACCAGCCGCACCGAGATCAGTCCCTGGCTGGCGCTGCTGGCCGCCGCGGCCGTCTCGGCCCTGTGCGGCGTGTTGATCGCGCTGCCGTCGCTGCGCGTCAAGGGCCCCTACCTGGCGATGGTGACCCTGGCCTTCGGCATCGTGGTCGAGAAGCTGGTGGGGGAGTGGACCGACGTCTTCGGCGGCGCGCAGGGCATCTACGGTATCCGCCCGGTCACCTGGAACGGTCAGCCGCTCAGCTCGGCGCAGTGGGTGGGGTTCGGCGTGGTGCTGTGCGCGCTGACGCACCTGCTGCTGCGCAACCTGCTGGCGGGCCGCTTCGGCCGGGCGCTGCTGTCGCTGCAGGCGGACGAGATCGCGTCGTCGTCGGTGGGTGTGCGGGTGTACCGGGCCAAGGTGATCGCCTTCGTGGTGGCCGCGGTCACCTGCGGCGTGGCGGGTGCGCTCGTGGCGCAGCAGAACCAGTACATCAACTCCGACTTCATCACCTTTCACCTGTCCATCTTCATCCTGCTGCTGGTGCTGTTCGGCGGGGCCGGCTCCACCTATGGGCCGCTGGTGGGCACGGTGGTGCTGACGGCAGTGGATGCCGCGCTGTCGCGCTGGCCGTCGGCCCAGCATTTCCTCTACGGTTTCCTGCTGCTCTTCGCGCTCTATGCCATGCCGGGCGGGGTCACGGGCCTGTTCCGGCGCAAGGTCGGCCGCGGTGCCGCACTGTCACCGGCGCAGGCGCCCGCCCCGACGGGCCCTGCGGCGGTTCCACGCATCGGGCCGCAGGCCGACGGCGAGCTGCTGGTGGTGCACGGGCTGACCAAGGCCTATGGCGGCGTCAAGCCGGCGCAGGACGTGTCGTTCCGGCTGCAGCGCGGCCACATCCATGCCCTCATCGGGCCCAATGGCGCCGGCAAGAGCACGATGATCAACATGCTCACCGGCGTGGTCGAGCCCAGTGCGGGGTCGATCCGCTTCCTGGGCCGCGAGATCGCGGGCCGCCCGGTGCACGAGATCTGCGGCCTCGGCATGGGCCGCACCTTCCAGAACCTGCGGCTGTTCGCTGAGCTCTCGGTGCTCGACAACGTGATGCTGGGCCGGCACAGCCGCATGCGCAACGGCTTCTTCGCCTCGCTCCTGGGCATGCCGGCGGCACGGCGCGAGGAGACGGCCACGCGCGAGCGTGCCCTGCAGCTGCTGGCGCTGGTGGACCTGGCCCATCTGGCCCACCAGCCGGCCGGCCGCCTGCCCTACGGCCTGCAGCGGCGCGCCGAGCTGGCGCGGGCGCTGGCCACCGAGCCGCAGCTGCTGCTGCTCGACGAGCCGGCCGCGGGCCTCAACCCGCAGGAGACCGCCGAGCTGGGCCAGCTGCTGCTGCGCATCGGCCGCTGCGGCGTCAGCATCCTGATGGTGGAGCACCACATGGACCTGGTGATGGCCGTGTCGGACCATGTCATCGTGCTGGACTACGGTATCAAGATCGCCGAAGGCACGCCGGCCGAGGTGCAGTGCAATCCGCGCGTGGTCGAGGCCTACCTCGGCACCGATGAACCGGAACCCGAGGCGCAGCCGGAGCCCGTCCCCGCGCCGGAACGCTGCGCCGCCTGAGGAGCCCGCCATGTTGAAGATCGAATCCGTCCAGGTGTCCTACGGCGCCATCGAGGCCGTCAAGGGCGTCAGCATGGAGGTACGCGCCGGCGAGGTCGTGGCCATCATCGGTGCCAACGGCGCGGGCAAGAGCACGCTGCTCAAGAGCATCTGCGGCCTGGAACCCGTGGCCGGTGGCCGCATCCTGCTCGACGGCGAGGACCTGGCCCGCGTGCCGCCGCACCGGCGCGTGGCCATGGGCGTGGCCATGTCGCCCGAAGGCCGGGGCGTGTTCGCCGACCAGACGGTGCGCGAGAACCTGATGCTGGGCGCCTATGGCCGTCGCAAGGACCCGGTGTCCGTCGAGGCTGCCATCGCCCGCGAGTTCCAGCGCTTTCCGCGGCTGGCCGAGCGGCAGCACCAGCTGTCGGGCACGCTGTCCGGCGGCGAGCAGCAGATGCTGGCCATCTCCCGCGCACTGATGAGCGAGCCGCGCCTGCTGCTGCTGGACGAGCCCTCGCTCGGCCTGGCGCCGCTGATCATCAAGGACATCTTCGAGGCCATCCGGCAACTGCGCCGCTCGGGCCTGACCATCCTGCTGGTCGAGCAGATGGCGCGGCAGGCGCTGGGCGTGGCCGACCGCGCCTACGTGCTGGAAACCGGCCGCATCACGCTCGAAGGCGCTGGCCGCGCGCTGCTGGGCGACGCCAAGGTGCGGGCCGCCTACCTGGGCGCGCACTGACCTTCCGCCCCGTCCCATTCCCCTTCATCCAAGGACCCCCATGACCGCCACCAAGACATTCGCCAGCCAGGCCGACCTGGAAGAAAAGAAGATCAGCTTCACCCAGATCTCCGAACATGCCTGGGCCTACACCGCCGAGGGCGACCCCAACACCGGCGTGATCATCGGCGACGACGCCGTGCTGGTGGCCGACACCCAGGCCACGCCCGCGATGGCGCAGGACGTGATCCGTCGCATCCGCGAGGTCACCGACAAGCCCATCCGCTACGTGCTGCTCACCCACTACCACGCGGTGCGTGTGCTGGGCGCCAGTGCCTACGGGGCCGAGCAGATCATCGCCAGCCAGGACACCTACGACCTCATCGTGGAGCGGGGCGAGGCCGACAAGGCCAGCGAGATCGCCCGCTTCCCGCGCCTGTTCAGCAACGTCGAGACCGTGCCGCCCGGCATGACCTGGCCCACGATGACCTTCACCGGCCGCATGACCCTGTGGCTGGGCAAGCTGGAGGTGCAACTGCTGCAGCTGGGCCGCGGCCACACCAAGGGCGACACCGTCGCCTGGCTGCCGAGCGAGGGGGCGCTGCTGTCGGGCGACCTGGTCGAGTTCGGCGCCACGCCCTATGCGGGCGACGCCTATTTCAAGGACTGGCCCGAAACCCTGCGCCGCGTGGAGGCACTGAAGCCCCAGGTGCTGGTGCCGGGCCGTGGCGCCGCGCTCACCACGCCGCAGGAAGTGGCCCAGGGCCTGGCCGAGACGCGGCAGTTCATCGCCGACGTGTACGCCAGCGTGCAGGCCGGCGTGGCGGCGGGGCAGGACCTGAATGCCGTCTACCGCGCCACCTATGCCGCGCTCAAGCCCAAGTACGGGCACTGGGTGATCTTCGACCACTGCATGCCCTTCGACGTGACCCGCTGCTACGACGAGGCCACGCAGTACGCCGACCCGCGCATCTGGACCGCCGAGCGCGACCTCGAGATGTGGAAGGCGCTGGAAGGTTGACCGGCGCCACCATGGACGCTGGTGCCGGGACGCCGGACGCGTCGGGGCCTCGGCTCTTCCAGCCCCTCCAGCTGCGCGGCCTCACCCTGGCCAACCGGGTGGTGATCTCGCCCATGTGCCAGCACGCCGCCCAGGACGGGCAGGCCGGGGCCTGGCATCTGGTGCACCTGGGCAAGTTCGCGCTGGGCGGTGCTGGCCTCATCCTGACCGAGAGCACGGCGGTGGACCCGCGCGGGCGCATCGGCACGGCCGACCTGGGGCTGTGGTCCGACAGCCAGATCGCGCCCCTCCAGGCCGTGGTGGATTTCGTGCACGACAACGGCGCAGCCATCGGCGTGCAGCTGGCCCATGCCGGCCGCAAGGCCGGCAGCCAGCCGCTGTGGGAGGGTGGCGCCGCGCTCGGCGATGCGCAGATGCAGGCCGACCGTCTGCCCTGGACCCGTCTGGGCCCGAGCGCCTTGCCGGCGGGACCGGGCTGGTCGGCGCCCGAGGCCATGGACGAGGCGCAGATCGAGGCGGTGGTCGAGGCCTTCGTGCAGGCCGCCGTGCGCGCCGACCGCGCGGGCTTCGATGTGGTGGAACTGCACTTCGGCCATGGCTATCTGGTCGCCGCCTTCCTCTCGCCCCACGCCAACCAGCGGCAGGACGCCTGGGGCGGCGGCCTGCAGGGGCGCATGAAGCTGGCCCTGGACATCGCCGCGCGGGTGCGCGCCGTGTGGCCCGCCGCCAAGCCCCTGTTCTGCCGCCTGTCGGCGGTCGATGGCAGCGTGGGTGGCTGGGGGCTGGAGGACTCGGTCCTGCTCGCCCGCGCCCTGGCCGAGCGTGGCGTGGACGTGATCGACTGCTCCTCGGGTGGCCTCACCGAAGAGACGAAGGCGCTGCCCGTGCCGCGTGGGCTGGGCTTCCAGGTGCCCTTCGCCGCACGCATCCGCGAGGCTGCCGGTGTGAGGACGCAGGCCGTGGGCATGATCGTGGACGCACAGCAGGCGGAGGCGGTGCTGCGCGACGGCCAGGCCGACCTGGTCGCGCTCGGCCGCGAGGCGCTGTGGGACCCGTACTGGGCCCACCACGCGGCCCAGGCCCTGGGGGCCGATCCGCAGTTCCGGCGCTGGCCGGTGCGGCACGGCGTCTGGTTGGCCAAGCGCGCGCCAGCGTTGGCGCGCGCGCGATCCGAGGAAGCTGCCGGATCTCAGCACGCTGGCTGAGAGGCCACGCGGCGCTCTTCAGGCGCTCGCGTCGTCAGTGCCCGCGCATCTTGGCGCGCAACCGCGCGACGGCTTGACTATGAAGCTGGCACACCCGCGATTCGGTGATGCTGAGCACGGCCGCGATCTCCTTGAGGTTCATGTCGTGTTCGTAGTACATGCCCATGATGTAGCGCTCGCGCTCGGGCAGCGACTCGATGGCCGCGACCAGCGCGCTGCGCAGGCGCTGGTCCTTGAGCACGCTCATGGGGTCGGCCTCGTTGTCGGCCACATGGCGTTCGAGGAAGGCCTCCTCGTCGTCGCGGCCCTCGCCGCCCATGTCCTCCAGGTACAGCAGCTGGGTGCCGCGCACGCGGCCCAGCAGCGACTGGTATTCGGCCAGCGGCATGTTCAGCTCGGCGGCGATCTCGGATTCGTGCGGGGCGCGGCCCAGCTTGTGCTCCAGCCGCACCACGGCCTGCTCGATCTGCTTCTGGCTCTTGCGGGAGCCGCGCGACATCCAGTCGCCGTCGCGCAGTTCGTCGAGCATGGCGCCGCGGATGCGTTGCGTGGCGAAGGTCTCGAACTGCACGCCCTGCGTGGCGTCGAAGCGCGAGAGGGCGTCGACCAGCCCGATCATGCCGACCTGGATCAGGTCGTCCACCTCGACGTTGGGCGGCAGCTTGGCCACCATGTGGTGGGCGAGGCGCTGCACCAGCGGCACATACTGGCGGATCAATGCGTCGCGGTCGAGGCGGCCCTTGGCGGTGTACATCTTCTGGAGAGCGGCGGCGGCGAGCATGGCGGGTCGGTCCCCGTGGTTCAGCGCCGAGTGCTGCATTGTGCCGGGGAAAGCAGAAGGTCGAGGTCGTCCACGCAGCGGGGCTCGAAGGCCCCACGCAACGGGGCGTTGAAGGTCTCGCGCAGCAGTTCGGCCGTGCGCGGCATGCGCCAGTCGTCCGGCACCACCTGGCCGCAGCCCAGGCCGCGCAACTGCAGGCCATGGCGCATCAGCACGTCCAGCGCGGGGCCGAGCTTGACCGCCTCGTCGACCTTGGTGAGCAGCGCGTGGCGCGCGCCATCTTCGCGGAAGGCCTGGGCCACTTCGTCCAGTGCGTCGCCCTGGGCGCCGGCGTTGAGCACGACCAGCGGCTTCACGCCGGGCAGGTCCAGTTGCGCCATCTGCTGCTGGCGGCGCGGATCGTGCGAGGCATGGCCCGCGGTGTCGATCAGCACCAGCCGCTTGTGCGCCAGCAGGGCGAGCAGCTCCTGCAGCGCGGCGGTGTCATGGGCCCGGTGGGCCACCACGTCGATGCTGCGGCCGAAGGCGCGCAGTTGCTCATGGGCGCCAGCGCGCTGGGTGTCGAGCGTGATCAGGCCCACGCTGGCGGCGCCATGGTTGCGCGCGCACAGTGTGGCGAGCTTGGCGATGGCGGTGGTCTTGCCCACGCCGGTCGCGCCCACCAGCGCCAGGATGCCGCCTTCGTCCTCCAGCGGCACGGCCTGCTCGTCGATGGCCAGCAGGCGCGTGAAGGTGGCCAGCACATGGGCCTCGGCCGCGGCGGCGTCGGTGCCGGCAGCGATGGGTTGCAGCACGGCGCGCACCAGCGGTGCCGAGAAGCCCGCGCGTACCAGGCGCAGCATCAGATCGGCCAGCGCCGGGTCCTGGCGCGCGCGGCCCAGCCAGGAGAGCGCCTCGAAGCGGGTCTCGACCATCTGGCGCAGGGCGCGCAGTTCGGCCATCACCTCGGAGAGGGCCTGGGCGGGAACCATCGCCCCGGCCGGCGCGGGTTCGGCGGCGGCAGCAACTGCCGGGCGCTGCGCGGACAAGGGCATGCCGGTCAGCGGCGCGGGTCGCTGTGCGGCGGCGGGGTTCCAGGGCATCGCGGCCACGGGGGCTGCCGCACGCGCGCCGGCGGCCTGGCTGGGCGCGGCCACCGCGGCCGGGCCGGCGGGCAGGGCGGCGGCAGTCGATGCGGCCGCGTCGCCCAGTTGCTTGCGCAGCATGCGTTCGCGCACGAAGTCCTGGAAGGAGAGGGTGCTCATCGCCAGGCGGTTGGCGTCTTCCTCGACCGAGGTCTCCGCGAGGTTGGGCGTGCGTGGGGGCACGACGGCCGCTGCAGCAGGCGTCACCGGGGCGGCCGGCGCGGACGCCGCCGCAGGACGCGCGGAGGCGGCCTCCTGCAGGCCGGCCAGAGACTCCTCGGACGCGGCCATCACCTCCACGCCCTGCTCGGTCTGCTTGTTCGACAGGATGAGCGCGTCGTCGCCGAAGGCAGCCCGGGCCATGGCCATGGCTTCGCGTGCGGTCGGGGCCAGAAAGCGTTGGATGTTCATGATTCAGGCGGGCAGCGGCTGAAGGCGGACGATGGGGGCGATGCGGGGGGCACGGCGCGCGTCAGGCGGCCGCGCCGCCACCGCGCAGGATGGGCCCGATGCGGATGGTGTGGGTCTCGGGGATCTCGCTGTGCGAGAGCACCGCCAGCCGAGGCGCCGTGCGGCGTACCAGGCGGGCGATGGCGCCGCGGATGGCGTCGGGCACCAGCAGGCAGGCGGGCACGCCGCGCTCTTCCTGCCGGTTGGCGATGTCGGCCGCGCTGCGGGTGAAGGTGTCGGCCACGCCGGGGTCCAGTGCCGGGCCCTGTGCGTTGCCCAGGGCCTGCATCAGCAGGCGCTCGAAGCCGGGCTCGATGGCGATCACGTCCAGCTCCTTCACCGGGCCGTAGATCTGCTGCACGATGGCCGGTGCCAGTGCCACGCGCACGCGGCGGGCCAGCTCCACGGCATCGGTCACCACGGCCGCATGCTCGGCCAGGGTCTCGACGATGGTGCGGATGTCGCGGATGTGCACGCCTTCCTCCAGCAGCAGCTGGAGCACCTTCTGGAAGGTGGCGATCGGGATGAGCTTGGGCACCACTTCCTCGATCAGCTTGGGGCTGTACTGGCTGACGTGTTCCACGAGTTGCTGTGTTTCGGATCGGCTGAGCAGGCGTCCTGCCTGGGTCTGCATCAAATGTGACAGATGGGTGGCCATCACGGTCTCTGGATCAACGACCGTGAAACCCGCCATTTGTGCGCTGTCGCGATAGCGGGCCTCGATCCAGGTGGCCGGCAGGCCGAAGGCCGGGTCGGTGGTGGCGGTGCCGATCAGCGGCGTGCCGATGCCGCCGGGGTTGATGGCCAGGAACATGCCCGGGAAGGCCTCGCCCTCGGCCACCACCACGCCGCGCAGCGTCACGCGGTAGGCGCTGGGCTTGAGCTCCAGGTTGTCGCGCACATGCACGGCCGGCGGCAGGAAGCCCACCTCCTGCGCGAACTTGCGGCGCACGCCCTTGATGCGGGTGAGCAGGTCGCCCTGGCGGTTCTTGTCGACCAGCGTGATCAGGCGGTAGCCCAGCTCCAGGCCCAGCAGCGACACCGGCTGCAGGTCGGCCCAGGTGGCGTCGGCCTCGGGCGGTGGCTCGCTGGGCTTGGGCGTCTCGGCCTCGATGCGGCGGCGGCGCGCCATCGTCCATGCGCCCCAGCCCAGCAGCGCGGCCATGCTCAGGAACACCACATGCGGCATGCCGGGCACGCTGCCCAGCAGCAGCAGGATGGCGGCCGTCAGGCCCAGCGCGCGCGGCGAGGTGAAGACCTGCTGCACGATCTGCCGGCCCACGTCGTCTTCCTTGCCCACGCGCGAGACCACCATGGCCGCGGCCACCGAGATCAGGAGCCCCGGGATCTGCGCCACCAGCGCGTCGCCCACGGCCAGCAGCACATAGCTGTTGGCCGCCTCGCCGGCCGGCATGCCGTGCTGAAGCACGCCGACGGTGAAGCCGCCCACGACGCTGATGACCAGGATCAGGATGCCGGCCATCGCGTCGCCGCGCACGAACTTGGAGGCGCCGTCCATGGCGCCGAAGAAGTTGGCCTCTTCCGCCACTTCGGCGCGGCGGCGGCGGGCCTCCTTCTCGTTGATCGTGCCGGCATTGAGGTCGGCATCCACCGCCATCTGCTTGCCGGGCATGGCGTCGAGCGTGAAGCGGGCCGACACCTCGGCGATCCGCTCCGCGCCCTTGGTCACCACCACGAAGTTGATGACCACCAGGATGGCGAACACGATCAGGCCGACCGCGAAGTTGCCGCCGATCAGGAAGTGGCCGAAGGCCTCGATCACCGCGCCGGCCGCGCCCGGGCCGGTGTGGCCTTCGAGCAGTACCACGCGGGTGGAAGCCACGTTGAGCGACAGGCGCATCAGCGTGGTCAGCAGCAGCACCGTGGGGAAGGCGGCGAAGTCCAGCGGCTTCGTCATATAGGCCGCCACCATCATCACCATCAGGGCGGCGGCGATGTTGAGGGTGAAGAAGCCGTCCAGCATCCACGCCGGAATGGGCAGCACCATCAGCGCCAGGATGGCGATGACCAGCAGCGGCGCGGCCAGTCGCTGCAGGCCGGCGGAGTCGGGGCCGTCGCCGAACAGGCCCTGCATGGTGCGCTGGAGGGCGTTCATGCCTCATCCTCCAGGTCGGCCAGGGCCTTGGGGTCGTTGAGCGGATCGAGCTCGGCCGGCACCACCGGTTCGGGCACGGTCTGCGGCCAGGCGCCACGGCCGGCGATGGCGGCCTTCAGGCGGTACACATAGGCGAGGATCTGCGCCACGGCGGTGAAGAGCTGGCTGGGGATGGGCTGGTCGATCTCGGCATGGGCATACAGCGCGCGGGCCAGCATCGGCGACTGGATGACCGGGATGTCGTGCGACTTGGCGATGTCGCGGATCTTCATGGCCAGCAGGTCTGAGCCCTTGGAGATCACGTGCGGCGCGGCCATGTTGGTCTCGTCGTAGCGCAAGGCCACGGCGAAGTGGGTCGGGTTCATCACCACGAAGTCGGCGCGCGGCACCGCCGTGATGCTGGCGCGCTGGAGGATCGCGCGCGCGGCCTTGCGCTGCTGGCCCTTGACGTGCGGGTTGCCGTCGGTCTCCTTGTGCTCCTGCTTCACCTCCTCGTGCGACATGCGCAGGCGTGAGCGGTGCAGCCAGCCCTGCAGCGGCACGTCGGCGACGGCGGCGGCCACCAGCACCAGCATCGCCAGCGCGGTGCCCTGCACCAGCCAGTCGGCGAAGTAGGGCAGGGCACCGGGGGCGGGCATCAGCACCATGCGCGCCAGCGCGTCCATGGACCCGCGCACGTACACGAAGCCCACGCAGGCCAGGATGGCCGACAGCAGCACCAGCTTGAGCACGGTGCTCGCCTGCTGCTTGCTGAAGAGGCGGCCGAGGCCGGAGAAGGGGTTGAGCCGATCGAGGTCCGGCGTGATGGCCTTGGCGCTCATCACCCAGCCGCCGGTGGCCAGCGTGGCGATCACCGAGGCCGCGATGACGATGGCGGCAAAGCCCACGCAGGCCGCGATGCCGAGCAGGCCCAGCTGCGTCAGCCGCTCGCCCATGGCGGCGGGGCGCATGGCATCGGCGGCATTGAAATGCAGGGCCGCGGCCAGCGCGTCGCGCAGCGCACCGAAGGCGGTGGGGGCCAGCAGCAGCAGCGCCACCGCGCCGGTGCCCACCACGGCCAGGTGGGTCAGGTCGCGCGAGCGGGGCACCTGCCCGTCGCGGCGGGCCTGGTCCAGGCGCCGCTGCGTGGCGGGGAGCTTCTTGTCCTGGCTGCTGGATGACATGGGCGCGAACGGCGGTGGGCGGTTCGGGGCATTCTCGGCAGCGGGTGATGTTTCAAAAGCCGGATAAGGGGCGGCCCGTGCCCCTTATTCAGCCGCCCCAGCGCTGGAGCAGCCGGTCCACGCGCTGGTCGAAGCCGCCGTCCAGCGGCCGTTCGAACTGCGACAGGTGCGCCGCAAGGCGGCCGGCCGCGGGTGCCAGCGCGTCGCCATGGAGATCGAGCAGCGCCTGCGCCTGCCAGTGCGCCAGGCGCTGCAGCAGCCGCTGTTGCGTGGCCGGCCAGGCCGCGGTGTCGCGCAGCAGGCCCAGGAAGTCCTGGGCCTGTGCGGCCTCGCGCATCCAGGGCATGCCCTCCACCGGGGCGAGCAGGCTGCGCGCCAGCAGGCCGACGGGCTTGCCGGTGAAGACGGCGTCGAACTGCAGCGTGCTGAGCGTGAAGAGCAGGGCGTCAGCCGCACCGAATACGGTGGCCGTGCTCTGCTGCACGCGCAGGATGCGCGGATGGGCCGGCAAGGCCAGCACGCGTCCGGCGGCGACGTTGAAGGGATGCTCCTGCACCAGCAGCCAGTGACCGTCGGCCATCACGCGTTCGCACAGGGCGTCCACGCGCGCCTGCAGGCTGGCGTGGCTGCAATCGTGCAGGTCGGCCAGGCAGTCCTGGTCACGGCCGTGCAGGCTGGGCTCGCCGTGCGTGAAGAAGGCGAGCACCCAGTCCTCGTCGCCGATGCCCCAGGCGCTTCTTGCGGCCGCCCGGTCGAGTTCGGCGGGCGCGTCGTAGCGGTCGGGCGAGTCGATGGTCCGCATGCGCTCGACCAGTGCGGCAACCTGGCCTGGCTCTTCGGCGCAGGTGGCGGCGGCATGGCCCAGCGCCAGGCTGGTGGTCTGCTCGCTCAGGCCGTTGTTCTCGCCCGTGTCGACCATGAGCGTGTACTTGAGCCAACCGCGCTCCACCGACCAGAAGGGGATGTCGCGCGCACGGCTCAGGTGGCGCAGGCGGCGCGTCACCGGGTTCAGGCTCTGCCAGCCCAGCACGGCGCAGGGCCGCAGCTGGTCCAGCACATCGCCCAGGAACTCATGGGCCACGCGCTGCGCGTCTTCGGCCTCGGCATAGCTGCAGCGGTACCAGGCCACGGTGTCGAGGATGTCCTGCTCTTCGATGGCGATGCCCTGAGAGGGCTGGCCGCGCCAGCGGGCGAAGTCGGTGAGCGCGAAGGGGATCGGCAGGGCGTCCAGCCTTGGCGTCTCGATGGCCGTGGTGGCCAGGAGCACGAGGCGCAGGCCCTGGCTGGCCAACTGCTCTGCCAGCGCCAGCCAGAAGGCTTCGACGCGCGGGTCCACGCTGGCAGGCACGCAGTGCATGGCCAGCACCAAGCCGCGGGCGATGGGGGCCTGGGCCGCGCCGGCCACGCGCCGCCAGGGACGCTGGGCCGTGGCATAGCTGATGTGCGACAGGTCGACCGCCGGCTGCAGTGCCGGCTTGTGGCCACCCATGATCCACCACTCGCTGTCGGGCGGCATGCGTGTCTCGGCCGGCAATTCGCGCCAGGTGCGCGGCATGCGCATCCACTGGCCCCCGTTGAGGCCGGACTTGCAGCCGCTGGCGATCTGCTGCACCAGCCGGTCGCGCACGAAATGCGTCGAGAACTCGCGCCGCAGCCGGTCCAGGGTGTAGACATGCAGGTGGTGCGGGTTGGGGTCTTCGCCGGTCTCGTCGCTCCAGTCGTTGGGCACGCTGACCACGATGCGGCCGCCCGGCGCCAGCAGGCGCTCGAAGGCGGCCAGCGTCTGCTGCGGCTCCTCCACATGCTCCAGGGTCTCGAAGGACACGATGAGCTCGAAGCTGGCGTCGGGCAGTTGCGCCAGGTCGCGCGGCAGGTACCCGGCGTGGAAGGCTAGGCGCTCGTCCTGCGTGGCGAAGTTCTGCCGCGCATAGTCGATGGCATAGGCGCTGCCGTCGATGCCGGTGACGCTGGCGCAGGTGCTGTGCCGCGCCAGGATGTAGCTGCCATAGCCCAGGCCGCAGGCGGCGTCGAGCACGCGGTCGCCGGCGCGGGCCAGGCTGGCGGCCCACTGGTAACGGATGAGGTGGGCGTCCGCGCGCTCGCCGGTCTCGCGCAGCATGTCCATGTGCAGGTCGCGCTCGGCCAGCAGCTGGTCCTGCGGATACGCCGCCAAGGCCGCATCGGGAATGCGCTGCAGCGGCACGACGAGCGGCCACGCGTCGGCGTCCAGTGCCTCGTAGGGCAGGCACAGGTGGTAGGCCGGATGCTTGCGGAAGCCCGCGGCGAAGGCCTGGCGCTCGATGTGCGCGCGGGCGGCGGCGGCCGGCAGTCCAGCGGGCGGTTCGGCCACGAGGGCCAGCAGATCCTGCGCGCCCGCGGCGCGCAGTGCATCGAGCTGGGCCCGCAGGCCGGGGCCGTCCGCGTCCGCCCAGCGCAGTGCCCAGGCGATGCCAGGGGTGCTAGCGCCGCGCGCGCGCGGCCATTCACCCAGTGCACTGCGCATTGCCTGCACGTCCATCGCAGCGTCGGCGCCCACGAGCCGCGGGGCGCCGGCATCGGCAGGGCCCAGCAGCTCGGCGAGCAGTTCGGCCGAGCTGCCGAGGCACAGCGGCGCGGTCGGGCCCAGGCAGAGCTGCGCGGCGCGCCGGGCGAACAAGGGCGCGGGCAAGGCGGCGAGCGGGGCGTTCACGAAACGAGCTCCGGTGCCGCGGCATCGGCTGCGGGGGAGGGATGGGCGGCCGGCACCGTGCCGCGCTCGACGAGGGGTCGGTAGACGATGCGCAGCACGGTGCCCGGGGCCACGGGGGCGCGGGCGGCGGGGACGTACATCATTCCGCCCGGCTCCAGGCGCAGCAGGCCGTCGTCGTCGAAGGCGGCCTGGTCCAGCAGCACATCGCGGCCCAGCTGCAGGTCGACCGGCGCATCCTGCAGGGTGCCGAGGGTCAGGCGCTGGATGGCGTCGAGCTGGATGCAGCGCAGATGGCGGCCCCAGAGCACGCTCATGTCGAAGCTGGCACTGAGGGGCAGCACCAGCTGGTGGTAGCCGTCATGGGTGGCGATGGCGGTCACTTCCTGCAGGGCATGCTGCGTGCGGTTGGCCAGCAGGACGGCTAGTTGCTGCCGACGCTGGCCACCGCGGCCGGCGTCCAGCGCAAAGCCGAAGCGCACGGCGTCGAGCAGCAGGTTGGACAGTCCCGCATCCAGGTGCCGCAATTCGGCGGGATGCCCCACGCGGAGATCGCGGAAGTCGTGCGTCAGCATGGCGAAGCCCTCCCGGCGGAACTCCTGCGCTGCCGCCGCCAGGTCGATCACCGGATGGGCGAGCGACGAGCCGAGGTTCATGTCGAACTGCAGGCCGGCCAGGCATTCGGTCTCTTCGGGCGAGGGAAAGTAGACGAGCCGCCCCAGGTCGGCTGCGGCATTGATGCCCAGCTCCACCAGGTCCGCCGGGCCGCGGCAGGCGGCAGGCCAATCGCGCCACTGTGCGACGAAGCGCAGGCAGGCCGCCTGCATCGCCTCGACCTGCGGCGATGCCACCCGCGGGCGCGCCCCGGCCGCCGCCCGCGGCGTGCCGTCGTCGTCGTAGTCCTCCGTGCTGGGGGCCGCCAGGGCGCAGATCTTCTCGAAGATGCCGATGAACGTGGTGAGCGCGACCACCAGCCGTTCGTCCGCCCAGTGCGCATCGATGAGGGCGCGGCGGTCCGGTCCATGCAGCGTGGCATTGCGTGCGAGCAGGTAGGCACCGAAGAGCTCCACGCCCAGGGCTTCCTTCAGCACGGGCGCCAGCGCGGTCTGCACCGTGCCCGCATAGCCCAGGTCCACCAGCATCAGCCGCTCGCCCGGTTGCACGCCGGTGCGGCTGCGGACATGGGCGACGAGCCGGCGGCCGTAGGTCTGCGATTGCGCAAAGATGGTGCGCAACACGGCCGGCTGCTGCACGGCATTGGCGAAGGCGCGGGCCGGGTCTGGCTGCCGCCTGGCCTGGGCCACCAGCTGGCGTGCCATGTCGGGCGGCAGCAGCAGCTGGCGCGCGAGGATGTCCAGCGTGTGCACGCTGAGCGAACTGGCCAGCACGCCCAGCACGTCGTCCTGCGTGCGCAGCGAGGCGGCGATGGCCGCGAAGCGCGAGATGTGCAGCGCACTGGCGTCCAGCACGCCCGGCGCCAGGGCCTCGCAGGCCCGCTGCGGCAGGTGCCCGTCGCGCATCAGGAAGGCCGTGCGCACCTGCGGCCCGCGTGCGGCCAGGGCCTGTTGCTGCTGGAGGATGAATTCGGCGAAGGCCGCGAGGATCGGTCCGACGGCGCCATGGCCGATGCGATCGGCCACCGTGGCCGCCTGCTCGTCCCCCAGCGAGAGGACGCCGTGGAAGAGGCTGGGCACGGGGCGTTCCGCACGCAGCTGCGGCATCAGCTGCAGCGCGGCCTGCAGGCGGTCGCCCGCCTGGGCCGTGGTGGTCTCGTCGAGCGGCAGCAACTGGGCCGCGCCGATGCCGGCCTGGCGTGCGGCCTCGGCATCGGCCACCGGATGGTCGCCCACATGGAAGAGATGGGCGGGGTTGCCGCCTTCGCGCCGCAGCACCTCCTTCCAGCCGCCGGCGCTCTTGCCGCGGCCCAGTTCGCTGGAGCAGTGGATGGCGTCGATGCCCGCGCAGTCGGGGTCGTCCATCACCCGGCACAGCAGGCGGCGCAGCTCGGCGGCGCTCCAGTAGGTGTCGCTCACGATGATCACGCGCAGGCCGCGGGCCTTGGCCTCGCGGATCAGTGCCAGCGTGCGTGGATGGATGAAGCCCGCCTCGGCCTCGCAGTCGAACTCGGCGTCGCGCAGCGCCTGGCGCTGCGCGGCCGTGGCCTCGGGCAAGGCCTGCCGGTAGATCTCGTCGATCGTCACCTCGGGCAGGCCGGTGCGCAGCTCCTTGCGGCGCCGGGCCTGTGTTTCGCTGATGGCGCGCCAGGCGGCCGTCAGGCCCGCTGCCTGGGCCGCAGGCCGCTGCTGCAGGGCATGGAACACGTCGATGGGCTGCGCGACGCGGCGCCACAGCAGCGTGTCGAAGCAGTCCAGCGACAGCGTGCGCACGCCGGGCGGCAGCAGCGCCGGCAGTGCGGGCAACTCGGAGGGCCGGAGGGTGGAAGGAGGCATGGTCGCTTTCGACGCAATCGGGGCCTTGCCACTGTAGGGGCGGCATCCTTGCGCCGAAGGGCCGATATGCGGCGGCGTGGCGTGGCTGTTCGGGCCTTCGGCAGGCCGCCCTGCGCACGCGTGCGCCGGTTCAGGGCTTGGCGTCCGCCACGTTCTGCCGGGGCGTTGCCGCCGGCGCGCTGGCCGCGGCGGCCGGCGCGGGCGTCGCCTGCTCCTGCAACGCCTTCACGGCATCGCCGGCCTCCATGCTCCGGCGCCCGTCCATGCGGGCCTCGGCCTCGCGGGTGAGCACGGTGATGCTGATGCGCCGGTTGATGGCGGCGGTGCGGTCGTTCTTGTCCAGCGGGTCGCTGGCGGCCAGGCCCACCACGCGGATCAGCTTGTCCTCGGGCATGCCGGCGGCCACCAGTTCGCGGCGCGAGGCGTTGGCGCGGTCGGCCGACAGCTCCCAGTTGCTGTAGCCGCGCTCGCCGTTGCCGTAGGGGGTGGAATCGGTGTGGCCGGCCAGGCTCACCTTGTTGTCGATGCCCTTGAGCGAGCCGCCGATGGCGCCCAGGATGTCGCGCATGTAGGGCTTCACCAGCGCGCTGCCGGTGTCGAACATCGGCCGCTGCTGGGCATCGACGATCTGGATCTCCAGGCCGTCGGGCGTGGTCTCCAGGCGGATCTGCGAGCGGAACTCGCGCAGCTTCACGTCGCTGGTGATCAGCACCTCGATGCGGCCGCGCAGGGCTTCGAGCTTGCGTGCGTCCTCGCGCGCGGCCTGGGCGCGGGCCTCGGCCGTGTGCGAGCGGGTCGGGTCCTTGCCCACCTCGGTGCTGCGGCGCATCTCGCCGGTGGTGCGGGTGAGGTCGTTGCCGCCGCCGGTCACGATGCTGGAGCTGCTGCCGGTGCCCGGTCCACCTGCCATTTCCACCTTGAGCGGCGAGTTGAAGTAGTTGGCGATGCCCTGCAGGTCGCCCTTGGTGGTCGAGCCCAGCAGCCACATCAGCAGGAAGAAGGCCATCATGGCCGTCACGAAGTCGGCATACGCGATCTTCCAGGCGCCGCCATGGCTCGCATGCACCGTCTTCTTGACGCGCTTGACGATGATGGGCTGGAGCTTGCGCCCCGACGAGCCGGTGGCCATGGTTGCGTTCGTGCTTCAGTGACGGGGCGGCGTGGCGTTCAGGGACCTCAAGCTGGCTTCTTCTTGACGTGGTTTTCCAGCTCGCTGAAGGTCGGCCGCTCCGTGGAGAACAGCACCTTGCGGCCGAACTCGATGGCCGTCGTCGGGTTGTAGCCCTGCATGCTGGCCAGCAGCGTGGTCTTGATGCACTGCAGCTCCTTGCCCGCGTCCTCGGCCTTCTGCTCCAGCAGGCCCGCGAGCGGCTCCACCACGCCGTAGGCCAGCAGGATGCCCAGGAAGGTGCCCACCAGCGCCGAGCCGATCATGGCGCCGAGCACGGCCGGGGGCTGGCCCACTGAGCCCATGGTGTTCACCACGCCCAGCACGGCGGCCACGATGCCGAAGGCCGGCAGGCCGCCGGCCAGGCGGGTGAGGGCGGCCACGGGGCCATGGGCCTCCTGGTGGTGGGTCTCGATCTCGCTGTCCATCAGGGACTCGATCTCGTGCGCGTTGAGGTTGCCCGAGACCATCATGCGCAGGTAGTCGGTGGTGAACTCCACCACGTGGTGGTCGCTGCCCACTTTGGGATAGGCCTGGAAGATGGGCGACTCGGCCGGCGACTCCACGTCCTTCTCGATGGACATCAGCCCGTCCTTTCGGGCCTTCTGGAGGATGTCGTAGAGCAGCGCCATCAGCTCCATGTACCGCGCCTTGGTGTACTTGGAGCCCTTGAGCGAGGCGGGCAGGGCCTTCATCGTGGCCTTGAGCACCTTGGGCTGGTTGTTGACCACGAAGGCGCCGATGGCGCCGCCGCCGATCACCAGGATCTCGTTGGGCAGGGCATGCAGCACCACGCCGATGTTGCCGCCGTGCGCGATGAAGCCGCCGAAGATGCAGCCCAGGGCGACCAGGTAACCGAGGATGACGAACATGGTGGAGATCGAAGATCAGGTGGTGCTATTGGGCCTGACGGCGGGCTGAACCGGTCCCGCAAAAAGGGCCCGATCACGGGCCCATATCGACAGTTCGGAGGCAGGGTGCCTGGGGTTCAATTCACTGAAGATGCACACCATTGGCCGAACCTGCACCCGCCCCCTTGCCCGCCCGAGCCGGCGGCTCGCACAGGCCGCACACGAAGTGGCGGGGGTTCTCGTAGGCATCGGCGACGAAGTGGCCGCCGCAGCGCGTGCAGGGCACCATCTTGAGCATGTTGTTCTTGACGAAGCGCACCAGGCGCCACGCGCGGGTGATGGTCAGCAGCGGCTCCAGGCCCTGCGCACCGACCTGCTCGGAATAGAGGCCATAGGCCTTGATCATCACGTCGACGTTCTCCAGGTCGGCGCTGGAGCGGCTGAGGTAGGCGTGGATGTTCTGGAACAGCGAGGCGTGGATGTTCGGCTGCCAGGTGAGGAACCAGTCCGTCGAGAAGGGCAACTGCCCCTTGGACGGCGAGCGGCCGGCCACTTCCTTGTACAGGCGCAGCAGGCGCTCGTAGGACAGATCGGTTTCGCTTTCGAGCACCTGCAGCCGGGCGCCCATCTCGATCAGGCTGACGGCCCGGTCGATCTGGCGCGACTCGTCGAGCACGCTCTTGGGGGTAGGCATCTTCTTGCTATCCACGAGGTGACAGGTTCAGAGACCCTGCTCCGCGATGCGGCTGGACATGACGATGTTGGCATGCAGCCGGGCCGTGGCCTCGTTGATGGTGCGGTGGCCGACGTTGTGGTTGGTCAGCAGGCTCCAGACCATGTCGTCGTCCGCGCGGAAGGTGCACAGCAGCATGTTGCCCGACGCGATCTTCATCAGCTGGGCCGGCGACAGCGCCGCGATCAGGTCGGCCGATTCGCCGGAGATGCCAAGGCGGTAGAGCGCCTGCGCGCGGTCCTCGCGGATGAGGCTCTGGGCCAGCATCAGGTAGGTGAGGTTGGCTTCCTTGATCTCGGAAAGGATCTGGTCGCTGGTCATGGTGGGCCCCCAAGGAACTGTGTCAGTCGATGGAAGTAATTGTGAGATTGGTAACAAAAAACTTAATGCGAAGCAGGCGGTACTTGGTGTCATCCAAGCTACAACTTCGCGAGATTTTTGGTTACACGGAAAGTATTCATTCCAAGACTTGGTGCCAGCAATCCGGTGCATCTAGTGCCTACGCATTAACTTTGTCACACCAGGTGTCAGCGTTCCCGCGATGGATGGCGCTGTCAAGGACACTGTGGGGTTTTGGCGTCGAGTCCGCGAAAGTTCTAGCGAGTTACAGCTGTCGCGGGCAATGCGTTAGAACAGTAACAGGTCGTATCGGTGTTGGGCAGGCCGCCGCCGACTGCCGGACAACGGGCCGGGTGTCTTGCGCAGGGCCGGAATCTTTAGGGTCTGCACCGAAAAATAAAGTGCTCAAGTCGAGCCCCGCGAGACCCGAAATCCAGGCAACGGGCCTCACCGGTCCGTCTGGCAGCCAGTGTCGGCACTGGCAGACATTGGCAACGGATGCCGGATCCACCGGCTTGCAACAGGAGTAGTCACCATGGCCTCGATCATCAACACCAACATCGGTTCGCTCAACGCCCAGCGCAACCTGGCCGCGAGCCAGAACTCGCTGGCGACCTCGATCCAGCGTCTGTCGTCCGGCCTGCGCGTCAACAGCGCCAAGGACGACGCCGCTGGCCTCGCCATCGCCTCCCGCCTGGACGCCCAGGCCCGCGGCATGAACGTGGCGGCCCGCAATGCCAACGACGGCATCTCGCTGGCGCAGACGGCCGAAGGCGCGCTGGCCCAGATCGGCAACAACCTGCAGCGCATGCGCGAACTGGCCGTGCAGTCGGCCAACGACACCAACACCAGCACCGACCGCACGGCCCTGGACAACGAGTTCAAGCAGCTCGCCCAGGAAAACTCGCGGATCATCACCAACACCAAGTTCAACGGCCAGTCGCTGCTGACCGGCACGGGGGGCTCCAGCGGCACGTTCACCTTCCAGGTGGGCGCCAACACGTCGGCGGACAACCAGATCTCCGTCGCCACCACCGACGTGGCAGGCGCGATGACCACCGCCACCCAGGGCGCCTCGGCAACCCTGGGCACGACCGCCGCCAGTGCACGCACCGCCATGACGGCGATCGATTCGGCCATCGACAGCATCTCGAACTCGCGCTCCACCTTCGGTGCCGCCCAGAACCGCTTCGAGGCCACCATCACCAACCTGCAGACCGCGGCCGAGAACACCAGCTCCGCCAAGAGCCGGATCACCGATGCCGACTTCGCCGTCGAGACGGCCAACCTGTCGCGCGCGCAGATCCTGCAGCAGGCCGGCACCTCGATGGTGGCGCAGGCCAACCAGATGCCCCAGACCGTGCTGAAGCTGCTGGGCTGATCGTTCGCAGGACGAGGGGCGCGCTGCCGCCCGGCAGGGCGTCTCCATCGAGGCGGCTGGCGATTCTTCGCCCGCCGCCTTCAACCATTGAGGAGCACCGTACATGGCCAGCACCGGCACCGTGACGTCGAGCGGCACCAACATCGACATCGACTCCATCGTCAGCAAGCTGATGTCGATCGAGCAGACCTCGGTCACCAAGCTGCAGAACCAGGCGAGCACCATCCAGAGCCAGGTGTCGGCGGTGGGCACGGTCAAGTCGATGCTGTCCACGCTGTCGGATTCGGCCACCGCGCTGACCAAGGCGACGCTGTGGGCCACGAAGACGGCCAGTTCTTCTTCCGCGGCGGTGGGCGTGAAGGTGTTGGACTCCAGCCTGGTGGCCGCCGGCAGCTTCCAGGTGAGCGTGTCGCAACTGGCGCGCTCGCAGTCGGTGTCGTCCTCGGCGGTGGCCGCCACCGATGGCTTCCAGGCGGGCACGCTGTCGATCCAGGTCGGCACCTGGAGCGGCACCTCGGGCACGAGCCCCAGCTTCGCGGCCGGCAGTGCCGCTGCCGTGGACGTCGCCATCAGCGAAGGCGACACGCTCTCCACCGTCGCCTCCAAGATCAACGCGGCCGGCGCCGGGGTGACGGCCAGCGTGGTCACCGACCTTAGCGGCCAGCGGCTCGTGATGCGCTCGGCCACCACCGGCGAGGCCGCGGGCTTCCAGGTCTCGGCCAGCGGCTCGGGCACTGGCACCGCCCTGAGCGGCCTGGCCTTCGACGCGCCGGGCTCGGGCGCCGGCATGGCGGCCAACAGCGTGCAGTGGGCGGCCAACTCCGTCGCGACGGTGGACGGCGTGACCGTCACCTCGGCCACCAACACCGTCACGGGCGCCGTCCCGGGCCTGTCGCTGACGCTGTCGCAGCTGAGTGCCGATCCGGTCACCGTCACCGCCAGCACCGACACCAATGCGCTCACCAACGCGATCCAGGGCTTCGTCAACGCCTACAACAACATCAACAGCCAGATCAACTCGCTGACCTCGTACGACGCGGCCAGCAAGAAGGCGGGGCTGATGCAGGGCGACAGCATGGTGACCGGCCTGCAGACCATGATGCGGCGGCTGGTAGGGACCGCGAATGCGAGCGGCACCTTCACCACCTTGTCGCAGCTGGGCATCTCCATCGGCAAGAGCGCGGACGGCGGCCTCACGCTGGACAGCACCAAGCTGTCCGAAGCGCTGGCCAACCCCGATGCGGTCAAGACCTTCTTCATGGGGGGCAGCGATGGTGCCGGCGGCACGACGGACGGCTGGGCCTCGCGCTTCTCGGCCTTCACCCAGGGCGCCGTGGGCACCGACGGCACGCTGGAGACGCGCACCGCGGCGCTGCAGAAGCAGCTCGACGCCAACTCGGACGACCAGACCAAGCAGACCGACCGCATGACGCTGGTCGAGTCGCGCCTGCGGGCCCAGTACTCGGCGCTGGACGCCAAGCTGAGCACGCTCACCTCGCTGGACACCTACGTCAAGCAGCAGATCGCGCAGTGGAACAAGTCGGGCAGTTGACGTGTAACTGACTTGATTTTGGGCGGCGGCGGCCGATAAAGAAGGAAAGCATCGAATCAGGAGCCGCCATGTACACACCTCCCGCCGCCCGCGTCGCCCGTGCCTACCAGCGCGTCGCGGTCGAATCCAGCATCGAAGGCGGTGCCAGCCCCCACCGCCTGGTGGAGATGCTCTATGAAGGCGTCGGCCAGTCGCTGCTGGCTGCGCAGGGCGCGCTGGCCCGCGGCGACATCGCCGCCAAGGGCGAGCAGATCGGACGCGCCGTCCGCCTGCTCGAAGAGGGGCTCAAGGCTGGCCTGGACCTGTCGCGCGGCGGCGAGCTGGCAGGTAGACTGCGCGCCTTGTACGACTACTGCATCGGCCGCCTCACCACGGCCAACCTGCGCAACGACGCGGCCATCGTGGCCGAGGTGGCCGCCCTGATCGGTCCCGTGGCGCAGGCCTGGCGCGAGATCGGTCCGCAGGCGCATGCAGTGGCCCCCCAACCGGCCTGAAGCCGCTATGCAGGAGCTCGCGATGTCCCATCGACTGCTGGACTACTACAAGGCGATCGAGGACGCGAGCGTACGCATGCTGGAGGCCGCACGCCGCGAGGACTGGGACGAGGTGGTGCGCTGCGAGGGCGCCTGCGCGGTGCTGATCGAGCAACTGCGCTTCAAGGGCCGCAGCGAGAAGCTGGAGCGCACCGAGCGGGCCGAGAAGGCGCGCATCATGCAGCGCATCCTGCGCAACGATGCCGAGATCCGCGTGCTGGCCGAGCCCTGGCTGTCGGACGTGGCCCAGCTCTTCGACGCTCGCCTGCAGACCATGCACTGAGGGAGCGCCCGGCCGCGCCTCACACCTGCATGTTCATGATGTCCGTGTAAGCCTGCACCAGCCGGTTGCGCACGTTCAGGGTGGCCTGGAAGCCCACCTGGGCCTTCTGGATGGCGACCATGGTCTGCTCCAGGCTGACCTGCGGGTTCTCCATCTGCACTTCCTTCTGCAGGCGCGACGACTCGTTCTGGGCATTGCTCACTTCGCGCAGTGCGCCCGAGAGCGCCGACGAGAAGCCGCCGCCGGCCGCGGCATCCACGCCGGGTGCAGGGCGGGCGGCGCCTGCCGGCCGCAGGCCCGCGGCCGAGGGGGTGACGGTGTTCAGGCGCAGTTCCATGATGGCCCGGATGCTAAGGCGCCCGTCGGCATGCCATGGCGGGAATTGAGGCCGAATCCGGGGCCTTATCCAAGGCTTGGCGGCGGCGGTGCTTCGAATAATCGGCGGCCATGCGGAGGCTGTCCTGGCGTCCGCCCTCCAACGCCGCCGCTCCCCTCATGTCCGCCGCTGCCGCCCAGCTTCCCGCCACCAGCCCCATGCCCGGCAATGCCCTGGTGCCGGCCGGCCTGGCCAGCCGCTTCGCCGCCCTGGACCGCAGCCAGCGCCTGAAGCTGGCGCTCGGCGCCGTGCTGCTGGCGGCGGTGGCCATCGCCGCCATCGTCATGGGGCGTTCGGCCGAATGGCGCGTGCTGTTCTCCAACCTCAGCGACAAGGACGGCGGCGCCATCGTCGCCCAGCTGGCGCAGATGAACGTGCCCTACAAGTACACCGAGGGCGGGGGCGCCATCATGGTGCCGGCCGACAAGGTGCACGACGTGCGGCTGCGCCTGGCCTCGCAGGGCCTGCCCAAGGGCTCGGTCGCCGGCTTCGAGCTGACCGATGCCAACCGCTTCGGCATGACGCAGTTCCAGGAGAAGCTGAGCTTCCAGCGCGGGCTGGAGGGCGAGCTCACGCGTTCCATCCAAGCCCTGGCGGCCGTGCAGTCGGCCCGCGTGCACCTGGCGCTGCCCAACCAGAACGGCTTCTTCCGCGAGCAGCAGAAGCCCTCGGCTTCGGTGCTGCTGACGCTGCATCCGGGCCGCACGCTCGACCGCGCGCAGATCGCCGGCATCGTGCACCTGGTCGCCTCCAGCGTGCCCGAGCTCAGCCCCGCGGCCGTCAGCGTGGTGGACGACAGCGGCAAGCTGCTGTCCAGCACCGGCGACGCCAATGCCAACGGCAGCGTCGATGCCCAGCAACTGGCCTATGTGCAGCAGCTGGAGCAGCTCTACACCCGTCGCATCCTGGACATGCTGGAGCCGGTGGTCGGCAAGCAGAACGTGAAGGCCCAGGTGACGGCCGACGTGGACTTCTCCCAGACCGAGGCCACCAGCGAGGAGCACCGGCCCAACCTGTCGCAGGACGCCAGCGCGGTGCGCAGCCAGCAGACCATCGAGACGGTGGGCGCCACGCCGGCCCAGCCCTCGGGCGTGCCGGGGGCGGCCTCCAACCAGCCGCAACCGCCCGGGGCGCCGGCCGCGCCCATCAACGGCCAGGCCGCCCCGCTGGCCCCCAACGGTGCCCAGGCACAAGGCCAGGCCCAGGCCGGCCAGCGCCCGCCGGGCAAGCGCGAGTCCATCACCAACTACGAGGTCGACAAGACCGTGCGCACCGTGCGCGGCGCGGTGGGCACCGTCAAGCGCCTGTCGGCGGCCGTGGTCGTCAACTACCAGGGTGTGCCCGATGCGCAGGGCAAGGTCACGCCCACCGCGCTGCCCGCGGCCCAGCTGGAGCAGATGACCGCGCTGGTGCGCGAATCCATCGGCTTCAGCAAGGAGCGTGGCGATTCGGTCAACCTGATGAACGCCGCCTTCATGGCCGACGGTGCCGTGGCGCCCGAGCTGCCCCTGTGGAAGCGGCCCGAGCTGTACGAACTGGCCCGCAGCCTGGCCTGGCCGGCGGCCCTGGCCGTGCTGGGCCTGGCCGTGCTCTTCGGCCTGGTACGCCCGGCGCTCAAGGCCCTGGCCCCGCCCAAGCCCGAGGCCGCCAAGGACAAGGCGCCGCAGGAGCCCCTCGCGCTGGAAGGCGGGCCCATCGCCGCGGCCCTGCCGGGCCCGGGCGGCGCGCTGGACGCCGTGGTGGGCGACGACCCCGAGCGCCCGGCGCTGGAAGCCCCGGGTATCGAGGGCGGCCCGGAGCCCATCGCGCTGCCGCGCCCGGAGCTGCTGCTGGAACAGGCCCAGCTCGAAGGCGCCCGCGTCATGGCCCGCCAGAACCCCGCCGCCGTCGCCAACATCGTGCGCGGCTGGATCAACGCAGACACCGAGAAGGCCTGAGCCGCCATGGACGAACAAGGACTCGAAGACGCCGCCGTGCTGCTCATGTCGCTGGGCGAGCAGGAGGCCGGCGAGGTGCTGCGGCACCTGTCGCCGCGCGAGGTGCAGAAGATCGGCGAGACCATCGCGCGCACGCACGTCGTCTCGCGCGAGCGCCTGGGTGCGGTGGCCGAGCGCTTCATCGCCGCGACGTCGGGCCAGGGCCTGTACGCCGCCGACACGCACCAGTACGTGCGCACGGTGCTGCAGCATGCCCTGGGCGAGGAAAAGGCCGGCATCCTGGCCGACCGCATCCTGCAGACCAGCGACCTGACCGGCATCGAGAACCTCAAGTGGATGGACGCCGTGGCCGTGGCCGAGGTGCTGCGCAACGAGCATCCGCAGATCGTGGCCGCCATCCTCGCCCACCTGGAGCCGGAGCAGGCCGCCGCGATCCTGGTGCAGCTCGGCGAGGACATGCGCGGCGACGTGCTGCTGCGCGTGGCCAAGCTGGAAGGCATCCACCCGGCCGCGCTGGAAGACCTGAACGACGTGATGTTCCGCGTGCTGGCCGGCGGCGGCAAGGTGCGCAAGCCCTCGCCGGGCGGCACCAGGACGGCGGCCGGCATGATCAACCTGCTGGGCGCCGGCAACGACACCTCCGCGCTCGACGCCATCCGCATCCAGGATCCGGACCTGGCCCAGGAGATCGCCGACCTGATGTTCGTCTTCGACGACGTGCTCAAGCTCGACGACCGCTCGGTGCAGTTGCTGCTCAAGGAAGTGGCCACCGAGACGCTCATCGTCGCGCTCAAGGGGGCGGCCGATCCGCTGCGCGACAAGTTCCTGAAGAACATGTCCTCGCGCGCCGCCGAGGCCCTGCGCGAGGACCTGGAGGCCCGTGGCCCGATGCGCGTCTCGGAGGTCGAGGCGCAGCAGAAGGAGATCCTCAAGACGCTGCGCCGACTGGCCGAAGAAGGCCAGGTGGTGCTGGGCGGTGGCGCGGGCATGGTGTGAGGCCGCCCGTCCTGCCATGTCCCTGGCCTTGCTTGCGCCCATGAGCCGATCCCGACTGATCAGCGCCGAGCGCCTGGCCCTGCTGGCCGGCGGCACGGCCGCGCCCTGGGCCTTCGAGCGCATGGACGCACCGCCACCGGCCATCGCCGAGGACGAGGGCCCGCCGCCCGAGCCGCCCATCGACATCGAGGCGCTTCTGGCCGAGGCCCGTGCCCAGGCCTATGCCGAAGGCCACGCCGCCGGCGCCGCCGAGGCCCGGGCGCAGGCCGACGAGGCCATGCGTGCGCTGACCGATGGCCAGTTGCACGAGCAGGCCGAGCGCTTCGCCACCCTGCTCGATGCCGCCCGCGAGGGCCTGGATGCGGCCCAGCAGGACATCGCCCGCGGCACGCTGGACATCGCCTGTGCGCTGGCCCGCCAGGTGCTGCGCCAGGAACTGGCCACCCGGCCCGAACTGCTGGAGCCCGTGGTACGCGAGGCCATCGACCTGCTGGTGGCCGACGGCCGCAGCGTGCGCGTGGTGCTCTCACCCGACGACCATGCCTGGCTGGCAGCTGCGCTGGAACAGGAATTCGCCAGCCGCGGCCTGACCGTGGTCGCCGAGGGTGCGATGCCGCCGGGCGACTGCCGCCTGGAATCGGCCGGCGCGATGGTCGACGGCGGCATCGCCCCACGCTGGGCCCGCGCCGTGGCCAGCCTGGGCCTGACCGTGCCCTGGGAGGCGCCCGGCGCGGACCAGGTGCCGGCCACGGCCGCGGCCCGTTCGGCGGACGAACAGGAGTCCGACGTTGATGCCGCCTGAGCGCGCCGTGTGGCAACGCTTCATGGACGACGCGCGCCGCCGCGTCGAGCAGGCGCCCGGCCTGGAGGTGCGGGGCACGCTCACGCGCGTGGCCGGCCTGGTGCTGGAGGCGCGCGGCGTGCGCGAGCCCATCGGCGCCCAGTGCCAGGTGGTGATGCCCGGCAGCGCGCCGGTGCTGGCCGAAGTGGTGGGCTTTTCCGGCGAGCTGGCCTACCTGATGCCCGCCGGCGATGTGCATGGGCTGTCGGCCGGTGCCAGCGTTGTGCCCGCCGCTCCCTACGTGCCGGTGCCCCGCCTGGGCGAGCCCGAACGCGATGTGCGCGCGCGCAGCGGCATGCTGCGCCTGCCGCAGGGGCAGGGCCTGCTGGGGCGCGTGGTCGATTCCCAGGGCATTCCGCTGGACGGCCAGGGGCCCCTGCAGGACGTGGTCGCCGAGCCCATGGACCGCCGCCCCATCAACGCCATGGACCGCGACCCCGTGCGCCTGCCGCTGGACACGGGCGTGCGGGCCATCAATGCGCTGCTCACCGTCGGCCGTGGCCAGCGCATCGGCCTGTTCGCCGGCTCGGGCGTGGGCAAGAGCGTGCTGCTGGGCATGATGGCTCGCTACACCGCGGCCGACGTCATCGTGGTTGGCCTGATCGGCGAGCGCGGCCGCGAGGTCAAGGAATTCATCGAGGACATCCTGGGCGAGGAGGGGCGCGCCCGCTCGGTGGTGGTGGCCGCGCCCGCCGATGCGCCGCCGCTGCTGCGGATGCAGGGCGCCGCCTATGCCACGGCCGTGGCCGAGCATTTCCGCGACCGGGGCCAGCATGTGCTGCTGCTCATGGATTCGCTCACCCGCTATGCCATGGCGCAGCGCGAGATCGCGCTGGCCATCGGCGAGCCGCCAGCCACCAAGGGCTATCCGCCCTCGTGCTTCGCGCGGCTGCCGCAGCTGGTGGAGCGCAGCGGCAACGGCCTCAACGGCGTGGGCTCGATCACCGCCTTCTACACCGTGCTGTCCGAAGGGGACGACCAGCAGGACCCGATCGCCGACGCGGCCCGCGCCATCCTGGACGGGCACATCGTGCTGTCCCGCGCCCTGGCGGAAGAGGCGCACTACCCGGCCATCGACATCGAGCAGTCGGCCTCGCGCGTGATGCACAACGTGGCCACGCCGGAACACCTGGAGGCGGCGCGGCGCTTTCGCACGCTCTATGGCCGCTACCGCAGCAGCCGCGACCTGGTGCGGGTGGGCGCCTACGCGGCGGGCAGCGATGCGGTGCTGGACGAGGCGATCCGCCTGCAGCCCGTGATGAGCGCCTTCCTGCAGCAGGACATGCGCGAAGGCGCGCCCATGGACGAAAGCGTTACCGGCCTGCAGTACATCGCCGACGCCGTGCAGGCGAACTGACCGGCGCCCGATCTTTTTTTCCGAGGATGTCCATGACCGCACCCAAGACCGACGCGTTGGCCATGGCCGAGCAGATGGCCCGGGCCCGGCGCGATGCCGTGGCGCAGCAGCTGGCTGTGGCGCGCCAGGCCTGGGTCGCGGCGCAGCTGCAGCTGGACCAGCTGGAAGGCTATGCGCAGGAAACCACCGCCCGCTGGGGTGCCTCCGAAGCGCGGCATGCGCCCGAGATCATGCGGCACCACTACCAGTTCATGGACCGGCTGCACCACACCATCCGGATGCAGACCGGCATCCTGGAGCAGCATGCGCAGGCGGTCTCGCGGATCTCTGCCAAGGTGCGCGAGGCCGAGCAGAAGCTCGAAGCGCTGCGCCAGGTGATCGCCAGCCGCGACGCCAAGGCACGCCAGGCCGAGCAGCGGCGGGAGCAGAAGGCCGCCGACGAACTGGCGGCGCAGGTGCACCGGCGTGGCCCGGGGCGTGCGTCGTGGGAGGGCCGGTGACCGTCGTGTCGGCCTCTGCGGCCGGCGCCGCCACGGCCAAGGCGCCGACGGGGCTGCCGGCTCCGGGTGGCGAGGTGGGCCTGCAGGCCCGGGCGGGCGGTGAGGGCGCTGGATTCGCGTCGCTGCTTCGGCAAGCCAACGGGGCCGAGGCGCAGGCGCCGGCCGGCGCGTCGCAGGGGAGCGCCGCGCGCGCGCGGCCTCCGGGCGCCGAACGAGCCCCGGACGGAGCGCATCGCCCGGCGACGGCGGCCGCGGAGGCAGAAGCGGCGCCCTCGGTGCCCACGCCGCCCGATGCGGCCGCGGACCCGTTGGCAGCGCCCGGCACGGACCACAGCGACAAGGATGAAATGGAAGCGCTGCAGGAAGATCCGCCGGCCGCCGTCGCTGCGCAGGACCTGGCGCTGATGCTCTCGCAGCGCCAGCAGACGCCCGATGGTGCCCAGGCTGGCCGCGCGGAGCCCGCGGCAGGGTTGGGCGTCGAGGCCGTCGGCGATGCCGAGGCGGGCGGGCCGGCAGGCCGCGCGTCCGTCATGTCGGCCAGCGCCGGCCTGGCGTCCGCCGCAGGGCCGGGCGGCGGTACCCAGGAGCGCGAGGGTGCGATGGCTGGGAGCCCGGCAGCGCCGCATGGCGCGCGCAGCGCCGCGACCCCCGTCGTCCAGACGCCGGCCGAAGCGGCCACCGCGGCCGGGTCCGCCCGCTGGCAGACCCGCATGCTGGGCCAGGCCCTGGCCGATCACCGGCCGGTGCCTGAGGTGGCCGCGCCCGCACATCCGGCCGGCGCGTCCGCGCATGGGTACGCCGGCGCCGCGGGCGCCCTGCTGCCGCAGTCGCCGTCGAATCCGGTGCTGGCCGCACAACATGGGGCAGCGGCGACGCCGCCGATCGCGCCGGATGCGGCAGCGGTCCAGCCGCCGTCTGCCCTCCTGCCGGCAGAGGCGGTGCTTGCCGCGGGCTGGAAGCGCGTCGACGAGCCCGATGCCGATGCGTCCGCTACGACTTCGACGACGGTCGTGCCGCCCGGCTGGCCGGTTGGTGGTGCGCCCGATCTGGGCGGCACGCTGCCCGTCACCGCGCCCTTGGCCGCCACGCACGTGGGCGCCGCCTGGGGCGACGCCTCGGACGCGCTGCTCGACCCGATCAGCTGGTGGGCGGCGCAGCAGGTGCAGGGCGCACAGCTCACGGTCGCGGGGCCGGGCGACGCGCCCGTCTCGGTGCAACTGCGGCTGCAGGGGCAGGAGGCGCAGGTGCTCTTCCAGAGCGACGACCGGCAGGCGCGCCAGTTGATCCACCAGTCGCTGCCGCAGCTGGAGCAGATGCTGGCCGGCCAGGGCCTGAGCCTGGGCTCGGCCAGCGTGGGCACCGCGCCGGGCCAGGGGCAGGGCGCCGGCACGCAGGCGCAGGGCGGCGGCTCGACGCCGCCGGAGTCCGGGGCCGGCCGGTCTTCGGCCGACCCGGCCGACATGCCCCCCGCGATGGCATCGGTCGGGACGCGCCGACCGGGCCGTGGCGCGCTCGACCTCTTCGTGTAATCCGGAAAGAAGCCGGTTTTCCTGCCTTTGTTCCGCGGCTCGGCCCGGGCGGGTGCGCCGAATAATTCCGCCAAGGTCCGGTGCCGGGCCCTGCAAACCGAGGGGAATGATCCGTGTCCGCCAATGCCGCCGCCGAAGGGGCCGCCAAGCCCAAGAGCAACCTCATCAAGATCGTGCTGATCGTCGTGGCCGTGCTCGTGCTGGCGGGCGGCGCCGCCGGCGGCACCTGGTTCTTCATGAAGGGTGGCAGCCATGCCAAGGGCAAGGACACCCATGCCGAGGCCGCGGCCGGCGACGAGGAGGACGACGAGGCGCCCTCGTCGGCCAAGAAGCCTGCCCCGATCTACATGGCCCTGGACAACATGGTGGTCAACCTGGCCGACCCCGGCGGTGACCGCTTCGCGCAGATCGGCGTGACGCTCGAACTCAGCGACGAGAAGCTGGGCGACCAGATCAAGCAGCGCCTGCCGGCCGTGCGCAGCAGCATCCTGATGCTGGTCTCGCAGCGCACCGCGGAGGAGCTGCTGCGGCGCGACGGCAAGGACAAGCTGGCCCAGGACATCGTCATGGAGGTCTCCCGCGTGGCCGGGCTGCGCACGCCGCGCCCCATCCGCACCGACGGCGAGGGCGACAGGCGACCGCTGACCCAGCGCTACACCGGCCCCATCCGCGCCGTGCTGTTCGCCAGCTTCATCGTGCAGTGAGCACGTGCCGTGCCCGGAGGTGAAGCGATGAGCGAGGACACCCTTTCCGACCCCGCGCAGGCCGCCACGCCGCCTGGCGTGCTGGAGCTGCTGCCCAGCGACCGGCGCGTGCGCCAGCCGCTGCCCATGCTGGACGTGGTCAACGAACGCTTCGTGCGCCACCTGGGCCAGGGGCTGTTCCAGCTGTCGCGCCGCAGTGCGCAACTGGGCGCCGCGAGCGTGCAGGTCCGCCGCTGGGAAGAGGTCATGGCCGACTACACCGGCGAGCTGGCCATGCCCGCCTGCTTCGGCGTGTATGGCCTGCAGCCGCTGCGCGGCCAGGCGCTGTTTGCCTGCGACAGCGGTTTCGTCTCGGCCCTGGTGGATGCGCTGTACGGTGGCGGCGGCACGGTCCACACCCCCATCGACCGCGACTTCTCGCCCACCGAGCAGCGCGTGATCCAGCGGCTGATGGTGCTGCTGGGCCAGGAGTACGCCCGCGCCTGGAAGGACGTCTATCCACTGGTGCCCAGCTATCTGCGCCACGAGCGGCTGCCGCAGTTCACCGGCGTTGCGACGCCGCAGGATGCGCTGGTGGTGACCACGCTGTCTGTCGCGCTCGGCACCTACGAAGGCCAGCTGCGCCTGTGCCTGCCCTACGCGGCGCTGGAGCCGATCCGCGACGTGCTCTATGGGCCGCAACAGGCCACCGCGCTGGCGGAGGACCGCCGCTGGGTCGGCCAGCTGGCACGCGAGATCCAGGCCGCCGAGGTCACGCTGGTGGCCGAACTGGCCCAGGCGGAACTGAGCGTGGCCGATCTGCTGGCCATGAAGCCCGGCGACTTCATCCAGCTGGACCGCCAGCCGATGGTGCTGGCCACCATCGAAGGCGCCCCCGTCTTCGCCTGCCGCTACGGCACGCACAACGACCGCTATGCGCTGCGCATCGAGCAGCACCTCGGCAGCCAAGGAGCCTTCCATGAGCAATGACACCTCTTCCTCTTCCGCCGCCTGGGCCGAGCCGCTGGAGCCCGGCGAGCCTGGCGCCGCCGCGGCCACGCCCGATGCGGCGGCGATGGCACAGGACATCCAGCGCGTGCTGGACATCCCGGTGCAGCTGTCGGTGGAATTGGGCCGCAAGAAGGTGCCGATCAAGCAGGTGCTGCAGATGGGGCAGGGGACCATCGTCGAGCTGGACACGCTGGCCGGCGAGCCCATGGATGTGCTGGTCAACGGCTACCTGGTCGCGCAGGGCGAGGTGGTGGTGGTCAACAACCGCTTCGGCATCCGGCTGACCGATGTGGTGACGCCTTCCGAGCGCCTGCGTCGCGTGCACCGCGCCTGAGCGCCTTTTCCTTCGATCCGATCCGGGTGCTTGCCGCGTGACGCAGAGCCTTCTCACCATCGTCCTCTTCATTGCGCTGATCGCGTCGCTGCCCTTCGTGCTGCGGCGCCTGCGCGCACGGCAATTGCTGGCGCCGGGCGCGGCCGATGCGGCGTCGCGCGTGGTGTCGGCGGTGGCCGTGGGGCCGCAGCAGCGGGTGGTCACCGTGGAAGTCGGGCCGGCCCATGCGAGGACCTGGCTGGTGCTGGGCGTGACGGCGCAGGCGGTGAACTGCCTGCACACCCTGCCTGCGGCCGGCATCCTCCCTGTCCAGGAGCCCGGCGATGCGTAAGTGGATCGCGGGCGCGGGCCTCGGCCTGGCGCTCATCGCGCCGGTGCTCGCGCAGCAGGCGCCCGCGGCCGGCCAGCTGCCGCTGCTGATCGGGCAGGGCGCCGGCGGCACCAGCTACTCGGTGCCCATCCAGACGCTGCTCTTCTTCACCGCGCTGAGCTTCCTGCCGGCCGTGGTGCTGATGATGACGGGCTTCACCCGCATCGTGATCGTGCTGTCGCTGCTGCGGCAGGCCATGGGCACGCAGGCTGCGCCGCCCAACCAGGTGATCATCGGCCTCTCGCTCTTCCTCACGCTCTTCGTGATGGGGCCGACGCTGGACAAGGTCTACGCCGAGGCCTACGAGCCCTACAGCCGCAACGCCATCGCCTTCGACGAGGCGCTCTCGCGCGCCGAGCAGCCGATGCGCCAGTTCATGCTCAAGCAGACGCGGCAGTCCGACTTCGCGCTGTTCGCGCGGCTGGCCAAGCTGCCCTCGGAGACCACGGCCGAGACGGCGCCGCTGCGCGTGCTGATCCCGGCCTTCGCCACCAGCGAGCTGAAATCGGCCTTCCAGATCGGCTTCATGATCTTCATCCCCTTCCTGGTGATCGACATCGTGGTGTCCAGCGTGCTGATGTCGCTGGGCATGATGATGCTGTCGCCGGTGCTGGTGGCGCTGCCCTTCAAGCTCATGCTCTTCGTGCTGGCCGACGGCTGGAACCTGCTGCTGGGCTCGCTGGCCGCCAGCTTCATCACCTGACCGCTCTCTTCGAGGACCTCTTCCATGAACGCCCAGATGGTGCTGACGACCGGCCAGGACGCATTGCTGCTGCTGCTGATGGTCTCCGCGCCCGTGCTGCTGGCCGTGTTGGCGGTCGGCCTGGTGGTGAGCATCTTCCAGGCCGTCACGCAGATCAACGAGGCCACGCTCGCCTTCGTGCCCAAGCTGGTCGCGGCCGTGGCCGTGCTGGCCATCGCCGGGCCCTGGATGCTGACGATGCTGGTGGACTACCTGCGCCGCATCATCGAGTCGCTGCCCAGCGTCGTCGCGTGATCTCCCGCCCGGCACCGGGCAGTCGGCCGGCCGTGCGAGCCCACGCATGCTGACCTTCAGCGAAGCCCAGCTCACGGCGTGGATCACGCCCGTGCTCTGGCCCTTCCTGCGGGTGCTGGGCCTGTTCACCACCGCCCCCGTGTTCTCCTCGCGCGCGCTGCCCGTGCGCGCGCGCATCGGCCTGGCCTTTGTCATCGCCCTATGCGCGCAGGGCGTGCTGCCGCCGGCCCCCGCCATCGGCGTGGACAGCCCGCTGGCCCTGGGAGCGCTGGTCCAGCAGGCCGGCATCGGCATGGCCATCGGCTTCGCGGCGCGGCTGATCCTGGCCGCCGTGGAATTGGCGGGCGAACTGGCTGGCCTGCAGATGGGCCTGAACTACGCCAGCTTCTTCGATCCGATCAACAACACGCAGGCCAGCGCCGTGTCGCGCTTCTTCGGCACGCTGGCCACCTTGCTCTTCGTGGTGGTCAATGGCCACCTCGCGGTCCTGATGGCCGTCATCAAGAGCTTCGAGGTGTTCCCCATCGGCGGCGGCCTCATGGATGCGCTGATGCGGGTGCGTGTGCACGAGCTGGGCGCCGAGCTCTTCGCCAGCGCACTATGGATCGCATTGCCGATGGTCGGGCTGCTGCTCTTCGTCAACCTGGTGCTCGGCATCATCTCGCGCGTGGCGCCGCAGATGAACATCTACGCCATCGGCTTTCCGGTGACGCTCACGGCCGGCATGGCGGCCATGGCCTGGGTGCTGCCGATGCTGGAGTCGCCGCTGCTGGGCCTGATCGACCGGATGCTGGGCGGTTTCGTGGGTGGCCGTTGAGGCCAGGCCTCAACTGCGCTTGCCTTGCGCCGGCGCTGGGCCTACTGCGGTACGCAGAAGTAGCCGCCCCCGTCGAAGGGACGGCCGAGCCCGTCTTCGGCGCGTGCGTGGTAGCCGGTGGGTTTCCAGTGTGTGCCGTTCTTGTCGAGCGAGCCACACACGCGGTCGCCGGCCGAAGCCAGCGTCTGGGGCACCGGGCCGAAGGCGCCCGGACGGTCCCACACCCAGGTGTCGCCTTCCTTGACGAGCCGCGGAGGAATCGGGTCCTCGCGGTCCCCGGGACGGGCCATCCAGGCACAGCCCTGCAGGGTGAGGAGGACGAGCACGGGCAGCAGGAAAGTCGAGCGCTTCACGGTGTATTCCAGTCGAGCCAATAGCCCCGGGATGGGGGTCTGGGCGGCAGTCTAGGAATCGATGCGGGCGTCGGATCGGCCTGCTGTCAAGCGCTTAACATTTGCAAAGCAACATTCACGAACCCGAGGAAAGGGCGCGAATGCACGCGCCCGACCCACAGCGGTGACACAGAGGAGATGGGGGGAGGGATCGCGAACCCGGCGGGTTCGAGGCCCGCTGGCGCGGACACGATGATCGAAGAAGAAGGTGACGAGCCTTACCCCCGGCACTGGCTACGCAGTTAGGGCTGCTTGGTTCCCCACCTGACCCGGTTGGCCGCTTGACCATGCGGGGAGGCCCGTCGGGGTCGATCATAACCCAGGCTTGCAAGCCATCCCGCGGCGGCGGGCCATCCCGGGGCAGAGGGCACCGCCTCTTAGAATCGACCGGATGTCCTACCTCGTGCTCGCCCGCAAATACCGTCCTCGCAATTTCGGCGAGATGGTGGGCCAGGAGCATGTGGTGCAGGCCCTGAGCAATGCGCTCACGCAGCAGCGGCTGCACCATGCCTACCTCTTCACCGGCACCCGCGGCGTGGGCAAGACCACCGTCTCGCGCATCCTGGCCAAATCGCTCAACTGCCAGGGGCCGGACGGCCAGGGCGGCATCACCGCCACGCCCTGCGGCGTGTGCCAGGCCTGCACCGACATCGATGCCGGCCGCTTCGTCGACTACACCGAACTGGACGCGGCCTCCAACCGTGGCGTGGACGAGGTCCAGGGCTTGCTGGAGCAGGCCGTCTACAAGCCGGTGCAGGGGCGCTTCAAGGTTTTCATGATCGACGAAGTGCACATGCTCACGAACACCGCGTTCAACGCGATGCTCAAGACGCTGGAAGAGCCGCCCGAGTACCTGAAGTTCGTCCTGGCCACCACCGACCCGCAGAAGGTACCGGTCACGGTGCTCAGCCGCTGCCTGCAGTTCAACCTGCGGCCCATGGCGCCCGAGACGGTGCTGGATCACCTGACGCGTGTCCTGGGCGCCGAGCAGATCGAGGCTGAGCCGGGCGCGCTGCGCCTGCTGTCGCGTGCGGCGCGCGGCTCCATGCGCGATGCGCTGTCCCTCGCCGACCAGGCGATCGCCTATGGCAACGGCAGCCTGGCCGAAGGCGGTGTGCGCCAGATGCTGGGCAGTGCCGACCGGGGCCATGTGCATGCGCTGATCGACGCCCTGGCGCGTGGCGATGGTGGCACCGTGGTCGAGACCGTCGAGGCCATGCGCGTGGCCGGCCTGGCCGCCGCGTCCACGCTGGAGGAGATGACGGCCGTGCTCCAGGCCATGGCGGTGCTGCAGGCCGTGCCCGCCCGCGCCGCGGCCGTCGATGCCGCCGACCCGGATGCGGCCGAGGTGGCGCGGCTGGCCGGCGCCATGCCCGCCGACGAGACGCAACTGCTCTACAGCATCTGCCTGCATGGCCGTGCGGAACTGGGTCTGGCGCCCGACGAGTACGCCGGGCTCACCATGGTGCTGCTGCGTCTGCTGGCCTTCAAGCCTGCGGGCGCGGCTGAAAAAAAAAGTCCGCTGAACGCTGAGGCGCGGCCGGCACCCGCCGGCATGGCGGTGGCGCCTGCGACGCCGCGGGGCTCGTCCGCGGCGCAGGCGTCTGCATCCGCGCCACCGGCTGCGCATGCGCATCCCGCACAGTTGCCGGAGACGCCTTCCGAACGGCTACCGGCGGAGCGGATGCCCCCTGCGCAGCAAGCATCGCCGGCGCCCGTCGTCCTGCGTGCCGAGGCCGAGACGCACGACGTCTCCGTTGCACGTCCCGCCCCCGTGGCGCCCGCTTCCGCACCCGCAGCCGGGCACCCCGTGCAAAGGCTGCCGGTCGTCGACATGCCGGGCCGCAGTCCTTCGCCGCCGCCCAGGCCGGCGCCCGCGACCGGCGAGCCCGACACGCCGGTGGTTGCCGTGCCGCTGCGCGTGCAGCCGCCGCCGGGCGCGCGCGAGGCGCCGCGCGAGTCCGCCGCCGGGCGCATCCGTCCCAGCGAGGAGGGCGATTTCTGGCACCAGACCGTGATGGGCCTCGTGGCCGCCGAGGCGATCAATGCCCTGGCACGCGAACTGGCGCTGCAGTCGCAGCTCGTGGCGCGCGACGTCGACCAGTGGCTGCTGCGCGTGGAGCGCGAAACCCTCAACCAGGGCGCCAGCCGCGAGCGGCTGCAGAATGCCCTGGCCGGCGCCGGCTACGCTGTGCGGCTGGCCATCGAGGTGGGCGCCGTGGTCGACAGCCCGGCGCTGCGCAACAGGGCGGCTGCCGAGGCCCGCCAACTCGCGGCCGAGCAAGCCATCATGGGCGATCCCGATGTGCAGGCGCTGATGCGCCAGTGGGATGCCCGCATCGTGCCCGGCTCCCTCAAGCCGGCCTGATTCCGTTCACCGACAACCTTATCTCCAGACCTAGGAAGGAACCCGCCCATGTTCAACAAAGGACAACTCGCCGGCCTGATGAAGCAGGCCCAGGCCATGCAGGACAACCTCAAGAAGGCCCAGGAAGAACTGGCGCACATCGAGGTCGAAGGCGAATCCGGCGCCGGCCTGGTCAAGGTCGTCATGACCTGCAAGCACGACGTCAAGCGCGTGACCATCGACCCCAGCCTGCTGGCCGACGACAAGGACATGCTTGAGGACCTCGTGGCTGCCGCCTTCAATGCCGCCGTGCGCAAGGCCGAGGAGACCAGCGAGCAGAAGATGGGCAAGATCACGGCCGGTATGCCGGGCCTGCCCGGTGGCATGAAGTTCCCCTTCTGAGCCAGCCTTCCGCCGCTCCACCATGTCCGACGCCCATTCGCTCGACACGCTGATCGAGGCGCTGCGGCGCCTGCCGGGTGTGGGCGCCAAGTCGGCCTCGCGCATGGCCTTCCATCTGCTGCAGCATGATCGCAACGGCGCGCAGGTGCTGTCCCGCGCGCTGCAGGACGCGGTGCTGCAGGTGCACCACTGCAGCCGCTGCAACACCTTCACCGAGGCCGAGCTGTGCGAGGTCTGCCGCGACCCGCAGCGCGACGCCAGCAAGCTGGCGGTGGTGGAGACGCCGGCCGACCAGGCGGCACTGGAGCGGACGGGCGCCTTCCGCGGCTACTACTTTGTGCTGATGGGGCGTTTGAGTCCGCTCGACGGCGTGGGCCCGCGCGACATCGGCCTGCACCAGCTCGTGGCGCGGGCCACCGACGGCCATGTGAGCGAAGTGATTGTCGCCACCAACTTTACGGCCGAAGGCGAGGCGACGGCCCATGTGATCGCCGAGGCGCTGCGCAGCCGCGGCCTGACCGTGACGCGCCTGGCGCGTGGTGTGCCGGCCGGCAGCGAGCTGGAATACGTCGACCTAGGCACCATCGCGCACGCGCTGGTCGACCGCCGTTGAGGCGCAAGGCATGAACGTGAGCCATCTGACGCTGGCCTACTGGTGCGTGCTGGTGGCCGCCTTGCTGCCCTACCTGACGGCCTACATCGCCAAGGCGGGCGCCTTCGCCCGCCGCGACAACGATGCGCCACGCGACTGGGCCGGCCGCCTGGAGGGCTGGCGCGCGCGGGCCATGGCGGCCCATGCCAATGGTTTCGAAAGCCTGCCCTTCTTCATCGGTGCGGTGGTCATCGCCCACCAGTACGGCGCGGCGCAGGCGCGGCTCGATGCCCTCGCGGTCGCCTACGTGCTGCTGCGGGTGGTGTTCGTGTCGCTCTACATCCGCGGACGCAGCACGATGCGCAGCGCCGTGTTCGCGCTGGCGCTGCTGGTCAACATCGCGATCCTATTCGTCGGGCGCTGAGCCACCCGGTGGGCGGTAGGTGGCCGCCGCTGCCCGCGGTGCGTTCCGTGGAAACCCGTGTGGGGGATGGTCCGGATGCTGCTGCGCGTCGGCGCCTCCTAAGCTCGTGGCAAATGCCCGGGCTCTCCTGAAGGGCGCGGCCCCTCGATGCGACGGGGCGGCGACCCTGTCAGCGAGCACCACAGCCTTGCCAGAGAGGAACCACCGCCGCCATGCTCCACCGCCGCGCCTTCTGCGCCGCGGCCGCCGCAGGTGCCGCGCTGGCCATCGCGCCTGGCGTGCGCACCCAGCCGCGGCTCGAAAAGAACCGCGTCGTCATTGCCGTCGCGGGCAAGGGCTCGTTCTACTACCTGCCCCTGACGCTGTCCGAGCAGCTGGGCTACTTCCGGGCCGAGGGCCTGGACGTGGAGGTGGTGGACCATGCGGCGGGCGCGCGGGCCCTGCAGGCCCTGCTGAGCGGTTCGGCCGATATCTGCTCGGGCGCCTTCGAGCACACGCTGAACCTGCAGGCCGGCGGCCAGTTCTTCCCTTGCTTCGTGCTGCAGGGCCGCGCGCCCCAGGTGGCCATGGGCACGTCGACCAAGGGCTTTGCGGCCTATCAGGCGGTGCCCGATCTGCGCGGGCGTCGCGTGGGCGTGTCGGCCGTGGGATCGGCCACGCACATGATGGCCAGCCTGGTGGCGGCCCGCGGCGGCCTGCGCCCTGGCGACGTGCAGTACGTGGGCGTGGGCTCGTCCGCGGGCGCGCTTTCCGCGCTGCGCACGGGCCAGGTGGATGCCATGAGCAACAGCGAGCCGGTGATGACCATGCTCGAACAGAAAGGCGATGTGAAGCTGATCGCCGATTGCCGCACCTTGCGTGGCACGGCCGAGGTGTTCGGCGGTCCCATGCCGGCCGCCTGTCTCTATGCGTCCGAGGACTTCCTGCGGCGCGCACCCAACACGGCGCAGGCGGTGGCCAATGCGGTCGTGCACAGCCTCAAGTGGCTGCAGACGGCCGGGCCCGGCGACCTCATCAAGGCGCTTCCCGAAAGTCACCTGCTCGGCGACCGCGCGTTGTACCTGGCGGCCTTCGACAAGGTGCGCGAGTCGATCGCGCTGGACGGGCTGGTTCCCCCGGAAGGGCCGCGCACGGCACTGGCCGCCATGACCACCTTCGACGCCAGCTTCAGGCCGGAGCGGATCGAGCTGGACCGGCTCTATACCAACGACTTCGCCCAGCGCGCCAAGGAGCGCTTCAAGGCCTGATCGGCGGCGCGCCGGTCAGCGCTTCTTCTTGGACGGCGAGCCGCCACGGGGCGACGTGACCGCCTTCTTGGAGCTGGCCGTGGTGCTGCGCGCAACCGCGCGCGTGGACACCGGCGCGACCGCGGCCCGGGCCACACCGCCGCCGCGCTTGCTGGTGACCACGGCATGCTTGGCGCCGCTGCCCACGTTCTCGGCGGCCGCCGCACGCACGGGCAGGTACACCACGACCTGGAAGCCGCGCTTGAAGCGGTGGCCCGCTGCCACGTCGTTCCACTGCGCCACCCGTGCGGGGCTGAGCTTATAACGGTTGGCGATGCTGGTGACGCTGTCGTTGCGGCCCGCCTTGACCACGGTGCGGCGGGTGACGATCTCGGGCTCGAAGCTCAGGTGGCCCGTCTCGGCCACCACGGCGGCGACGTCTTCCTTCACGCGGGCGGTGCGCGGCACGATCAGCGTGGAGCCCGACTTGATCAGCATGCGCGGCGGGATGTTGTTCATCGCCCGCAGGTCGGCCTCGCTCATGCCGGTGCGCTGGGCGGCGTCGGCCACGGTCATGGTCGAGGGCACCGTCCAGGCCGTCCAGCTCGCGTACTGGCCCTGGTTGTAGGCCTCGAAGTTGCGCTTGAAGACGGCGGCGTTGTCCCAGGGCAGCAGGATGGGCGTGCCGCTGGCGGCCAGCAGCACCGGCTTGTGCGCGGCGGGGTTGAGGGCCCGGAAGTCCTCGATGCGCACGTCGGCCAGCTTGGCGGCGAGTTCCACGTCCAGGTCGCGCGTGAGCTCGACGGTCTGGAAGTAGGGGTGGTTGGCAATGAAGGGCAGGTCGACGCCGAACTGCTGCGGGTTGGCGACGATGTTCTTCACCGCCTGCAGCTTGGGCACGTAGTAGCGGGTCTCGTCGGGCATCTTCAGATCGGCGTAGCCCGTGGGCAGGCCGGCCTTCTGATTGCGCGCGATGGCGCGGCCCACATTGCCCTCGCCCCAGTTGTAGGCCGCCAGCGCCAACTGCCAGTCGCCGAACATGGTGTACAGGCGCTGCAGGTAGTCGAGGGCGGCGCGGGTGGAGGCGACCACGTCGCGCCGGTCGTCGCGAAACAGGTTCTGCTTGAGGTCGTAGTCGTTGCCGGTGGCCGGCATGAACTGCCACATGCCGGTGGCCCGGGCGCTGGAGACGGCCTGCGGGTTGAAGGCGCTCTCGATGTAGGGCAGCAGCGCCAGCTCGGTGGGCATACCGCGCCGTTCGAGCTCTTCGACGATGTGGAAGATGTACTTGCTGGAGCGCTCCGTCATCCGCTGGATGTAGTCGGGCCGGGTGGCGTACCACTGCTCGCGGTCACGCACCAGGTCGCTGTCCAGGTCGGGCATCTTGAAGCCGCGGCGGATGCGGTCCCACATGTCCACCGGCGGCGCGAGGGTGACCACGCTGTGGCCGCTCCATTCCTGGCTGCCGGGCACCAGCGGCGTCAGCCGGCCCGTGGGATAAACCGGCGCGGCCGAGGACGAGGAGGCCGCCGCAGCGGCCTGGATCGCCTTGGAGTCGGGCGGGGTGCTGGCGCAGCCGGCCAGGAACAGCGAGGCAGCCACCATGGCGGCGGCGAGAAGTCTCTTCATCGGAAGTCGTTTTTCCATTGGCGCAGGGCAGCGAAGACGGCAACCTCGTCGTCGGACTGCACGCCGGGCGCGTGCGCCTGGACGGCGGCGATGACGGTGCCTTCGCGCGAGCGCAGAAAGGGGTTGGTGCGGCGCTCCATCGCCAGCCGGGCCGGCAGGGTGGGGCGCCCCTGGGCGCGCAGCGTCTGGCAGTGGCGCTCGTGATCGACAAGCGCGGCATTGCCGGGTTCCACCGCCAGGGCAAAGCGCAGGTTGGAGAGGGTGTACTCATGCGCGCAGCACACCTGGGTGTCGTCGGGCAGGGCAGCCAGCGCATCGAGCGAGGCCAGCATCTGCGCCGGTGTGCCCTCGAACAGGCGGCCGCAGCCGCCCGAGAAGAGGGTGTCGCCGCAGAAGAGCAGCGGATGGGAAAGAGGGGCGGGCGGCTCGCGCAGCACGTAGGCGATGTGGCCCGCGGTGTGGCCGGGGACGTCGATCACCTCGAAGGTCAGACCGAGCGCGCGCGCAGGGTCGCCACCGCGCAGTGGCGTGAAGGGCTGGGGGATGTTTTCAGTGGCCGGACCGAAGACCTGAGCTCCGGTGGCCTCGCGCAGCGCGGCCACGCCGCCCGTGTGATCGCCGTGATGGTGTGTGACTAGAATCGCCGCCAGTTCAAGCCCGGGCTCCCGGGCCAAGGCGTCGAACACCGGTCCGGCGTCGCCTGGATCCACCACGGCGGCCTGCGCGCCAATCTGGAGCATCCAGATGTAGTTGTCGGCGAAAGCAGGCAACGGAACAAGGGTCATGACCGATCAAATTATAAAGTTGGGCGATTGGTTGAAGACCCCGCCCGGCCGCCTGCTGCAGGCCTGGGAGGCGTCGCAGTTCGACGAGGCGGTGGTCGACATCTTTGGTTATCACGCACTGCAGCTGGGCTGTGCCGAGATCGACACGCTGCGCACCAACCGCATGCCGCATCGCTGGCTGGCCGGCGGTCCCGAGGAGCCGCCGGCCGCTTCGGCCGGCCTGCTGACGGACTTCTCGGCCTTGCCCTTCGGCGCCAACAGCCTGGACCTCGTCACGCTGCCTCACACGCTCGAACTCGCTGCCGACCCGCACACCACGCTGCGCGAGGTGGAACGGGTGCTGGTGCCCGAAGGCCGCGTGGTCGTCTGCGGGCTGAACCCGGCGAGTCTCTGGGGCCTGCGGCAGCGCCGGGCCCGACTGTACCGGCATCTGGGCGGCGGCGAACTTTATTTGCCGGGCCCCTCCGAACTCATCAACTACTGGCGTCTGCGCGACTGGCTGCGTCTGCTGGGCTTCGAGGTCGAGTCCGGCCGCTTCGGCCTGTACCGGCCGGCCGCGCGCGGTGAAGCCTGGCTTCAGCGCTACCGCTGGATGGACGAGCTGGGCGAGCGCTGGTGGCCCATCTTCGGCGCCGTCTATTTCGTCGTCGCGGTCAAGCGCGTGCGCGGCATGCGTCTGCTACCGGCCGACTGGAAACGGCGGCCGGCGATGGCGGCGGCACCGCGCCCGATCGCCGGCCGGACGTCCAGAACTGGAAAGAAACACAACCTTTGAACGAAGTCACGATCTACACCGACGGTGCTTGCAAGGGCAATCCTGGCCCAGGCGGCTGGGGCGCCTGGCTCAAGTCCGGCACCTTTGAAAAAGAAATCTTCGGCGGCGAGCTGGACACCACCAACAACCGCATGGAGCTGATGGCGGTGATCGAGGCGCTGGCCGCGCTCAAGCGGCCCTGCCGCGTGGTGCTCTTCCTGGACAGCCAGTACGTGCGCCAGGGCATCACGTCCTGGATCCGCAGCTGGAAGGCCAAGGGCTGGCGCACCTCGACCGGTCAGCCGGTCAAGAATGTGGAGCTGTGGAAGCGGCTCGATCAGCTGGTGGCCGACGGCGGGCACCAGATCGAATGGCGCTGGGTGCGCGGGCACTCGGGCGATCCAGGCAATGAACGCGCGGACGCACTCGCCAACCGTGGCGTGCTGCACGCGCAGGGGCGCGCCTGAGCTTTCCGTCGTTGTTCACGGCGACCGCCGGGCGCCAGGCGCGCGCCGCCGTCAGGACAGCGTGTCCAGCAGCAGCACGTCGACTTCCTCGTCGGCGTCGACGTGGCCCTGATCGTGCGGCAGCACGACCAGGGCGTCTGCCGCCACCATCGCGCTGAGCACCGCCGAACTCTGGTTGAGCGCGACGTCGACCACCGGCAGGGCGCCGGGCACCCGGCGGAGCACCGCGCGCTGGTACTCGGTCCGGCCGGGGCGCTTGCGCAGCGCGCGGCTCGTGCGTGCACGCACCAGGGGCGGCGCGACCGCCTCGGCTGCGCCGCACCCGGCCAGTTGCAGCAGCGCCGGCCGCACGAAGACCAGAAAGCTCACCATCGCGGCCACCGGGTTGCCCGGAAGGCCGAAGAAGGGCAGCGGGGCGCCGGCATCGCCCGTCAGCACGCCAGCAGCAAAGGGGCGGCCGGGGCGCATCGCGACGTGCCAGAAGGCCAGTTCGCCCGATGCTGCGAGTGCGGACCGTGTGTGGTCGGCCTCGCCCACGCTCACGCCGCCGGAGCTGATCACCACGTCCGCCTGCCGTCCGGCATCGGTCAGCGCTGCGGCCAGGGCGTCGGCCCGGTCGGGCACCGGGCCCAGGTCGAGCGGCGCCAGGCCCAGGCTGCGCACGAGCGCCGAGAGGGTGGTGCGGTTGCTGTCGTAGATCGCACCGGGACGTGGCGGCTCGCCGGGCTGGAGCAGTTCGTCCCCGGTGGACAGGACGGCGACGCGGAGCCTGCGCCGCACGTTCACCTCTGCCTGTCCGAGACTCGCGAGAAGGCCGAGCGCCGCGGGCGCCAGGCGTGTCCCCGCAGCCAGTGCCAAGCCCCCGGCCCGCAGGTCCTCGCCCGCCTTGCGGCAGTGCGCGCCGGCGACGACGCGGAGGCGGTCGAAGCGCACCCGGTCGGCCTGCGGCTGGCACAGCTCCTGAGGCACCACGGTGTCGGCGCCCCGTGGCATCACGGCGCCCGTCATGATGCGCAGGGCTTCGCCCGGGCCCAACTGGCCGGTCCAGGGTGCGCCCGCGCGGGCCTTTCCCACCACGCGCAGGTCCAGCTCCGCGCCCGCGGACTGCAGCGCCGCGCCGGAGAAGGCATAGCCGTCCATGGCGGCGTTGTCGTGCGGCGGAACGGAAACCGGCGACAGGACGTCCGCCGCCAGGATGCGGCCCACTGCTTTGCCCAGCGCGATCTGCTCGGTCGACAGGTCCTTGCGGCCACGCGCGACCAGGCGGGCGATGCGCTGGTGCACTTCGTCGACATGCAGGTCGGGCGTGGTGTCGGCGTGGGAGGGATGGTTGGGCGGAGAGGTCATGGCGGGAGGCGTGCCGGCAGGGCGCGGCCGCCGAGTATCGGCCGCCTCAGCGCTGGTCGTTGAGAGCGGCGAGCGCTTCCAGGGTGTTGATGTTGGCGAAGGCAGCCGGGTCGCCGGGCTGGTCGAAAGGCACCAACTGCGCGCCCTGCTGGCGTGCCCAGCCCATGACGCGACGCTCGCCGCGGGCCAGCCAGTCGCGCAGGCTGGCGTGCAGCCGCGTGTGGACGAGGCAGAACACGGGTTGCGGACGCGCGTCGTCGTCGCCGGGCCCGCTTCGAACCGTGGGGATGGCGATGTCGGCCGCCGCGGACCGGGCGGCCTGCAACAGGCGTGCGGCAAGGTCGGGGGGAAACGCCGGCACGTCGCACGGCACCGTCAGCAGCCATGGCGTGGTGCAGTGCTCCATGGTGGCCAGCATGCCGGCGAGCGGGCCGGCAAAGCCGGCGATGCTGTCCTGTACCACCGGTACGCCGAAAGTCTCGTAGGTGGGCAGATGGCGATTGGCGCTGATGAGGCAGGCCTCCACCTGGGGCTGCAGCCGTTGCAGCGCGTTCAGCGCCAGCGGCTGGCCGCGATAGGGCTGGAGGCCCTTGTCGGCGCCGCCCATCCGCCGGCCCTGGCCGCCGGCCAGCACGGCACCGGTGAGGGCGGCCGCCCCGAGGGCGGGTGGGTGATGCAGCGGCGCGTCAGCGGCGCTCAACGGCGGTCCTCCGGCCTGGCTGGCGGCGTGCGCATCCACGCGGCAAGAGGGCTGGCGTTCATCCGCCGATGTAGCTCATCTCGACGCGGCGAGGGGCCGGACCCCCGTCCACCTCGTCGGCAGGCCGGCGGGCCCGCAACTCGGAATAGCGGTCGCCCCGCTGCGTCCAGATGCTGCGCACGGTGCGCGCCAGCGCCTCGTCGTCTGCGCCACCGCGCAGCAGTTGCCGCAGGTCATGGCCCTGGGAGGCGAAGAGGCAAAGGTAGACGCGGCCTTCGGTGGAAAGGCGAAGCCGGCTGCAATCGCGGCAGAAGGCCTGCGTGACGCTGCTGATGACGCCGATCTCGCCACGGCCATCGGCGTAGGCCCAGCGCTGCGCGGTCTCGCCCGGGGCGTTGGCCTCCAGGGGCAGCAGCGGCAACTCGGCGGCGATGTGCGCCACCACGTCGGCGGAAGGCATCACCTCGTCCATGCGCCAGCCGTTGGTGGCGCCCACATCCATGTATTCGATGAAGCGCAGCACCACGTCGCCGCCATGCCGCTCACGGAAGTGCCGCGCCATCGGCAGGATCTCCTGCTCGTTGGTGCCGCGCTTGACGACCATGTTGACCTTGATCGGCCCCAGCCCCGCCTCGCGCGCGGCATCGATGCCGGCCAGCACGTCCGCGACCGGGAAGTCCATGTCGTTCATGCGGCGGAAGACGGCGTCATCGAGCGCATCGAGGCTGACCGTCACGCGCTGCAGGCCGGCGGCCCTGAGCGCATGCGCCTTGCGTGCAAGGAGCGAGCCGTTGGTGGTGAGCGTCAGATCCAGTGGCGACCCGTCGGGCGTGCGCAGCGCGGCGAGTTGCTCGATCAGGTGCTCGATGTTCTTGCGCAGCAGCGGTTCGCCCCCCGTGAGGCGGATCTTGCGCACGCCCTGGTCGACGAATACGCGCGCCAGACGCGTGATCTCCTCGAAGCTGAGCAGCGCGGAATGCGGGAGGTAGACATGGTTCTTGTCGAACACCTCCTTGGGCATGCAGTAGCTGCAGCGGAAGTTGCAGCGGTCGGTCACGCTGATGCGCAGGTCGGTGAGGGGACGCCCGAGCCTGTCCTGCAGCAGGCCTGCGCGCACCCCCTCTTCGTCGCGCGGCGCGGGCAGGGGCGCATCGCGGCGCTGGTCGACGAGGGGAATCACGCGAAAGGCCATGGGATCTGTGTGGAGCGGCGCCTCGCAAGGGCGACGTCGGTGGGCGTTGCAGTTTATCGACGGGGTGCATTCCGGCGCAGCGTGGGGTCTGCCCTTGCGGGAGAACCCGGGGGGCGGACGCACGCTGCCCGCGGGCAGGCGATGCCCAGCCGTCGGCACCCCCTGCGTCCGCTGGTAGCCGGACCGGCGCCCGGACTACATCGACGGGGCTGGCCCGGTGGTTCACTGCCAGCGCTCCAGTGTTGGAGGGCGGGCGCCCTCCCGGTGCCGGAGCGACGCCATCACCGCAAGGACCGACCATGAACGACTCTGAAACCGCTGCCTGGCCTGCCACGCGCCGGCATCCGCGCACCGCGCGCCGCTGGCTCGGGCTGGCGATCATGGCACTGGGCGTGTCGGTCCTGGCAGGGCAGTTCTGGTCGCTGGTTGCCAGCAGCGAGGTGGTGGGACAGGCCCTGGTGGGTGGCTCGGTCGCGGCCCTGGCCACGGCACTGGGCACGCTGCCGGTGCTGTTCTCCCAACGGCTTTCGGAGCGTGTGCAGGACACGCTCTTCGGCTTCGGCGCGGGCGTCATGCTGGCGGCCTGCGCTTTTTCGCTGATCCTGCCCGGGCTGGAGGTGGCGAAGGAGCAGGCGCTGTTCGGCGGCGGCCGCTGGTCCGCGGGCGGCGTGATCGGCGCCGCGATCCTGCTGGGCGCAGCGGCCTTGATGGCCATGGAAAAGCTGCTGCCTCACGAGCATTTCATCAAGGGCCGCGAAGGACGCGACACCGATGCCGTGCGCACGTTGCGGCGCACCTGGCTGTTCGTGATCGCCATCGCCTTGCACAACCTGCCCGAAGGGCTGGCCATCGGCGTCGGCTACGCGGGCAATGATGGGCTGCGTGCCAACGCGCTGGCGACGGGCATCGCGATCCAGGACGTGCCCGAGGGGCTGGTGGTCGCGGTGGCGCTGCTGGCTGCGGGTTATGGGCGCGGTCTCGCGGTTGCGCTGGGCATGGCGTCCGGCCTGATCGAGCCGCTGGGCGCTGTGCTCGGCGCGGCAGTCGTTGAGCATTCGGCCCTGCTCCTGCCCTGGGGACTGGGCTTTGCGGCCGGCGCGATGCTCTTCGTCATCAGCCACGAAATCATCCCTGAGTCCCATCGGAAGGGCCATGAGGCCTTCGCGACGGGTGGGCTGATGGTCGGCTTCGTCCTGATGATGTTGCTGGACACGGCGCTCGGTTGAGCCCCGTGCACGGCCGGCATCAGCCGTGGCGAATGGCGATCGTCTTCATCGTGGTGAAGCCGTACAGCGCCTCGAAGCCTTTCTCGCGGCCGTAGCCGGAAGACTTCACGCCGCCGAAGGGCAGTTCGACCCCGCCGCCCGCGCCGTAGTTGTTGATGAACACCTGGCCGCTGCGCAGCCGCTTGGCCATTCGGAACTGCCGCGAGCCATCGCGCGTCCACACGCCGGCCACGAGGCCGAACTGCGTGGCATTGGCCAGGCGCACCGCGTCGTCCTCGCCATCGAAACGCATGGCCGCCAGCACGGGGCCGAAGACTTCCTCCTGGGCGATGCGGTGGTCCACCGGCACGTCGCGCAGCAGCGTGGGCGCCTGGTAGAAGCCGGAGTCGGGCGCCTCCTCTACGACCTGGCCCTGGGCCACCATGGGGATGCCGGCGGTCTGGGCATCCGAGAGGAAGTCCCACACGCGCTGCTGCTGGGTCTGACGGATCAGCGGGCCGAGGTCCAGGTCCATGGCGGCGGGGCCGACGCGCAGCTTCTCGAACGCCGCGCCGAGGCGGTCGAGCAGCGGTTCGTAGATGCTGCCTTCGATGAGCACGCGCGAACCGGCCGAGCAGGTCTGGCCCGAGTTCTGCACGATGGCATTGATGAGCACCGGAATGGCAGCGTCCAGGTCGGCATCGGCAAACACGATCTGCGGGCTCTTGCCGCCAAGTTCGAGCGTGACGGGGCAGTGGCGCTCGGCGGCCACCTGCTGGATCAGCGTGCCCACGCGGGGGCTTCCGGTGAAGCTGATGTGGTCGATGCCGGGGTGGCGTGCCAGCGCGTCGCCGACTTCATGGCCGTAGCCGGTGACGATGTTGATGGCGCCTGCGGGAAAGCCCACTTCGGCCGCCAGTTGCGCCACGCGGATGAGCGACAGGCAGGCGTCTTCGGCAGGCTTGACCACGCAGCAGTTGCCCGCGGCCAGCGCACCACCGACGCTGCGCCCGAAGATCTGCATGGGGTAATTCCAGGGGATCACATGGCCCGTCACCCCATGCGGCTCGCGCCAGGTCATCACGCTGTAGCCGTCGAGGTACGGAATGGTCTCGCCGTGGAACTTGTCGCACGCGCCCGCGTAGAACTCGAAGTAGCGCGCGAGGGCCAGCGCATCGGCACGCGCCTGCTTGGTCGGCTTGCCACAATCGCGTTGCTCCAGCGCCGTGAGTTCGTCGGCATGTTCCGCCACCTTCAGGGACAGGCGGTACAGCAGGCGGCCGCGGTCGGCGGCCGAAAGGCGCGCCCACGCGCCCTCGTAGCAGGCGCGCGCAGCCTGCACGGCGGCGTCGATGTCGCGCGCATCGCTGCGCTGCAACTCGTCGAAGGCCTGACCGTCGGAGGGGTCGAGGACCGGAATCACGCGGCCGCTGGCGGAGGCGGCATGCTCGTTGGCGATGAAATTCAGTTGCATGCCCCCAATTGTGGAGGAGCCGTCGCCATTGCGTCGGCGGGGATAATGTCCCCCGTCAAAACAGGTATCCGGAAATCGCCGAAAATAACGACATGCCGTGCATGTACTCCCCACTTCTCTCTGCCGTCCGCGGCGTGTTCGTTCAACAGGGAGGCGCCCATGGCCAGCTCTGATGTCAAGACGACCATGGACGAGGCTGGGCTGCGCTACAAGTCCAAGACCCCAGGTTCTCCCTTCAAGGCCTCGTCCTCCTTCAGCGGCGCCACGATGTCGTGCTTCCTGTGCGGCAAGCACCGCCCCCGCTCCCTGATGCAGACCAAGCGCGTCCTGGGCAAGGCCCAGCCGGTGTGCGCGCCGTCCTGCAAGGAACTGGAAGCGACGCTCAAGGGCGGAGGCTGAACCCACGGGGCGCCCCGCATGGGGCGCTTTGAAGCCTGGACCGTTGCTCCAGGAGGCTGAAGGCGGGGCACCCCGCCTTCGTCGTTTGCCGATGTTCAGTTTGCGCCGACAGGGGCGTAGCTGTCACGGTGGTCGGCCAGCCACTGCTGCGCAAGCGTGCCGTCCTGTTCGGAGGGATGGAACGTCGGGCGGAAGTAGGCGCGCCACGCGCGCACATTGCTGGTCAGCAGGCCTTTGCGACCGAACAGGGTGTGCCAGGCCTGCCGCCAGGTTGATCGCTTCCACAGCTGTTTTTCATGGCGCAGATTGGCCACGGTCTGTCGGAGCAGGTCGGTCAGGAAGAGCAGGGTGACGCGCCGCATCCAGCGCCGCCGCCATGATTCGGCGCCTCCGACGGCGCGATAGAGGTCGAAGGCGGTGCATTTGTGCTCCGACTCCTCGGCCGCATGCCACATCCACATCGTCCGTAGACGAGGCTCGACGCCCTCCAGGGTTTGGGGATGGCGCAGCAGCCAGTCCGCGAAGATGGCGGTGAAATGCTCGGTCGCGGCAGTGATCGCCAGGGCGTGTCGCGGATCCTGGCCGTCGAGCAGCGCCATCCGTTGCTTCATGCGTGGCGTCCAGGAATCCTTGAGGCCCTGCCGTTCGAGTTGGCCGTTGAACAGGGCGTGGATGCGCCGGTGCGTGGCTTCCTGGCCGATGAAGCCGCGCACCTCGGACTGCCAGCCCTGTTGGGCGTCGGGCGTCAGCATCGGCAGCGCGCCCCGCACGGCATCGATGAAGAACTGCTCCCCGAACGGAAAGCTCATGGAGAGCGCATTGAAGAAAGCCGTCTGGAAGGCATTGCCCGCGCACCACTGGCGCTCGAACGGCGCGTCGAGGTCGATCAGCAGTCTTCGAATCACGAGCTGGCTCATCAGGGGTCACTTTCGGAGAATTGGTACGGAAGCGTACCGCGATCATCCTCCCAGGAGCCGGTACGCTCAAGTGCCGACCGGGCCCCGATGAGGGGCTTTGTACGATCTACTGCCGGCCGCGTTCCGCGGCCTTCGCACCGCATGAACAGCTCCACCGCACCCGAAGAGAAGCTCACAGAGGCCGGCCATCGCGAGCGCCTGCTGCAAGGCATGGCCCGCGCCCTGGCGGCGCGCGGGTATGCCCAGACCTCCATCGCCGACATCGTGCGGGAGGCCGCGGTGTCGCGCCGGACCTTCTACGAGCACTTCGCGGGCAAGACCGAGTGCCTGCTTGCGCTATATGAAGCGGCAAGCGGTGTGGCGTTGAAGGTGCTGGTCGAGTCGGTCGACCGGTCGAGGCCCTGGCAGGTCCAGGTGGACGGCGCGGTGCGGGCCTATCTGGAGTGCCTGGCCTCCGATCCGGTTCTTCTGCGCACGCTGTTCGTCGAGATCCTCGGCCTGGGCCTGGAAGGCCTCGCGGTCCGGCGCCGGGTACATCTGGCCATCGCCGATTTCATCGGCGCGGCCGTTCCCGATGCGCAGGGCCAGCCGCTTGACCGGCAGATGGCCATGACGGTCGTGGGCGGCATCCACGAACTCGTGCTCCTCGCGGTGGAGGAGGGGCGGGAGGCCGACCTCACCGCGCTGGTGGAGCCGGCCACGCGCCTGGTGCGTGCCGTGGCGCAGCGCTGACGGTCAGCGTTGCGTCGGCGTCGGCATTGGGTTCGAGGTGGTCGGCTGTGCCTGGGCCACTTGCCCGAAGACGGGCGCGCCGAGGCTCGCCGCGCGCGGGGGCTGAGGCGCGTGGAACTGCACCACCAGCGGCACGATGAGCAGCGCCACGATGTTGATGATCTTGATCAGCGGATTGACGGCCGGCCCGGCCGTGTCCTTGTAGGGGTCGCCCACCGTATCGCCTGTGACGGCCGCCTTGTGGGTCTCGCTGCCCTTGCCGCCGAAATGGCCGTCCTCGATGTACTTCTTGGCGTTGTCCCAGGCGCCGCCGCCAGTGCACATCGAGATCGCGACGAACAGGCCGGTGACGATGGTGCCCATCAGGAGGCCGCCCAGGGCCTTCGGCCCCAGCACCAGGCCCACCACGATGGGCACGAGTACCGGCAGCAGCGACGGGATCATCATCTCCTTGATGGCCGCGCCGGTGAGCATGCTGACCGCCTTGCCGTACTCGGGCTTGCCGGTGCCGTCCATGATGCCGGGGATGGTGCGGAACTGACGTCGCACTTCCTCGACCACCGCGCCGGCCGCGCGGCCCACGGCTTCCATGGCCATGGCGCCGAAGAGGTAGGGAATCAGCCCCCCGATGAACAGCCCCACGATGACCAGCGGATCGGACAGGTTGAAGTCGATGGCCTGGCCATAGCTTTCGAGCTTGTGCGTGTAGTCGGCGAACAGCACCAGCGCAGCCAGACCCGCCGAACCGATGGCATAGCCCTTGGTCACCGCCTTGGTCGTGTTGCCGACGGCATCCAGCGGGTCCGTCACGTCGCGGACGGACGACGGCAGTTCGGCCATCTCCGCGATGCCGCCCGCGTTGTCGGTGATGGGGCCGTAGGCGTCCAGCGCGACCACGATGCCGGCCATCGAGAGCATCGAGGTTGCCGCCACGGCCACGCCATACAGGCCGGCCAGCGTGTAGGCCGCCAGGATTGCGGCGCAGACGAAGATCACCGGCCATGCCGTGGACCGCATGGACACCCCCAGGCCGGCAATGATGTTGGTGCCATGGCCGGTGGTGGAGGCCTGGGCCACATGCTGTACCGGCTTGTACTGCGTTCCCGTGTAGTACTCGGTGATCCACACCAGCGCGGCCGTCAGGGCCAGGCCCACGAAGCAGGCGCCGAACAGGCGCAGCTGGCTGCCGGCGGCGACCACTGCGTTGTCGGGCATCAGCCAGGACGTGACGAACCAGAACGCGATGAGCGACAGCACGCCGGCGACTGCCAGGCCGCGGTAGAGCGCCGGCATCACGTTGGTCATGCCCGGTGACGCCTTGACGAAGAAGCAGCCGACGATGGACGCGATGATCGAGACGCCGCCCAGCGCCAGCGGATAGATAACCGCATTCGCCGGCGCTGCCGTGACCATCAGCGCACCCAGCACCATGGTGGCGATCAGCGTGACGGCGTAGGTCTCGAACAGGTCGGCCGCCATCCCGGCGCAGTCGCCGACGTTGTCGCCCACGTTGTCGGCGATCACGGCGGGGTTGCGCGGATCGTCCTCGGGAATGCCGGCTTCGACCTTGCCGACGAGATCGGCGCCGACGTCCGCTCCCTTGGTGAAGATGCCGCCGCCGAGCCGGGCGAAGATGGAGATCAGCGAGGAGCCGAAGGCAAAGCCGATCAGCGGATTCAGTGCCTGCGGCGTGGCCGTGCCCGCGCCCAGGAAGGCATAGAAGCCGGCGACCCCCAGCAGCCCCAGCCCGACCACCAGCATGCCGGTGATGGCGCCACCCCGGAATGCCACCTGCAACGCCGGTCCGATGCCCTGCGCTGCGGCCTGCGCTGTGCGCACATTGGCACGCACCGAGACGTTCATGCCGATGAAGCCGCAGGCGCCCGACAGCACGGCGCCGACCACGAAGCCGGCCGCCGTGAGACTGTCGAGGAAGAGCGCGATCAGCACCGCGAGCACCAGGCCTACGATGCCGATGGCCGTGTATTGCTTGGCCAGGTAGGCCGAGGCACCGGCCTGGATCGCCGCGGCGATCTCCTGCATGCGGGCGTTGCCCGGGTCGCGGGAAAGAATCCAGCTTCGCGCCCAGATGCCGTAGATGACAGCGATCAGCCCACAGGCGATCACCGCATACAAAGGGAAGTTGCCAGTCATTGCCGTCTCCATATGGTTGTGAAGACGCCAGCCGGGACCCTGCCACAACGCGCCGGGCCCAACTGCCGCCGCGTTGCTTCCTCAATGCTGGGGGTAGAACCCGCTTTGCACTGATTGGCCAACGCAACGAATTTACAGGCAAACCGCGTCGGTGTCAGGCTGGCGTCGGCCCGCTGGCTAAACTCGGGGTTTGTCCCGAGCCGCGGGGCGAACGCCATTCCAACCATAGACAAGCCATGTCCTTCGACAAAATCCCCCCGGGCCCCAAGGCCCCTGAAGAGTTCCACGTCGTCATCGAAATCCCGATGAACGCCGATCCGATCAAGTATGAGGTGGACAAGGAAACCGGTGCGATCTTTGTCGACCGCTTCATGACCACGGCGATGTACTACCCGACCAACTACGGCTACGTGCCGCAGACGCTGTCGGGCGATGGCGACCCGGTGGACGTGCTGGTGGTCACGCCCTATCCGCTGCTGCCGGGCGTGGTGGTCAAGTGCCGCGCGCTGGGCATCCTGAAGATGGAAGACGAGGCCGGCGTGGATGGCAAGGTGCTGGCCGTGCCCACCGACAAGATCCTGCCGATCTACAGCCACTGGAAGACGGTGCAGGACGTGAACCCGATGCGCCTGAAGGCCATCAGCCACTTCTTCGAGCACTACAAGGACCTCGAAGCCGGCAAGTGGGTCAAGGTGCTGGGCTGGGACGGCATCGAAGCCGCCCACAAGGAAATCACCGACGGCATCGCCGCGTACAAGAAGTAATCCGCCGCCGCGGATCGCGATCATGAGCCCGCTTCGGCGGGCTTTTTCTTGGGCACTCGGCGCACTGGTCGCCGTGCGAGTCAGAAGCCCAGGTAGCGGCCCGGCTTGTGGTTGATGGCCAGCACCGCATTGAGTGCGACGGCGCCGGCAATGGACAGCATCACCCGCTGCGGCTCCACCAGCGCGAAGGCGGTCGCGACGATGAGGCAGTCGAAGCCCATCTGCACCTGCCCGGCGCGCCACCCGTTCTTCTCCTGTAGCCAGACCGCGAGGATACCGATGCCTCCCAGGCTGCAGCGGTGGCGGAACAGGATCAGGAAGCCGGTGCCCGTCACCAGCCCGCCGGCCAGGGCGGCATAGAGTGGGTGCAGTCGGTCGAAGTGCAGCAATGCCGGCTGCCAAAGGGTCAGCAAGGACAGCGAGGCAACGGCCAGGAAGGTCTTGATGGTGAAGGCCGGGCCCAGCTTGCGCCAGGCCAGCCAGTAGAAGGGCAGGTTGAGCAGGAAGAAGAGGGTGCCGAAGCTGGCGCCGGTGCCGTAGTGCAACAGGAACGCGATGCCAGCCGTGCCGCCGGTCAGCAGTCCGGCCGTGGTGAACAGCGCCACGCCCACGGAAATGAGCAGCGTGCCGCTGGCGATGGCCAGTGCGTCCTCCCACAAGGCATGGCGGGTCCGCGGGGCTGCTGGGGAGACGGGAGCGGCGGCGTCGGTCATCGACCGAGCTTAGCGGGTGCCAGGGCTGGCCCGCATGATCTGGCGCAGGGGTGCGTCCTGCGGCCTCACGGCGCGAGAGGTGCTAGGCGCGGAACGGGCTTCGCTCGCCGAGTTCCGACAGGTAGGCCGACACGCCTTCGTCTTCGCGCGCCAGGAAGCGCTCCACCGCATCCGCGAAGGCCGGGTGGGCGAGCCAGTGGGCGCTGGTGGTCCTGACCGGCATGAGTGCGCGCGCCATCTTGTGCTCGCCCTGTGCGCCGCCTTCGAAGCGATGCACCTGATGGGCGATGCACCATTCGATGGGCTGGTAGTAGCAGGCTTCGAAGTGCAGGCAGTCGACGCGTTCCAGCGCGCCCCAGTAGCGTCCGTAGGCGATGCCACGGCCATCGGCGTCGGCGCCAAGGCCGATCAGGCTGCAGGCTGTGGGACGGCCCTCGCGTTCGGCCACGAACAGGAGCCAGGCGTCGGGCAGGCTGGTCGCCATCCGGTGAAAGAAGTCCCGGGTCAGGTAGGGTGGGTTGCCATGCTCGCGGTAGGTGCGCGCATAGCAGCGATAGAAGAAATCCCAGTCCGCGTCACGGATGTCCGTGCCGCGCGCCCAGCGGAAGCGCACGCCGTTCTCGGCGACCTTGCGGCGCTCCTGGCGGATCTTCTTGCGCTTCTCCTGGTTGAGGGCCGCGAGGAAGTCGTCGAAATCCCGATAGCGGCGCGCCTGCTCGTCCTGCGCAGGGTGCGCGTTCTCCCAGTGGAACTGCACCGTGTGCCGCAGCATGAGACCAGCGGCTTCGCAGGCGGCAATGTCTTCGTCTACGCCGAACAGCAGGTGCAGGGAAGACAGTTCGTTGTCCGCCGCCCAGGCCACCAGCGATCGGAGGAGCGCCAGGCGCGTGGGTGGGTCGAGCGCCAGCAGCCGGGTGCCGGGCACCGGCGTGAACGGCACCGCCACCAGGGCTTTGGGGTAGTAGCGCAGGCCGTGCTGTTCATACGCATTCGCCCAGGCCCAGTCGAACACGTATTCGCCGTAGGAGTGGGACTTCAGGTAGAGCGCGCAGGCCGCCGCCAACTCGTTGCCCCGCCACAGCGTGGCAAAGGCGGGAGCCCAGCCCGTTTGCGGCGTTGCGCTTCCGCTCGCATGCATCGCCGCAAGGTACTCGTGCCGCATGAAGGGGCTGGGCGCGGCCTGCCGGGCGAGCAGGGCGTTCCAGGCCGAGGCATCGATCTGCAATGGATCGTGGACGATCCTGAATTCGAGGGACGCTCCAGGCATGACCGCTTCACTCCGTGTCGACAGCGCGCCGGCGGCGCTCCGCGATCCAGATGCCGCCCAGCACGAGCGCCAGTGCGGCGAGGTGGAAGGGGCGCAGCGGCTCGTCCAGCACCAGCACTGCCAGCAGCGGGCCGAAGATCGGCGTCAGGTTGACGAAGACCCCGGCGCGCTCCGGCCCGATCAGTGAGACGGCCTGGATGAAGGTGATCTGCGACACGAAGGAGGGCAGCAGGCCCACGAACAGCATCAACGCCCAGCCGGTCGCCGTGGGCATGAAGAAGCGGTCCGTGACCACCTCGAAGGCCAGCAGCGGCAGGGAGGTCAACGCCGCGACGCCGGCGGCGGCGGCAAAGAAGACGATCGGCGGCACGGGTGGCCGGCGGGTCAGCCCGAGCATGTACCCCGCGTAGAAGAGGCTGGCCAGCAGCATCCAGAGGTCGCCGACGTTGAAGTCGAGCGTGGCGAGCACGTGAAGCTGGCCGCGCGAAGCCACGACGACGCAGCCCGCCAGGGTCACGGCCACCCCCAGCGCCTGCGTGGGTCGGAAGCGTCGGCCTGCGAACACGAAGCTTCCCAGAAGCACCAGCACCGGGATCGTCCCCTGGATGATGGCGATGTTGATGGCCGAGGTGTGGTGGGCCGCCGCGTAGAAGAGGGCATTGAAGGCGGTGAAGCCCGCCGTCCCCATGATGGCGATCAGACGCCAGGATCGCGCCACGGTGCGCCAATGCCGGGCGATCTCGTGCCGGGCGGTGAACCACAGCGCCACACAGCAGATCGTCCACCGCGCCGTGGTCAGCATCATGGGCGAGATGTTTCCGACGGCGAGCCGCGCGGCGACGGCATTGCATCCCCACATCAGGGTGGTGAACACGAGCAGCAGCGTGGCGTTGTGGCTGGCGCGCCGGTATGCGGCGGCGATCCCGTGAAGCGCAGGCGGGGAAGTCGAAGGCATGGATCGGCGAGCGTAGCAGCCGACCGCCCGGTGCGCTGGGCGATGGTGCGAATGACATAATTTCCGAGCGTGGGTGCAACTTCGCGCCGCATCAGCGGCTTGCGACACCTCGTGCCCCAGGGGTCTGCGTGCGCGCGGCCTGTCACCCAGTCTCTTGCATCACTCTCATTACAGGAACACCGCCATGAAGCAGATCACTGCCATCGTCAAACCTTTCAAGCTCGACGACGTGCGCGAGGCGCTGGGTCAAGTCGGCGTCTCCGGCCTGACGGTGACCGAGGTGAAGGGGTTCGGCCGCCAGAAGGGTCACACGGAGCTCTATCGCGGCGCCGAGTATGTGGTCGACTTCCTACCCAAGATGAAGATCGAGGTGGTGGTCGCCGACGCCGACGTGGAGAACTGCGTCGACGCCATCGTCACGGCGGCCCGCACCGGCAAGATCGGCGACGGCAAGATCTTCGTGACCGAAGTGCAGCGCATCGTTCGTATCCGGACCGGCGAGGAGAACGAGAGCGCGGTCTGAGGGCGCGCGGCTCCAGCGCGGGGCCGTCCGCCATAGGCCTGCGCGAAGGCCCAGCCGCGCCCCTCAGATGTTCTGGGTGAGGAGCGGCGCGCTGCGATCTCGAGGAGCTTGCTGCCGCAGCTTCTCCAGAAGGACATCCAGTACGCTGCCAGATTCGATCAAGCCCATCTGCCAGTCGTTCATCAGCCCTGCACGGATGCTCTGGTCCACGAAAGCGAGCAGTCCGTCGTAGTAGCCTGCGACGTTGAGCAGGCCGATGGGCTTGTCGTGGTAGCCCAATTGGCGCCACGTCCACATCTCGAAGAGTTCCTCGAAGGTGCCGATGCCGCCCGGCAGCGCAAGGAAGGCGTGCGCCCGCGCGGCCATCATGGCCTTGCGCTCGTGCATGGTGTCGACCACGTGCAGTTCGTCGCACAAGGTGTTGGCCAGTTCCTTGTCGACAAGCGCCTTGGGAATGATGCCGACCACACGGCCGCCCGCAAGTCGCGTGGCTTCGGCGACGGCGCCCATCAGGCCGGTGCGGCCGCCGCCGTAGACCAGTTGGCCACCGTTTGTGCCGATCCAGCGGCCCGTGGCCTCGGCCGATTCCATGTACTCGGGTCGCGTGCCAGGCCGGGAGCCGCAGTACACGCAGACGGAAAAGGAGGAAGGGTGATTCATGCGCGCGCCTTCCCACTCAAGCGATGAAGCGTTGCCAGAGCGCAGCGAGCCAGATGCCCCCGGCCAGAAGGCTGGTGAGGAAGACGGCAGCGCTGCCCATGTCCTTGGCACGCTTGGACAGGTCGTGCCACTCGGGCCCGATGCGGTCGATGGCGGCCTCGACCGCGGTGTTGAGCAGTTCCACGATCATCACCAGAAGAACGCCGGCGACCAGAAACGCCGTCTCGATCCAGCTCTGCCCGACGATGAAGGCCAGCGGCAGGAGGACGATCGCAAGGCAAGCTTCCATCCTGAAGGCGGGCTCACCCCAGCCTGCCTTCAGCCCATTGAGGGAGTAGAGGGTGGCATGCCAAAGACGGTCTAGACCCTTGCGCGCTTTCTGGGGATTGACATGCAGGGTGGGGTCAGGAGTGCTCATCGGGGAATCGGCGAGGCATCGACGATGCGGGTGCCTGCCCATGCGTCGTGCCAGAACTGTTGTTGAGGGTGAAAACGTGCCAGCAGGGCCCAGATGGCGACCCAGCCTGTCATCAGAACGAGCACTTCGCCGCCGCTCACCTTGAACGGGAGGGCATGGATGGCCGCCAACGGCGGCAGGAACCAGATCCAGCCGAGAAGGTAGCGGACCAGCGCGCGACCCTGGGTCAGAGGGCGGCCGTTTCGATCCACCAGGCGCAGTCTCCAGGTCTTCATCGCGAGTGTCTGGCCGCGGGACCAGAACACCGTGAAGTAGATGCCGAACACCACGAAGAGAAAAGCCTGGAGCAGGGGGCGGCGTGCATCCATGGCGTCACGCATCTGCCCCAGCGTGCTGAAGAGCCAACCAGCCACGAACACGACGGAAAAAAGCAGAAGTCCCTCGTAGAGCCAACAGGCCATCCGGCGCCAGATGCCGGGGGGAGCCACTGGCGTCGGTACGTCTTGGCGGGCTGGAGAAATGGAGGAAGCCGGGGTGCGCAACGAAGGCATGCCCTATTGTCGGGCACGCCGGCTAAGGTGCCGTGGCCGTCGGCTCGGCCGACGGCCGTCCTGTCATCAGGACGCTGCCCGCGTCCTGCCCTGTGGCGTCGCCGATCGGCGCGGCATTGGCAGCCTCCGGCCCGGGCGAGGGCGTGATCTGGATCCGCGGGCCGCCATGCGGCTGCTGGAAGGCGGTGGCAGGTACGGGAACCAGTTTGTCTGCCGGCACCGGCCGCGCTGCAGGAGCGGCACCGATGCTGCGTCCACCCGCACTTTCCGCCAGTTTGCGCCGCTCCGCTTCGCTCAGAGCCTGATAGGCCTCCCATTTGGCCTTGAGCTGATCGGCCGGCGCGAGATTGCGCACTTCGGCGAAATTGAGCCGAGCCAGCGCGCGCTGGCGCGGACTCAGCGCAGCCCAGTCCGTCATGCGTTCATGCAACTTGGCCTGCTCTGCTGTCCCGATCTGGTCGAAGTTGCGGGACAGCGCGATCCATTTGCGGCGTTGGGCATCGCTCAGGGTGTTCCAGTGGGGTGCCAGGGGCGCAAGCGCCTGCTGCTGGGCCTTGGTGAGCGTTGTCCACCGCGGTCCACTGCGCGTCTGCGCTGCCGACTTGACCGACCCTGCGGCTGGACCACTTTCGCCGGCATGCACTGGAATCGAACCCGCCCCGATCGTCATGACGGCCATGATCAGCGCAAAAATGTTGTGTGCTGGCAACATTTGACGACCTTTGGCATGGTCGCCAGGCGAAAGATTCTCGTGCGAAGGCCGGGTCATATCGACCTCCATCACTGGTGCGCAGCGGCGGCGTTCGCCTTCAGGAACTGGGCAAAACCGGGGTCGGTGTAGGCGGCGGGCGGGAGGTCGTCGGTCAGCAAGGCTGCATCGACCTCGGCCAGTTCGGCGGTACGGCGCTCTTCCTGGGTCAGGCCAATGGTGAGCAGGCCAATCGTCAGCAGCAGCAGGGGCGCCACGGCCAGCGCGCGCTGCCACCAGCCCTGAAGGCCGAGGATGGCGCTGCCGCCGGCTTCGACCACGACGGTGTGGGCCATCTCGCGCTTTCGCTGGGAAAGCGCCCGTGTGCGGGACGCTCGGAGGCGCTCGCTGATGTCGCGCGGCAGGTCGTCTGCACCGGCGCTCAGTCGAGCGGCGATGGCGCGGCCGAACAGGTCTTCCGGATTGGAGGAGGAGGTCATGCGTGTCGAAGTCATGGCGGCAGAAACCCCTTCGCCTTGAGGGCGCGGCTGAGTGCCTGGATGGCCCGGGAGCAGTGCGTCTTCACGCTGCCTTCTGAGCAGCCCATGGCGGCGGCTGTCTCGGACACATCCATCTCCTCCCAGTAACGCAACAGGAAAGCTTCTCGTTGACGAGTGGGGAGCGCCGCGATCTCGGCTTCGATCTGGTGGAAGACCTGGGTGCGGCGGGTGACATCCTCGGCGCTTTCGGTCTCGCGGGTGTCGAGGTCACCGTTGAAGCTGCCGAGCAGATCGAAATCGCCCGCGTCGTCGTCGTCGCTCTCGAAGTCGCTGAGGTTCGAGAACAGGGCCCGGCGCGTCTTCTGTCGCCGAAACCAGTCGAGGGTGCAGTTGGACAAAATCCGCTGGAACAGCATCGGCAACTCGGCCGGTGGCTTGTCGCCATAGTGTTCGGCCAGCTTCATCATGCTGTCCTGCACGATGTCCAGGGCCGCCTCTTCATCGCGAACGTGGTACAGCGAACGCTTGAATGCACGCTTTTCGACGCTCTTGAGAAAATCTGAGAGTTCTTGTTCGGTGGCCAAGCGCGAGGTTGCCGTAGGGCGAGGGAGGGGCGACTGCGGAGGGGCTATGGCGCGAACCTGTGACAAAGGCCCGCAGACAAACTCATGGATTATTGCATTGGCTGGCAGGAGGCTGGCTTTTGTCCTGTCCGGTGTCATAATCGCCGGCTCGCAGTCAAAAGGCAAACGGGTCAAAGTCCGGCGGTTCACCTGTCCGCCCATGGTTTTGGCCTCAAGTCCTGGCGCGGCCCCACAAGGGCTGGCAAGGGGCACCCAAGGTTTTTCGTTCCCGAAAACTCGGAAGGTTCATCAAATGGAAATCTCCAAGGCAGAGACCGCCGCGGTCGCGGCTGGCCAACCCCAAGAACTCATGGGCTCTGAAGTGCTGATCAAGGCACTGCAGGCCGAAGGCGTCAAGTACATCTGGGGCTACCCCGGTGGCGCCGTCCTCTACATCTACGACGCGCTCTACAAGCAGGACACCATCCAGCACGTGCTGGTGCGCCACGAGCAGGCGGCCGTGCACGCCGCCGACGGTTATGCCCGGGCGACGGGCGACGTCGGCGTGGCGCTGGTCACCTCGGGCCCGGGCCTGACCAATGCGGTTACCGGCATCGCGACCGCGTACATGGATTCGATCCCCATGGTGATCGTCGCCGGCCAGGTGCCCACGGCGGCCATCGGCCTGGACGCCTTCCAGGAATGCGACACCGTCGGCATCACGCGCCCCATCGTGAAGCACAACTTCCTGGTCAAGGATCCCAAGGATCTGGCGGCGACCATGAAGAAGGCCTTCCACATCGCCCGCAGCGGCCGGCCCGGCCCGGTGGTGGTGGACGTGCCCAAGGACGTCTCCTTCAAGAAGGTGGCCTACCACGGCTACCCGGACAAGGTCGAGATGCGCTCGTACAACCCGGTGCGCAAAGGCCATGGCGGGCAGATCCGCAAGGCGCTGCAACTGCTGCTGACGGCCAAGCGTCCGTACATCTACACCGGCGGCGGCGTGTTGCTGGGCAATGCCACCAACGAGTTGCGCACGCTGGTCGACATGCTCGGCTATCCGGTCACCAATACGTTGATGGGCCTGGGTGCCTACCCCGCGAGTGATCGCAAGTTTCTGGGCATGCTGGGCATGCACGGGACCATCGAAGCCAACAATGCCATGCAGAACTGCGATGTGCTGCTGGCTGTGGGCGCGCGCTTCGACGACCGCGTGATCGGCAACCCCAAGCACTTCGCGCAGAACGAACGCAAGATCATCCACATCGACATCGACCCGTCGAGCATCTCCAAGCGGGTGAAGGTGGACGTGCCGATCGTCGGCGACGTCAAGGACGTGCTGACCGAGCTGATCTCCATGATCCGCGAGAGCGGCACCAAGCCCGACGGCGGGGCGCTGGCCGACTGGTGGAAGACCATCGAGACCTGGCGCAGCCGCGACTGCCTGAAGTACGACCGCGACAACCAGGACGTGATCAAGCCGCAGTACGTCGTCGAGACGCTGTGGAACATGACCAAGGACGTCGAGGCCTACGTCTGCTCCGACGTCGGCCAGCACCAGATGTGGGCCGCCCAGTACTACCGCTTCGACGAGCCGCGGCGCTGGATCAATTCCGGCGGCCTGGGCACCATGGGCGTGGGCATCCCCTACGCCATGGGCATCAAGCTGGCCAAGCCGGAGGCGGAGGTCTTCACCATCACCGGCGAAGGTTCGGTGCAGATGTGCATCCAGGAACTGTCGACCTGTCTGCAGTACAACACGCCGATCAAGATCTGCTCGCTCAACAACCGCTACCTGGGCATGGTGCGCCAGTGGCAGGAGATCGAGTACTCCGGCCGCTACAGCCACAGCTACATGGACGCGCTGCCCAACTTCGTGAAGCTGGCCGAGGCCTATGGCCACGTCGGCATGCTGATCGAGCGGCCGCAGGACGTCGAGCCCGCGCTGCGCGAGGCCCGCAAGCTCAAGGACCGCACGGTGTTCATGGACTTCCGCACCGACCCCACCGAGAACGTGTTCCCGATGGTGCAGGCCGGCAAGGGCATCACCGAGATGCTGCTGGGCAGCGAAGACCTCTGAGCCCTGAGCGGGGCTGGCCGTGCGCGGCCGGCGCCGCGTTTCCCTTTCCCTTCCAGACGAATCTATTGCCCGCCGAGCCTGCGCATTACCGTGCGCAGGGGAGGGCGGCGAAAAGAGGAATCGACACCATGAAGCACATCATTGCCGTGCTGCTCGAGAACGAGCCCGGCGCACTTTCCCGCGTGGTGGGCCTGTTCTCGGCCCGCGGCTACAACATCGAGTCGTTGACGGTGGCCCCCACCGAAGACCCGAGCCTGTCGCGCATGACCATCCAGACCCAGGGTTCGGACGACGTGATCGAGCAGATCACCAAGCACCTCAACCGCCTCATCGAGGTGGTCAAGGTGGTCGACCTCACCGAAGGCGCCTACACCGAGCGCGAGCTCATGATGGTGAAGGTGCGCGCCGTGGGCAAGGAACGCGAGGAGATGAAGCGCATGGCCGATATCTTCCGCGGCCGCATCATCGACGTGACCGACAAGAGCTACACCATCGAGCTCACCGGCGACCACGGCAAGAACGACGCCTTCCTCGATGCCATCGACCGCAGCGCCATCCTCGAGACGGTGCGCACCGGCCCGAGCGGCATCGGCCGCGGCGAACGCATCCTGCGCGTGTGACGGAATCGGGGCTCGGTCCTTGCCCGTCCGGTCCGAGCCTGTCGAAGCCCCGCAAGCCAGCCGGCCGCGGGTCTGCAATGAGCCCTTCGACAGGCTCAGTACGGACGGCAACCACCCATCGCAACCCCTTCAGCTAAACGGAGAGAAGACATGAAAGTTTTTTACGACAAGGACTGTGACCTGAGCCTGATCAAGGGCAAGACCGTCGCCATCATCGGCTACGGCTCGCAAGGCCACGCGCATGCCCAGAACCTGAACGACAGCGGCGTGAAGGTCGTGGTCGGCCTGCGCAAGGGCGGCGCATCGTGGGACAAGGTCGGCAAGGCTGGCCTGAACGTCCTCGAAGTCAATGACGCCGTGAAGTCCGCCGACGTCGTGATGATCCTGCTGCCCGACGAGCAGATCGCCGAGGTCTACAAGAACAACGTCGAGCCGAACATCAAGGAAGGCGCCTCTCTGGCCTTCGCCCACGGCTTCAACGTGCACTACAACCAGGTCGTGCCCCGCGCCGATCTGGACGTGTGGATGGTGGCGCCCAAGGCTCCGGGCCACACCGTTCGTTCCACCTATGCCCAGGGCGGCGGCGTGCCCCACCTCGTGGCCGTGCACCAGGACAAGTCCGGCAAGGCTCGTGACCTGGCCCTGAGCTACGCCATGGCCAATGGCGGCGGCAAGGCCGGCATCATCGAGACCAACTTCAAGGAAGAGACCGAGACCGACCTGTTCGGCGAGCAGGCCGTGCTGTGCGGCGGCGCCGTCGAACTGATCAAGATGGGCTACGAGACGCTGACCGAAGCCGGCTACGCACCCGAGATGGCCTACTTCGAGTGCCTGCACGAGCTCAAGCTGATCGTCGACCTGATCTATGAAGGCGGCATCGCCAACATGAACTACTCGATCTCCAACAATGCGGAGTTCGGCGAGTACGTGACCGGCCCCGAGGTGATCAACGATCAGTCGCGCGCCGCCATGCGCAACGCCCTCAAGCGCATCCAGAACGGCGACTACGCCAAGATGTTCATCCAGGAAGGCCGCCTGAACTACCCGTCGATGACGGCCCGCCGCCGCAACACCGCCGACCACTCCATCGAGCAGGTCGGTGGCCAACTGCGCGCCATGATGCCCTGGATCGCCAAGAACAAGCTGGTCGACCAGAGTCGCAACTGATCGGGCTTCGGCGGGGCATGCTCCGCCAGCTGCGAAGGCCACCGCGTGCGGTGGCCTTTTTCTTTGTCGTCACCCCTTGATGGCGTGTGCGCCGATGTCCTTTGGAAGCGGCAATCCGGCGCGGGGCGCGACGACGTCATTGACTACACTGCCACGTTTCCCGGAAGGCCGGAGGCCGAATTCATGCACGACCACTCCCCCTTGAACGACGCGCCGATCCGCAAGCGCCGCAAGGGCATCTACGTACTGCCCAACCTGGTCACGCTGGCGGCGCTGTTCGGTGGCTTCTATGCCATCGTCATGGCCATGAACGGCCGCTTTGACCTGGCCACGGTGGGCGTGTTCTGCGCCATGGTGCTCGACAGCCTGGACGGCCGCGTGGCACGCATGACGCACACCCAGAGTGCCTTCGGCGAGCAGATGGACTCGCTGGCGGACATGGTGTCCTTCGGCGCGGCGCCGGCGCTCATCGCCTACGAATGGTCGCTCAAGGGCCTGGGCCGCTGGGGCTGGATCGCTGCCTTCGTGTACTGTGCCTGCGCGGCGCTGCGGTTGGCGCGCTTCAACGTCAACACTGGCGTGGTCGACAAGCGTTGGTTCCAGGGTCTCCCTTCGCCCGCCGCAGCGGCGCTGGTGGCCGGCTTCATCTGGCTGATGACCGACTGGGGCCGGCGCGGCGCCGACGTCTGGTACCTGAGCTGGACGCAGATCACCTGGATCACCTTCTTCTTCACGCTGTACGCGGGACTGTCGATGGTGACCAATGCGCCGTTCTACAGCTTCAAGGACATGCAGATCCGCAAGAGTGTGCCTTTCGCCACGTTGGTGCTGATCGCGCTGGGCATCGCGGTGATCAACATCCATCCGCCCACCGTGCTGTTCTGCCTCTTCGTGCTCTATGGCCTGAGTGGCTACGCGATCTATGCATGGCGCAAGGCCAAGGGCCAACCGGTGAGCATGATCAGCATTTCCACCGACGAGCCCGATGAGCGTGGGTTGCACGAATGATCGGGCCCTGTGTTAGAGTCGGAGCCCTCATGAACGTTTTTGCCCTGGCCCTACTACTGATCTCCCCCGACGGGCGGAGAAGGTAAAGGCGCACGCGCAAAACACCCTCGACACGGCCCGTTTGCACCAGCAACGGGCCGTTTGTCTATGGGGTTGCTGGTCGGTTCCAACCTCTTGCAGAGAAATCGACATGCTTCAGCAGCCTCACACCAAGTACCGCGCCTTCGCACCGATCGGTCTCAAGGACCGCACCTGGCCCGACGCCGTCATCACCCGTGCGCCGATCTGGCTGTCGACCGACCTGCGCGACGGCAACCAGGCCTTGGTCGAACCGATGGACCTCGAACGCAAGATGCGGATGTTCGAGACGCTCGTGGCCATTGGCTTCAAGGAGATCGAGGTCGGCTTTCCCTCGGCTTCGCAGACCGAGTTCGACTTCGTGCGCAAGCTGATCGAGGAAGACCGCATTCCCGACGACGTGACGATCCAGGTGCTGACCCAGGCGCGCGAGCACCTGATCGAACGCACCTTCGAATCACTGCAAGGCGCCCCGCGCGCGATCGTGCACCTCTACAACGCCGTGGCGCCGGTCATGCGGCGCGTGGTGCTCGGCCTCGACGAAGACGGCATCGTCGAACTCGCCGTGACCCATGCGCGGATGTTCAAGGACCAGGCCGCGCGCCAGCCGGCCACCCAATGGACCTTCCAGTATTCGCCCGAGATGTTCTCCGGCACCGACCTGGCCTTCTCCAAGCGTGTCGTCGATGCCGTGACCGAGGTCTGGGCACCGACGCCCGAGCGCAAGTGCATCGTCAACCTGCCGTCCACGGTCGAGCATTCCACGCCGAACATCTTCGCGGACATGATCGAGTGGATGCACCGCAATCTGGCGCGGCGTGAATCCATCGTGCTTTCGGTGCACCCGCACAACGATCGTGGGACGGGTACGGCCGCTGCCGAGTTCGCAGTGATGGCCGGTGCGGACCGCCTGGAAGGCTGTCTCTTCGGCAATGGCGAGCGCACCGGCAACCTCGACGTCGTGAACGTGGCGCTCAACCTCTACACGCAGGGCGTGTCGCCGGGCCTCGACTTCTCGCACATCGACGACATCCGCGCTACGGTCGAGCATTGCAACCAGATTCCCGTGCACCCGCGCCATCCCTATGTGGGTGACCTGGTCTACACATCGTTCTCGGGCTCGCACCAGGATGCGATCAAGAAAGCCTTCTCGGCGCGCAAGGACGGCGACATCTGGGACATCCCCTACCTCCCGATCGACCCGAAGGACGTGGGCCGCAGCTACGAAGCCGTGATCCGCGTGAACAGCCAGTCGGGCAAGGGCGGTATCTCGTACCTGCTCGAAAGCGAATACGGCCTCGAATTGCCGCGCCGCCTGCAGATCGAGTTCAGCCAGGTGGTGCAGCAGGTGATGGACGTGGAAGGCAAGGAACTGGGCGCGGCCGACCTCTGGAGCATCTTCCGCCGCGAGTACCGCATGGACGGCGCCCAGGGCCTGCGCCAGCGCGTGCAGTCCGTGGAAGGCGAGGGCGACCAGGCGCTCACCGTGCTGCGTGGCGAACTCATGTGGGCCGGCGAATCAGTGGCCATCGAAGGCCGCGGCAACGGGCCCATCGATGCCTTCAGCCGGGCCGTGGCCGAGGCCATCGGACAGCCGATCCGCGTGATGGACTACCACCAGCATGCCATCGGCGCCGGGGCCGACGCGCGCTCGGTGGCCTATGTGGAGATGCGCATGGGCGATTCGCGCACGGTGTTCGGCGTCGGCATCGATGCCGACACCACGGCCGCCGCGCTCAAGGCCATCGTCTCGGGCATGCAGCGTGCCGGAGGTGCAGAGGCGCAGCAGGCACAATCGTCGGTTGCCGCCGAGGTGGCCTGACGCAGAACGTACACGGACAAGGAGCCCATGATGACCGACCAGCTGATCATTTTCGACACCACCTTGCGCGACGGCGAGCAGTCGCCAGGCGCCTCGATGACGCGTGACGAGAAGCTGCGCATCGCGCGCCAGTTGGAGCGGCTCAAGGTCGACGTGATCGAGGCTGGTTTTCCCGCCAGCTCCAATGGCGACTTCGAGGCGGTGCAGGCCATCGCCAACGCCATCAAGGACTCCACCGTGTGCGGCCTCTCGCGTGCCAACGACCGCGACATCTCGCGCGCCGCGGACGCCCTCGCGGGCGCGGCGCGGGCGCGCATCCACACTTTCATCGCCACGTCGCCGCTGCACATGGAGAAGAAGCTGCGGATGACGCCGGAGCAGGTGCTGGAGCAGGCGAAGCTGGCCGTGCGCTTCGCCCGCAACAAGGTGGCCGATGTGGAATTCAGCCCCGAGGACGGCTACCGCAGCGACGTGGACTTTCTCTGCCGCGTGCTCGAGGCCGTGATCGCCGAAGGCGCCACGACCATCAACGTGCCCGACACGGTGGGCTACGCGATCCCCGAGCTCTACGGCCAGTTCATCAAGACGCTGCGCGAACGTGTTCCCAACAGCGACAAGGCCATCTGGTCGGTGCACTGCCACAACGACTTGGGCATGGCGGTGGCCAACTCGCTGGCCGGCGTGAAGATCGGCGGCGCCCGCCAGGTCGAATGCACCATCAACGGCCTGGGCGAGCGCGCGGGCAACTGCTCGCTCGAAGAGATCGTGATGGCGGTGAAGACCCGCAAGGACTACTTCGGACTCGACCTCAACATCGATACCCAGCACATCGTGGCGGCCAGCCGCATGGTCAGCCAGACCACCGGCTTCGTCGTGCAGCCCAACAAGGCCGTGGTGGGCGCCAATGCCTTCGCGCATGCCTCCGGCATCCACCAGGATGGCGTGCTCAAGGCCCGCGACACCTACGAGATCATGCGCGCCGAGGACGTGGGCTGGACGGCCAACAAGATCGTGCTGGGCAAGCTCAGCGGCCGCAACGCCTTCAAGCAGCGATTGCAAGACCTGGGCGTCTCGATGGACAGCGAGGCCGACCTGAACGCCGCCTTCCTGCGCTTCAAGGAACTGGCTGATCGCAAGGCGGAGATTTTCGACGAGGACATCCTTGCCCTTGTCAGCGCCGAGCAGCAGTCGAACGTTGACGAGCAGTTCAGCTTTGTGTCGCTCTCACAGCACAGCGAGACCGGTGAGCAGCCTCATGCCCGTGTGGTCTTCATCGACCAGGGCAAGGAGGTGGTGGGCGAATCGGGCGGCAACGGCCCTGTCGACGCTTCGCTCAAGGCCATCGAGTCGCATGTGAAGAGTGGCGCCGAGATGGTGCTGTACTCGGTCAATGCCATCAGTGGCTCGACCGAAAGCCAGGGCGAAGTGACGGTGCGGCTGCAGAATGCGGGGCGCGTGGTCAACGGTGTCGGGGCCGATCCCGACATCGTGGTGGCCTCGGCCAAGGCGTACCTCAGCGCCCTGAACAAGCTGCACAGCCAGACTGAGCGCGTGGCGGCGCAGGGTTAGTTTCGAGCGCTCTTCGGCTTGCATGAAGAAGGGGGCGCAAGTCACTGATTTGCGTCTCTTTTTTGTATTCGATAGACTGCGGCACCTTGTAGATTTCCATGCCGCTGGAGTAGTTGATGGCCGAAGCCCCCGCGCAGCCTGTTTTGCCCCGAATTCCTTCACAGCGGTACTTGCCCGCGCTGCGCCTTCTGGCCGTGGCGCTTTGCGCAGTTTCCTTCCTGACGCCCGCCGCCCATGCCACTGGCAAGAAGCAGCAGGCCGCGGCCAAGCGGCCAACTGCCACCAGCAAGGTCGCGGCCAAGCCCGCCACCAAGGCGTCCAAGACCCGCACCGAGGAGCGTGCCGTGCGCGGTGGCCGGAATGTGGTCGCGACGGTGCGAAAGAGTGGCGGCAAGACGGTGGTGGCCGTGCAGCGTCGCTCCGTGGTGCGCGTCGCCGAGCCGCCCCGCCAGTCCTATGGCCAACTCGCTGGCCTTCATCACTCGCAGGACCCGCTGGACCTGAAGTCGAGCGTGGCGCTGGTGATGGACCAGGACACCCGCGAAGTGCTGCTGAGCAAGAACGACCATGCCGTGCTGCCCATCGCCTCGATCACCAAGCTCATGACGGGCCTGCTGATCAGCGAGGCGAAGTTGCCGATGGACGAGCCGATCACCATCACCCAGGACGATGTGGACACCGAGAAGTTCAGCCGTTCGCGCCTGGCCGTGGGCACCACGCTGCCGCGCGGCGAACTGCTGCATCTTGCCCTGATGTCGAGCGAGAACCGGGCCGCTCATGCGCTGGGGCGTACCTACCCAGGCGGTCTGGCCACCTTCGTGAGCGTGATGAATGCCAAGGCGCGGATGATCGGCATGAAGGACACCCGCTATGTCGAGCCCACGGGTCTGTCGAGCAGCAATCAGTCCACGGCCCAGGACCTGGCCCTTCTCGTGGCTGTCGCGTCGCAGGATTCGCTGGTGCGCAGCCTGACGACCTCGCCGGAATACCAGGTGGAGGTGGGCAACCGCATGCTGCAGTTCAACACCACAAACCGGCTGGTGCGCAGCCCCGATTGGGACATCGGTCTGCAGAAGACGGGCTACATCTCCGAGGCCGGACAGTGCCTGGTGATGCAGGCGCGCGTCGCCGGCCGCAAGCTCATCATGGTGTTCCTGGACTCTGCCGGCAAGTTCAGCCGGATCGCCGATGCCGAGCGCGTTCGCCGCTGGGTGGAGACCAACCGCTTCGCGCCGATGCATACGGCCAGCAGCCAGATTTCTGGCTGACCCCCGGGGCAGTATGGGCTGCTCCAGATGAACCAAGGGCCCTCTCGAGGGCCCTTTGCGTTTTGCGTCGGCGTACCCGCGGCGCGCCGGGAACCGTGAACGACGCTGTGGCGTCAGGCCGCCCTGGCCGGCTGTGCCATGTCGGCAGAGGGCGGCGTCGCATCCGAGTAGCCGAGCGCGCCCGAGATCTCGTTCGCCGTGGCCTGCAACTTGGGGAGCCAGCCGTCATCGAGCCGATCGGCGGGGGCCGAGATGGACAGGCCCGCCACGAGCTTGCCCTGGTCGTCGTAGATGCCTGCCGCCATGCAGCGCACTCCGAGTTCCAGTTCCTCGTTGTCCCGCGCGATGCCGTACTGCCGCGCCCGGGCGAGTTCGCGCTCAAGGACAGGCAACTGCGTGATGCTGTTGCGGGTGTGGCCTGCGAGGCCAGTGCGCGTCGCGTAGCTGCGCACGCGCTGCTGTTCGTCGGCGGCGAGGAACAGCTTGCCGGTGGAGGTGAGGTGCAGTGGCGCACGGCCGCCGATGGCCCGCACCACCTGCATGCCGGAGCGTTCGCTGTAGGCCCGCTCCACGTAGACGATCTCATCGCCTTGCCGCACGCTCAGGTTGACCGGCTGCTGCGTGAGCTTGTGCAATTCGCGCATCGGCCCCAGGGCGGCGTCGCGAACATTCAGCCGGCCTTTGACCAGATTGCCCAGTTCGAGCAGCCGCATGCCGAGGCGATAGCTGCCCGGTTCCGGCCGGTCCACGAAACGTCCGACGGCGAGGTCGTTGAGGATGCGGTGGGTGGTGGAGGGATGGAGCCCCGTCTTTTCGCTGATCTCCTTGAGGGAGATCGCGTCCTCGCGAGACGCCAGCACGTCGATCAGGGCGAACATGCGCTCGATGACCTGGATGACGGGCGTGGCAGGAACGTCGGTGTTGTTCTTTCTCATGGGACGGCACTGAACCAAACGGCCGCCATTTTATAGCGTGAAATCAAACTTCGCGCCATTCACCGTCCACCAGGATCTGGTGGGGGGCGAACTTGGCCTTGTAGGCCATCTTGTTGCTGTGCTCGATCCAGTAGCCCAGGTAGACGTGCGGCAAGCCGAGTTCGCGCGCCTGGGCAATCTGCCAGAGCACGCCGTAGGTGCCATAGGCAGCACCTTCCTCCGGCTCGTAGAAGGTGTAGACGGCCGACAGTCCGTCGTTGAGCACGTCCAGGATGGACACCATCTTCAGGGCGCCGGGACTGCCGTCGTCGGCCGGCTCGCGGAACTCGACCAACCGTGAGTTGACGCGGCTCTGGAGCAGGAACTGGGTGTACTGGTCGATGCTGTCGTGGTCCATGCCCCCGCCGGCGTGGCGGCCGTTCTGGTAGCGCAGGTACAGCTGGTAGTGCTCGGGCACGAAGCACAGTCGCAGCACCCGGGCCTGCAGATGCTGGTGGCGTTGCGCGGCGCGGCGCTGGCTGCGGCTGGGAGCAAAATGTTCCGCCAGGATGCGCAGGGGGATGCAGGCGCGGCAACCGTCGCAGTAGGGGCGGTAGGTGAACATTCCGCTGCGGCGGAAGCCGCCCAGCACCAGGTCGGAGTAGGCGTCGCTGTTGATGAGGTGGCTGGGCGTGGCCACCTGGGAGCGCGCCTGACGGTCGGGCAGATAGCTGCAGGGGTAGGGCGCTGTCGCGTAGAACTGCAGCGTCTGGAGCGGCAGATCCTTGAGGAGCGTCATTGCTGTGCCGGCAGAAGTTCGTTCCAGTATATGGGGTCGAATTGCCATGCAGGAATGGGCGGCTGCCTGCATGCATCGCCGATATGGGCGAGGAACTGCGCCCGTGGCCATTCGCTCGCGCCCAGGCTGGCCAGATGGGCGGTGTTCTGCTGGCAGTCGATGGCCTGCACGCCGTGGTTGCGGCAGAAGGCCACCAGGGCCGCCAGTGCGATCTTCGAGGCGTCGGTGCGCCGCGCGAACATCGATTCGCCGAAGACCGCCCGGCCCAATGCCACGCAATAGAGGCCGCCCGCGAGTTGTCCGTCGATCCAGGTCTCCACGCTGTGCGCGTGGCCGGCGCGGTGCAGTGCCACATAGGCCTGCTGCATCTCGGGGAGGATCCAGGTGCCCGACTGGCCCGCCCGGGGCGCCTCGGCGCAGGCGGTGATCACGTCGGCGAATGCATGGTCGATGCGGATCTCGCACCGCGGCGCCTGCTGGCGAAACGCCAGCAGGGTCTTGCGCAGCGAGCGGTGCAAGCGGAAGGCGCCAGGCCGGAGCACCATCCGCGGGTCCGGGCTCCACCACAGGATGGGCTGGTCGTCGCCGAACCACGGGAAGATGCCGTGGCCATAGGCGTCGAGCAACGTCGGCACGTCCAGTGCGCCGCCGGCCGCCACGACGCCCGGAACGGGATCTTGGGGCCCCCACGCGGTTGCTGGCGGTGGGAGCGGCTCACCAGCGGCGAGCCACGGCAGTTTGCGGGGAAGTCGTGCCACGGCTGGATTCTGGCGCATGCCGGGCGCGATCCCGGCACGCGCCGCTTCCAATGGGCCGCACCCTCCGATTTCCCCCAAAAAGGCGAAGGGTAAGGGCCTGGATTGCGGCACACTCTCGGCCGGCCGCCGCGAGGCAGCCATGAGGGCGCCGGCCCAAGGCTTTGCCGGCGTGGAGAACTATTCGAGGCGATCCGCCTTTCCTGGAGCTTGCGTGTTCCGCCTGCTGATCTGTGATGACCATCCGCCCATCCGGACGGCACTGCGGTTGCTCGCGCGTCAGGTCGATCCCACCAGCGATGTCACCGAGACCGGCAACGCCCGCGACCTCGTCGAGGTTCTGCGTGGGCGCCGCGACTTCGACCTGTTGGTGCTCGACCTTCAGTTGCCGGGCATGTCCGGCCTGAGCGTCCTGTCGGAGGTCAAGCAACTGCGGCCGGAACTGGCCGTGCTCGTCCTTTCTGCGGACGAAAGCCCCCAGAGCGTCGATGCGGCGCTGCAGGCCGGTGCTTCCAGCTATCTGTTCAAGTCGGCGAGCGAGACGGTGCTCTTCCAGGCGCTCAAGGATGTCTGCGGCCGCCGGCTTGCGCTGCCCGAAAGCATCACGGCCAAGGCCGGCGGCCGGGGCCGCGCGGTGCCGGACGATGGGCTGTCGCTGTCGGCCCGGCAACGCGACGTGCTGAACTGCCTGCTGCACGGCATGTCGGCCAAGCAGGTGGCACGCACGCTCGGCCTGTCCGAAGGCACGGTCAAGAGCCACACGGTGGCGGTGTTCCGGGCCCTCAATGTCAGCTCCCGTGCGCAGGCGGTGGTGGAAGCGCATCGGCGAGGCATCACGCTTGGATGCTGAGGCGCACGACCGCGACCTGATCAGCTTCGCCCTGGCCCAGGCCGCCGCCGCGGCCAGGCTGGCCCTGGTGGGTGTGTTGATCCTCGCCGCGGTCGCATGGCGGGATGTGGGTGCATCAGGCGTTCTCGCCTGGAGCGTGGCCGCGGCGGGGTCTCTGCTGCTGCGCAACCGCGTCATGGCCGTGGCGGCCCGCTGGCTGTCGCAAGGGCGTCCCACGCGCAGCGCACGACGCATCCTCTGGGCCTCCTCGTTGCTGCTGGCCTTTGCCCTGGTCAGCCTGCCCCTGCTGGGGCTTCCGCGCATGCAGACCGAGACGCGATTGCTGGTGACGCTCTTCTATTGCTGCTGGGGTGCAGCGGGCATGTCATCCCTGGGCATCGTGCCTCGGCTGTACGCCGGCTATCTGGGGCTGATGCTGGGGGGCGTGGCCGCGGGTTGGGCGCGGGACTTCACGCCCCAGCTTGCTCCGGCGATCTTCGGCGGCCTCTTCATGTACTGGCTGGTGCTGAGCGTCTTCGCCCACGGCTTTTCCCGCCGCGTGGCCGAGGGCATCGCCATCCGCGCCGAGAACGCGCAACTGGTCAAGCAGCTGTCGGCGGCCAACGCCGCCAAGACCCGCTTCATCATGACGGCCAGCCACGACCTGCGCCAGCCGCTGCATGCCATCGGGCTGCTGGGCGGGGTGCTGGCGCGTGCCACCACCGCAGAGGACATCCACCGGGCGCGCGAGGCCCTGGCCATTGCGCTGGAGGGGCTGCAGCAGCTTTTCTCCGCCATCCTGGATCTCTCGCGGATGGACAGCGGGGCGCTGCGGCCCGAACTGCGCTACGTGCCCATCGCGCCGCTGGTTGCGCGCCTGGACATCGAGTACCGCGCCCTGTGCCTCGAAGGCGGCCGGCGCTGGGAATGCCGGGCCGAGACGGCGCATGTCCGCACCGACCTGGCGCTGCTCGAGCGGGTGCTGCGCAACCTGCTCGACAACGCGCTCAAGCATGGCGCCGATGGCGGGGTGTGTCTGGCGCTGTCCACGCAGCCCGATGGCGTGATGCTGGAGGTCTCCGACACGGGCCCGGGCATCCCGGTGGAGGAGCAGGACCGGGTGTTCGACGAGTTCTATCGCAGCCGCCACGTGGTCTCGTCCGGCATGGGGCTGGGGCTGTCGATCGTGCAGCGCCTGGCCAGGCTGCTCAACGCCCGCTTGCACATGGAATTCGTCGACCCGGTCCGGCGCTCCGGTACGCGGGTCACCCTGATGCTGCCGTTGGCGCAACCCAGCGACGAGCAGGCCGTCGAGCCCGAGGTGGTGCTGCCCGACCTGCAGGGCCTGCGCGTGCTGGTACTGGACGACGAGGCAACGGTGCTCGACGCCACCCGCGCCCTGCTGGAGCAATGGGGCTGTGTGGTCGCCACCTGCCGCAGCGGCAGCGAGGTGGCCGCTGCGGTACAGCGCCTGGGACCGCCGCATGTGGCCTTGGCCGACTACCACCTCGGCCCTTCGGAAAACGGCCTGATGGCCCTGGAGGCGTTGCGCCGCGATCAGCCCGAGATGGGCTGCGTCATCGTCACGGGCGAATCCGATGCGGTCATTCGTCAGCGACTGGCCGACGAGGGCCTGCCGGTGCTGGAAAAGCCGGTGGATCCCGAAGAGCTGCGCGCCGTACTGGGCCTGTTCCGCGCCATGGACGAATGATGAACGAAAGGGTGATCGATGCAGTGGCTCTCCGACAACCTGGAGGCGCTGCTCGAAGCGCCCGATGAGCAGCGACGTTTCGACGCCGTCGTCGTGGGCTCCGGCTACGGCGGCTCGGTGGCGGCATTGCGGCTGGCCGAAGCCGCGTTCAATGTCGTCGTGCTCGAACGCGGGCAGGAATACGTGGCTGGCGAATTCCCGAGCGACCTGAGCGATGCCGGCAAGTACGTGCGCGCCCAGTGGCAGGGCGCGACCGGCGTCCAGGGGGCCGGCTATGAGGATGCGCTCTTCGACTTCCGGGTGGGGCAGGGCGCCGCGGCCCTCGTGGGCAACGGACTGGGCGGCGGCAGCCTGATCAACGCCGGTGTCGGCCTGCAGCCCGAAGCGGTGGTGTTCCAGTCCGAGCACTGGCCTGCCGCCATCCGGCGCACCAACCTGCAGCCGTGGTTCGACCGCGCCCGTGCCATGCTGGAGTTGTCCAGGCCGGAGGACGGCCAGCGTTGCTTCGACCCGCAGGGCACGCGCAAGTACCAGGCGCTGCGCGGACTGCACGACCGGCTGCCCTCCCGGCCGGCCCGGGGCGATTCCGCCGCGGTCCGGCCCGAGTTCGAGGAGGTGCCCATCGCCGTCTGCCTGCATCCCTGGCAGGTCACGGCGCACGAGGGCGCGCTGGGCCCGCGGTCGGCCTGCACCGGCTGCGGCAACTGCGTCAGCGGATGCAACGACGACGCCAAGCTGACGCTCACCAAGACCTACCTGCCCGCTGCCCGGCGGGCGGGGGCGCGGCTCTTCGCGGGCGTGACGGTGCTCAGCGTCCATCGCGAGGAGGATGGCGACTTCCCCTGGGTGCTGCGCGTGGTCCGCACGGCCGAGCGCAGCCTGTACGAGGGCCAGCGCCAGCATGCAGGCGCCGCGGCCCGCGCCGGCTGGGTCCATGAACTGCGCGCACGGCAGGTGGTGCTGGCCGCCGGCACCTTCGGCAGCACGGAGATCCTACTGCGCTCCCGTTCCACGCCAGAGGGTGCGCCACGCGCGCCGCTCGCCACCAGCGACCGGCTTGGCGAGCGCGTGTCCGGCAACGGCGACGACGTCGCCTGCATTGCCGAGCTGGATGCGCCGGCCAACGCGCTGGGCGACACCGCCGCCGGCCCAAACCCCGAACCGGCGGGGCCCACCATCTCGGCCATGATCCGCTTCCGGGATGCCGCGGACGAGCGACGCTCGACCCTGGTTCAGGATGGCGGCGTGCCGGGGCTGCTGGCGCCCGTGTTCCAGGAACTCATCCAGACGCTCACCACGCTCGCCCGGCTGGACGACCCCGCCGGTCCGGCATCGACGGAGGTGGACGACCTGGCGCCGCAGCCGAAGGTCCTGACCCACTCGCTCACGCTGCTGGGCATGGGTCACGACGACAGCCCGGCCCGTATCGACCTGGACACGCGCAGCGACCGCATCCGCTGGCAGTGGCCGCGTCCCGAGGCGGCGTCCGCGCCGCCGCTGCACCGGGCCCGCGTGGCGCCCGCCACGGGCCAGGATGGGCGCTACCTGCGCAATCCGGGCAGCGGCATCCTGCCGCCCACCCTGGACGGCCTGCTGGGCGGGGCCGGCATGGGCCAGCTGCTGGTCACCGTCCATCCGCTCGGCGGTTGCCCCATGGGCGACGATGCGGTGCAAGGGGTGTGCAACCACCTGGGGCAGGTCTTCCGCGGACCGCAGGGCAGCGATGTGCACGAAGGCCTGTATGTGATGGACGGCTCGGTGGTTCCGACGTCGCTCGGTGTCAATCCCATGCTCACCATCACCGCCCTGGCCGAGCGCAGCTGCGCCGACCTGGTGCAGCGCCTGCATGCCGGGTCGGCGGCATGGATGCCCCCGCCGGCCGGCGCCGTGCCTCGGCCGTTGCCTGCGCCGGTCCTGCCCGCGCCCAGGCCGACGAGCACCGCCGGCGCCGTCGCCCCGGGTGCGTCGCTGCGCGAGGTGCTTCGCGGCCCGGTGCAGCCGTCGCCCTCGCAGCAATGGTGCGGGCCCTGGCCTCGGGACGCGGTGCCCGTCGGCGATGCCGCCTCGCTCTTCGTGCAGATGGAGGTGAGCGACTGGGCGCGCTTCCTGGCTGACCCGCGCCATCGGGCGCTCGTCCAGCCCTCGGGGACGGCGTCCTCCGCGGCCTACGAGGCCTCGCGCCTGCTGGTGCAGCTCGAAGGCCGCGCACGGCGCACGCTGTGGGTGGAAGAGGGCCATGCCGACCTGTATGCCCGCCAGCCGGAGTCCTGGCGGCGGCATGCGAGTCGCTGGCTGCGGCTGGTCCTCACCTACACCCTCAGCCGCTGGCTGCCGGATTCCGGCAAGGAGGGCGGCGGAAGCTTCTCGCTGAAACCCGCCAACCTGTGGCGGGTGGCCCGGATGCTGTGGCAGGCCGCGGAAGTGCGGGTCTTCGATTACCGCATGGTCCTGCGCATGGAGGTCGAGGACAAGGACCAGGACAAGGACCAGGACAAGGCCAGGGACGAGCCGCCGCTTCATCTGCGCGGCACCAAGGTCATCGATGGCGCAGCGTCTTGGAAGGACCTGGGGCAGTGGTGCCGCGCTGCATGGGCCGGTGGCTGGCCCGCCGTGCCGCGCCCCAGCGTCTGGAGCCAACTGGGCGAACTGCCCCTGTCGCTGAGCGACGCGTCCGGCGAAGTCCTGCTGCAGGGCCGGCTGCGCATGGACATGCCCGACATCGCCCGCAACCTGCTGCCCCAGCTGCACAGCGGCCGCGACAGCGTGACGGCGACGATGGCTGCGCTGGGCTATCCGCTGATGCTCGCGCGCGGGCTGCTGCGCACGCGGCTGCTGGACTTCCGCGCGCCGGACTACGCCCGGCGCACCGTGCCGCCTGCGCCCCCGGCAGGTGGCGAAGCCGAGCAGGTCTGGCTGCATTTCCCCGAGGACTGGACCCATGGCGGCTTTCCTCCACTGCAGACCCGTCGGCACGGCCAGGTGCCGCCCTGTGCGCCGATCCGGCTGCGCGTGCGCGCGCGGCTGGCGGATCCGGCGGCCTCGCCCATGGACCTGGCGCTGGTGCGCTACCGGCAGCCCCGGCCCGAAGTGCACGCCCCCGACGGGCAGGGGGCCTGCCGCGTGCGTGCGCTGCTGATGATCAACGGCTTTGCCCAGTCGACGCTGCCCTTCGTCGAGCCATTGATGGGCGCCGATGCGCTGGCGGCGCGGCTGTACGACGAGGGCTGGGACCTGTGGCTGCTGGAGTACCGCGTGAGTCCGCTGCTGGATGCCTCCGCCCGCTTCTCGACCATGGACGACATCGCGGCCTTCGACATTCCGTCGGCCGTGGCCCGCGTGTGCGCAGAGCTGGGCCAGGAGCTCGACCTGGCGCCCGAGCTGCTGCGCATCCACGCCTTCAGCCATTGCGTGGGCGCTGCTTCGCTGGCGATGTCGCTGGCCGGCGGACACCTGGCCGTGCGCCATCCCGAGGGCGACGGCCAGGTGCATCGCCTGGGCGGGGCCGTTTTTTCGCAGTTCCAACCCTATGTGATCGGCTCCAACTCGGCGCAGCAGCGCCTGCAGCTGGGCGCCTTCATGCACAACGTGCTCGGCCGCGAGTTCCTGGAGTTCGCCGCCGGCGTCGGCACGCCCGACCTGCTGCACGGGCTGTTGGACCGGCTCTTCGCCACGATGCCGCACGCAGACCTGCCCTGCGTTCCCCGCGGCGAGGCCTGCCCGCACGACGATCCGGCGTGCCCGCATGCCCAGCACTGTCCGCACAAGACTCAGGCCTGCCCGCACGAAGCCGATCTGCGCGTCGAGCAGCCTGACACCACCACCTGCAAGCGCATGTCCGGGCTGCTCAGTCCGCTGTTCGATCACGGGCGCCTGGGCGAGACTTTCCACGAGCGGCTGGACATCTACTTCGGCCGCACCAACCTCGGCGTCTTCCTGCATGGCGCCAAGTGCGTGCAGCACGAGCGGCTGGTGGACGACGATGGCCGCGACTATCTCTCGGACGACAAGGTCCGGCGCTATTTCGACATGCCGATGATGCTCATGCACGGCAGCGACAACCAGCTGTTCGACGTCGCTTCCCTCGCGCGCAGCGCCGATCAGCTGCGCCGGGTCTTCGGCGAGGAAGGGCGCTCGATCGCCTCCGATCCGGCTCAGCCCATGCCGCGGGTCACGGCCCACCCGCTGCCGGGCTTCGCGCATTTCGACTGCACCATCGGCCGCGCCGCAGCGCAGCAGGTCTTTCCGCGCATCGAGCAGTTCCTGGCCGATGCGTGGACGCGCCCGCTGGTCCCGCCGCAGGTGCAGCGCCATGCCGGGGCGCAACTGCCGGCGACCGGTCCGCTGATGGGCTGGGTGCGGCCGGGGCAGGGCGGCGCGACGGTGGTGCGGGTGTGGGCCGAATTCCGGCGCCGCCATGGCGGCCTCCTGGTGGGCTGCATGACGCTGGCGTGCGGCCGGCTCCGGGGGGAGTCATGGCGGCTCTCGCAGGCCTGGCCTCTGAGGACCGTGGTCCTGCAGACACGGCCGCCGGCTCAGGTGTCCGACACCGTGCCGCCGGGCACGGCCTTTCCGGTCAGCGTGCTCGTCGCCGATGTGGTGCTGCCTGCGGACGTGGAGGGCGTGCACATCGACGTCTTCGGGCTCTACACCTTCGACGCCAGCGCCGGGCCGACGGGTGCCGCGCCGCTGGTGCCTGCGGGCGTGCCGGGCCAGACGCCCCCGTCGGCATCCAACGGTGTCCGGGAGCCCAGAGAAATGCTGGATGAGGATGCCCAGGCCACCCATGACCTGGCGGTGCTGACCGGGCAGACGCCGGGCATGGTGTCGGCCGCCGCCGCGGACGCTGCCACGCCCTTCCGCCTGACCATCGACCAGAGCCTGCTCGTCCGCGCCGCCCGGCGCATGCCCTTGCCCGAGGACCGGGTGCCCGCGCCCTTCGCAGTCCCCCCGACCACGGACGAGGTCGTGCTGCCTGAGGACGGCCTGATCGGCCCGGTGGTCGAGCAGGGCGCGCCGCTGCCGCATGCGTATGCCGATGGCCTGGTGGCCGTGCTGCGGGCGGAGCTGGAGCGCCGCGCCGCCGCCGCGCGCCGCGCCGACCCGGCCACGCTGTCGCGGGTGGACCGTGAACTGGCCACGCCTGAGCAGGCAAGGTTGCACGTGGCCGATGCCCTGCGCCGGCCCGCGGAGGGGGGCACCTGTTTCCTTGCCGCGGGGTGCCGGCATCCGGGCATCACGGGCTTCGAATCGGCGCGTGCCGACGCCAGCCTGGCAGCGCTGGCGCACGCCCATGCCCGCACGGGCGACGCCCGCTTCATGGCCATGCTCGGCGACCAGGTCTATGCCGATGCGCGTGCCGGCCTCTTCGACACGGCCTCAGAGTTGGAGCGCATCCTGCCGCGCTACCGCGACGCCATGGGTTCGCCCGGCTTCCGCGCGCTGGCCCAGCGGCTGCCGCTCTTCATGGTGCTGGACGACCACGAGATCGTCGACAACTGGACGCGCGAGCAGCTGTGGTTGGGCGAGGGCGGCCTATGGCGGGCGCTCACCGCACGCGCGGCCTACCGCGCCTTCCAGCGCGCCCACGGGCCGGATCCCTTTCCGGCCGCGGAAGGCGACGCCGACGACGCGCGCCACCACGGCGCCTTCCGCTGCGGCGACATCTCCGCCTTCATGCTGGATGCGCGCACCTCGCGGCAACTCGGCACGCGTCGGCTGCTGTCGGAGACCGGCTGGAGGCTGCTGGAGAACTGGCTGTGCCGTGAGCAGCAGATGCACGGCGATGCACCGAAGTGGGTGATGTGCGGCTCGGTGATTGCGCCGGGCCTGCGGGAGTTTGCCGGCCGCCCCGCGCCGCGGCAGGCCGACAACTGGCAGATGTCGCCCGCCGACCGGCAACGCTTCTTCGACCTCCTGGTGCGGCACCGCATCCAGAACGTGGTGCTGCTGTCCAGCGACTACCACTGCTCGGCCGTGGCGCGGCTGCACATCGGGCTCGACCTGCAGGGCCTCGCCATCGTGGCACCGCCCCTGCATGCACCCATGCGCTTCGCCAACTCGTTGGCCGACACCGTGTTGCTCGAAGAGTCGGTTCCGCTCGTTGGCGGCCTCACGCTGCAGGTCGAGGGCGTGGGCGCCTGGGACGGGGAAGGCTGGCTGGCCGTCCGGCAGTCCGAAGGCGCCGACGGGCACTGGACGCTGGCGCTGGAGCTGCACCTGCGCGGGCAGGAAGCCGCGGCCTTCGACACGATCCATCTCCGCGAGACGCTGCCGAGTCGCCGGCCGCGTCCACGGGGTGCCGCTCAGAACGATTCCAGCGGCAGGCCGACGTAGTTCTCGGACAGCGAGGTCGAGGCCGCCGGCGAGTGCACCAGGTAGTCCAGCTCGGCCTCCTGGATCTTCTGGCCGAAGTCGCCGGTGTCCGGGAAGCGGTGCATCAGCGAGGTGAACCACCACGAGAAGCGCTCGGCCTTCCAGATGCGGCGCAGGCAGAGGTCGGAATAGCGGTCGAGCGCGCTGGTGCTGCGCTCGCCGTAGTAGCGCTCCAGCGCCTGGTACAGGTAACCCACGTCCGAGGCCGCGAGGTTCAGGCCCTTGGCGCCGGTGGGCGGCACGATGTGCGCCGCATCGCCGGCCAGGAACAGCCGTCCGAAGCGCATCGGCTCGGCGACGAAGCTGCGCAGCGGGGCGATGCTTTTTTCCAGCGCGGGGCCGGTCACCAGGCGCTCGCGGCCTTCCGGGTCCAGGCGCAGGCGCAGCTCGTTCCAGAAGGCGTCGTCGCTCCAGTTCTCGACCTTCTCTTCGACCGGCACCTGCACGTAGTAGCGGCTGCGGGTGCGGCTGCGCATGCTGCACAGCGCGAAGCCGCGCGGGGTGTTGCAGTAGATGAGCTCGTCGGACACCGGCGGCACGTCCGCCAGCATGCCCAGCCAGCCGAAGGGATAGATCTTCTCGTAGAGCTTGACCGCGCTGGCCGGCACGCTGGCACGGCTCACGCCGTGGTAGCCGTCGCAGCCGGCAATGAAGTCGCATTCGAGCTCGTGCGTGGCGCCGTCCTTCTCGTAGCGCACGCGGGGTCGCTCGCCGTCGAAGTCGTGCAGGCTGACATTGGCCGCACCGTAGAGGGTGGTCAGGCCGGCGGCGGCGCGGGCGTCCATCAAATCGCGGGTGACCTCGGTCTGGCCATAGACCATCACCTGCCGGCCCTGCGTGTGCGCGTGCATGTCGATGCGGTGGCGCTGGCCCTGGAAGAGCAGCTCGATGCCGTGGTGCGGCAGGCCTTCTGCGTGCGCACGGGCATCGACGCCGGCCTTCTTGAGCAGGTCCATCGTGACCTGCTCCAGCACGCCGGCGCGGATGCGGCCGAGCACGTAGTCGCCGGTCTGGCGTTCGACGATCACGTTGTCGATGCCGGCAACGTGCAGCAGTTGGCCCAGCAGCAGGCCGGCCGGGCCGGCGCCGATGATGGCGACTTGGGTACGCATGGGAAGGGTCTCCTGATCCAGGGGCAACAAAGGGATGGGCCGAAGCGTAGAAAAAAGCCGTCCCGATCCGGCGGCCCGTCAGGCTGTGCCGCGCGATGATTCGTTGGGTTGCGCGATGATCGCGCAACATCGCTGATCCAAGGAGCCGATCCATGACCATCGCCAAGGCGGACTTCATCGAGGGCCTAGCCAAGGGCCTGGCGGTGCTCGAAAGCTTCGACACCGAGCGTCAGCGCCTGAACGCCACGCTGGCCGCCCAGCGTGCCGGGCTCACCCGGGCGGCGGCGCGGCGGCACCTGCTCACGCTGGCGCACCTGGGCTACCTGGAGACCGACGGCAGCTATTTCTGGATGGCGCCGCGGGTCCTGCGTTTTTCCGGCAGCTACCTGGCCTCGTCGCGCCTGCCGCGGGCGCTGCAGCCCACGCTCAACCGGCTGTCGGCACAGACGGGGGAGTCCTTCTCCGCCGTCGTGCTCGATGGCGAGGAGGTGGTGATCGTCGCCCGCAGCGGCAGCTATGGCGCGCCTTCGCGCGTGCTGGCCTACGGCCTGCACCTGGGCGCCCGGCTGCCGGCGCATGCCACGTCGACGGGGCAACTGCTGCTGGCGGCCATGGCGCCGGCGGCGCTTTCGGCCTGGCTCAAGGGGCGCAGCCTCGCGCGGCTCACGCCGCACACCTTGACCCGGCCTGCAGAGCTGCGCCGGCGGCTGGCGCAGATCCGCAAGGACGACCATGCGCTGGCAAGCGAGGAACACGAACTGGGCGTGCAGGCCCTGGCGGTGCCGCTGCGGGACATGCAAGGCCGGACCGTGGCCGCCTTGAACCTCGTCCTGTCGGGCGGGCTGCAGCCGCCCGAGGCGCTGGAACGAAGCATGCTGCCCTTGCTCGCGGAGGCTGCGCGCGAACTGCGGGCGCTGCTCTGATAAAGCAAAATTGACTTTGTGTGAATTTGTTGCGCGACGCCGGTCCCGGCCGGGCCCAACATTTCGCCCATGCCTCTGTCCCTTCTCCACCGCTTGGCCAGCGCGCAGCTTCCTGTTTCCTTCACCGAGGGCGGCGACATCGACGCCATCCGCATGCTGGCGCTCGCCGGCCATGTGCAGGCGGTGATCCCCCGTCCCGTGCGGACCTTGTCCGGCCATCACCAGCCGGCGGCCACGGTGTCTGCCATCACGCCATTGGGGCGGCAGATGATGGAACGCTTTCCCCGCGAAGCCGAGGTGGGCTGAGCCGTCGCGGCCCGAAGGGCGGGGCCGGCCGGCCGCCATTGCCCAGGCCACGACCACAAGCCCCGGGGCTGCTGGCGTCGTGCGCCTGGACGCCAGTCAATTCCTACAGTCGCAGTAAACCTTTTGCCGCTTGAGGTGGGTCAACGGACCCATGGCGACTTATCATGATTGAAATTTCGGTAATTACTGAAATTTCAACATTTACCGCTTCGCCATGACTGAATCCACGTCCGTTGATCCCGACCGGCTGCCGAGCCGGATGTCGATGGCGGCCGCGGCGCAGGCGATGGCCGCCCTGCTGTGGCTGCCGCAGGCGGCACTGCTGGCCTGGGCGGTCCAGAGGCTTGCCGACGGCGGCGGCCTGCATGGCGTGCTTGCGCTGGCGGGTGGCGTGGCGGCGGTCGGGCTGCTGCGCGCGGCGTTCGATGCATGGGGTGTGCGCCGCGCCTTTGAAGATGCGCGGCAGGCGCTCGGTGCCCTGAGGCGCGCGGCAACGGCGGCGCTCGCTGGCGGATCGCCGGTCGACCGCGACCGGCCGGCCTCCGGCCTGGCGGCCAGCGCGCTGGCGGAGCAGGCCGAGGCCATCGTGCCCTGGTTGGCGCGTTTCCAGCCCGTGCGGCTGAGGCTCATGGTGGTGCCCCTCGCCATCGCGCTGGCGGTGGGTGCCCTGTCCTGGGTGGCCGCGGCCATCCTGGTGGTGGCCGCGCCGCTGATCCCACTGTTCATGGCGCTGGTCGGCCGCCGTGCACAGGCCGCGTCGGAAGCGCAACTGGCGCGACAGGGCGACATGAACGCCTTCCTGCTCGACCGGCTGCGGGGCCTCTCCACCCTGCGCGCGCTGGGCGCGGTCGATCACACGGCGCTGCGGCTGAGGGCCTCGGCACAGGATCTGCACCGCCGCACGATGGCCGTGCTGCGCATCGCCTTCCTGTCGTCGGCGGTGCTGGAGCTGTTCGCCGCGCTGGGCGTGGCCATGGTGGCTGTCTATGTGGGCTTCCATCTGCTGGGGCATCTGCAGTTCGGCAGCTGGGGCCGCACGCTCAGCCTGGGGCAGGGCCTGTTCATCCTGCTGCTGGCGCCCGCCTTCTTCGAACCGCTGCGCGAGCTGTCGGCCGTGTGGCATGACCGTGCGGCCGGGGAGGCCGCGCGCAAGGCGCTGGCGTCACTCGATGGCGCGGGGCCGAGGCTTCCCGGGCAGTCTGACGCTGCCCTGCCGGCAGAGCCGGCGCCTGCCGGTGCGCTGGGCGTGCGCGTGCGGGGGCTGCGCTTTGCCCCGGCGGGCGAGCGGCCGGTGCTCGACGCGTTCGACCTCGACGTCCGCCCCGGTGAACGCCTGGCCATCCTCGCGCCCAGTGGTGGGGGCAAGACGACCCTGCTGTCGCTGCTGGCCGGGCTTGTCGCGCCGCAGGCGGGGCAGGTTTTCATCGGCGGCGTTCCCATGGACGAAGCCCATGCGCCGGGCCTGCGCCGCCGGATGGGCTGGATGGGGCAGCGTGCCCATGTGTTCGCCGGCTCCCTCGACGCCAACGTGGACCTGGGTCGGCCGGTCGCGGACGCGCAGGCCGTCGCCCGCGCCATCGATTTCGCAGGCCTCGCCGACGTGGCCGCCGGCCGTCCCAGCCAGAGCCTTGGCGAGGCCGGTGTGGGCCTGTCGGGTGGCGAGGCCGTCCGCCTCGCCCTGGCCCGGCTGGCCGTGAACGACGAAGCCGGCCTGCTGCTGGCGGACGAGCCCACCGCCCACCTCGATGCCGAGACGGCCGACCGCGTCATCGACGCGCTGCTCACCCTGAGTCGCGGCCGGACGCTGGTGCTGGCTACCCACGACCCGCGCCTCGCTGCGCGCATGGACCGTGTGCTCCGCCTCGACGCGGCGCCGCTGCGCGAAGCGGCCTGAAGCCGCGATCCATCAGGAGCCCACGCCATGACCCGTTCTGCCACCCACGATCTCCAGGTTTTGCGCCGCCATTTCATCGGCCAGCGGCGCGGGGCGCTGTGGCTGGGCGCCGGGCTGGCCGTGCTCACCAGCCTCGCCGGCATCGGCCTGCTGGGCCTGTCGGGCTGGTTCATCACGGCGACGGCGCTGGCCGGCTTGCAACTGACGACGGCGCTGGTGTTCGACGTCTTCATGCCCTCGGCGGGCATCCGGCTGCTGGCCCTGGGCCGCACCGGCGCGCGCTATGCCGAGCGGCTCGTCACGCACGACGCCACGCTCGGCGTGCTGGCCGGCCTGCGCGAGCGTCTGCTGCGCGGCTGGGCGCAACCCGAGGCGGCCCAACGCCTGCTGCTGCGTCCCGCGCGGCTGCTGCAGCGTCTGACGGCCGACATCGATGCGCTCGACGCCCTCTACCTGCGCATGGCCGTGCCGCTTGCCGTCAGCCTGGCAGCGGCGGCGATGGCCGGTGTCGTGGCCGGCTTGCACGACTTGCGGCTGGGCCTGGCCCTGGCCGCCTGGCTGCTGGTGGCAGGTTGGGGCAGTGCATGGGTGGTCGCGCGCCGGGCCCGCCCCGTGGCGGTGCGCCGGGCTCTGGCGCTGGAGCGCCTGCGCGCCCGTGCCGTCGACCTCGTGGCGGGGCAGACCGAACTGGCCATGGCCGGTAGGCTGACGGCCCAGTGCGAAGCGCTGGCCGAGGCCGACAGGCGCCTGGCCGCCACCGACCTGCGCATGGCCGGGCTGGAAGCGCGGGCCAGCTTCGCGCACGGACTGATGCACACGGCCACGCTGGTGGGCGTGCTGCTGGCGACCGCCTGGCTGGTGGAGCAGGGCCGCATCGGCGCGCCGGCCGCGGCGCTGCTGATGCTCATGGCGCTGGCCGCAGGCGAGCCGATGGCGGCGCTGCGCCGCGGCGCGCTGGAGTCGGGCCGCACCTGGCTGGCGGCCCGGCGGCTGGCGCCGGCCGTGGCGGCGGCCGAGTCCGCACCGTCGGGCGATGCGCCGCAGGTCCGCCCTGGCGCCGCGGCCGACGGCGGCATCCATCTCGAAGGGATCGTGGTGCGCCGAGACGGCGGGGCACGCCCCGTCCTGCAACTGTCGTCGCTGCACATCCAGTCCGGCGAGCGCGTGGCAGTCATCGGGCCCAGTGGCGCCGGTAAGTCCACGCTGCTCGCGCTGGTGGCGGGTGAACGCGCGCCGGTCGCCGGCCAGGTCCAGGCACCGCGCGCCACCTGGATGACCCAGCGGCCCGAGCTCTTCCGCGACAGCCTGCGCGACAACCTCACGCTTGCCGCACCCCACGCCACCGACGCGCAGTTGAGCGCGGCGCTCGCCGACGCCGGCCTGCAGGCGGATGTCGCCCGCCTGCGCGAAGGCCTGGACACTTCCCTGGGCGAAGGCGGGCTGGGCCTGTCGGGCGGCCAGATGCGCCGCCTGTCGCTGGCCCGCCTGCTGCTGCAGGACGCGCCGCTGTGGCTGCTCGACGAGCCGACCGAGGCGCTCGACGCCGTCACCGCCCGCGAGGTTCTGCGCCGCCTGGACGCGCGCGCGCAGGGCCGCACGCTGCTCATCGCCACCCATCTGCGTCGCGAGGCGCGGCTCGCCGACCGCCTGCTCTGCATCGAGGCCGGCGCGTTGCGCGCCGACCTGCGGCGCGGCACACCCGCCTTCGACGCCGCCCTCGCCGCATTGCGCGACGACTGAGGCCATCGCCATTCCCCGCATTCCGACGCCAAGCATTTCAGAAGGAGTCTCACCATGGACCTCGACATCGTCGGCCTCTCACGATTGCAGTTCGCAGTCACGGCCCTCTACCACTTTCTCTTCGTTCCCCTGACCATCGGGCTCGCGATCCTGATCGCGATCATGGAGACCGTCTACGTCATGACCGGCCGCACCCTCTGGCGCGACATGACCAAGTTCTGGGGCCTGCTCTTCGGCATCAACTTCGCCATGGGCGTGGCCACCGGCATCGTCATGGAGTTCCAGTTCGGCATGAACTGGAGCTACTACAGCCACTACGTGGGCGACGTGTTCGGCGCGCCGCTGGCCATCGAGGGGCTGATGGCCTTCTTCCTCGAAGCCACCTTCGTCGGCCTGTTCTTCTTCGGCTGGGAGCGGCTGTCCAAGCTCAAGCACCTGATCGTGACCTGGTGCGTGGCGCTGGGCTCCAACCTGTCGGCGCTGTGGATCCTGATCGCCAACGGCTGGATGCAAAACCCGGTGGGCGCGCAGTTCAACCCGCAGACCATGCGCATGGAGGTGACCGACTTCTTCGCCGTGCTGACCAACCCGGTGGCGCAGGCCAAGTTCGTGCACACGGTCTCGGCCGCCTACGTGGTGGCGGCGCTCTTCGTGCTGGGCATCTCGGCCTGGTACCTGCTCAAGGGTCGGCATGTGCACCTGGCCAAGCGCTCGATGACCGTTGCGGCCTCCTTCGGCCTGGCCGCCTCCCTGTCGGTGGTGGTGCTGGGCGACGAGAGCGGCTACCTCTCCACCGAGCACCAGAAGATGAAGCTCGCCGCCATCGAGGCGATGTGGAAGACCGAGCCCGCGCCCGCCGCCTTCACCGCCTTCGGCTTCCCCGACCAGGCGGCGCGCGAGACGCACTTCGCCGTGCACATTCCCTGGGTCATGGGCCTGATCGGCACGCGCTCGCTCGACACCGAAATTCCCGGCATCGACGACCTGGTCAAGCGCGCCGAGGTCAACATCCGCGAGGGCGTGGTGGCCTACGACGCGTTGCAGAAGATCCGCGCCGCCGGCGCCAGCGGCACCGTGCCGCCCGAAGCCAAGGCGGCCTTCGAGGCGAACGGCCGGCAGCTGGGCTATGCGCTGCTGCTCAAGCGCTATGTGGACGATCCGCGCCAGGCCACGCCCGAGCAGATCGCCAAGGCCGCCTGGGACACCGTGCCGCAGGTCGCGCCGCTGTACTGGACCTTCCGCGTCATGGTCGCGCTGGGCCTGTTCTTCATCGTGCTCACGGCGGCCTTCTTCTGGCTGTCGGCGCGTCGCCGGCTGGAGGCGCATCCCTGGTTGCTGAAGGTGGCGGTGTGGGCCATCCCGCTGCCCTGGATCGCCGCGGAATGCGGCTGGTTCGTGGCCGAGTTCGGCCGCCAGCCCTGGATCATCGAAGGGGTGCTGCCCACGGGCGTGGCCGTCTCCAACCTGGGCGCCGGCACCGTGCTGGCCACGCTGCTGGGCTTCGTGGCCATCTACAGCGTGCTGCTGGTCATCGAGATGAAGCTGATGCTCCAGGCCATCCGCAAGGGGCCGCAGGAGCATCCCGTGCCGCCGCCCGCCGCACTGCGCGCCGAGGCCGCCCCCGAACTGGCGCTGGTGCGCTGATCACCGCAGGAGCTGCATCATGATCCTTCACGAACTGATTTCCTACGACGTCCTGCGCCTCATCTGGTGGGCTCTGCTGGGCGTGCTGCTGGTGGGCTTCGCGCTCACCGACGGCTTCGACCTGGGCAGTGCCATGCTGCTGCCCTTCGTCGGCCGCGACGACACCGAGCGCCGCGTCGTCATCAACAGCATCGGCCCGGTGTGGGAGGGCAACCAGGTCTGGCTGATCCTGGGCGGTGGCGCCATCTTCGCCGCCTGGCCGCACATCTATGCCGTCTCCTTCTCGGGCTTCTACCTGGCGATGTTCGCCACGCTGGTGGCGCTGATCCTTCGGCCCGTGGGCTTCAAGTTCCGCAGCAAGAAGGAAGACCCGGCCTGGCGCTCGCGCTGGGACTGGGCGCTCTTCGTCGGTGGCTTCGTGCCAGCGCTGATCTTCGGCGTGGCGCTGGGCAATGTGCTGCAGGGTGTGCCCTTCCGCTTCAGCGACGACATGCGCATCTTCTACGAGGGCAGCTTCCTCGGCCTGCTCAACCCCTATGCGCTGCTGGCCGGTGTGCTGTCGGTGGCCATGCTGGCCATGCACGGCGCGGCCTGGCTGCAGCTGAAGACGGGCGGCGCCGTGGCCGAGCGGGCACGCCGCATCGGCATCGTGGCCGCGCCGCTGACGGCTGTGTTGTATGGGGTGGCCGGCCTGCTGCTGGCGCGCTTCGTGGGCGGCTACGAGATCACGAGCCCCATCAACCCGGTTGGCCCTTCGGCACCGCTGCTCAAGACGGTGGCGGTGGGGCAGGGCGCTTGGTTCGCCAACTACGCGGCGCATCCGGCGCTGTGGCTGGTGCCGGCCCTGGGCGTGGCGGGCGCGCTGCTTGCGGCCCTGTGCTTCATGGCTCGGCGCGAATTGTCGGCGCTGCTGGCCAGCGGCCTCGCCATTGCGGGCGTGATCGTCAGCGTGGGCGTGTCGATGTTTCCCTTCCTGCTGCCCTCGTCGCTGGACCCGCGGGCCAGCCTGACCGTGTGGGACGCCTCGTCCAGCCACCTCACCCTCTTCATCATGCTCGTCTGCACGCTGGTCTTCATGCCGATCATCCTGGCCTATACCAGCTGGGTGTTCTCGGTCATGCGCGGCAAGGTCGATCCCGATGCGATCCGCGAGGAGCGCGGCCACGCCTACTGAGCGTGCCTGCACTGCTTATCTACAAACACGAAGGAACAACACCATGTGGTATTTCTCCTGGCTCCTCGGCCTGCCGCTCGCGGCGGCCTTCGCCGTGCTCAACGCGATGTGGTTCGAGCTGATGGAAGACGATGCGATCCGCCATGACAAGCTGGACCCGCCGAAGTAGACACCCCCCATGCCGCTTCGCGGCTCCCCCCTCTCTGGCGCCTTCGGCTTGGAGGGGGGCGCACCCCGCGGCCTAGCAAAGCCAGTTCCGCGGGTGCACTTGCGTGGCCTGCTCCGCGGCCATTGGATTCTTGTAGCCGTGCCGGTTTCATGCGGCGTGGGTCACGCAAAGGGCCGTGAAAAACAGAAGTCCTGTTGCCTGCCGCGCGGCTCAGCGGGTGCCGGCCGGTTCCGCCATCAATGCGCTGAAGCGCGCCATGTCCACATTGCCGCCGCTCAGGATCACGCCCACGCGCTGGCCGCGCAGCGAGTCCTTCATGGCCCGTGCTGCCGCGAAGCCCAGGCAGCCGGTGGGTTCGACCACCAGCTTCATGCGCGTGAAGAAGAAGCGCATGGCCTCGACCAGCTGCGCGTCGGTGGCGGTGAGGATGTCGTCGACGTCGCGGCGGATGATGGCGAAGGTGTAGGCGCCCAGGTGCTGCGTCTGCGCGCCGTCGGCGATGGTGCGGGGCGTGTCGATGTGCACGATGCGGCCGGTGCGCAGCGACTGCTGGCCATCGTTGCCGGCCTCGGGCTCCACGCCGTACACCTTGCATTGGGATGACAGCGCCCGCGCCGCCAGCGCCGAGCCCGACAGCAGCCCGCCGCCGCCCAGGCAGACGAAGAGCGCATCGAGCGGGCCCGTGTCCTCGATCAGCTCCTTGACGGCCGTGCCCTGGCCGGCGAGCACGTCCGGGTGGTCGTAGGGCGGAATCAGCGTCATGCCGCGTTGCTCGGCCAGGCCGCGGGCCAGCTGCTCGCGGTCCTGCGTGTAGCGGTCGTAGGTGATGACCTCGCCGCCGTAGCCGCGGGTGGCGGCGATCTTGGCGGCCGGCGCATCCTCGGGCATCAGGATGGCGGCCGGCATGCCCAGCTCGCGCGCGGCCAGCGCCACGGCCTGCGCGTGGTTGCCCGAAGAGAAGGCCGCGACGCCGGCGCGGCGCTGCGCGGCGTCCAGCTTCGACAGCGCGTTGAAGGCACCCCGGAACTTGAACGCGCCCATGCGCTGCAGGTTCTCGCACTTGAAGAAGACCTGGGCGCCGAGTTCGGCGTCCGCGGTGCGCGAGCGCATCACGGGCGTGCGGTGGGCATGGCCGTCGATGCGCGCGGCCGCAGCGGCCACATCGTCGTAGGTGGGGAGGGTCAGCTCGGTCATGCACCGGAGCATGCCACGCCGGACCGCGCAGGAGCCGGAACAGATCGAAGGGCACTGCAGCAGAACAGGCCGACTGCCCCGCCGGCCGGATCGCCCATGCCGCGGCGGCTATGATTTTTCGATGCCCTGCGCCTGCTGCCTCCATTTGCCGATCCGTCCCAGCGCATGGCGCCCAGGCCGCTGATGGGCGCGCGCTGCGTCATGGTCCTCGGCACCACCAGCGGTGCCGGCAAGAGCTGGCTGGCCACTGCGCTGTGCCGCTGGTATGCGCGGCAGGGCTTGCGGGTGGCGCCCTTCAAGGCGCAGAACATGAGCAACAACGCCCGCGTGGTGCCGGCCCGCCATGACGCGGACCACGGCGGCGAGATCGGCAGTGCCCAGTATTTCCAGGCCCTGGCCGCGCGTGCCGTGCCGGACGTGCGCATGAACCCGCTGCTGCTCAAGCCCGAGCGCGACACCGCCAGCCAGGTGATCCTGATGGGCGAGGTGCACGAGGTGCTGACCCGCACGCCCTGGCGCGAACGCAGCGCCGCCGTGTGGCCGCGCATCGCCGAGGCCTTCGACAGCCTGGCGGCCGACCATGACGTGGTGGTGCTCGAAGGCGCCGGCTCGCCGGCCGAGATCAACCTGATGGCCAGCGACATCGTCAACCTGCGCATGGCCCGCCATGCCGATGCGCGCTGCCTGCTGGTGACCGACATCGACCGCGGCGGCGCCTTCGCGCATCTCTACGGCACCTGGGCGCTGATGCCGGAGGCCGACCGTACCCGTCTGACCGGCTTCGTGCTCAATCGCTTCCGCGGCGACGCGTCGCTGCTGGCACCCGGCCCCGAGCAGTTGCAGGGCCTCACCGGCGTGCCCACCGTCGCCACGCTGCCCATGTGGTGGCAGCACGGGCTGCCGGAGGAAGACGGCGTGTTCGACGACCGGCCGAGCGGCGACCGTGCACCCGGCGGTCTCACGGTCGCCGTGGTCGCCTATCCGCGCATCAGCAACCTCGACGAATTCCAGCCGCTCAAGAAGGTGCCGGGCCTGCGGCTCGTCTGGGCGCGCACGCCCGAGGCGCTGGCGGGCGTCGACTGGATCGTGCTGCCGGGCTCCAAGGCCACCGCCAGCGACCTGGCCTGGCTGCGGGCCCAGGGCCTGGACCGCGCCATCGCCGCGCACGCCGCGGCGGGCGGGCGGGTGCTGGGCATCTGCGGCGGCCTGCAGATGCTGGGCGAGGCGCTGGTCGATCCGCATGGCATCGACGGAAACGCGCCCGGCCTGGGGCTGCTGCCGCTGGTGACCGTGTTCGCACGGGAGAAGACCGTGCGCCTTCGCCGCACCTGTTTCGAGGCCGTGACCGGCCCCTGGTCCGCGCTTGCCCAGGTGCCGCTGGCGGGCTACGAGATCCACCACGGCCAGACCGGCGTGCATCCGCAACTGGCGTCCCAGGGTCAGCCGGTGCTGCCCGATGGCCTGGGCTGGCAGAACACCGCGGGCAACGTGCTGGGCCTCTACCTGCACGGCCTGTTCGAGGATGCGGGCGCGGTGCGCGCGCTGTTCGGCGCGCAGGTGCCCACGCTCGATGCCACCTTCGACGGCCTGGCCGACTACATCGACCGACACTTCGCGCCCGGCGTGCTGGCCGGGCTGATCGACCCGTGACCCGGCGGCGGGACTTGGCGGCGCTCAGCGCCCCTGACGGACACTGACAGAGGCGCCTGCGGCGGCTGGTGCCCCCGGCCGTCGCCCTTGAAACTGAAATGACCTTCTCACCAGACTCCTTGCTGCAGGACCTCGACCTGCCCCCCGTTGCCGACCTGCACGACGCCGCACTGGCCGAGCGCCTGCAGGCTGCCATCGACAACAAGACCAAGCCCCTGGGCGCCCTGGGCCGGCTGGAGGTCCTGGCATTGCGCCTGGGCCTGATCCTCGGCAGCGCCACGCCCACACTGACACAGCCCCAGGTGCTGGTCTGCGCTGCGGACCATGGCCTGGCGCAGCAGGGCGTGTCGGCCTATCCGGCCGACGTGACCTGGCAGATGGTCCACAACTTCCTGGCCGGCGGTGCGGCCGTGAGCGTGCTGGCACGCCAGCACGGGCTGGCGCTCACCGTCGTGGACTGCGGCGTGCGCCAGCCCTTCGAGCCTGCGCCGGGCCTGCTCTCGCGCCGCGTCGGTGCCGGCACGGCCGATGCATCGCAGGGCCCTGCCATGACGCCGCAGCAATGCGCGCAGGCCATCGCCAACGGCCGCGAGGTGGTGCGCGGGCTGCCCGGCAATGCGCTGCTGCTGGGCGAGATGGGCATCGGCAACAGTTCGGCCGCGGCACTGCTGCTGTCTCGCCTGACGGGCGCGGACATCGATGCCTGCACCGGCCCCGGCACCGGCCTCGATGCCGCCGGACTGGCCCGCAAGCGCACCGTGCTGCGCCAAGTGCTGGCGCGGCATGCGGATGCGCAGGGGCCGCTGGCGGCGCTGTGCGCCTTCGGCGGCTTCGAGATCGCGACGCTGGTGGGCGCCGTGCTTCAGGCGGCCGAGGAGCGGCGGGTGATCGTGGTCGATGGCTTCATCGCCAGCGCCGCCGTGCTGGTGGCGCAGGGTCTGCGGCCGCAGGTGGTGCAGCGCTGTGTCGCCGCCCATGGCTCGGCCGAGCCGGGACATGCGTGCCTGCTGCAGGCACTGGGGCTGCAGCCCTTGCTGGACCTGGGCCTGCGCCTGGGCGAGGGCTCCGGCGCCGCGCTGGCCTGGCCGCTGCTCGAATCGGCCTGCCGCATCCTGGGCGAGATGGCCAGCTTCGAGTCGGCCGGCGTGTCGCGCCAGTCGGAATGAGGCCCGCATGAACGGCGTGCGGCACTTCCTGCTCGCGCTGCAGTTCTTCACCCGCATCCCGGTCACGGGCCGGCTGGCGGCCTGGGTGGGCTACAGCCCGCAGATGCTGCGGGCCAGCGCCGCGCACTTTCCAGGCATCGGCTGGGTGGTCGGATTGATCGCGGCCATGGTGTTTGCGCTGGGTCTGGCCGGCCTGCGCGGACCCATGGGCGCCCTGGCTGCCGCCGTGCTGGCCACGGCCGTGACGGTCTGGGCGACCGGCGGCTTCCACGAGGACGGCCTGGCCGACACGGCCGATGGGCTCGGTGGTTCGGCGCAGCGCGAGCGCGCGCTGGAGATCATGAAGGACTCGCGCATCGGCAGCTTCGGCGCGCTGGCGCTGGTGCTGGCACTGGGCCTCAAGACGGCGCTGCTCGCCACGCTGGCGGAGCAGGGCGCGGCGGCGGCGGTGGCGTCGTTGCTCGCCGCACACGTGCTGTCGCGGCTGGCGCCCCTCATCCTCATCCGGGGCCTTGCGCATGTGGGAGACAGCGCGACCTCCAAGTCCAAGCCGCTGGCCGATGCCTTGCCGGCCGGGGCGCTGGCGGTGGGCCTGGCCTGGTCCGTGCCTGCCGCCCTGTTGCTGCTGGCCGCCCAGGGCCTGCTGAACGGGCTTGCAGCGCTGCTGTTGGGCGCAGCCGCGGCGGCGTGGATGTTCCGCCTGCTGCGGCGCCGGCTCGGCGGCTTCACGGGCGACGGACTGGGCGCCACGCAGCAGCTGTGCGAGCTGGCGATCTACCTGGCGCTGGCATGGCGGCCGTGGTGAACCGTGCGGAGGGCGCGCTGCCCGCGCTGTGGCTGATGCGGCATGCGCGCGTGCTGGTGGCGCCGGGGCTGTGCTACGGCATCACCGAGGTCGAGGCCGACCCGGTGGCCACGCAGGAGGCCGCGGCGCAGGCAGCGCGGCTGCTGCCGCAGGGTGTGGCATTGCGCTGCTCGCCCGCCCGTCGCTGCCAGGACCTGGCGCTTGCGCTCCATGCGCTGCGTCCGGACCTGATGCCGAGCACCGACCCACGCCTGGCCGAGATGGACTTCGGCGCCTGGGAGGGCCGTCTGTGGTCGGACATCGGCCGTGACGCCATGGAGACGTGGACCGGGGACTTCGGCGAGACGCCACCCGGGCTGCATGGCGAGAGCGTGCACCGCTTCCTGGACCGCATCGGCGGCGCCTGGGACGAATGGCATCAGGCGCGCCGGCCAGAACTCTGGATCACCCATGCCGGCGTGATCCGCGCTGTCGAACTGCTGAGCCAGGGCCGGAGGCGCATCGCCATTGCCGCGGACTGGCCGTCCACGCCGGTGGAGTTCGGCCGCTGCTCGCCGTTGGCAGCGCCTTGAGCCTTTCAGTCAGCGCTTCGCCCAGAACGCCTTTTGCATCGCCACCGTCTCGTCCGCGATCTCCGGCACCGGCCCGATCAGCTCGACCGGCTTCTGGCAATGGTCGAAGACATAGCGCGAAGGCACGCTCATCGTCGGGTTCTCGGCATGGTCGCCCGTGGCCTCGAGCAGCTGGTGCTCGGTCATGCCGAAGACCACGCGGCCGATGTTGGCCCAGTAGGCGGTACCGGCGCACATGCAGCAGGGTTCCACGGCGGTGTAGAGCGTGCAGCTCCACAGGAACTCCGGCGTGAAGTTGGTGGCCGCCACGCGCGCCAGCGTCGATTCGGCATGGTTCACCGTGTCGATGTTGCATTGCTCCAGCAGCACCGTCTCCTGGTCCGGGCCGACGAGGATCGCGCCGAAGGGATGGTGGCCCAGCGCCATGGCACGGCGCGCCACCTCGTTGGAGCGGCGCAGGTGGCGCAGGATCTGCTCGTGCGTGGGCGCGAGGCCCTGAGGCGGATAGGTCGTCGGCGTGGTGTCGGTCATGGCAGCAGGGCTTCGAGTTCGGGGATCAGCAGGTCGGTCAGGGCCTGCGGGGCGGCCAGCTGCGGCACATGGCCGCAGGGCAGGGTGAGGCGGCGGGCACCGGGGCTGAGCTGCTGCATGCGCGCCTGCAGCGGGTGATAGACGGACTGGTCGTCCAGGCATTCCACGTAGAACCGGGGCACGCGGCCGAATCGTCCGGCGCTCAGCCGGTTGACCATGGCGCGCCCGCTCTCGGGCTGCGGACGCAGCAGCGCCGCGGCCTGTGCGGCGGCAGCGGGCTCGCAGTCGTGGACGAAGCAGCGCAGCGCGCCTTCGGCGGGCACGCGGCTGGCGCTGCGGTCGGCGTTCCATTGCAGCCAGGGCCCGATGCCCGAGAAGTCGCGGCCGGGCTGTTCGGCCTGCACCTGCCGCACCAGTTCCCCGAAGCCCATGCCGGAAGGCAACATCATCCCGGCCAGGTAGACCAGGGCGGCCACGCGCTGGGGCAGCACCTCGGCCACCTGCGAGGCGGTGATGCCGCCACCACTGTGGCCCAGCACCACGGCCGGCTCGCCCAGGGCGTCGATCACGCCCGCCACATGGGCGGTGTAGGCGTCGAGGCTGGCGGGCGCATCGCCAAGCGGCGGCCAGCCGTTGCCCGGCAGGTCCACTGCATGCGGCTGCCAGCCGCGTTCGCGCAGCAGCGGCAGCCAGGCGTCGAAGGCCCAGGCGCCTTGCCAGGCACCGTGGATGAGGACGATGTGGCGGGTCATGGCGGCGGTCGTCGGGTGAAAGGGCGGGTGGGCGTGGCTGTGTGGATCAGCTGGTTGAGAAAGGCGCCCGGGCTACTTCGTGGCGGGTGCCGGCGTCTTCGGCTTGAAGTCGCAGTAGGCCGCCACGGCGCATTCCCAGCAGCGCGGCTTGCGCGCCACGCACACGTAGCGGCCATGCAGGATCAGCCAGTGATGGGCATGCAGCCGATATTCGACCGGCACGCGCTTGCCCAGCTTGAGTTCCACCGCCAGCGGCGTCTTGCCCGGTGCCAGACCGGTGCGGTTGCTGACGCGGAAGATGTGCGTGTCGACCGCGATGGTGGGCTCGCCGAAGGCCACGTTGAGCACCACGTTGGCCGTCTTGCGGCCCACGCCGGGCAGGGCCTCCAGTGCCTCGCGGCTGCGCGGCACCTCGCCGCCGTGCTGCTCCACCAGCATGCGGCAGGTCTCCATCAGGTGGCGGGCCTTGCTGCGGTACAGGCCGATGGTCTTGATATAGCCCTCCAGGCCTTCGAGGCCCAGGTCCAGGATGGCCTCCGGCGTGTTGGCCACGGGATAGAGCTTGCGCGTGGCCTTGTTGACGCCGACGTCGGTGGCCTGGGCCGACAGCAGCACGGCGGCCAGCAGCTCGAAGGGGGTGGTGTATTCCAGCTCGGTGGCGGGCGCCGGGTTGGCGGCCTGGAGCGTGGCGAAGAAGGGACCGATGTCGGCGACTTTCATGGGGCGGCGATTATGGGGCGCCGCCCCGCGGCTCGGGCGCAGGGTCAGCGCAGGAAGACCTTCTGCATGAACTGGGCCACCGGCACCTGCATGGCCGCCTGCACGCGGGGTGGCAGCTCCAGCGGACGCATCAGCATCTTGAGGGTGGGGCCGACTTCGAGATTCGTGCGGATCACGCGGTTCAGGTCCTGGCTGACCTTGCGCAGGTACTGCGGATCATGGCCCTGGGCCGGCGCGCGGGCGGGCGCGATGTGGCGGATGGCGCAGTCGGCATCCTCGCTCTTGAGCTCCAGCGTGCGGCGGGCCACGGTGCCGAACACGCGCATGCGGCCCAGCCGTTCCTGCGCCCGGTAGCGCCGGTAGTAGCGGTAGAAGTGCTTGTAGTGGTTGACCTCGTCGGCCGCGATGCGCGTGGCCAAGTCGTGGAAGACCGGCTCGCGCGTGAAGCGCGCCAGCGCCTTGTAGTAGGTGGCGGTGCCGGTCTCGACCACGCAGCGGGCCGACATCTCCAGGCCGCGCGTGGGGGCCAGCAGCTCCACTTTGCAGTAGGTGGCGTATTCGGCCAGGAAGGCGTCGTAGGCAGGCTGCCAGTCGAAGTCCGGCCACACGTGCTCGACATAGGCGCGCAGCGCACTGCCGTGCTGCAGCTCTTCGGGCTCCCACTGGCTGCGCAGCCAGCCGGCCACCTCGTCGTCGCCCTCGAAATAGTCGATCAGGTTGCGGGTGTAGAGGTCGGAGCCGCTCTCGATGAAGGAGGCGGAGCAGGCCAGGTAGAAGAGGGTGTCGTCGCCGCGCGCCTTGTCGATGTCAATGCGCGAGAAGTCGAGGTCGTCCAGGGTCCAGTGCGGTTTGGTGTGCACATCCAGCATGGGTTCTCCTTGCGGGCTTCGGCGGATGCCGTGCCGGCAAGCCGACACACTAGGGCTTTTACTGTTTCCATTCAGTAGGAAATCGTCACGAACCGTCCGAGCCGTGCTGGATGATGCCCCAATTCGCATGCCATTCAGCTGACCGCATGATGACCGCCGGCGCCCTGAGCCTCCGACCGGCTTTCGCCGGGAGATCCGTTCCGCGGGCAAGGCCCACATTCGTCCAATGACCGACCTCCGTCCGCCCGTCCTCTACGTCTTCCTCATGCCCGGCCCGGCGGTCCAGAAGGCGCTGGACGGCCACCGGGCGCGGTGGTACTGGCCCAAGCCAGCCAAGCGGCCGAAGGCGCACCGGCTGCACCTGACGATGGCGGTGCTCGGTCCGCAGCCGGATACGGCGATCCCGGGCATCCGGCAGGCGCTGGCCGGCGTGGACGGCTCGCACCTGCACCTGCATCTCGGTGGGGCCCGCGTCTGGACGCACAACGGCGTCGCCGTGCTGCTGGCCGAGGCGAATCCCGCCTTGGTGGATCTGCATGCCCGCATCGCGCAGGTGCTGCGCCCCTGGGCACCCCCGCCGCCGCCCTGGACACCCCACGTCACGCTGGCGCGCCGCGCCTGGGAGGCCGCCGCGCCCCAGGGCGATGTCATCGACTGGGCGGTGGACGAATTCCTGCTCGTGCGCTCCTGGCTGCCACCGCATCCGGTACACCACGAGGTGCTGGCGCGCTATCCCTTGCGGGGCGGGTCGGCCACCCCCCCAAACCTATAATCGAATGTTCTGCGAAATCAGGCACTTGGGCCGGCCATCGGGGCCTGCATCAGGCGCCCCCAAGCCGCGGCGCACCGCGGTACAGAGCGACCACACCACATGAGCCAGCCCACCTTCACGGTTGCGGACATCCGCAAGACCTTCCTCGACTTCTTCGAATCCAAGGGCCACACCGTGGTCGCGTCCAGCCCGCTGGTGCCGGGCAACGACCCGACGCTGATGTTCACCAACTCGGGCATGGTGCAGTTCAAGGACGTGTTCCTGGGCGAGGACAAGCGGCCCTACGTGCGCGCCGCGTCGGTGCAGGCCTGCCTGCGTGCCGGCGGCAAGCACAACGACCTCGAGAACGTGGGCTACACCGCCCGCCACCACACCTTCTTCGAGATGCTGGGCAACTGGAGCTTCGGCGACTACTTCAAGCGCGAGTCGCTCAAGTGGGGCTGGGAGCTGCTGACGCAGGTCTTCAAGCTGCCCGCCGAGAAGCTGCTGGCCACCGTCTACATCGACGACGACGAGGCCTACGACATCTGGACCAAGGAGATCGGCCTGCCGCCCGAGCGCGTGATCCGCATCGGCGACAACAAGGGCGGCAAGTACAAGTCCGACAACTTCTGGATGATGGCCGACACCGGCCCCTGCGGTCCCTGCTCGGAGATCTTCTACGACCACGGCGCGCACATCCCCGGCGGCCCCCCGGGCAGCCCCGAGGAAGACGGCGACCGTTTCATCGAGATCTGGAACCACGTGTTCATGCAGTTCGACATGAAGGAAGACGGCAGCGTGGTCAAGCTGCCCGCGCCCTGCGTGGACACCGGCATGGGCCTGGAGCGCCTGGCGGCCATCCTGCAGCACGTGCACAGCAATTACGAGATCGATATCTTCGACGCGCTGATCAAGGCCGCCGCGCGCGAGACCGGCTGCACCGACCTGGCCAATCCTTCGCTCAAGGTCATCGCCGACCACATCCGCGCCACCTCCTTCCTGGTGAGCGACGGCGTGGTGCCCAGCAACGAAGGCCGCGGCTACGTGCAGCGCCGCATCATCCGCCGCGCGATCCGGCACGGCTACAAGCTGGGCCAGAAGAAGCCCTTCTTCCACAAGCTGGTGGCCGACCTGGTTGCGCTGATGGGCGCCGCCTATCCGCGCCTGCAGGCTCAGGCCCAGCACATCACCGACACGCTCAAGGCCGAAGAAGAGCGCTTCTACGAGACGCTGGCCAACGGCATGGACATCCTGGACACAGCCCTGGCCGGCGGCCAGAAGACCCTGCCGGGCGAGGTCGCCTTCAAGCTGCACGACACCTACGGCTTCCCGCTCGACCTGACGCAGGACGTCTGCCGCGAGCGCGACGTCACGGTCGACGAGGCCGGCTTCGATGCCGCCATGGAGCGCCAGAAGGCCGCCGGCCGCGCCGCCGGCAAGTTCAAGATGGAGCGCGCGGTCGAGTACGGCGGCGCTGGCAACGTCTTCACCGGCTACGAGCACCTGCAGGAGGCCGCCAAGGTGGTCGCGCTCTACCACGAAGGCGCTGCCGTGCAGCAGCTGGCCCAGGGCCAGGCCGGCATCGTGGTGCTCGACACCACGCCCTTCTATGCCGAAAGCGGCGGCCAGGTCGGCGACCAGGGCCTGATCACGGCCGAGGGCGTGGTCTTCGGCGTGCAGGACACGCAGAAGATCAAGGCCGACGTCTTCGGCCACCACGGCATGCAGACGCAAGGCACGCTCAAGGTGGGCGATGCCGTCACGGCCGCCGTCGACGGCGAGCGCCGTGCTTCGACGGCCCGCAACCACAGCGTCACCCACCTGATGCACAAGGCCCTGCGCGAGGTGCTGGGCACGCATGTGCAGCAGAAGGGCTCGCTGGTCGACGCCGACAAGACCCGCTTCGACTTCGCCCACAACGCGCCCGTGACCGCGGTGCAGATCGCCGAGATCGAGCAGCGCGTCAACGCCGAGGTGCTGGCCAATGCCGCCACCCAGGCCCGCGTGCTGCCGCTGGAAGAAGCCCAGAAGACCGGCGCCATGATGCTGTTCGGCGAGAAGTACGGCGAGACCGTCCGCGTGCTGGACATCGGCAGCAGCCGCGAGCTGTGCGGCGGCACGCACGTGCAGCGCACCGGCGACATCGGCCTGTTCAAGATCGTCAGCGAATCGGGCGTGGCCGCCGGCGTGCGCCGCGTCGAGGCCGTCACCGGCCTGAACGCGCTGGCCTACCTGCAGGGCCTGGAAGGCACCGTGCAGAGCGTGGCCGCCACGCTCAAGACACCCGCCACCGAGGTGCAGCCGCGCCTGGCACAGGTGCTCGATCAGGTGCGTGCGCTGGAGAAGGAGATCGGGGCGCTCAAGGGCAAGCTGGCCTCCAGCCAGGGCGACGAACTGGCCGGCTCGGCCATCGACGTCAAGGGCGTGAAGGTGCTGGCGGCCAAGCTCGACGGCGCCGATGCCAAGACGCTGCGCGACACCATGGACCAGCTCAAGAACAAGCTCAAGAGCGCCATCGTGGTGCTGGCCGCAGTCGACGGTGCCAAGGTGCAGATCGCCGCGGGCGTCACGGCCGACCTCACGGCCAAGGCCAAGGCCGGCGAGCTGGTCAACTTCGTCGCCCAGCAGGTGGGCGGCAAGGGCGGCGGCAAGCCGGACATGGCCATGGCCGGCGGCACCGATGCCGCGGCCGTGCCGAAGGCCCTGGGCTCGGTGCAGGGCTGGGTGGCCGAGCGGGTCTGATCAGCCGCCGCATTGCTCGTTCCATACAGATGAACGTGCCGGTCGCTTCCGAGCCGTCCGTACCGGGCGAGGTGCTGGTCATGGGGGCGGGCGCCGTTGGCTGTTACGTCGGTGGCTGCCTGGCTGCCGCAGGCGTGCCGGTGACCTTCGTGGGGCGGTCGCGCGTGGTGGAGGCGCTGGCGGCCAAGGGGCTCACGCTGACCGACCGCGATGGCGCGCGCCGCACCGTTGGCGCGCCCCAGTTGGGCCTGGCGCAGGCCGTTCCGGCCGGTTCGCGGCCGGCCCTGGTGCTGCTCACGGTCAAGGGCGGCGCCACGGCACAGGCGGCGGCCGAACTGGCCGCGAGCCTGCCGGCCGGCACGCCCGTGCTCTCGCTTCAGAACGGCATCGGCAACGACCGCGTGGTGCAGGCGGCCGCGCCTGCGCTGCGCGCCCTGCCGGGCATGGTGCCCTACAACATCGCTGAGCTCGCGCCTGGTGCCTACCACCGCGGCACGCCCGGCAGGCTGGCAGCACAGGACGATGCGGCGCTGCGGCCCTGGCTGCCGGTGTTCGAGGCCGCCGGCCTGCCGCTGGACCTGCATGCCGACATGGCCGGCGTGCAGTGGGGCAAGCTGCTGCTCAACCTCAACAACCCCGTCAACGCGCTGTCGGGCATGCCGCTGCGTGACGAACTGCTGGACCGCGGCTACCGCCGCTGCTTCGCCGCGCTGATCGACGAAGCGTTGGCGGTGCTGCGTGCCGCGGGCATCGAACCCGCACAGATGACCGCTGTGCAGCCCGGCCGGTTGCCCGGGCTGCTGCGCCTGCCGGACTGGCTCTTCCGCCGCGTGGCGGCGCCCATGCTCAAGGTCGATGCCAAGGCGCGCTCCAGCATGGCCGACGACGTGGCGCTGGGCCGTCGCACCGAGGTCGATGCGCTGTGCGGCGCCGTGGTCCGATTGGCCCGCGGCCACGGCCTGGATGCGCCGCGCAACGCGCGCATGGTCGCGTTGATGGATGGCGGCTGGCCCGCGCCGCCGCCGCGCCTGGGTTCAGCCGAACTGCGGCAGGCGCTGGGGCTCTGAGGGCGCTCAGCGCCGCGCGACCAGTGCGGACAGCACGGCGCGCAGCGTCGCGACGGCCGCCTGCCGTCCGCCCTCGTCGGTGGCCATCTGTGCCCGCACGATGGCGCCGTCGAAGGCCAGGGCCGCGGCATCGGCCAGCAGGCCCTGCAGCGGCCCTTCCGGCAGCAGTTGCGCGATCACCTGCGTCATCTCGGCCTTGTGCACCTGCGCCACTGCCACGGCCTCGGGCAGGGCTGGCGCCAGCTCGACCACGGTGTTGATGAAGGCGCAGCCGCGGAAGTCCGGCTGCGCGCACCATTCGTCCAGGACGTCGGCGAGCAGCAGGAGGTGTGCGCTGCCGTGCGCGGCCTCGCCGGCGCCATGTCGGCCCAGCGCGTCGATGAACCAGGCCATCCAGCGCGCATGCCGGAGGTCCAGGAAGGCGCGCACCAGCGCATCCTTGCTCGGAAAGTGCCGGTAGAAGGTGAGCTTGGCCACGCCCGACTCGGCAATCAGCCGGTCCACCCCGGTGGCGCGGATGCCGTCGCGGTAGAACAGGTCGTGGGCGGTCGAGAGGATGCGGTCGCGCGCAGGCAGCTCGGAATCCTGGGGGGCAGGGGAGGGCATGCCGCCATTGTAGACAGGTCTGTCTACATGCAGTATCGTGCGGCCGCCGATATAGACAGGTCTGTCTACATCGGCCGCTTTCCACCCTTGCCACCCCAGGAGCCTGACTCTGATGACCGACACCCGCCCACCCCTGCCGCCCTTTACGCTCGAATCCGCCACCCAGAAGGTGCGCGGCGCCGAGGACGCCTGGAACTCCCGCGATCCCGACCGGGTGGCCCAGGTCTACACCGAGGACACCGTCTGGCGCAACCGCACCGAGTTCCCGGTCGGCCGCGAGGCCGCGCGCGCCTTCCTGCAGCGCAAGTGGGCGCGAGAGCTGGACTACCGGCTGATCAAGGGCCTCTGGGCCTTCGGCGGCAACCGCATCGCCGTGCGCTTCGCCTACGAATGGCGCGACGACTCGGGCCACTGGTTCCGCAGCTACGGCAACGAGAACTGGGAGTTCAACGAACAGGGCCTGATGCAGCGGCGATTCGCCAGCATCAACGACCTGCCGATCGCCGAAAGCGACCGCCGCTTCCACTGGCCGCTGGGGCGCCGGCCCGATGACCATCCGGGGCTGGAAGAGCTCGGCCTCTGAGCGGCACGCCGTGCACCTTGCAGGCACGGCGGTTGCATGCGGATGGTGCATGGCTGTGCACGACCCTGGCGCCTTCGCGGGCGCGCTTTCCCCGATGGACCTGGGCGATGGCGTGCCCTGGCACCGGCGCCTGGGCCTGCTGCTGGAGTCCACCGGCGAAGGCATCTTCGGCATCGACCTGGACGGGCACTGCATGTTCATCAACCGGGCCGGGGCCGAGCTGCTGGGCCATGACGCCGCCGAGGTGCTGGGCCGCAACATGCACGAGCTCACGCACCATTCGCATCCCGACGGCTCGGTCTATGCCGACACCGATTGCCCGATCTTCAACGCCTTCCGCCGCGGCCTGCCGTGCCGCATCGACAGCGAGGTGTTCTGGCGCCGCGACGGCAGCTGCTTCGCGGTCGAATACTCCAGCTATCCCATCGTGGACGGCGACACGGTGCGCGGCGCCGTCATCACCTTCGTCGACATCACCGAGCGAAAGCGTGCCGCGCAGGCCATGCGTGAATCGCGCGACGAGATGGAGCGACGCGTGGCGGAGCGCACGGCCGAGCTGAGCGCTGCGCTCAGCCAGGTGCGCGCGCTGTCGGCCTGGATGGACTCGGTGCGCGAGGAAGAGCGGACGCGCATCGCGCGCGAGGTGCACGACGAACTCGGCAGCCTGCTGGTGGCCATGAAGATGGACGTCGACTGGGTCAACCGCCGCCTGGGCGAGCAGAAGGCGCGCGAACCGGCCGAGGCCGAAGCGATGCGCCTGCAGCTGCGCGCCAAGTGCGACAACATGAGCCAGCTCATCGAGCGGGCCGTGGACAACGTGGGGCGCATCATCACCGACCTGCGGCCCAGCATCCTCGACCACCAGGGCCTGTGGGCGGCGCTGGAGTGGCAGGCCAACGAGTTCGTCCAGTCGGCCGAACTGGCGCTGGGCTGGCGCATGGCCGTGGATGGCGCGCCCGAGCTGCCCGAGCCGGCGGCAATGGCGGTGTTCCGCATCTTCCAGGAGATGCTGAGCAACGTCGGCCGCCATGCGCGGGCGAACCGCGTGGACATCGACATCCGCATGGCGGACGGCAACCTGCACCTGATGGTGAGCGACGACGGCGCGGGCGCGCCCGTGCAGGCCTTCCACGCGCCGGGCTCCTACGGCATCCGCGGCATGCGGGAGCGCGCCCTGCATTTCGGCGGCACGGTGGACGTGCACAGCACGGTGGGGCAGGGCACCACGCTGCACCTTCGCATGCCGGCGCCATGACGCCAAATACCCCGACGACCGCTTCCCGCCCCGCCGCCGTACGCGTGCTGATCGGCGACGACCACCGCATCGTGCGCGAAGGCCTGCGCCAGGTGCTGGGCGATCCGGCCAACGGCGCGCCCGAGATCGTGGTCGCCGCCGAGGCCGTGACCGGGCCCGAGGTGCTGGCGCAGGTGGCCGCCCTGGGCGGCCGGGCCGGCATCGACCTGGTGCTGCTGGACATCGCGCTGCCCGGCCGCGACGGGCTGGACGTGCTGCAGGCCCTGCGCGCCGACTGGCCCACGCTGCCGGTCGTGATGATCTCCACCTACCCGGAGCGGCAGTACGCCGTGCGCTGCATCCGCCTGGGCGCGGCCGGCTACCTCAACAAGAGCGCCGATGCGGACGAGATGGTGGCGGCGGTGCGCAAGGCGGCGGCCGGTGGCATCCACGTGACGGCTGCCACTGCCGAGGCGCTGGCGGCCGCCGTGGGCCGCGGCGGCGCCGCCACCGAAGCGCTGTCGCACCGCGAGCACCAGGTCTTCCGCCTGCTCACGACGGGGCACAGCGTGAGCGAGATTGGTGCGCGCCTGGGCTTGGCGCCCAACACCGTCAGCACCTACCGGGCGCGCGTCCTCGAAAAGACCGGCACCAAGAACGACGTCGAGCTCGCGCTCTACGCCGAAAGGCTGGCCCAGGGCGGCACCCGGCCCTGATTCCGGCCGCCCGTGTAGTGGCAGCCCTACAGGGGCTCGACGGTGCGGGCGCGATTTGTCGAGGGCGCATCGGTGTTGGCCCATTCCGGCCCACGCGTTGCAAGGCGAGGACATTCCATCAACGAGGTGAAGCATGTCCCGTCTGTCTGTCAACGACCGCCGCTCCGACCCCTACGACGCCGACCGTCCGCTGATGCTGCGCTGCGCCTGCGGCCAGGACCACGCGCCCGGCGACCACACGACCGCCGCCGCGTCGGTGGAGGAAGCCTCGCGCGACTTCGTGGAGGCGAGCCTGGTGAAGGCGCTCTTTCCGCACGAGCCGCTGCGCAGGCGCTTTCTGCAGGCGGTGGGTGCCGGCACCGCCCGTGCCGCCATCGCCTCGCTGCTGCCGGTGGCCTCGCTGCAGGCCATGGCCCAGGAGCAGCGCGCGCCCGAGAAGAAAGACCTCAAGATCGGCTTCATCGCCATCACCTGCGCCACGCCGCTGATCATGGCCGACCCGCTGGGCTTCTACAAAAAGGAAGGCCTCAACGTCCAGCTCAACAAGACCGCGGGCTGGGCCCTCATCCGCGACAAGATGCTCAGCCGCGAGCACGACGCCAGCCACTTCCTGTCGCCCATGCCGCTGGCCATCAGCATGGGCCTGGGCTCGACGCAGGTGCCGATGAAGGTGGCCACCATCCAGAACACCAACGGCCAGGCCATCACGCTGCACGTCAAGCACAAGGACAAGCGCGACCCGAAGCAGTGGAAGGGCATGAAGTTCGCCGTGCCCTTCGAGTACAGCATGCACAACTTCCTGCTGCGCTACTACCTGGCGGAGCATGGCGTGAACCCCGACACCGACGTGCAGATCCGCGTCACGCCGCCGCCCGAGATGGTGGCCAACCTGCGCGCAGGCAACATCGACGGCTTCCTGGGGCCGGACCCGTTCAACCAGCGGGCGGTGTACGACGAGGTGGGCTTCATCCACATCCTGTCCAAGGAAATCTGGGACGGCCACCCGTGCTGCGCCTTCGGCGTGAGCGAGGCCTTCATCCAGCAGAACCCGGCCACCTTCGCGGCGCTGTACCGCGCGGTGATCAATGCCTCCTTCATGGCCAGCCAGCCCAAGGACCGCGAGCTGATCGCCAAGGTGATCGCGCCCACGCAGTACCTCAACCAGCCCGAGACGGTGATCGCGCAGGTGCTCACCGGCAAGTACGCCGATGGCCTGGGCGCGGTGAAGAACGTGCCCGACCGCGCCAACTTCGACCCCGTGCCCTGGCAGAGCATGGCCGTGTGGATGCTCACGCAGATGAAGCGCTGGGGCTATGTGAAGGGCGACATCGACTACCGCCAGATCGCCGAGAAGGTCTTCCTGCTGACCGATGCGAAGAAGCAGATGGCCGCGGCCGGCTGGAAGGCGCCGGAGGGCGCCTATCCGCGCTTCAAGGTGATGGGCAAGGAGTTCGACCCTGCCCGCCCCGAGGCGTACCTCAAGAGCTTTGCCATCGCGAAGACGGCCTGAGGCGGGCATCTCCATGGCCATGAACAGGACCTCGTCCTCGCTCACCGTGCGTGCGGCCATCGTGTCGCTGCTGCTGCTCGTGCTCTTGCTGGCCGGCTGGCACCTGGCCACCGCGCCGGTGGCCACGGCCGGCAGCACCGCCGGCCTGACGCAGGAGCAGATCGATTACCTCAGGCTGATGGGCAAGGACCCGGCCGCCGGGATCCAGAAGAGCAGCGGCTTTCCGACGCCCGCCCAACTGGGACGCACCATCGTGGAGGAGCTGTCCGATCCCTTCTACGACAACGGGCCCAACGACAAGGGCATCGCGATCCAGCTGGGCTGGTCGCTGCTGCGCGTGGGGCTGGGCTTTGCCCTGGCCTGCGTGGTGGCGGTGCCGGCGGGCTTTCTGATCGGCATGTCGCCGCTGATGCGCAAGGCCTTCGACCCCTTCATCCAGGTGCTCAAGCCGATCTCGCCCCTGGCCTGGATGCCGCTGGCGCTCTACACCATCAAGGATTCGTCGGTCTCGGGCGTGTTCGTCATCTTCATCTGCTCGGTGTGGCCGATGCTGATCAACACCGCCTTCGGCGTGGCCTCGGTCAAGCGCGAATGGCTCAACGTGGCCAGCACCCTGGAGGTGCGGCCGATGCGCCGGGCGCTGCGGGTGATCCTTCCGGCGGCGGCGCCCACCATCTTCACCGGCATGCGCATCAGCATGGGCATCGCCTGGCTGGTGATCGTGGCCGCCGAGATGCTGGTCGGCGGCACCGGCATCGGCTACTTCCTCTGGAACGAGTGGAACAACCTGTCGCTGACCCACGTGATCTTCGCCATCCTGCTGATCGGCGTGGTCGGCATGCTGCTGGACCTGGGCTTCGCGGCGTTGCAGAAGAAGGTGACCTATGTGGAGTGAGGCCGCCGACATGTCCATGCCCTCCGCACAGGCCGGCCCGGTGCCGGCGACCGGCGCGATCGCAGCAGCGCCGGGCGACTTCCTGCAGGTGCAGGGCCTGGGCCGCGTGTTCCAGCCCGGCCGCCCGGTGTTTGCCGACGTGGGCTTCGGCGTGGCCCGGGGCGAGTTCGTCTGCATCATCGGCCACTCCGGCTGCGGCAAGACCACCATCCTCAACGTGCTGGCTGGACTCGACGAGGCCGACCAGGGCCATGTGTTCATGGGCGGCCGAGAGTTGCGCGGCCCCAGCCTGGAGCGCGGCGTGGTGTTCCAGAACCATGCGCTCATGCCCTGGCTGACCGTGCGTCGCAACATCGCCTTCGCCGTCGAGTCGCGCTGGCCGCAGTGGAGCCGGGCGCAGGTGGCGGCCCATGTCGAGAAGTACGTGGCTCTGGTCGGCCTGTCGGCCGCGCTGGACAAGAAGCCCTCGCAGCTGTCGGGCGGCATGAAGCAGCGCGTGGGCATCGCCCGCGCCTTCGCCATCGAGCCCAAGATGCTGCTGCTGGACGAGCCCTTCGGCGCCCTGGATGCGCTGACGCGCGGCACGATCCAGGACGAGCTGCTGGCCATCGTCCAGCGCACGCAGCAGACGGTGTTCATGATCACCCACGACGTGGACGAGGCCATCCTGCTGGCCGACCGCATCCTGCTGATGCGCAACGGCGTCGAACTCCCGGGCGGCCAATGGCGGCCGGGCGGCATTGCCGAATCGGTGCAGGTGGCGCTGCCGCGCGAGCGCACGCGGGCCGGCCTGCACCGGCTGCCCGGCTACTACGAGCTGCGCAACCACATCGTCGATTTCCTGGTCAGCCGCGCGCAGGCCGCCTGACACCTCTCTCTTTTTTCCAACCCCCGTTTTCTGCACAAGGAGCCATCGCATGAACCGCAACGACGTCACCGAGAAGATCATCGCCACCAAGGTGTCCAAGGGCATCACCTGGGCCTCCGTGGCCGAACAGGTCGGTCTCTCGAAGGAATGGGTCACGGCCGCCTGCCTGGGCCAGATGACGCTGGACGCCGCCCAGGCCGCCACCATCGGCGAGATCTTCGGCCTCAGCGCCGACGAGCAGAAGTGGCTGCAGGTCGTGCCCTACAAGGGCTCGCTGCCCACGGCCGTGCCCACCGATCCGCTGATCTACCGCTGGTACGAGATCGTCAACGTCTACGGCACCACCATCAAGGAACTGATCCACGAGGAATTTGGCGACGGGATCATGAGCGCCATCGACTTCAAGATGGACATCGTGCGCGAACCCGATCCCAAGGGCGACCGCGTGAACGTGGTGCTGTCGGGCAAGTTCCTGCCCTACAAGACCTATTGAGCCTCGCGCATCGCTACGGTGCGCGAGGCCGGCCGGACGCACCACCGTCCGCCAGCGTTCCGAAAAACGCCCCGACGAAGGCTGCGCCGGGGCGTTTTGCTTGGGCATGCTTCCTGCATAAACGTTCCTGTAATAGATCGTTGATTCATATGTGAATCAGAAGAGCCATCTAACCTAGGAACAACCCGCATACCAAAGCCGTCGACAGCCCTTAATCTCGCTGTCGTATTTCAGAAAAGAATCGTCGTTTCACCTATTAATCAATCATGTCCTTTCCCACGAAACTACTCCGCGCCCTGATGCTGGGCCTGGGACTGGTCGCTGCCGCCAGCGCCGCACTGGCGCAGGGCAACTGGCCGTCCAAGCCGATCACCATCGTCGTCGCCTATCCGGCAGGCGGCGACACCGACGCGCTGGCGCGCGTCTTCGCCGAGAAGCTGGCCCCGCGCCTGGGCCAGCCGGTGCTGGTGGACAACAAGCCCGGCGCCAGCGGCGTGATCGGCAGCGCGTTCGTGGGCAAGGCCCAGCCCGATGGCTACACCTTGCTGATGGCACCCAACACCTTCGCCATGGCACAGCTGGTACTCAAGACCACGCCACAGGCAGGCTATGACGTGCTGAACGGCTTCACGCCCATCATCCAGACGGGCGCGCAGCCGCTGTTCATCGCCGCAGGCCCGGGCACCAAGGCCAAGTCGCTGAAGGAGGCGATGGACGAGTCCAAGAAGAGCGAGCTGGCCTATGCCAGCCCCGGCAGCGGCTCGCCCATGCACGTGCTGGGCGAGATGTTCAACAAGAGCACCGGCGCCAACTTCCGCCATGTGCCGTACCGCGGCGTCGCCCCAGCCCTGACCGACATCGCCGGCGGCCATGTGCCCCTGACGTGGATCACCTACGGCCCCATCGCGCCCTACCTCGCCGACGGCAAGATGCGCCTGTTCGCCGTCGCCCAGGCCCAGCGCAGCCCGCTGGCGCCCGACGTGCCGACGCTGGCCGAACTGGGCTACAAGAACGTCGAGGTCACGGCCTGGAACGGCCTGTACGGTCCCAAGGGCCTGTCGCCCGAGATCGTGAAGACGCTCAACACCCACATCAACGAGATCATCAAGATGCCCGACGTGGCCGCCAAGATGAAGACGCTGGGCACCATCCCGGTCGGTGGCGCGCCGGACGTGCTGGCCAAGACGACGGCGGCCGACCTGGAGCGCTTCACGCGCGTGGTCAAGGAACTGGGCATCCAGGCCGATTGAGCACGTTGGCGTAGCTCGCGCTTCTGGCGCGTGCACGGCACACAAGAAGGTCGGTCCGACGCAAGTCGGACCGCCCTTCGTTCATGCGCTGGCGGGGCGCCGCGGTTCAGAGCGCCGTTCAGACATCGTCGTCTTCGCCTTCGTCTTCCGCGTCGTCCTCGACCATTTCTCCTACGGCGACGCGCACGTCGTCATCTGTCATGCCGTCGTTGGGGCCAACGATGCGGTCGGGCAGGATGTCGGCATCGGGCGTCACTGTGCCCTCGACGTCCGCGCGCTCGCCGGTGCCGGACGCATCGGTGGCGCCGCCAAGCGGCTCCAGCATGGGCCCGCCGGGGCTGTCCTCGGGGCGTGCGAGAAAGGCGTCCTCGCCCACCGTGTCGCTGCCGCTGTCCGAGTTGTCGCTCGGGCCCAGCAGGGTGGTGTCGTCGTCGTGGGGCAGGGTGTTGTCCGCGCTGCCCAGGATGCTGCTTCTGGCCATGGTGTGCTCCTTCTGGGGTCGGCGATGTGCCAACGCATGGAAGAACCTTGCGCGGTGACCGTCGTGCACCCTGTGGGAGAGGGCCGATGGGCCCTGTCAGGGGGACATGGGCATGTGTGGCCGCTGTCTTGGCCTTCCACCGTATGCGGGGCAGGAAGGCCGTGACATCCACTCAGCCGGGCACGAGCATGAAGGTGGCGTGCAGCCCCGCGATGGCCGAGGGCCCCACCCACAGGTCGAACTCGCCGGTGTCCACCGTGGGGCGCATGTCGGCGCCGGTGAAGAGCAGGTCCTCGCGGGTGAGCAGGAAATGCACCTGCACGGTCTGCCCGGCCTCGATGCGCACGCGGTGGAAGGCTTTGAGCTCGCGCACGGGCCGCGTGAAGCTGGCGGCGCGGGCGCCGATATAGAGCTGCACCGTCTCGTCGACGGCGCGGGTGCCGGCGTTGGTGACGCTGGCCATCACACGCAGCGGCTGGTCGGGCGCCATGCGGCCGGGGCTGACTTCCAGTGCGCCGTAGCGCACGGCCGAGTAGCCCAGCCCGTGCCCGAAGGCGTAGAGCGGCTCGTTGGTCGCATCCAGGTAGCGGGTGCGGAAGCGCCCGGGCCCGCCCTGCGTATCGGGCCGGCCGGTGCGCTTGTGCGCGTAGTAGAAGGGCACCTGCCCCGGCGTCTGCGGAAAGCTCACCGGCAGCCGGCCGGAGGGGGACGCGTCGCCGAACAGGATGTCGGCGATGGCCGGCCCCGTCTCGGTGCCCAGGAACCACGTGACCAGCAGCGCCTGCGCGTTGCGCACCGCGCCGCGCAGGGCCAGCGCACGGCCGTTGCGCAGCAGCACGACCACCGGCTTGCCCGTGGCCGCCACGGCCTCGGCCAACTGCTGCTGGGCCTGCGGCACCTCGATGTCGGTGCGCGAACGCGATTCGCCCGACATCTGGTCGCTCTCGCCCAGCGTCATGACCACCACGTCGGCCTGGCGCGCGGCCGCCACGGCCTGCGCGATGCCGCCATCGAGCGGCGATTCCACGTCGCTGCCACGCACGACGCTCAGCAGCGACGGATCGGCCAGTTGCGCGCGGATCGCGTCCTCGATGCCCACCGGTGGCAGCTGGCCCGGAAAGGGCCGCCACGGCCCGAAGAGCGACTGCGCATCCGCAAAGGGCCCGATCAGCGCGATGCGCTTGCCCGACTTGGGCAGCGGCAGCAGGTCGCCGCTGTTCTTCAGCAGCACGATGGAACGCTGCGCCGCCTCGCGGGCCAGCCGGCGGTGGGCGGCGCCGTCGAAGCGCGGCGGCGCGCCGGGCGCGTCCTCCTGCAGTCCGCGGAAGGGCTGCTCGAACAGGCCCAGCCGCTGCTTGACGCGCAGCACGCGTCGCACGGCCTGGTCCAGCCGTGCCATGGAGACATCGCCGCTGCGCACCAGCTCCGGCAGGTGGCGCATGTACAGGCCACTCTGCATGCTCACATCCGTGCCGGCCAGGAAGGCGCGGCGGGCGGCCTCGCGCTCGTCGGCCGCAAAGCCATGGGCGATCAGTTCCTCGTCGGCGGTGTAGTCCGACACCACGAAGCCCTCGAAGCCCCATTCCCGCCGCAGCACCTGTGTCAGCAGCCAGGGATTGGCATTGGAGGGCACGCCGCCGATCTCGTTGAAGGCCGCCATCACCGACAGGGCGCCGGCATCGATGGCGGCCTTGAAGGGCGGCAGGTAGACGTCGCGCAGGGTGCGCTCCGACAGGTCCACGGCGGCATAGTCCAGCCCGCCTTCGGCCGCGCCGTAGCCGGCGAAATGCTTGGGCGTGGCCAGCATGGCGTCGGCGCGCGACAGGTCCGCCGTCTGGAAGCCGCGCACGCGGGCGGCCGCGAAGCGGCGGGTGAGCAGCACGTCCTCGCCATAGCCCTCGACGACGCGGCCCCAGCGGGCATCGCGGGCGATGTCGATCATGGGTGCGAAGGTCCAGCGGAAGCCGTCGGCCGTGCCTTCGCGGGCGGCGGCGCGGGCGGTGCGCTCGGACAGGGACGGATCCCAGCTCGCGGCCTCGGCCAGCGGCACGGGGAACACAGTGCGAAAGCCATGGATGATGTCCACGCCGAAGAGCAGCGGAATGCCCAGGCGCGATTCGCGCACCGCCACCTCCTGCGCGCGGCGCTTGGCCGCCAGCCCCTCGCCATTGAACAGGCCCATGACGCGGCCGGCGCGGATGTCATCGAGCTGCTGGCGCAGGCCCACCTGGCCGGTCTGCGGATTGCCCAGGATCTCCTCGGCGGCAGGGGCGTAGAGGCTCAGCTGGCCGACCTTTTCCTCGATGGTCATGCGCAGGATCAGCGCCTCGATGCGGGCATCGGCGGCCAGGGATTCGGCGAGGGCTTCGGCGGGTTTCTGGAGCTCGGCGCAGCCGGCGAGGCCGGTGGCGATGGGGAGCGAGGCAAGACGGAGCAGGGCTTGGCGGCGATGCATGCCGCCAATTGTCAACAAAGGTCAAAAGTCCCCGGCCCAAGGCCGGGCTCAGTCCTTGTAGCCCGGGCTCTCGCGGTCCAGCTTGCGCAGCAGCGCCGGCCAGGCGATGTTGGCGCCCTGGCCGGTGGTGACCTTCTTCATCACCTGGCTGATGCCGTCCATGATCTGCGGGTTGACATGGACCAGCTCGCCGCCGGCCTGGGCGTCGATCTGGATACGGCAGGCGTTCTCGAACGTGTACATGTGCAGGAAGGCGTCGGCCACCGTCTTGCCCACGGTCAGCAGACCGTGGTTGCGCAGCAGCATGTAGTTGTTGCGGCCGAGGTCCTGCTGCAGGCGCGGCTTCTCGTCGTCGCGCACGGCCACGCCTTCGTAGTCGTGATGCGCCAGCGAGGCCAGCACGAAGGTGCTCTGCTGGCTGATGGGCAGCACGCCGCATTTCTGGGCGCTGACGGCCACGCCGGCACGGCTGTGGGTGTGCAGCACACACTGCACGTCGTCGCGGGCGGCGTGGATGCAGCTGTGGATCACGAAGCCGGCCGGGTTGACCGGGTACGGCGAGTCGATCAGCTTGTTGCAGTCCATGTCCACCTTGACCAGGCTGGAGGCCGTGATCTCGTCGAACATCATCCCGTAGGGGTTGATCAGGAAGTGATGGTCCGGCCCCGGGATGCGCGCGCTGATGTGGGTGAAGACCAGGTCGCTCCAGCCGTACAGCGCCACGAGGCGGTAGCAGGCGGCGAGGTCCACGCGCAGCTGCCATTCCTCGTCGGAGACGAGGCGGCGGACTTCGCTGAGTTCGGCTTGGGTGGTGGCATTCATGGGAGTCTCCTAGGGCGCCGCGTGGGCGGCAGGGTCGAATGGTCGCGGGGGTGGATGGCAGCGACAGCGTGCCGCCTCAAGCCGCTTCTGTGGCCAGGGCCTTCTTGTAGATGCTCTGGCGCGGCTGGGCCACCAGGCGGCGCAGCATGGGCTCGAACTCGGCGATGGGCAACGTCTCGCCCTTGGGGTCGAAGGCCGGGTTGTCGTAGAGCTCGCAGAACTCGGCCGTGCGCTCGAAGTACGGATGGTTGCGGAACTGCTCGCGCAGGTCGCGGTCCAGCCCGATGTGGTGAAAGAAGTAGTGGCCCTGGAAGATGCCGTGGTGCTTGACCATCCAGTGGTTCTCTTCGCTGACGAAGGGCTGCAGGATGGCGGCGGCGATGTCCGGATGGTTGAAGGCGCCCAGCGTGTCGCCGATGTCGTGCAGCAGGGCGCAGACCACGTATTCCTCGTCCCGGCCGTCGCGCAGGGCGCGGGTGGCGGTCTGCAGGCTGTGGGTGTAGCGGTCCACCGGAAAGCCGCCGTAGTCGCCTTCGAGCAGTTTCAGGTGCGCCATCACGCGCTCGGGCAGTCCGCTGGCGAAGTGCATGAACTCGCCACTGATGGCCTGCCAGTCCTCGCGCGTGCTGTCCTGCATGCGCACGAAAGTCGCCCTGTGGGCCATGGTCGTCTCCGTCGTTGTCGTGGGGGAGACGGCACTGTAGGCCTGCGCAGCGGGCGCCGTCTGTCCGGCAGACGACAGGAGCGGCGAATGCGGTCAGCGCCTGGTGAAGACGACGTCCCACACGCCGTGGCCGAGCTTGATGCCCCGGTTCTCGAACTTGGTCAGCGGCCGGTAGTCCGGCTTGGACGCGAAACCACCCGCATCGGATGCGGCTGTATTGGCCAATAGCGGCTCGCCTGCCAGCACCTCGACCATCTGCTCGGCATAGGGCTGCCAGTCGGTGGCGCAATGCAGGTAGCCGCCGGGGGCCAGGTGCTCGGCCAACTGGTGCACGAAGCCGGGCTGGATCAGCCGGCGCTTGTGGTGGCGCTTCTTGTGCCAGGGGTCGGGAAAGAACACATGCACGCCGGCCAGGCTGCCGGGCGGGATCATGTGCTGCAGCACCTCCACGGCATCGTGCGCCACGATGCGGATGTTGGCCAGGCCTTGCTCGCCCGCGCGCTTGAGCAGCGCGCCCACGCCCGGCTCATGCACTTCGCAGCAGAGGAAGTTGTCGCCCGGCCGCACGCGCGCGATGTGCGCGGTGGCTTCGCCCATGCCGAAGCCGATCTCCAGCACGGTGGGTGCCTCGCGGCCGAAGGCCTGCGCGAAGTCGAGCGGGGCGGGGCGGTAGGGAATCAGGTACTGCAGGCCGAAGTCCGCATAGGCGCGGGCCTGCGCATCGGTGGTGCGGCCGGCGCGCCGCACGAAGCTGCGGATACGGCGGTGGGGATGTTCGGTGTCGCCGGCTTCAGGCGGGGCAGCGGCGGAGTCGTTCGTTTCGTCGGCGGTCACGGAGCGGGATTGTAGAGAGCGGCCCAGGGTGCGACCCAGCCCTCCAGGGCCTGTCGGACACCATCTCGCAATGGTGCAGCGGGGAGCCCCAGGGCCTGCGCGGCGGCGTCCAGTGCCAACCGCGCCGCGGTGGCCGTGCCGGTATCGATGGCCGCGGCGCCGTTCTGCTTGGACAGCTTTTCGCCATTGGCACCCAGCACCAGCGGGGTGTGCAGGTAGCGCGGCGTCGGCAGGCCAAGGGCGCGCTGCAGCAGGATCTGGCGTGGCGTGTTGTCGGTCAGGTCTGCGCCGCGGACGACGTCGGTGACGCCCTGCTCGGCATCGTCCACCACCACGGCGAGCTGGTAGGCCCAGGGTCCGTCGGCGCGGCGCAGCACGAAGTCGCCGACCTCGCGCAGCACATCCTGCTGCTGCGCGCCCAGACGTCGATCGGTCCAGTCGACGGTCGACGCCAGCATGCGCCAGGTGGCGAAGCGCCAGGCCCGAGGCGCCTTGCCGTTCAGGCCGTGGCGGCAGGTGCCGGGATAGACGCGCTCGCCATGGCGGTCGTGGCCGATGCCCTGTGCGGCCAGCACCGCGTCGATCTCGCGGCGCGTGCAGCCGCAGGGATAGGCCAGGCCGGCACCGATCAGCCGCTCCAGTGCGGCCTGATAACGACCGACGCGCGCCGTCTGCCAGACCGGCGCCTCGTCCGGCACCAGGCCGCAGGCGGCCAGCTGCTGCAGGATGTGCTCGCCCATGCCGGGCAGGCAGCGTTCGGTGTCGGCGTCCTCGATGCGCACCAGCCAGCAGCCGCCGGCTGCGCGTGCATCCAGCCAGCTGGCCAGCGCCGCCACGAGCGAGCCCGCATGCAGGGGGCCGGTGGGCGAGGGCGCGAAGCGGCCGATGTAGCCGGGCACGGACCTCAGAGGATGGCCAGCGCCAGTTCCAGCCCCGAGACGAAGGCGTCCTCGACCCGGTGGCCCAGGCACCAGTCGCCCGCGATGCCGATGCCCGAGGCGGCGTTCCAGAGATGGCTGCGGCCGAGCGGCGTCTCGGTCTTGGCTTCGGTCCACAAGCGGGCGTGGGCGAAGGAGGGCTCCACGCGGATGCCGGTGATCTCGGCAAAGGCCCGAAGCAGCTTGGCCTGCACGCGGGCCGCGTCGTCGCCGATGTGCTCGGCCGACCATGGGGCGCTGGCCTGGACCGTCCAGCGTTCGATGCTGCCGCGGCCGGGCTTGGACGATTCGCGCGCCAGCCAGGCCACGCGGTGGTGGGTGGAGCGGGCGCAGTTCCACTGCGGTCCCAGGTGGGGCAGGCCGGGCTGGCTGGCCTGCGCGAAGGCGATGTGCAGCGACCAGCAGGGCGCGATGCGCACCGGTGCCAGCGGCGCGGCCAGGGCAGGGGCCACGGGCTGCAACAGGCTGCGCGCCGCGCCGGCCGGCACGGTCAGCAGCACGGCATCGAAGCCGGCATGCACGGCGTGGTCGTCGCCGTCGCCCTGTGTGCGCAGCTGCCAGCGGCCGGGCTGCAGCGTGTCGGCCTCCAGGCACGAGACGGTGGTGCCCAGGTGCAGGGCATGGCCCAGCGGCGCCGCCCAGTGGGCGGCCAGGCCGTCCATGCGGGGCAGGCCGACCCAGTGCGGTTCCAGGCCCGGCAGCGAGGCTTCGACCACCCGGCCCAGGGCATCGAGCACGCGCACGGCGTTGGCGCTCCAGCGGCGGCAGGGCGCGGCGGTGGCGTCCAGGGCCCGGCGGAAGCGCTCGTCACGGACGGTGAAGTACTGGGCGCCGGTGTCGAAGCTGCCGGTGCGGCTGTCCAGGCTGGCCAGCCGTCCGCCGGGCGTGGACGCCTGCTCGAACACCGCCACCTCCAGGCCGGCTTGCGCCAGCGTGCGCGCCGCCGCGAGGCCGGCGATGCCTGCGCCCACGATGGCGATTCGGCGGGGTTGGAAATCGGGGCGGTCGGCGTCGGTGAGGGGCATGGCGGCAGGTGTTGCGGGCAGCGGGATGGTCGTGCGACTCTAACCGCACCGATGACGCACCATGCTGCGCCAACGCAGGGCGACCGGGTTTGTCCCCGGTACGGTCGGGCCGCCGGCCAGTGGCCTCGCCTTCAGCGGCCGCGGTGCTGCGTCAGCAGGGCCTCGCGCGTGCCCGTATGCTCGAACTGCGACAGCCACCACTGCAGCGCCAGGCCTGGCTGGGCGGCGCTGCGCACGCGCCATGCGGCATGCATGTTGGTGGTGGGGGCGGCGCGTTCGGTGGGGAGCGCAACCAGGTGGCCGGCCTCCACATAGGGCCGGGCCATCGGCTCGGGCAGGAAGCCGGCACCCAGCCCGTGCAGCTGGGCATGCAGCTTGGCCTGCATGGTGGGCACGGTGAGCACGTCCTGCCCGGCCAGCAGGTTGACGTTCATGCCTTGCGACAGCCGCGCCGAATCGGCGGCGGCGACGGCGCGGTGCTGGCGCATCATGGCCTCGGTGACGGGCAAGCTGGTGCGCGTGAGCGGATGGTTCGGTGCCACGGCATAGACGAAGGACAGCTGACCCAGCACACAGCTGCGGATGCCGGTGCCGGTGAAGCCCAGCCCGTCCGCGTCGAGCACCGAGCCGATGGCCAGGTCGGCCTGGCCGCTGGTCAGCGCCTCGATGGTCCCCAGCAGGGTCTCGTCGCGCAGCTTCAGCCGCGTGGGTGGCGACAGGGCATAGAAGGCGCCCACCAGGTCGTAGAGCGGGTCGCGGGCGATCACGCTGTCGATGGCGATGGTCAGCTGAGGTTCCCAGCCCGTGGCGATGCGGCGCACGCGGTTCGCCACCGCGTCGATCTCGCCCAACAGCCGCACCGCATCGCGCAGCAGTTCGCGGCCCGCCTCGGTCAGTTTGGCCTGGCGGGCGCTGCGGTCGAACAGCAGCACGTCCAGCGCGTCCTCGATCTGCCGCACACGGTAGGTGAGGGCCGAGGGCACCAGCCCCAGGCTGCGGGCGGCGGCGGCGAAGCTGCCGCGGTCGACCACGGTCTGCAGCATGGCCAGGGCGTCGGGCGTGAGGACTTCGCGGGCGGTGGGCATGGCCGGATTGTCATTCAAAAAATTTGAACGACGTCTTCAATGCACTGCGGTTTCAAGCCGGGTCCGCCGGCCTAAAGTTCATCCCATCGCGGCGCAGTTCGGTGCCGCCTACCGGGGAAGGCCGGCGCAGCAGGCGCCACCGCCAGCCCCATTCGAAGGAGTTCAACATCATGCTGCAGATCCGCAAGTCCCAGGAACGTGGCTATGCCGACCATGGCTGGCTCAAGTCCTTTCACAGCTTCTCGTTCGCCGGCTACTACGACCCTGCCTTCATGGGCTGGGGCAACCTGCGGGTGATCAACGAGGACCGCGTGGCCGCCGGCGCCGGCTTCGGCACCCATGGCCACCGCGACATGGAGATCATCAGCTACGTGCTCGACGGCGAGCTGGCCCACAAGGACAGCATGGGCAACGTCGAATCGATCCCGCCCGGCGACGTCCAGCGCATGAGCGCGGGCCGCGGCGTGATGCACAGCGAGTTCAACCACAAGGCCGACCAGACCACGCACTTCCTGCAGATCTGGATCGAACCCAATGTGCGCGGCATCCCGCCGGGCTATGAGCAGAAGCAGGTCGACGTGGCCGACAAGCGCGGCAAGCTGGCCCTGGTGGCGGCGCCCGAAGGCGAAGCCGCCGCCGTGAGCATGCATGCCGACGCGCGGCTCTATGCCGGCCTGTTCGACGGCGACGAGGCGGCCGAGCTGAAGCTCGACCCGGCCCGCAAGGCCTATGTGCACCTGATCCGCGGTGCGCTGGACGTCAACGGCCAGCGCCTGCAGGGCGGCGATGCGGCGATGATCGCGGCCGAGTCGCAGCTGAGCCTGGCCGGCGGCCAGGACGCCGAGGTGCTGGTGTTCGACCTGGCGCCGTGATCGCAGAATGAGACGGCCCGCCCTGTGCGGGCCGTTTCTTCATCGATTCCCTTCGCGGTGCCGTCCGTCATGCGGCGGCATCTTTCACTGCTTCCAATCTGTCCAAACCGATTTTTTCAACGCAAGGAGCTACTTCCATGGCCATCACCCAGACCTCCAACACCACCCCGACCCAGGACGCCGCAGCCCTGGTCGGCCGCGTGCTCATCGCGCTGCTGTTCCTGCCGGCGGGCTGGAGCAAGCTCACCGGCTTTGCCGGCACCGTCGGCTATTTCGGCAAGATCGGCGTGCCCATGCCCGAGGTGGCGGCGGTGATCGCCGTGGTGGTCGAACTGCTGGTCTGTCTGCTCTTCCTGGTCGGCTTCAAGACGCGCCTGATGGCCATCATCCTGGCCGTGTTCACCGTCGCCACCGCCTTCCTGGGCCATGCCTTCTGGAACGTGCCCCCCGAAATGGTGATGGCCCAGAAGACCAACTTCTTCAAGAACTTCGCCATTGCCGGCGGCTTCCTGGCCTTCTTTGCCTTCGGCCCCGGCCGTTTCAGCATCGACAAGAAGTGATGCCCGCGGGCCGCGGTGCTGGCGCCACGGCCCATCTTTTTCCAATCCCTTTCTGAACCTGGAACTCCCATGACCGACATCGCCATCGTCTACCACTCCGGCTACGGCCACACCCAGCGCGTCGCGCAGGCCGTCGCAGAAGGCGCCAACGCCGCCGTGATCGCCATCGACGCGGATGGCAACCTGCCCGAAGGCGGCTGGGAAACGCTGGCCGCGGCCAAGCTGATCGTCTTCGGCGCGCCGACCTACATGGGCGCCCCCAGCTGGCAGTTCAAGAAGTTCGCCGACGCCTCGTCCAAGGTCTGGTTCGTCCAGGGCTGGAAGGACAAGCTCTTCGCCGGCTTCACCAACAGCGCCACCATGAACGGCGACAAGTTCGCCACCATCGCCTACTTCTGGCAGCTGGCCATGCAGCACGGCGGCCTGTGGGCTGGCCTGGGCATCGTGCCGAGCAACAAGAAGGAATCCAGCCGCGACTCGCTCAACTACGTTGGTGGCTTCGGTGGCCTGATGACCACCTCGCCCGCAGACGCGAGCCCCGCCGAGATCCCGGCTGGCGACCTGCAGACCGCCCGCGCCTTCGGCGAGCGCCTGCAAGGCGCGCTGAAGCTGCTGGCCTGATCCCTCTGCATCCCATCCACGCCAACCGAACCGGAGAGCCGCCATGTCCGACCTTCTCACGCTCCATCCGCATGCCAAGGACCTGGGCGGCGGCTTTCAGGTTCGCCGCGTGCTGCCGGCCGCGCAACGGCGCGCGGTCGGCCCCTTCGTCTTCTTCGACCATTTCGGTCCGGCCACCGAAACCCCGGAGGACCAGCACGACGTGCGGCCCCATCCGCACATCGGCCTGGCCACAGTCACCTACCTGTTCGAGGGCGCGATGATGCACCGCGACAGCCTGGGCACCGAACAGGAGATCCGCCCCGGCGCCATCAACTGGATGACCGCGGGCCGCGGCATCGTGCATTCCGAGCGCAAGCCCGAGGCGCTCAAGACCGAGACCTACGTCAACCACGGCCTGCAGCTCTGGTGCGCGCTGCCGCGCGAGCATGAGGAGGTCGAACCCAGCTTCTCGCACACGGCCGCCGCCGACATTCCGGCGACCGAGGTGGAGGGCGTGCCGGTGCGCGTGCTGGTCGGCGAGGCCTTCGGCCTGCGTTCGCCGGTGCCCACCTTGATGCCCACGCTCTATCTGGACATCGCCCTGCCGGCCGGCGGTGCCTTTTCGCTGCCGCCGCTGGCGCCGCAGATGGCTGTCTATGCCGTCGATGGCGACGTGATGCTGGACGGCGAGCCCCTGCCGCAGCACACCATGGGCGTGCTGCCCGACGAGGACGCCGCGGCCGGCGAGCGGCCCCCGGTGCGCATCACCGCCGATGGCGCGCGCCGCCTGGTGGTGGTGGGCGGCGCGTCGCTGGACGGCCCGCGCTTCATGAGCTGGAACTTCGTCTCCAGCCGCCGCGAACGCATCCTGCAGGCGGGTGCGGACTGGGAGGCCCAGCGCATGGGCCATGTGCCCGGCGAGACGGAATTCATCCCGCTGCCGGACCATCCCTTCAAGACGCAGTCGCAGACGAGCGCGGCGGAGCCTGAGGGCAATTCCAAGGCTTGAGCAGGCGGGCGGGCTTGGCGACGGGCAGCGGTGCCGCCCGACTTCGCCGCCCTCAACCCTGCTTGATCGGCAGATCCGGGTCTTCGAAGGCCCGTGCGCTCGCATGCGACGAGCGCGCGCTCAGGTCCGGCGCCAGGGCCTCGCGGCCATCGAAGACGAAGCAGTCGCCGCGGTAGTGGGCGCCGCCCACTTCCTCGAAATACTTGAGGATGCCGCCTTCGAGCTGCAGCACATTCGTCAGCCCCAGCTCGTGCATGTAGATGGCGGCCTTCTCGCAGCGGATGCCGCCGGTGCAGAAGCTCACCACCGTCTTGCCCTCCAGCTGGTCGCGGTGCGCCTGCACCGCCGCCGGAAACTCGCTGAACTTGCCGATGCGCCAGTCGATGGCGTCCTTGAAGGTGCCGTAGTCCACCTCGAAGGCATTGCGGGTGTCCAGCATCACCACAGGTTGGCCGGCGTCGTCGTGCCCCTGGTCCAGCCAGCGGCGCAGCGTCGGCGCTTCCACCGCCGGCGCACGGCCGGCGGAAGGGCGGATGGCCGGATGGTCCATGCGGATGATCTCGCGCTTGTTCTTGACCAGCATGCGGCGGAAGGGCTGGTGGGCGGACCAGCTCTCCTTGGGCGCCAGCGGCGCGAAGCGCGGATCGGCCCGCAGCTCGGCCACGAAGCCGCGCACTGCGTCGGGCGCGCCTGCCAGGAAAAGGTTGATGCCTTCCTCGGCCAGCAGGATGGTGCCCATCAAGCTGAGCGCTTTGCAGCGCTCCAGCAGGTGCGGCCGCAGCGTGTCGCGGTCGTCGATGGGCACGAAGAGATAGGCGGAGATGTTGAGCACGGATTCGGACACGGCGCGGATTGTAGGAAGGCGTCCGCGCGTGATCGGGCACATCCGGCTTCGGTTGACATGAGTCAAGGTTCCCCGGGCAGCGCGCCTGCACGATGGGCACGTTCCCGACGACCCGGCCATGGCCATGATTTCCAGGATGCTCGACCACTTTCGCCGCGCGGTGCCCTTCCGCATCGTGCCGGCCACCATCGCCACCGCCGTGCTGATCGGCCTTCTGCTCGTGCCTACGCCCGACGGCCTCACGCCCAAGGCCTGGGCACTCGTGGCCATCTTCCTGACCACCATCGTGGCGATCATCCTCAAGGTCATGCCCATCGGCGTGATGGCGATGATGGCCATCATGGTGGTGGCGCTGTCGCAGGTCACCGCCACCTCGTCCAAGGGGGCGATCACCGATGCGCTGGCCAGCTTCGGCAATCCGCTGATCTGGCTGATCGTGGTCTCGGTGATGATCTCGCGTGGGCTCAAGAAGACCGGGCTGGGCGCGCGCATCGGCTTCTGGTTCATCTCGCTGCTCGGGCGGCGCACCCTGGGCATCGGCTACGGCCTGGCGGCCTGTGAGCTGATCCTGGCGCCGTTCACGCCCAGCAATACCGCCCGGGGCGGCGGCATCGTGCACCCGATCATGAAGTCCATCGCCCATGCCTTCGGCTCCGATCCGGAGCAGAAGACGCAGGGCAAGGTCGGCACCTACCTGGCGCTGGTCAACTACCACGCCAACCCCATCAGTTCGGCCATGTTCGTCACGGCCACGGCGCCCAATCCGCTGGTGGTCGACTACGTGGCGAAGGTGACGAACCAGTCCTTCCACCTGAGCTGGGGCACCTGGGCGCTGGCTATGCTGTTGCCCGGCCTGGTATGCATGGCGCTGATGCCCCTGGTGATCTACGTGCTGGCCCGGCCCGAGGTGACGCGCACGCCCGATGCCGTGACCTTCGCGCGCGCCGAACTGGCCCGCATGGGCCCGCTACAGGGCCGTGAGTGGGTCATGCTGGGCACCTTCGCGCTGCTGCTGGTGCTGTGGGCCGACGTGCCGGCCCTGCTGCTGGGCAAGGCCTTCAGCCTGGATGCGACGGTGGTGGCGTTGCTCGGCCTGTTCATGCTGCTGATCACCGGCACGCTGGACTGGGAGGATGTGCTGACCGAGAAGAGCGCCTGGGACACGCTGGTGTGGTTCGGCGCCCTGGTGATGCTGGCGGGCGAGCTCAACAAGGCTGGCGTGATCGGCTGGTTCTCGGCGGGCCTGCGCAGCGGCATCGAGTCCAGCGGCATGGGCTGGCTGCCCGCGGCGGCGGTGCTGGTGCTGGTCTTCCTGTTCTCGCACTACCTTTTTGCCAGCACGACGGCGCACATCAGCGCCATGCTGCTGGCCTTCCTGACCGTGGGCGCGCACCTGGTGCCTGGCGCCTACCTCGTGCCCTTCCTGCTCATGATGGCGGCGGCCTCCTGCATCATGATGACCCTGACCCACTACGCCACCGGTACTTCGCCGATCGTCTTCGGCAGCGGCTACGTGGGCATGGGCCGCTGGTGGTTCGTGGGGCTGGTGATGGCGGTGGTGGAACTGGCAGTCTTCGCGACCGTGGGGCTTCTGTGGTGGAAGGTGCTGGGCTATTGGTGAGCGTCCGGCGTCAGCGGGCGCCGGCCAAGGCGCGCCGCGACTCGGCCGCCAAGGCGGCCAGGGCCGCCTCCAGCGAAGGATGGATAAAGGCATAGCCGGCCTGCTGTGCCACAGCAGGCACCACATTCCGGCCGGCCAGCAGCAGGTCGGACATCTCGCCCATGGCGAGGCGCACGGCCACCCCCGGAACGCGCAGGCGCACCTTCCGCCCGTAGGACGCCGCCAGCGCATGGACGAATTCGGACTGCGTGGGCGTCGGCGGCGCCACGACATTGACCGGCCCGGCCATCGTCTCTTGCGCCAGGGCGAAGCAGGCCAGGCCCACCACATCGTCCACATGCACCCAGGGCGAGGGCTGCCGGCCGTCGCCCAGCACCGCGCCCAGGCCCAGGCGTGCCGCCAGGGCCTGTGGCGGATAGGCGCCGCCGTCGGTGCCCAGCACCACGCCGAAGCGCAGACGCACCACACGCACGCCCAGCGCCTCGGCGAGCTGCGCATCGCGTTCGATGGCGGCGCACAGGTCGGACTGGAACTGCCCGGGCTGCGGCGGCGCACTTTCGTCGCAAGGCAGGTCGGCGCCTGTCTGCACCTTGCCATACCAGCCGATGGCCGACGCCACCAGCAGGGCGCGGGGCGGGCGCGCCAGCCGGTGCATCAGTGCCAGCAACTGGGAGGCTGGCGCGGCCCGGCTGCGCATCAGTTCCTCGCGCCGGGACTGGGTCCAGGGCGGGCCGATGACCCGCGCGCCGGCCAGGTGGATGCAGGCGTCGATGGGGGTGTCGGCCGCGATGTCGGACAGCTGGCCGACCACCCGCACCTGCGGCCCCAGGGTCCGGCCGGCGCGCGCGGGATCGCGGGAGAGCGCGATGACCGCATGGCCGTCCGCCAGCAGCCGGCGGACGAGATGGCGGCCCACGAAGCCGGTGGCGCCGGTGACGAGCAGGGTCTGGGACATGGCGGGCGGCCTTCGTGGGAGCACGGTGGGCATGGGCGGTGAGGGGGTGTGCATCATGCGCCGACCCCGCCGCGCCGGATGGCGGCCGAACGTTCGGCGATGCGCCGGCGTTCATCCGCATCCAGGCGCTGCAGGTTGCGCAATTGCACGGTCATGCGCGGATTGGACGCCAGGCGCTCCTCGTGGCGGGCCAGGAAGTCCCAGTACAGCGTGGTGAAGGGGCAGGCATCGTCGCCCAGCCGCTCGGCGGGCTTGAAGCGGCAGCGGCCGCACAGGCTGCCGGCGCTCATGCGCTCGATGTAGCGGCCGGTGGCCACATAGGGCTTGCTGCCCATCAGGCCGCCGTCGCCGAACTGGCTCATGCCCAGCGTGTTGGGCAGTTCCACCCATTCCACCGCATCGACATAGACCGCGAGGTACCAGGCGTGGACCTGCTGCGGCTCGACGCCCAGCAGCAGGGCATAGAGCCCGGTGACCATGAGGCGCTGGATGTGGTGGGCGTAGCCGTGTTCCAGCGTCTGGCCGATGGCGTCGGCCAGGCAGGCCATGGGCGTGTCACCGGTCCAATAGAAGCCGGGCAATGGCTCCCTGGCGCCGAGCGCGTTGAGTTCCAGGTAGCGCGGCATGCGTGTCCAGTAGATGCCGCGCACGTACTCGCGCCAGCCCAGGACCTGGCGGATGAAGCCCTCGGCGCTGGCCAGCGGCACATGGCCTGCGCGGTACGCCTTCTCGACGGCCTCGACCACTTCTCGCGGATGGAGCAGCTTGAGGTTCATCGCGGCCGACAGGCGCGAATGCCAGAGCCACGGCTCGCCCGGCCACATGGCGTCCTGCCAGTGGCCGAAATCGGCCAGGCGGTGGCTGATGAAGTCGGCCAGAGCGTCAAGGGCCTGGGCTCGCGTGACCGGCCAGGCGAAGTTCGCAAGCTTTCCGGGCCGGTCGGCGAAGAGCTCGGCCACCAGGTCGAGCACGCCCTGGGTGAGCGGGTCAGGTCCGAAGGCCGGCGCCGCCGGCACCAAGCCCGGACCGGTCTTGCCGAAAGAGGCGCGGTTCTCTGCGTCGTAGTTCCACTGGCCGCCGACGGGCTCGTCGCCATCCATCAGCACGTCGTGGCGGCGGCGTTGCTCGCGGTAGAAGAACTCCATGCGCAATTGCCGTCGGCCCCGTGCATGGGCGGCGAATTCGCGGACGGTGCAGAAGAAATGCCGGTCTTCGCGGATTTCCAGCGGCACGCCTTCGGCGGCAGCCACCGCCTGGAGCGCCTTGAGCACCCGGTGCTCGCCCGGTGCAGTCATCACCAGCCCTTGCGGCCGGTGCGTGCGGATGGCCAGTTCGAGCTCGGCCGCCATGCTGCCGCGATTGCCTTTCCCGTCGAGGCGGGTGTAGTGCACCGTACGGCCGGCTTCGACCAGCGCATGGGCGAAATGCCGCATGGCGGCCAGGAAGATGGCAATGCGCGGCTGGATGGACCAGACATGGCTGGCCTCGTCGTCCACCTCGGCCATCCAGACGGCGTCCTGCGCCGGATCGAAGCCATCGAAGCCGCTGGCCGCCAGGTCGAGCTGGTCGCCCAGTACCAGCACCAGGTGGCGCAGCGTCACCGCGGCGCCTCCGCACGGCGACGCCGGCAGGCCTCGGAGCAGTAGCGCACCTCGTCCCAGTTGCGGGCCCAGGCCTTGCGCCACGTCATCGGCCGGCCGCAGACGGCGCAGGGCTTGGCGGGCAGGGCGGCCTTGTTGCCCTTGAAACCTCGGGGCTCGGTCATGGGAAGTGCAGCACGGTTCGCGGGGAGCGGGTGTTCTGGCCTTACGCAGTTCAAGGCCGGCCCGATCACTGTCGACCTTGCGGGCCGGGGGGCTTTTTACAATCGCGCGAATGTTCGTTCATCTGCGCCTGCACACCGAGTTTTCCGTCGTCGACGGCACCACCCGCATCGACGAAGTCGTCAAGGCAGCCGCCAAGGACGGCCAGCCCGCCCTGGCCATCACCGACCTCAACAACCTCTTCGGCGGCGTCAAGTTCTACAAGCAGGCCCGCGGCAAGGGCGTCAAGCCGCTCCTGGGCTGCGAAGTGGCCATGGAAGGCCTGGATGCCGACGCGCCGCCCTCGCGCGTCGTGCTGCTGGTGCAAAGCCGCGAGGGCTACCTCAACCTCTGCGAATTGCTGGCCCGCGGCTGGACCCAGAACGTGGGTCGCGGCGAAGGCCAGGCCAAGGCCAAATGGGCCTGGCTGGAGGAACTCAACGGCGGGCTGATCCTGCTCTCGGGCGCCCAGGCCGGCCCGCTGGGCGCACCCCTGGCCACCGGCAACGACGAGCGCGCGCGCGAAGTGGCGCTGCGTCTGGCCGGCATATTCCCCCACCGCTTCTACCTGGAACTGCAGCGCGCCGGCCGGCCCGAGGACGAGCCGCACGTGGTCGCGGCCGTCAAGCTGGCGGCGCGCCTGTCGCTGCCGGTGGTGGCCACGCACCCGGTGCAGTTCCTGGAGCCGGACGAATTCGAGGCCCACGAGGCCCGCGTCTGCATCTCCGAAGGTGAGATCCTGGGCAACCAGCGCCGGGTGCGCCGCTTCACCCGCGAGCAGTACTTCAAGAGCGCGGAACAGATGTGCGCGCTCTTCGCCGACATTCCCAGCGCCATCGCCAACACGGTGGAGATCGCCCGCCGCTGCAACCTGACCCTGGTGCTGGGCAAGCCGCGGCTGCCGGACTTTCCGACGCCCGGCGGCGTGCCGATGGAGGAGTTCTTCCGCCTGGCCTCCTTCGAAGGCCTGGAGGAGCGCCTCGTGCACCTGTACCCCGACCCCGCCAAGCGCGACAGGCAGCGCCCGCGTTATGTGGAGCGGCTGGAGTTCGAGATCGGCACCATCCTCAAGATGGGCTTCCCGGGCTACTTCCTGATCGTGGGCGACTTCATCAACTGGGCCAAGAACAACGGCTGCCCGGTGGGCCCCGGTCGGGGTTCGGGTGCGGGCTCGCTGGTGGCCTATGCGCTGAAGATCACCGACCTGGACCCGCTCGAATACAACCTGCTGTTCGAGCGCTTCCTGAACCCGGAGCGGGTGTCCATGCCCGACTTCGACATCGACTTCTGTCAGGGCAACCGCGACCGCGTCATCGAGTACGTCAAGCAGAAGTACGGCCGCAACGCGGTGAGCCAGATCGCCACCTTCGGCACCATGGCCGCCCGCGCCGCCATCCGCGACGTGGGCCGCGTGATGGACATGAGCTACAACTTCTGCGACGGCATCAGCAAGCTCATTCCCAACAAGCCGGGCAAGCCGGTCACGCTGCAGTACCCGCCCAAGGATCTCTCCGAAGCCGACAAGGAGAAGTACGCCATCGCCGCCGAGCCGCAGCTGGCCGAGCGCATCGAGAAGGAGGAAGAGGTCAAGACCGTCGTCGAGATGGCGCAGAAGCTCGAAGGCATGACGCGCAACATCGGCATGCACGCCGGCGGCGTGCTGATCGCGCCGGGCAAGCTCACCGACTTCTGTCCGCTCTACCAGCAGCCGGGCAGCGAGTCGGCGGTGAGCCAGTACGACAAGGACGACGTGGAGGCCATCGGCCTGGTCAAGTTCGACTTTCTGGGACTGGCCACGCTCACCATCCTGGAGATCGCGCGCGAATTCATCGTGCAGCGCCACAAGGGCCAGGAAGGCTTCGCCTACGAGAACATCGCGCTGGACGACAAGCCGACCTACCGGCTGTTCCAGGAAGGCAAGACCGAGGCCGTGTTCCAGTTCGAATCCCGTGGCATGCAGGGCATGCTGCGCGACGCGCGGCCGACGCGGCTCGAGGACCTGATCGCCCTGAACGCGCTGTACCGTCCGGGCCCGATGGACCTGATCCCCAGCTTCGTGGCCCGCAAGCATGGCCGCGAAGAGGTGGAGTACCCGCACCCGGCCGTGGCCGAGATGCTCTCCGAGACCTACGGGATCATGGTCTACCAGGAGCAGGTGATGCAGACGGCGCAGATCCTGGGCGGCTACTCGCTCGGCGGCGCCGACCTGCTGCGCCGGGCCATGGGCAAGAAGAAGGCCGAGGAAATGGCCGAGCACCGCGAGAAGTTTCGCGCCGGTGCCCTCGCCACCCACAACATCCCGCAGGAGAAGGCCGACGAGATCTTCGACCTGATGGAGAAGTTCGCGGGCTACGGCTTCAACAAGTCGCACGCGGCCGCCTATTCGCTGCTGGCGTACCACACCGGCTGGCTCAAGGTCCATTACACCGCCGAGTTCTACTGCGCCAACATGACGGTGGAAATGGACAACACCGACAAGCTCAAGGTGCTGTTCGAGGACGCGGTCAAGAACTTCGGCATCAGTTTCGAGCCGCCGGACGTCAACCGCGGCCGCTACCGCTTCGAGCCGGTCAGCGACAAGGTCATCCGCTATGGCCTGGGCGCCGTCAAGGGCACCGGCCAGTTGGCCATCGAGGCCATCGTGAAGGCGCGCGAGGAGGGCGGGCCTTTCCAGAGCCTGTTCGACTTCTGCGCCCGCGTGGACCGCCAGCGCATGAACAAGCGCACCGTCGAGGCGCTGATCAAGGCCGGCGCCTTCGACACCCTGCACGCGGACCGCGCGGCGCTGGTCGCCTCGCTCGACCGCGCCTTCGACTACGCCGCCGCGCAGGAGGCCAATGCCAACCAGGGTGGCCTGTTCGACATGATGGACGGCGGCCCCGGCTGCAGCACCGAGGCGCCGCCCCTGGCCGAGGTCACGCCCTGGGGCGTGAAGGAGCGCCTGACCCACGAGAAGACCGCCATCGGCTTCTACCTCTCGGGCCACCTGTTCGACGAGGTCTCGCGCGAGGTGCGCCAGTTCGCGCGCCGGCAGATCGACGAGCTGATCGACAGCCGCGAGCCGCAGATGATCGCCGGCATCGTGAGCGGCCTGCGTGTCATCAGCGGGCAGCGCGGCCGGCTGGCCATCTTCGCGTTGGACGACAAGAGCGCCACCATCGAGGCCGTGGCCGACGAGGCCGTGCTGGACGCCGCGCGCAACCTGCTCAAGGAAGACGAACTGGTGATCGTGAGCGGCCGGCTGCAGCCGGGCCGGGGCGGCTTCGAGCCGCGCTTCAACGTGCAGCAGGTGTGGGACCTCGCCACCGCCCGCTGCCGCTTCGGCAAGTACCTGCGCGTGGCCGTCAACGGCAAGCTGCCGGACATCGCCCGCATCGTGCGCGACCATCCGGCGCGGGTGGAGACGACGGAGCAGGGCGATGTACACCGGGGCCTGCCGGTGCGGCTCGCACTCAAGCGCGCGGGTGCGCAGGTGGAACTGCAGCTGGGCGAATCGGCGCGCTTCTTCCCGGTCGATGCGGCGCTGGCCAGCTGGATGGCGCAGGCCGAAGCGGGGCAGGCGGCCATCGTCTACGAATCGGCCTGAGCGGCGGCCGCGCGCTGCGTCCTCGCGCGCCGCCCGATCACCTTTCCGGCCCGCGCGCGGCGGGGGCCGCCAATCCTGGAGTTCCTTCCGCCATGAGCACTGTGTTGCGTACGCTGTATCCCGCCATTGAACCCTACGCCACCGGCATGCTGGACGTGGGTGACGGGCACCACGTCTACTGGGAGCGCTGCGGCACGCCCGGCGCCACGCCGGTGGTCTTCCTGCACGGCGGTCCGGGCGGCGGCATCTCGCCTGCCCATCGCCGCCTGTTCGATCCGGTGCGCTATGACGTGCTGCTCTTCGACCAGCGCGGCTGCGGCCAGTCGACGCCCCACGCGAGCCTGGAGGCCAACACCACCTGGCACCTGGTCGCCGACATCGAGCGGCTGCGGGAGGAGATCGTGGGCGTGCCGCGCTGGCAGGTCTTCGGCGGCTCCTGGGGCTCCACGCTGGCGCTGGCCTATGCCGAGACACACCCGCAGCGGGTCAGCGCGCTGGTGCTGCGCGGCGTCTATACCGTCACGAAGGCCGAGCTGCAGTGGTACTACCAGTTCGGCGTCTCCGAGATGTTCCCGGACAAGTGGGAGGGCTTCCAGGCGCCCATCCCAGTGGAAGAGCGGCACGACATGATCGCGGCCTATCGCCGCCGGCTCGTGGGCGACGACGGAGCCGCCAGGCTGGCCTGCGCCCGGGCCTGGACGATCTGGGAGGGCGAGACCATCACGCTGCTGCCCGACGCCGCCTTCAGCGAGCCCTTCCGCGACCCGCATTTCGCCCTGGCCTTCGCGCGCATCGAGAACCACTATTTCGTGCACGGCGCCTGGCTGGAGGAAGGCCAGCTGCTGCGCGATGCGCACCGGCTGAAGGGCATTCCCGGTGCCATCGTCCATGGCCGCTACGACATGCCCTGCCCGATGCGCTATGCCTGGTCGCTGCACCAGGCCTGGCCGGACGCGAACTTCCATCGGATCGAAGGGGCGGGGCATGCCTATTCCGAGCCCGGCATCCTCGACGCGCTGATCCGCGAGACCGACCGCCTGGCGGACCGGCGCTGATGGCGGGCGGAGACGTCGCACGTCGGCAGGACCTGGCGAAACCCGAGGCCGCGTCGGACGCCTCGCCGCGTGCGGCCTTCGCGCAGTTGCTGGCCGACATCGAGACCGCCCGCGCGCGGCTGGCGGAGTGGCAGGCGCTGTCGGAGCGCTTGGGCGTGCAGTACGCGCGCGAGGTGGCGCCCCTGCACGAGGCCTATGACGCACGGCGGGCCGAGCTGGTCGAGCGGCTCGATGCGCTGGCCTCCGGCGGCGAGCGCCTGTCGCATCCCGAGCGCATGCGGCTGCATGGACTGATCGCGCAACTGGCGGGTGAACTCGAAGAGACCGAGGACGCGACGCGGCGCGCGGCGATGCAGCGCTTGCGGGCCTACTACGCGCCCGAGGCATCCGAAGGCTGGTCAGATGATGTGGAGCCCGACCGTCGCGCGCGCCCATCCGACGACGAGGTTGGCGCAACGGCAGACGCCGGCACCCCGCCCGACGACGACCCCGCCACGCTCGCCGACCGCGCCGAAGCCCACGCCCGTGCCGCCGCCGAGCAGGCCGAGGCCGCCCGCGCCGCGCACCGGGCCCGCCGCACGCGCCAGGCCAAGGAGCGTGTGGCCCTGGCTGAAGCGCGCGACACGGCCGTACCGCTGCGCGAGGTCTACCGCCGCCTGGCCAGCCAGCTGCATCCCGATCGCGAGCCCAACCCGGCCGAGCGCGAGCGCAAGACGGGGCTCATGCAGCGCGCCAACCGCGCCTACGAGGCCGGCCAACTGCTCGAACTGCTGGAGATCCAGCAGGCGCTGGCGAGTGCGGAATCCAGCCGCCTGGCCGAGATGAACGATGAGGCCGTCGCGCGCTACAACCGCCTGCTCGAAAGCCAACTGACCGATCTGCAAACGCAATGGCGGGCCGAGCAGGTGCGGCTGGCGGCAGCGTTCGGGCTACCGCCGCATCCCACGCTCACCGCCGCTCGTTTCGAGGCGGACCTGCGCGCGCGCAAGCAGTCGCTCGTCGCGGCGCAGAAGGGGTTGCGGCAGCTGCTGCAAGCCCTGGAAGCGCCCGGCGCGCTACGCGAATGGCTGCGGCAGGAAAGGGTGTGGGAGCGGGAGGAAGCGGCGACGACCAAGTCGTCGCGCCGCGCTCGCCGCTGAACGGGCGAGCGCGCGAACTCAGAAGTCCTTGGGGCGCATCACGATGATCGGGAACGGGGAGGGCACCCGGCCATCCGTGTCGCGCGGCATGACCTCTGCGCGCTGGACGGCGCGCACCGCGGCATCGTCCCAGTACGGGTTGCCGCTGGACTTGGTGACGCGCGGCGTGCCGACGATGGTGCCGTCCGGCGAAGTCTGGATCTGGATTTCGACCGCCGGGTTGCCGGCCACCGAGTTGGGGTCGAAGACCACGTTGCGCTTGATCAGCGCGGCCACGCGGCCCAGGTAGCCGGCGGACACACCGCCGCTGCCATTGCCCTTGCCCGAACGCGGCCCGCTGGACTGATCGGCACCGCCGTTGGCCTGGCCCAGCATGCGCCGGATGTTGTCCTGCCGCTCCTTCTCCAGGGCGGCAGCGCGTGCGGCGGCTGCGTCCTTCGCGCGCTTGTCGGCCGCAGCTTTCTCGGCCGCGGCAGCCTTCTGTGCAGCGGCCTTGTCGGCGGCTGCCTTCTCGGCCTGCTCCTGCTTCTTCTGATCGGCCAGGCGCTGCTGTTCCTTCTGGCGGCGGTCTTCTTCCTGCTCGCGCTTGCGGGCTTCCTGTTCCTTGCGGTCCTGCTCGGCCTTGCGCTGCGCGTCCTGCTGGCGTTTCTTCTCGGCTTGGCGCTCTTCCTCCTCGCGCTGCGCCTGCAATTCGCGCTGCTTGCGCTCACGCTCCAGGGCTATGTCTGGCGCCTTGGGCGGTGGTGGCGTGGGCGCGACCGCCGGGGCCGGCGGCGGGGGGGGAGGGGGCGGCGGCGGTGGTGCGGGTGTGGGTGCCGGAGCCGGGGGCGGCGGTGGCGTGGGCGTCACGTTCTGCCGTGCCTGCTGCACGGTAGACGACCAGATCTCGGCCTCGACCGGCTCGTCGTCGCCTTCGCGCTTCCAGCGTACGCCCCAGGTAAGGGCTGCGATCAGCAGCGCGTGGGCGAGCAGGGCCAGCACCACGGCGCGCACCGTGCCGCGCTGCGGGGGGGGATTGAACTCTGAGCGTTCGGAAGCCAGGGACATCGGGGCGGGGTCCTCGCGGGGCCGCTCAGCGGCCGCTGCCGGTGGCCTGCACCGACAGGCCCACGCGTTCGATGCCGGCCCGCTTGAGCTGGTTCATGGCCTTCACCACCGTCTCGTACTTGACCGACTTGTCGGCGCTGATGACCACGGGGCGCTGGTCGTCGCCGTTCTGGGCGGCCTTCACGGCCTGGCCGATCTGGTTCATGGGCACCTGCAGGCCGGAGGAGCCGGAGCTCGGGTCCTTCTTGAACTCGATCACGTCGTCGCTCTTGATCGTGACTTCCAGGGGCTTGTCGGGCTGGCGGTTGGCCTTGTCGACCGTGGGCAGGTTGATGACGCTCGGCGTGATCAGGGGCGCCGTGACCATGAAGATGATCAGCAGCACCAGCATCACGTCGATGAACGGGACCATGTTGATCTCGTTGATCGTGCGGCGGCCTCGGCCGCGGGAGGCGACGGCGGGCATGCTTGGCTCTCCGTGCGGTTCAGTGACCGGCCGCGGTGGCGGCGGGCGCGGTGGACAGGTTGCGCTGCAGGATGTTGGAGAACTCTTCGGTGAAGGTCTCCAGCGCGATCGCGACCTTGTCGATGTCGCGGGCGAAGCGGTTGTAGCCGACCACCGCCGGGATGGCGGCGAACAGGCCGATGGCCGTCGCCACCAGCGCCTCGGCGATGCCGGGGGCCACGGTGGACAGCGTCACCTGCGTCATGGTCGACAGGCCGGTGAAGGCATGCATGATGCCCCACACGGTGCCGAACAGGCCCACGTAGGGGCTGACCGAGCCGACGGTGGCCAGGAAGGACAGGTTGGATTCGGCCGCGTCCATCTCGCGCTGGAAGCTGGCGCGCATGGCGCGGCGGGTGCCGTCCAGCAGCGTGCTGGCATCGCCGATCCGGCGCTCGCGCAGCTTCTGGTACTCGCGCATGCCGGAGGCGAAGATGCGCTCCATGGGGCCGGCCAGCTTGGCGTTCTGCGCGGCAGCGGCGTAGAGCTCGTTCAGGCTGGAGCCCGACCAGAACTCGCGCTCGAACTCGTCGTTGAGCGCACGCATGCGTCGCAGGGCGAAGAACTTGCGGATGATGGCGGCCCAGCTGGCCACCGACACGCAGGCCAGCAGCGCCATCACGAACTGCACGACGATGCTCGCCTGCAGGATGAGGGAAACGATGGACATATCCTGGTTCATGTTCTTCGGTGTGGTTATGCGTTGGATGGAGCGCGATGGCGTTCGAGGGTTCCCAGCAACGTGGCCGGCATGCGCAGCGGGCGCAGCGTCGCCGCCTCGACCCAGCCGATGCGGATGGTGCCTTCGGCCAGCCTGTACGCGGGGTCGGCGGCCAGTACCACCTGCTGTGAGAGCGTGATGGACGCCTGGCCCATGTGCTTGAGTTCGGCCGAGACGCACAGCAGGTCGTCGAGTCGCGCCGGGCGCTGATAGCGCACCTGGGTGTCGGTGACGACGAACATGCCGCCCGTCTCGTCGCGCAGCAGCTGCTGCTGAACGCCCATGGCGCGCAGCCACTCGGTGCGGGCGCGCTCCATGAACTTGAGATAGTTGGCGTAGAAGACGATGCCGCCTGCGTCGGTGTCTTCCCAGTAGACGCGGATGTCGTGGGTGAAGCGGTTCATCGGACGAGTGCGCGCAGGCGGGTGACCGCCTCTTCGAGCTGGGGCAGGGCGTTGGCGGTGGAAAAGCGGATGAAGCGGCCCGTCTGGTCGGTGCCGAAGTCACGGCCTGGTGCCACGGTGACATGGGCGCGCTTCATCAGCTCGAAGGTGAAGTCCCAGCTTGTCTCGGGGCCGGAAATGCCAAGATGGCGCGCGAATTCGCTGCAGTCGGCCCACGCATAGAAGGCGCCGTCGGGCACCACCGGCACAGGCAGGCCCAGCGATTCGAGCTGTGGGATGAACCAGTCGCGGCGGGCCTTGAACTCGGCGCGGCGGCGTTCGTACTCGGCGATGCTCTCGGGCTCGAAGCAGGCCAGCGCCGCCTGCTGGGCGATGGCGCTGGCGCAGATGAACAGGTTCTGCGCCAGCCGCTCGACCACCGGCACCAGCGCCTCGGGTACCACCAGCCAGCCCAGGCGCCAGCCGGTCATGCTGAAGTACTTGCTGAAGCTGTTGATGCTGATGACGTTGTCGTCGATGGCGAGTGCGCTGTGGCCGAAGCGGGCATCGGCCTCGGCGGCGTCGCCCAGGGCGGCGCCGTAGCTCAGGCCCAGGTAGATCTCGTCCACCAGCGTGATGCCGTTGTGGGCCTTGACCACTTCGTGGATGCGGCGCAGTTCGTCCAGCGGGATGGACGTGCCGGTCGGGTTGGAGGGCGAGGCCAGCAGCACGCCGCGCGTGCGTTCGTTCCACGCGCCCTTCACCTGCTCGGCCGTGAGCTGGAAGCGGCCTTCCGCCGTGGTCGGCAGCAGCACCGCGCGCCCCTCGGCGGCGCTCACGAAATGCCGGTTGCAGGGGTAGCTCGGGTCCGGCATGAGGATCTCGTCGCCGGCCTCGATCAGCGCCAGGCAGGCCAGCTGCAGCGCGGCCGAGGCACCGGCCGTGACCACGATGCGTCGCGCCGGCACGTCGAGGCCGAAGCGCTGGGCATACCAGCCGCTGATGCGCTCGCGCAGCGCGTCGATGCCCACCGCGGGTGTGTACTGCGTGCGGCCGGCCGAGACGGCGCGGGCGGCGGCTTCCTGCACCAGAGGCGGTGCGGTGAAGTCGGGCTCGCCGATGTTCAGGTAGAGCATCGGCTGGCTGCCGGCGGCGGCCTCGCGCGCCAGTGCGCTGGCGGCCTTGGCCACTTCCATGACGAAGAAGGGCTCGATGCGCTCGGCCCGGCGGGCAATGCGCAGGGGCGGGGCGATGCTCATCGCGCCTTGCCGGAGGCGCGGTCGGCTTCGACCTCGGGCGCGCGCAGCTGCGGCGCCAGGCCACCCAGCACGCCGTTGACGTACTTGTGGCCGTCGGTGCCACCGAACTCCTTGGCGAGCTCGATGCATTCGTTGATGACCACGCGCCAGGGCACGTCGGCGCAATGGCGGAATTCGTAGGCACCGATCCACATCACGGCATGCTCGATGGGCGAGATCTCTTCGAGCTTGCGGTCCAGCAGCGGCACGATCAGCGCGTCCAGCTCGGCGGCCTCATTCACGCAACCGTGCAGCAGGGCGTCGTAATGGGCCGAATCGGCCTTGTGGAAGCCCGAGAGGTCGCGGGTGAAGGCGTCGATGGCCGATGCGTCGTTGCGGCCCACCAGATGCTGGTAGAGCGCCTGCACGGCGAATTCGCGCGCCCGCGTGCGGGCCGACTTGGCCGAAGCCTTGCGCACGCCGTTGGATTTGGTGCCGGGCTTGGCGCCGGCCGCTGGAGCCACCGGGCGGACCTCGCCTTCGGCCGGCAGTTCGGTGCCGGTCAGCGGGGCGTCCTCGGGCGGTTGGGTGCTGCTCATGCCTGGCCTCCGATGCGCTGCACCAGCCGGGCCATCTCCACGGCGACAGTGGCCGCATCGCGGCCCTTGTCGGTCTGGCGGGCGATGGCCTGCGGCAGGTCCTCGGTGGTGAGGATCGCGTTGGCGATGGGCAGGCGGTGGTCCAGCCCCACGCGCGTGACGCCGGCGCCGGATTCATTGGCCACCAGCTCGAAGTGGTAGGTCTCGCCGCGGATGATGCAGCCCAGCGCCACCAGCGCATCGAAACCGCCGCGCTGCGCCATCGCCTGCAGGGCCAGCGGCACTTCCAGCGCGCCGGGCACGAGCACATGCTCGATGTCGGCCGGCTGCACGTTCAGCCGGGCCAGCTCGGCCAGGCAGGCCTCGGCCAGCGCATTGGTGATGTCTTCGTTGAAGCGGGCCTGGACGATGCCGATGCGAAGGCCGCGTCCGTCGAGCGGGCCGACCGCTCCCTTGTTGGCGTTGAGCATGAGGATTCTTTTTTATGGGGTTGGAGCGGCCGGTGCCGCTCCGGGGTCATTTGGTCACGTAGCCGGCAATCTCGACGCCGTAGCCCGCCACCAGGCTGGGCATGCGGCGGGGCTTGCCCATCAGGAGCATCTTCTGGATGCCGCATTCGCGCAGGATCTGCACGCCCACGCCGTAGCTGCGCAGGTCCATGCGGCCGCGCTCGGGGGCCTGGGCGGGGCGCGCCGTGCCTTCGAACTGGGCCAGCAGGTCGGCCGCGCTTTCACCGCAGTTCAGCAGCACCGCCACACCCTTGCCGGCACCGGCGATGTGGGCGAGCGCCGCATCGAGGCTCCAGGTGTGCATGGGGCGGTGCAGCTCGATCAGGTCGAGCACCGACAGCGGCTCGTGCACGCGCACCGGCACCGGCTCGTCCGGCTGCCATTCGCCACGCACCAGGGCCAGGTGGAAGCCGCCGCTGGGCTGGTCGCGGAAGGCATGCAGCTGGAAGGGGCCGTGGGCCGTCTGCACCTCGCGGCTGCCGACGCGCTGCACCAGCGACTCGTGGCGGCTGCGGTATTCGATCAGCGCGGCGATGGTGCCGATCTTCAGCCCATGCTCGGCGGCGAAGCGCTGCAGGTCGGGCAGGCGGGCCATGGTGCCGTCGTCGTTCATCACCTCGCAGATGACGGACGCGGGCGAGCAGCCGGCCATGCGGGCGAGGTCGGAGCCGGCTTCGGTGTGGCCGGCGCGCATCAGCACGCCGCCGTCGACGGCCTGCAGCGGGAAGATGTGGCCGGGCTGCACCAGGTCGCTCGCGCGGGCGTCCGGCGCCACGGCGGCCTGCACGGTGCGCGCGCGGTCGGCGGCGGAGATGCCGGTGGTCACGCCCTCGGCCGCCTCGATCGAGACGGTGAAGGCGGTGGAATGCTTGGCGCCGTTGCGCGCCACCATGGGCGGCAGGTTCAGGCGCTCGCACATCTCGCGCGACAGCGTCAGGCAGATCAGGCCGCGCGCATGGCGGGCCATGAAGTTGATGCTCTCGGGCGTGATGTGGTCGGCGGCGATGACGATGTCGCCTTCGTTCTCGCGGTCTTCCTCGTCCACGAGGATGACCATGCGGCCGGCGCGGATCTCCTCGACGATCTCCTCGACCGGCGAGATGGGCGCGGGCGTGACGGCCGCGATGGGCAGGGAACTGATGGAAGCGCTCATGGTGCGAGGGAGGAGGTGCCGGAGACTGCGGTGCCGGCCTGCAGCATGCGCTCCACGTAACGGGCCACGGTGTCGATCTCCAGGTTGACCTGGCTGCCGGCCTTGAGCAGGCCCAGCGTGGTGTGCTCGACGGTGTGGGGGATGAGGTTGATGCCGATCTCGCAGCCCTCGGCATGGTCCTCGACGGTGTTGACCGTCAGGCTCACGCCGTTGACCGTGACCGAGCCCTTGTAGGCCATGAAGCGGCCGAGCGCGGCGGGGGCCAGGATGCGCAGGTTCCAGCTCTCGCCCTGCGACTCGAAGCGGCTGACGCGGCCGATGCCGTCCACGTGGCCCGAGACGATGTGGCCGCCGAGCCGGTCCTGCGGGCGCAGGGCCTTCTCGAGGTTGAGGGTGGTGCCCGACTGGCCGAGGCCAGCGGTCTTGGCCAGCGATTCGGCGGAGATGTCGATGGTGAAGCGCGAGGCGGCCGGGTCGAGCGAGGTGACCGTCATGCAGGCGCCGTTGAGGGCGATGCTGTCGCCGAGGCCGACGTCGTCCAGATAGCCGGCAGGCGCCTCGATGTCCAGCCGCTTGCCGTGAAGAGAGGAGCTTCCGAGGTCATGGACGGCGGCGATGCGCCCCATGCCGGTGATGATGCCGGTGAACATAGCCCGCCATTTTCGCAGACTGGCGAGGCGCGGACCGCGCGCTGGGTCAAAACGCGTCGCGGCCGGCCGGACGGGCGACGATGCGCAGGTCCTCGCCGATGCGCTGCACGTCGTGGAACACCCACGCCGGCGCGTCCGCCAGCGAGGCCAGCGGGCTGGTGGGCGTGGGCCGGTGGAACATGTCCAGCCCCTCGCCGATGAGCTTGGGCGCGAGGTAGACCAGCAGCTCGTCGACCAGCCCGGCCCGCAACAGCGAGCCGGCGAGCTTGTGGCCGGCTTCCACATGCAGCTCGTTGATCTCGCGCCGGGCCAGGTCGGCCAGCATCGCGGCGAGGTCGACCTTGCCCTGGGCGTCGGCCATGCGCGTCAGGTGGGCGCCGCGGGCCTGCAGCGCGTCGGCTCGCGCGTCCTCCGGCGCTGCCGCGTAGAACCAGACCGGCCGCTCGGCCGCGAACAGCCGGGCGTCCAGCGGGGTCTGCAGGCGGCTGTCCACCACCACCAGCGTGGGTTGGCGGGCGATGGTCAGGCCGCGCACGTCCAGCCGGGGGTCGTCGTCCAGCACGGTACCGGCGCCGGTGAGCAGGGCGGCGGCGCGGGCCCGCCAGCGGTGGCCGTCGGCGCGGGCGGCCTCGCCGGTGATCCATTGGCTGGTGCCGTCGGGCAGGGCGGTCTTGCCGTCCAGCGAGGCGGCGGTCTTGAGGCGGACCCAGGGCTTGGCGCGCACCATGCGGCTGAAAAAGCCGATGTTGAGGGCGCGGGCGCCCTGGGCCGGCTCGCTGGCGGCGTCGAGCAGGCGGGCGTCGATGCCCGCCGCGCGCAGGCGCGCCATGCCGCGGCCGGCGACCTGCGGGTTCGGATCCTGAAGCGCCGCCACGACTCGGCCCACGCCGGCCGCCACCAGCGCATCGCAGCAGGGCGGCGTGCGGCCGTGGTGGCTGCAGGGCTCGAGCGTCACATAGGCGGTGGCGCCCTTGACGGCATGGCCGCGCGCCTGGGCATCGCGCAGCGCCATCACTTCGGCATGAGGCCCGCCGGCCTGCTGGGTGTGGCCCTGTCCCAGCACCGTGCCGTCCTCGGCCACGATCACACAGCCGACGCGGGGGTTGGGATCGGACAGGCCGACCGCGCCCGAGGCCAGGTCCAGCGCCCGGGCCATCCAGGTGAGGTCGTGGTCGGGCAGGGGTGGCAGGACGGGGAGGTCGCTCATGAGGCTTTGAAGCAGTCGCTCGGCAGGGTGTCCGCGGCATTGTTGCTGATCGTGCGACGGCCGGTCTGGTCGACGGACAGCGTGCCGCAGCGGTCGCCCTGCATGGCGCCCGTGGGCGTGGCGGCCAGTGTGAAGCGCTGCGGCTGGCTGGCGTCGAGCGTCAGCGTCAGGCGATAGACGACAGCGCCGGTGGCGGGCACGCGGGTCAGGGCGTCCGGCAGTGCCGCGCCCGCAAAGCTCAGGCGGGCGGCGTGGTAGCGATGCAGATGATGCTCGGCCTCCATGAGGGCCAACTGGGCCGCCGCGCGATGAGTGCGTCGCACGTGCTCCTGGTAGGCCGGCAGCGCGATGGCGGCGAGCAGCGTGGCGATGGCCAGGGCCGCCAGCAGCTCGATCAGCGAGAAGCCGGTGGGTGGCCGGCGCGGGGCAGAACGTTTCATCCGGGGTTGGCGGCGGGAGGGGTGATCAACGTGCGCCAGCGGCGCGTCCAGCCTGGGGGCGCGCAGGTCGGGGTGGACGGCGCGCCCGCGCCCTGGCAAGGGTCGGCGGCCTTGCGAAGCACCGCCTGCTGCCAGGCCTCGGCACCGTCGAGCAGCATGCCGGTCTGCGCCGAGACCTGCGCATCGGCCGAGAGACCCCGTGCCGTGACCACGAAGCGCAGGCCCTGCGCGCCGTCCGCGAGCCGCTGGAACAGGCATTGCCCCGCCCCCAGGCTGCGGCCGTCGGGTCCAGCGACGGCGGCGGTGCGCAGGCCGGAGGCGCCCGGGCGCCAGGCAGACAGCCGGTTCCAGGTCTGCTCGGCCTGGGCGGCGGTCACGGCGACGGTTCGCGGATCGGCCGCATCGGGGGCGAGGGTCGCCATGACCAGCGCTTCGCATTGGCGCAGGGCGAGGCTGGCGGCCTCCTGGGCCTGCGCACTGGTCTGCTGGGCCTGCAACTGCCGGGCGGCGGTGATGGCGCCCCGCACCGCCAGGGCGGTGGCCGCTGTCAGCGCAGGCAGGAGCAACATCAGGACCACGAGGGCCTGCCCTCGCTCGGCCAGATGCCGCGCGCGGGGTGCCTGGCGACTGCGGCGCTTCATGAGGAGGTTCCCGCGTCCAGTGCAGGCCGCAGGGCATGGAAGAAGACCGTGGTGCGAAAGCTGCGCCGCAGCCGTCCGTCCAGGGCCTGCTGCGGCTCGCCGTCGCAATCGAGGTAGGACTCCGGCGTCTGCTGGGCGCCTGCCACCGGCGAGGCGCTGCGCACGACGATGCACAGGCTCATGCCGATCACGCGCCGCCAGCGCTCGGCGGTGGCGCCCAGCGCGGCATCGTCGGCCCGCACATAGGCTGTGACCTGCGCCGACTGCGGTTCGCTGCCGTCGGGAAGGCGAGTCACGGCGTAGAGTACGCGCATGTCCTCGACCTGGCTGGCGAGGGCCTGCTTGCTGCCCATCACGCCCGCGTCGCGCAGGCCGCGACAGTACAGCGTGGGCACGCCGTCATCGTCCGGCTCGATGAAGTAGCGCTGGTCGGCCAGCGCGTAGCGCAAGGCGCCGTCCGAGCTGGACGTGGCCCAGGCGGCGATGCCCTCCAGCACGCAGTTGGACGGCTGGTCGGTGCCCACCGGCACCGTGACATGGACGTCTGCCTGATGCCGGATCGCGAAGGCGTGCGGCCGCGCATCGCCGGTGGGCGCCTTGCAGGCCAGTGCGTCGAAGGCGGCGCCCGTATCGGAAAAGGCGCCTGCGCAGCCTCGCACGGCGAGGCCCTGGAAATGCGGCGTGCCCTGGTCGTCGAACTCCGACAAGCCGGCGAGCCGCATCTGCTGGGCCAGCAGTTGCAGGGTCATCGCGCCGTCGCTGTGGAGTTGCACCTGCGCCGCGACGCGGCGTACCGGCTGGCCGGTGATCACGTAGACCTGGACCGCCAGAAGCACGAGGGCAAGGCCGATGGCGGAGGACAGCAGCAACTCGACGAGGCTGGTGCCGGCCTGCCGGTGCCGCGCGTGTCGACGGTGTTCCGATGGCATCAGAGGGCGAAGCGCTGGAAGAGGCAGGCCTGTTCGGGGGCAGGCTTGCCCAGTTCGGCCGGGCAGTCGGCCTGGTTGGCGGCACCCAGCCCGTCCTCGGCTGCCGCGCCGGCGGTCCACCAGACCAGCCAGACCTGCAGCACCTGGGCGCCATTGTCCTGGGTGGTCTTCACCTGCGCACGAGCCTGGGGCAGTTGGGCGGCCGCCGTCGTGAGGAGGTTGCGCTGGTCCAGCGCTGCGACCCGCCGCGCGGCCTCCGCGGCGTCGGCCAGGTCGGCTGCGGGTGCGGCGGCTGCAGGCGGTGGCTGATCGAGGCCGAGCGCATAGCGCCCCTCCTGCAGGCCCCTGGGATTCATGCGGGCGCGTTCGGCATGGTCCTGCGCGAGGAGGAGGGCGGCCGCCCGTTGCTGGGTGGCCTGCAGTTGCTGGTAGGTGCGTGCGGCCAGCCGCGCCCCACCCAGGGCGGCACCGGCCAGGAGCATCAGCGCGACGAGCACTTCGAGCAGCGAAAAGCCCAGGGCGCGGCGGCGAGGCGCGATGGCGGCCACCCTCACGATCCGGTCGTCACCCGCGCACGGCCGATGCGGTTGAGCACCAGCTTGCGCACCGGCACTTCGGGATGGCTCGAGGTGATCGCGAGGCTGGTCGGCGTGCTGTTCAGCAGGCCGTTGGGCAGGAACACGAGGCGCTGGACGCTGCCGCTGGCCGGCGCGATGCGCAGCAGCCCGGGCAGACGCGGCTGGACGTGCATCAGCGGCTCGTCCGTGCCGCGCACGCCGTCGCCATCACGGTCGCCGAAGACGATCCAGCCGGCGCTCCAGTCCGAGGAGGCGAGGCAGCCGTTGCCGTCGGCGCTGACGCAGACCGTGGCACGGCCGGAGGAACGCAGGGCGTGGATGCGCGCGAGGTCGAGGCTCTCGCGCAGGGCTTGGCTGGCACGGCTGCTCTGCCAGTCGCGCAGCCAGCGCGCCACGTTGGGCATGGCCACCGTGGCGGCCGTCAGCATGACGGCCAGACAGATCAGCCCCTCGACCAGCGAAAAGCCCCGCATCCGCGCCGATCGCGCGTTCCTTCCTCGCATGGTGCGCCCCCTCGTTCCCGTTCGAGCGCGGGATGTTAGGGACGCATCCATGCGCCAGGCACCGATGCACGACGGGAGTGCCGCCGGGGGCGATCAGCGGACAGGCAGGGAGAGTCGGGAAAGGAAGGTGAGCCGACGCTGCGGGCGTGCATCGGCATGCTGCCGCCCCAGGAGGCCGGCGGCGGTCAGATGTCCCGCAAAAGCCGGCGGAACTCTTCGACGTCCTCGAAGCTGCGGTACACCGAGGCGAAGCGCACGTAGGCGACCTTGTCCAGCCGCTGCAGCTCGTGCATGACCAGTTCGCCGAGCTTGCTCGACTCGATCTCGCGCAGCCCGCCCGACAGCAGCGTCTGCTCGATGCGCATGAGCGCCTCGTCGATCTGCTGCACGCCCACGGGTCGCTTGCGCAGGGCGAGCATCATCGAGGCGCGCACCTTGGCCGGGTCGTAGTCGGCGCGGCTGCCGTCCTTCTTGACGACCGCCGGAAAGTTGACGTCAGGCCGCTCGTAGGTGGTGAAGCGCTTCTCGCAGCCGCCGCACTGGCGGCGGCGGCGGACGAAGTCGCCATCTTCCGAGATGCGGGTCTCGACGACCTGCGTCTCGGCGTGGCCGCAGAAGGGGCATTTCATGCGGCCGTGCCTGCTTCAGCGGTAGACCGGGAAGCGGCTGGTGAGTGCTGCAACCTTGGCGCGCACGGCTTCGATGTTGGCGGCGTCGCGCGGGTTGTCCAGCACGTCGGCAATCAGGTGGGCCGTGGCGCGGGCTTCCTCGTCCTTGAAGCCGCGGGTGGTCATCGCAGGGGTGCCAACGCGCACGCCGCTGGTCACGAAGGGCTTCTCGGGATCGTTGGGGATCGCATTCTTGTTGATGGTCATGTGGGCGCTGCCCAGCACGGCCTCGGCTTCCTTGCCGGTGATGCCCTTGGCGCGCAGGTCGACCAGCATCACGTGGCTCTCGGTACGGCCGCTCACGATGCGCAGGCCGCGCGAGGTCAGCGTCTCGGCCACGATCTGGGCGTTCTTCACCACCTGCTGCTGGTAGGCCTTGAACTCGGGCGTCAGCGCTTCCTTGAAGGCCACGGCCTTGGCGGCGATGACGTGCATCAGGGGGCCACCTTGCAGGCCTGGGAAGATGGCGCTGTTGATCGCCTTTTCGTGCTCCGCCTTCATCAGGATGAAGCCGCCACGCGGGCCGCGCAGGCTCTTGTGGGTGGTGGAGGTCACCACATCGGCATAGGGCACAGGGTTGGGGTACACGCCCGCGGCGATCAGGCCGGCATAGTGGGCCATGTCGACCATGAAGATGGCGCCGACGTCCTTGGCCACCTTGGCGAAGCGCTCGAAGTCGATGCGCAGGCTGTAGGCCGAGGCACCGGCCACGATCAGCTTGGGCCTGGACTCGTGGGCCTTGCGCTCCATCGCGTCGTAGTCGATCTCTTCCTTGTCGTTCAGGCCGTAGGAGACGACGTTGAACCACTTGCCTGACATGTTCAGCGGCATGCCGTGGGTGAGGTGGCCGCCTTCGGCCAGGCTCATGCCCATGATGGTGTCGCCTGGCTTGAGGAAGGCCAGGAACACGGCCTCGTTGGCGGAGGCGCCGCAGTGCGGCTGCACGTTGGCGGCGTCGGCGCCGAAGAGTTGCTTGATGCGGTCGATGGCCAGTTGCTCGGCGACGTCGACATATTCGCAGCCACCGTAGTAGCGCTTGCCCGGATAGCCTTCGGCGTACTTGTTGGTGAGCTGCGAGCCCTGGGCGGCCATCACGGCCGGCGAGGCGTAGTTCTCGCTGGCGATCAGCTCGATGTGGTCTTCCTGGCGCTGCGTCTCGGCGACGATGGCGGCGTACAGCTCGGGATCGGTCTCTGGGACCAGGATATTGCGTTGGTACATGGCAGTCCTTCGAAGAAGAGGGACCTTGCGGCGTCGGATCCGGCAAGGGCTGCCCAGGCGAACGGCTGATCGCCCCGGCTCCAGCCGCGGGCGGTGCGCTTCCCAGTGGTCATCCACGTCAGCGCCGGCTCGCCTCGCAAGGAGGGGCCGCGCCTATCGCCAGTCGCGCACCGGCGGAGTGTAGCCGAGGCCTTCGTCCCTCCCTCGTCCCAGGGGAACCGCAGCGCGCCACGCCCAAGAAAGAAAAAGGCGCCTGATCAAAGGCGCCTGGGAGGCTCGCCGGGGTGGCAGCGGTCAGGACGCGGGTTGTTCCAGCAGGGCGACCGTGGCGGGCGGCCGCGTCGTGGGCTTGGGCTCTCCCGCCGGGGCCATGACCGGGATCGGCTGGGTCCGTTGCGTGGGCTGCGTCGGCATCGCGGCCGGCGGCGGCGTGGTGGCGGCCGGTGCCGAGGGGGTGAAGATCGGCACATTGCGGCCGTTGGCCACCTGGCGCAGGCGGTCGTGCTCGGCCATCACCTTCACGGTGTAGCCGCCGTCGTCACCCAGGTTCGCAGCACCGACGTAATAGCGCAGGCCGCCTTCCAGCGAGCCGGCGCGGGCGATGCATTCCTGCAGCACCTTGACGCCGACGCGCAGGTTGGTGATGGGGTCGAAGGCCGCGAGCGTGCCACCGGCCGGCTCGTACTTGTCGCCATGGACGCGGGTCATCACCTGCATCAGGCCCTGTGCGCCGACGGGGCTCTGGGCGAACGGGTTGAAGCTCGATTCGACGGCCATGATGGCCAGGATCAGCGTCGGATCGAGCTTGGTCTGCCGGCCGATGTCGTAGGCCTCGGCGACCAGCACGCTCAGGGGCTCGGCCGCCACCTTGTATTTGCGGCTGAGCCAGTAGGCCACGGCCGCCTGGGGGCGGGGCAGCTCTTCGGGGCGCGCCGCGGTGGCCCGCTCCACGGCGTTGGGTGCCGGATCGGTGGGGGCCGGAGCCGGCTTGCGAGATTCCACCCAGGCAGCCAGACGCTCCTCGCCAACCTGTTGCAGGTCGGGGCGGGCGGCCAGCGCGACGACGACGAACACGAGCGCGAGCCCGATCAGCGCGAAGCCGTTGTGGACGATCTCGAAGAAACCATCGGCTACGTCGCTGGCAAAGGTTCGCAACCCCTGCATGCCAGCCCGCAAGACCTGATTCATTCGCTACTTTCCTTTCTCTGCGAGCTCCAAGGCTGCGAGTCGTGCACCAGGGTGCCGACTGCCTCGAACGATCGCGTGATGCGGCGGAGAACAGGTCCGTGCAGGGATACAAGGTGCACGGGCGTCCTGACTTCGCCAGAGAGGCCGGACCTGGGAAGTCCGGAAGAGAGCCCGGGGAGTAGGACTGCGGGAGCCCGGGCAGCGCGCATTCTAGGAACCGTTAAATACACGGTCAAGAATATCGAATCTTTTCTTTATGCTAAATAGGTGCTTAAAAGTTTGTCTATTGCCCCACCCAGCCTCATCGCTCGACTTCATTTGCCACGCCCGGTCGGCAGGCCTAATCTGCGGCTGTCTGCATCGCAGACGCTCCGCCGGCGCTTCTCCTGAAGGACGCAGTCCTGACGGGTGGCCCGGCCCCTCGGCGGCAATCCCTTGCTGCCAGTGCGTCGGGAACCTTCTTCTTCCCGCGCCAAAAGATGGATGCGGCCTGGCGCCCTCCGTCGAGCCCGGTGGCCTGTGCAAGCAGCCACCGGGCTTTTTCGTTGTGAGGTCCGCCGATGCCGACAAGGGGCGCCCACGCGGCGGCGCCCCGCCTCTCGTCGCAGGGCGAGTACGCGTTGCGGCACACTCCGCCCATGAATTTCTCCGGAACGAAGTACGGCCTTTGGTTGAGGCGGCTGGGCGTCGCCATCGCCGGCCTGCTGCTCCTGTGGCTGCTGCTCTGGGCCGCCGTGCCGCCGCTCCTGAAATGGCAGATCCAGAAGCAGGCATCGGCAGCGCTGGGCCGTAGCGTGACCTTGGGGGGCGTGCAGTTCCGGCCCTGGACGCTGGAGTTGTCGCTGTCGGACCTGGCGATCGCTGGCGTGGACGCTGCGCCGCCGCTGTTCACGGCGAAGCGCCTGTATGCGGACGCCGAACTTCAGTCTTTCCTGCGCCTGGCGCCGGTGGTCGATGCGCTGCGCATCGAGCAGCCCGCGCTGCGGTTGACGCGGCGCGCGGATGGCGCGCTGGACGTCGACGACATCCTGCGCCGGCTGAGCGGCCCCGCCGAGCCCAAGCCCGCGGGCGAGCCCGCCCGCTTCGTGCTCTACAACCTCGCGATCCACGACGGGCGCATTGCGCTGGACGACCAGGTGGCGAAGCGCCAGCACGTGGTCGAGGGGCTGGAGGTGCAGCTGCCCTTCCTCAGCAGCCTGGCATCGAAACGCGAGGTGGACGTCGAGCCCCGGCTGGCATTCACGCTCAATGGCAGCCGCTTCGACTCCTCCGCGTCGTCCCTGCCCTTCGCCGCCACGCACAAGACGGCCGCGCAGTTGCACATTGCCGGCCTCGATCTGGCGCCCTACCTGGCCTATGCACCGCCCGGCCTGCCGGTCGCGCTGCAGTCGGGCGTCGTGGACGTGGACCTGCGTGCCGACTTCGAGCGGGCCGACCATGCCTCGCTCAAGCTGTCCGGCACGGTCCAGGTCAAGGACGTGAAGGCCGTGGATGCGCAGGGCGGCGAACTGCTCAGGCTCGATGCGCTGAAGGTCCAGCTGGCGGATGTGCGTCCGCTGGAGCGGCAGGTGCATCTGGCGTCCGTGGAGGTCGATGCGCCCACGCTGGCGGCACGCCGCGACGCGCAGGGTCGCATCAACCTGCTGCTCACCGACGGCCGGACGCCGGCGCCGGCCACCGCGCACGCCGCTCGCACGGCCGCGCCGCCGACCTCGGCGCCATCGAAGGACGCTGCCGCGCCCGGTGCGTGGCAGGTGCGGGTCGACCGCGTGGCGGTGCGGGAAGGCCGCGTGGCCTGGCGCGACGATTCCGTGCGCCCAGCGGCGGCCATCGATGTGACCGGCCTGGGCGTCACGGTGGACGACGCGGCATGGCCCATGGCGCAACCGGCCCGCTTCTCGGGCGAGATGGCCGTGGCGCAAGGTCGGCTGCGCTTCGAAGGGCAGGGCAGCCCGAGCACGGTGAAGGCCCAGCTGGAGGCCAGCGACGTCCCGCTGTCCCTGGCCGCACCCTACCTGGCCTCGACGCTCAATCCGGCCGTGGACGGGCGCCTGGGCGGCCGACTGGGGCTGCAGTGGTCGCCGCAGACGCTGCTGCTCACGGCCGAGCGCGCCACGCTCGACAGCCTGTCGCTGACCGAAGGCAAGACGGCCCTGGCTGCGGTCGGCCACTTCGAGGTGCGCGATGCGCAGGCCGATCTGAAGGCGCGCACGCTCAGCGTGGGCAGCCTGACGGCCACGGAGCCGCGCGTCCGGGTGGAGCGGGACGAGGAGCAGCGCTGGATGTACCAGCGCTGGCTGCGCACGCCCGACGCGTCGACTGCGCCGGTGGCGCAGCCCCGCCAGGTGCAGGGTGAGCCGCCGCCCCCGTGGAAGGTCCGGATCGCGGCCCTGTCCGTCGACGGCGGTGACGTGGAATTCGCCGACCGCGCCCAGGCCGGCGCGCCGGTGGAGGTGAAGCTTGCCAGCCTGCGCCTGCGGGCCCGCGACCTCGATCCCGCGTCTGCTGCGGCGTCGCCCGTGGAGTTGGCTGGCCGCATCACGGCAGGCACCCGGTCGGAGCCGGGCCGCGTCGACTTCAAGGGCAGCCTGGCGATGGCCCCGGTGGCGCTGTCCGGCCGGCTGGAGGCCACGGGCCTGCCGGTGCATGCCTTCCAGCCCTACTACGGGCAGTCGCTCAATGTGGACGTGCGGCGTGCCTTCGCCGCCTACCGGGGTACGCTGGCGGTGGCCGTCCAGCCGGCGGGCGTTCAGGCAAAGCTCAGCGGCGACCTGTCGGTCGACGACCTGCGGGTGGACAGCGTGGCGCTGACCGCCGCAGACGGCCCTGCGACGGGCGCGGCGCGGGGCGAGCGGCTGCTGCGCTGGAAGACGCTGGCCCTGCGCGGTTTCGAACTCGATCAGCGTCCCCGCGCCGCCCTGCGGCTCGACGTGCGCGAGACCACGCTCACGGATGCGTTCGCACGGATCATCGTGCAGCCCTCGGGACGCCTGAACCTGCAGGCCATCACCCGCCAGGGCCAGCAGGAAAGCGAGCGGGCCGCGGCCGAGCGGCCGGCACCGCGCACCGCGTCCGCGCGTGGTGGTGCCAGTGCCACCACCAATGCCGGCGAAACGGGCCCCGCATCGGCGCCAGCGCCGGCGCCGGCCACTGCGCGGGCAGAGGCCGCGCCAGGCCTCGCGCCCATCATCCATTTCGGCCCGATCAGCGTGGTCAATGCGCGTGTTGACTTCTCCGACCTGTTTGTGAAGCCGAATTATTCGGCCGACCTCACGGAGCTGACCGGCCGGCTCAGCGCCTTCTCCTCCGAGCCGGCCGACGGCGGCCGGCCGGCCCTGGCCGATCTGGAGCTTCGCGGCAAGGCGCAGCAGACCGCTTCGCTCGAGATCCTGGGCAAGCTCAATCCGCTGGCCAAGCCGCTGGAACTGGACATTGCGGCGAAGGTGCGCGACCTGGAGCTGGCGCCGCTGTCTCCTTATTCGATCCGCTATGCCGGCCATGGCATCGAGCGCGGCAAGATGAGCGTGGACGTGCACTACCAGGTCGCGCCGGACGGGCGCCTCACCGCCACCAACAAGCTGGTGCTCAACCAGTTGGCCTTCGGCGACGAGGTCAAGGATGCGCCCAACAGCCTGCCGGTGCGCCTGGCCGTCGCCTTGCTCGCCGACCGCAACGGCGTCATCGACGTCGATCTGCCGTTGTCGGGCTCGCTCAACGATCCGCAATTCAGCATCGGGCCGCTGATCTGGAAGGGCATCCTCAACCTGATCGCCAAGGCGGTGACCTCTCCGTTCAGCCTGCTCACGGGCGGCCTGGGCGGTGGCAGCAGCGAATCGAGCGTCGTGCCCTTCGCCTTGGGCAGCGACGCGTTGTCCGACGCGGCGAAGCAGAGCCTGGACAAGGTCGAGAAGGCACTGGGCCAGCGCGACGGCCTGCGCCTCACCCTCGTCGGGCAGGCCAGCCTGGAGCGTGAACGCGACGCGCTGCAGCGCGAGCGCCTGCGCCGCATGGCCCTGGCCGAGAAGCGCCGCGCAGCGGTGCGCGGCGGCACCGACCCGGCCGAGGTCGGCCCGGTCACCGACGCCGAATACCCGGCGCTGCTGGAGGCCGTCTACAAGCGGGCCGACATTCCCAAGCCCCGCAATCTCATCGGCATGGCCAAGTCGCAGTCGGTGGCCGAGATGGAGAAGCTGCTGCTGCCGACCATTGCCGTCGACGAGCAGTCCATCCGCGAGCTGGCCATCGCCCGGGCCGCGGCCGTACGTGACTACCTGCTCCAGCGGCAGTTGCCCGGCGACCGGATCTTCCTGGGGGCGGTTCGCACGCGTGCGGACGGCGCCGACTGGATGCCCGGCACGGCCTTGGCGCTGGACATGCCCTGAGAAGGATTCCTCAACCGCTTTCTGCGGTATTCCAGACCCACGCGCTCCTGGGCGACAATGCGGGATGCGCCGGCCTTGCCGGCGCCTTTGCTTGGATGACCGGCTTCGCGCCGGCCCACCCCCTCCGATCTCTTTCAACGACTCTGGCGCAGTGACTCAAGCCACGACCAAACACGATCTCCCCACCCTCGACCAGCTCACCGGGGGCGTCTTCACCGCCGCCACCTCCGGCGAACGGGCGCAGCGCGTGCGCGACTGGCTCGCGGGCAATCCCTCGCCCGAGTTGATGCAGGAAGTCTTCAAGGAACTCAGCGGCCGCGACAAGGGCGCCGCCCGCGCCCTGCGCGAGCGTCTTGACGAGATCAAGCGCGCCAAGGGCCAGGAGGTGATCGCCGCCGAGTGGGCCGAAAAGGCCCGCTCGCTGCTCGACCAGCCCCGGCTGAACATCGCCGACGCCATGGCCTGGCAGCGCGACGCCGCCAAGGCCGGCGCACCGTTGTCGCGTGAACCGCTCGCCGGCCTCAAGGCCAACCTGGCCGAACGGGTGAAGGGCGTGGAGGATCTGCAGCACCGCGCCCAGGTCCATCGCGAAGCCGCCGTGCTGCTGGCGCAGCGCTTCGAGGTGCTTTCCACCAAGGGCTGGCAGGACGCCCAGGCCGCCGAGGAGGGCCTGCGCGGCGACGTCGCCCACTGGACGACCCAGGCCGACGAGATTGCGCAGGACCCGAACTGGGCCAGCCTGGATGCGCGCTTCGCGCCGCAGCTCGACGCATCGCGGTCGCAATTGCAGGTCGTGTCCGAGGCCTTCCACAGCGCGCTGGCCCAGGCCGTGGCCGCTGCGGCCGATGCCCAGGCGCCGCTGCCTCCCGTCCCCGTCTGGGCCGACGAACTGCGTGCCGCCCGGGGCCTGCCGCCCGAAAACGCGCCGACCCCGGCCGCGGCACCGCCCGCCCCCAAGGTGGATCCGGCACAGCGTGCTGCCGCCGAAGCAGCCGTCGAAGCCTCCCTGGCCAAGCTGGAGGAAGCCACGGCCCAGGGCCAGGGCAAGAGCAGCCAGGCCGCGGCCAATGCGCTGCGCGCTGTGCTCAAGGAGCACGGCAAGCTGGTGGGCAATGCCCTGGAAGCGCGCGTGCATGCCGCGCTCGTCGCCGCCGGCGAACTCGAAGGCTGGCAGCGCTGGGGCGCCGACAAGGTCCGCGAAGAACTGGTGGCAAAGGCCGAAGGCCTGCTCAATCGTCCCGAGGGTCAGGCGCTGGGCGGTCGCAAGATGCAGGAGCAACTGCGCGCCCTGCGCGAGCAATGGAAGCAGGCCGACCAGGGTGGCGTGCCCAACCACGGGCTGTGGCGTCGTTTCGACGAGGCCTGCAACAAGGCCCACAAGGTGGTCGAGGCCTGGCTGGAGAAGGTGCGCGCCGAAGCCGCCGAACACCGCGCCCAGCGTCTTGCGCTGATCGAAGAGTTGCGCGCCTGGACGGTTGAGCACGCCAGCGATGCCGACCTCAAGGCCCGCAACCGCGCCCTGCACCAGTTCTCCGATCGTTGGCGCGATGGCGGCCATGTCAGCGAGAAGGTGTTCGCCGAGCTGCAGCCGTTGTGGGGCGCAGCCATGACCGAGGCCCGTGGCCCGCTCGAGGCTTCGCAGAAAGCCAGCATCGAGCGCCGTCAGCAGATGATTGCCGAGGCCACCGAACTCGGCGCTGCGCCGCAGCTGCGCATCGACGCCGTCAAGGCGTTGCAGCAGCGCTGGCAGGCCGAGGCGCAGGCCGTGCCGCTGGAGCGTCGCCAGGAGCAGAAGCTCTGGGACGCCTTCCGCAAGCCCATCGACGACGCCTTCCAGCGCAAGAGCGCCGAGCGCGAGCGCCAGACCGAAGCCATGGGTGAACACGACCGTGCGGTGCTCGAGGCTTCGAAGGCGCTGGAGGCAGCCAATGCCACCGGCGATGCCCAGAAGATCCGCGCCGCCATGACCGCGCTGGAAGATGCCCTGCGCGGCCGTCGCGAAGCCGCGGCTCCGGGCGGCGCTGCAGCACCTGTGGCCGGCGCCGATGCTGCCGCCCCTGCCGAATCCACCGCCGCGCCGACGGACGCTTCCGCCCAGGAGGGCGCACCCGCCGCCCAAGGTGGCGAGGGTGCGGCACCCGCACCGGCTGCGGCGCCCAAGGCTGCACCTCGCCCGGTCGTGGCCGTCCGCGGCGACGACCGTCCCGGCGCGGCACGCCCGGCCGCCGCACCCGCCGGTCGCTTCGGCGACCGCCGTGATTCCCGCGACAGCCGTGGCGGCCCGCGGGGCGGCGACCGCAGTGGCGACCGTTTCGGCCGCGACCGCGCCGGACGTCCCGGCGACATGCGCGGTGATCGTCCGCCGCGCGAGGACCGCGGTCCCCGTCTGGGCGATACCGCCTTCCGCGCCCAGCGCGACGCCATGGAGCACGCCCAGGCCGCCCTGCGCAAGCTGGCGAGCCAGGCGCACGGCGAGGCCGTGACGCAACTGCTCGACGCCTGGAGCAAGCGCGACGGCGCCGCCGTGCCGCCGGCGCAGGAACTGGGCCGCGTCACGCCTTCGGTGCGCAACCAGTGGGTGCAGTCGCTGTCCGCCGCGCCTTCGGGCGAGCCGGCCGAGGCCCTGCTGCGCCTGGAGATGGCCGCCGAAGTCCCCACCCCGCCGGAGCAACTGGACGCGCGCCGCGCACTGCAGCTCAAGCTGCTGACCAAGCGCAACGAGCCTGGCCCGGTCGAGACCTGGGCCCAGGACGCCGCGCGTGTGCTCGCTTCGGCGCATGAGCCGACGACCGCGCGTCGCCTGCAAAGCGCGCTCAAGCCGCTGTTGCGCAAGGGCTGATCGCGGGGCGTTGCCTCATCGAAAGCGGCGTGCCGGCGACGGTGCGCCGCTTTTTTCTTGGGGCTGCAGCGCCGGGGCGACGCTACCCTTCGAAGCGGGCGCGACACCCGCGGCAACCTGCGGGCGGCCCCTGCGGACCTCTCGCGTTCAGCGTTGACGGTCGTTGGCGAGGAAGAACGCGTCGAAGGCGGACGCCAGGCCGCTGAACTCCTGGATGAAGCGCGACCGGTCCACGAAGTAGGCTTCACAGGCAACGGCGAAGAACTCCGCCAGGGACGAGGCCGCGTAATCGTCGAGCCAGGGCGGCTCTCCCCCGAAGCGCTCTGCCACGATGGCCTGCTCGCGGAAGCGGTCGTAGGCGGGCTGCAGCGCAGCCAGCCAGCGCTCGCGGGCCTGGAGCGCCGTCGTGCTGCCCATGAAGCCGATTGGCAGTGGCGGACAGCCGTCCACCTGCCCGTCGCGCATGTCGATCTTGTGGGCGAACTCGTGGATCACCACGTTCAGGATGGGGCCGGCCTGCGTGCCGGCGGCGCCTTCGGCCACATGCGGCCAGCTCAGCATGACCGGGCCGTGCTCGCGCGCCTCGCCGATGATGGCCTCGTCGTACTCGTGCACCACGCCGGCCTCGTCCACCAGGGTGCGACGCGTGGACACCTCAGAGGGCACGACGACGATGCCGACGAAATCGTCGTACCAACCCAGGTCGCCCGGCAGATGAAGCAGTGGCAGCACGGCCTGCGCGGCGATGAGCAGCGCGACCTGGTCGGTGATCGCGAAGCCCAGCGCACCGTGGAATTCCTTCTGCTGCAGAAAGCGCGCGCTGAGCTCGCGCAGCCGCTCGCGCTCGTCCCTGCGACGGGCGGCGAGAAAGGGCAGCGCATCCAGGACGCGCTGCCAGTCGGCTTCGGGAATCTCGGGAGGGGGGCGCAGTCCGCGCAGCCAGCGTCCCAGCATCGATGGAGGCCTCAGCGCAGATCGACGCGCTGCGCGCCGGCCGCCGTCAGGCACAACACCTGGGCGCGAGGAGGTGAGGCAGCCACGTCCCAGTCGCTGAGGACCAGCCGTTCCAGGCCGTCGCCCAGGTCGTGCCGTCCGGGCTTGTGGGTATGGCCGTGGATCAAGGTCTGGGCGTGTGCACTGCGCAGCCAGGCGACGGCTGCATCGGCATCGACGTCCGCCCAGACGGCGCGTGGATCGGCCTTGCGCGATTCGCTCTGTTCGCGCATGTGGCGGGCGAGTGCGCGGCGCTCCTCCAGGGGCTGCGCGAGAAAGTTCTGCTGCCACTCCAGGCTGCGCACCTGCGCACGGAAGGCCAGGTATTCGTGGTCCTCCAGGCAGAGCAGGTCGCCGTGGCTGAGCAGCCAGCGCCGGCCATGCAGCACCAGCACCAGCGGATCAGGCACGCGCTGGATGCCGGCCTGGGCGGCAAAGCCCTGGCCGAGCAGAAAGTCCCGGTTACCGGCCATGAAGAACATCGGCCGGCGCGCCGCCGCTTCCTTGAGCCAGGCGGCGCAGTCGGCCTCGAAACCGGGCTCGGAGGCGGAATCGTCGCCCACCCAGACTTCGAAGAGGTCGCCCAGGATGAACAGGGCGTCGGCCGGCGAGGTCTGCAGGTACTGCCGCCAGGCCAGGAGGGTCTGCGGCTCGGCAGGATGCAGGTGCAGGTCGGACAGCAGGTCGACCGTGCGCCACTCGGGCGGCGCGAGGAATTCGGTGAAGGCGGCCTGCGCGGTCATCGATCAGGCGCGGGGCGCTCAGCCGCGATGCAGGCGAGGGGATCCGCGTACGGGCCGGTTGCGTGCATGCCGCCTTGCGATCACTCGGCCAGAACGGTGGCCTTTTCGATCACCACGTCGTCCGCGGGCACGTCGTCATGGAAGCCACGGCGGCCCGTCTTCACCTTGCGCAGCTTGTCGACGATCTCGGTGCCCGAGACGACCTTGCCGAATACGGCATAGCCCCAGCCCTGCTGCGACGGCGCGGTGTGGTTGAGGAAGTCGTTCTTGGCGACGTTGATGAAGAACTGCGCGGTGGCGGAATGGGGCGCGCTGGTGCGGGCCATGGCCACGGTGTACATGTCGTTCTTCAGGCCGTTGTTGGCCTCGTTGGTGATCTCGGCGCCCGTGGGCTTCTGCTTCATGCCGGGCTCGAAGCCGCCGCCCTGGATCATGAAGCCGTCGATGATGCGATGGAAGATGGTGTTGTCGTAATGGCCCTGGGCGACGTAGGCCAGGAAGTTCTCGACCGTCTTGGGTGCCTTCTCGGCGTCCAGCTCGATGACGATGGGACCGTGGTCCTTGATGGAGAGTTCGACTTTGGGATTGCTCATGGGGGCTCCTGGAGAAAGGGGAGGGCGCTCGCGGGGCGGGCTTACTTCAGCACCGTGGCGCTGCGGATGATGACGGGCTCGACCGGCACGTCGCGCATCGGGCCCTGGGCACCGGTGGGGACGGCGCGGATCTTGTCGACCACGTCCATGCCCGACACCACCTTGCCGAACACGGCGTAGCCATGGCCGTCCGGGTTGGGCGCGTTGAGCATGTCGTTGTTCTTCACGTTGATGAAGAACTGGGCCGTGGCCGAGTTCGGATCGCTGGTGCGAGCCATGGCGATGGTGCCACGGTCGTTCTTCAGTCCGTTGTCGGCCTCCAGCGCGATCGGTGCACGCGTGGGCTTCTGGCGCAGGTCGGGCGTGAAGCCGCCGCCCTGGATCATGAAGCCGTCGATGACGCGGTGGAACACGGTGCCGTCGTAATGCTTCTCCTGCACGTACTGCAGAAAATTGGCGACGGTCTTGGGTGCCTTGGCCGGATCGAGCTGCAGCACGATGTCGCCAGCACTGGTGGCCAGCTTGACGCGCGGCGCAGCGGCTTGGCTCCAGGCGGCAGTGGGTACGGTGGCGGCCGCAGCCAGGGCCAGCAGCCAGCGGCGGGTGAAGAGGGTGGAACGGGAAAACATCACGCAAAAACTCCCTGCGAGGTCACGGAAAGGGATAGGAGCGACCGTTGGCCCGGCGGTTCCGGCCGGGCGCCGATGGTGCATCAGCGCGCGATGCGCCGCTGCTCGGGCGTGGCCGCGGGCAGCTTGCCGTTGGCGGCATTGCCGGTGCTGTCCACCAGCTGGCGCACCAGCGCCAGCTTGGGCGCGACGCTGGAACTGGTCGATGCGAAGGATTGCGCGCGGTTGTACTGGCGCGCAGCCAGGCGCACATAGACATCGCCCAGGTTTTCGTGCGCGACGGCGTAGTTGGGGTTGAGGCGCAGGGCGTTGTCGAGCGCGTCGCGCGCCTTGTCGAGCTGGCCCTGGGCGGCGTAGATGACGGCCAGGTTGTTGTAGGGCTCGGGCAGTTCGGGATAGTCCTGCGTCAGCTTGACGAAGGTGTCGGCCGCGTCCTGCGGCTTGCCTTGTTCGCTGAGGATCACGCCGCGCAGGAAGCGCATCTGCGGGTCGCGCGGATTGCCGGCGATGTAGCGGTCGGCCTTGTCGAGCGCCTCTGCGGCCTTGCCCGCGCGCAGCAGCGCGTTGACGTCGGCGTAGTCGTCGGCCAGGGCCGTGCCGGCCCCTGCGACCAACAGGCAGGCCAGGGCAGCGCGGAGCAGGGAACGGGCGACGGGGGATGCGGCGTGCGTCATGGAGCGAGTGAGGCCGGACCGCGAGTGCGCCCCGGCGTGGTTGGATGCGGCAGCCGCCTCTGAAAAAGGCGCTGCGCAGGGGCCGTTTATACTTGCCGGATTGTAGCCACGGGTTGTCCGAAGCCCTTGGCAGTGCGCCCGCGGCGGCGCATGATCGACTCCCCAGGCCGGCGCCACCTTTCAACGGCGCCCATTCCGATTTCCATGACCCTGCGTATCTACAACACGCTCACGCGTGCACTGGAGGAATTTTCGCCGCTGGAGGCGGGCCATGTACGGATGTACGTGTGCGGCATCACGGTCTACGACTTCTGCCACGTGGGTCATGCCCGTTCGATGATCGCCTTCGACGTGGTGCAGCGCTGGTTCAAGGCCCGCGGCTGGCGCGTGACCTACGTGCGAAACATCACCGACATCGACGACAAGATCATTCGCCGCGCAGTGGAGAACGGCGAAACGCTCAAGGCCCTCACTGGCCGGATGATCGACGCGATGTACGAGGACACCGACTCGCTGGGCGTCGAGCGGCCCACGCATGACCCGCGCGCCACAGACTACATCCCCCAGATGCTGTCGATGATCGAGACACTGGAACGCAAGGGCCTGGCCTATCGCTCGGCCGATGGCGACGTGAACTATGCGGTGCGCAAGTTCCCGGGCTACGGCAAGCTGTCGGGCAAGTCGCTCGACGAGCTTCACGCCGGCAACCGCGTGGCCGTGGCCGAGGGCAAGGAAGACCCGCTCGACCCCGTGCTCTGGAAGAGTGCCAAGCCCACCGAGCCCGCCGAGGCCAAGTGGGAGAGCCCCTTCGGCACCGGCCGTCCCGGCTGGCACATCGAATGCTCGGCCATGGCCTGCGACCTGCTCGGCGAGACCTTCGATATCCATGGCGGCGGTGCCGACCTTCAGTTCCCGCACCACGAAAACGAGATCGCGCAGAGCGAAGGCGCCACGGGCAAGACCTTCGCGATGAAGTGGATGCACAACGGCTTCATCAACATCGACAACGAGAAGATGTCCAAGAGCCTGGGCAACTTCTTCACGATCCGCGACGTGCTGAAGAAGTACGACGCCGAGACGCTGCGTTTCTTCATCGTGCGCGCGCATTACCGCAGCGACCTCAACTACAGCGACGTGCACTTGGACGATGCGCGCAACGCGTTGCGCCGCCTCTATACGGCACTCGACGGAGTTCCGCCGGTGGAGGTGGCAGAGATCGATTGGCAAGACCCCCATGCCGCACGCTTCAAGGCCGCCATGGACGAGGACTTTGGCACGCCCGAGGCGGTCGCCGTGCTCTTCGAACTGGCTGCCGAGGCCAACCGCACCCGTTCCGCACAGACGGCCGGCCTGCTCAAGGCGCTGGCCGGCACGCTGGGCCTGCTGCAGACCGAGCCGCGTGCCTACCTGCAGGCCGGTGCGGGGCTTGACGACGCGGCCATCCAGGCGCGCATCGCGGAGCGCGCCGCGGCCAAGGCGGCCAAGAACTTCGCCGAGGCCGACCGCATCCGCAACGATCTGCTCGCCCAGGGCGTCGTGCTCAAGGACGGTCCCACGGGCACCACCTGGGCCGCGGCCCAGTAATCGGTGGACAGGACGGCAACCCTGGCCATGGCTGCTCCGCGCCCGCAGGATCCGGAATTCATCACGCCCGACTACTGGGAGGAGGCCTGCCGCCACCTGGTCAAGAAGGACCGCGTGATGCGCCGGCTGATCCCGCAATTCGGCGATGCACGCCTTCAGTCGCGCGGCGACGCCTTCACCACGCTGGCGCGCAGCATCGTGGGCCAGCAGATCTCGGTGAAGGCGGCGCAATCGGTGTGGGAGCGCTTCGAAAAGCTGCCGCGCCGCATGACGCCCGCGAACGTGCTCAAGCTGAAGGTGGACGACATGCGTGCTGCGGGCCTCTCGGCGCGCAAGGTGGAGTACCTGGTCGACCTGGCGCTGCACTTCGACGGCGGTACCGTGCACGTCGACGCCTGGAAGGACATGGCCGACGAGATGATCATCGCGGAGCTCGTGGCCATCCGCGGCATCGGCCGGTGGACGGCGGAGATGTTCCTCATCTTCCATCTGTTGCGCCCCAACATCCTGCCGCTGGACGACGCCAGCCTCATCGCCGGCATCAGCCAGCAGTATTTCTCGGGCGACCCCGTCAGCCGCAGCGATGCGCGCGAGGTGGCCGTCGCCTGGGCCCCTTATTGCAGTGTGGCCACTTGGTACATTTGGCGCTCGCTCGAGCCCCTGCCCGTGGCCTATTGACTTCACAGGAGTAGATCTTGGCAAAACGTAGCTTCCTCGACTTCGAGCAACCCATTGCCGAACTCGAAAGCAAGATCGAAGAACTGCGCTATGTGCAGAGCGAATCGGCAGTCGACATCTCGGAAGAGATCGACCAACTTGGCAAGAAGAGCCAGCAACTGACCAAGGAGATCTACAGCAGCCTCACGCCCTGGCAGATCACCAAGATCGCGCGCCACCCCGAGCGGCCGTATACGCTGGACTATGTGAACGAGATGTTCACCGACTTCGTGGAGTTGCACGGCGACCGGCATTTCGCGGACGACCTGTCGATCGTGGGCGGTCTGGCGCGCTTCAACGGCATGCCCTGCATGGTGCTGGGTCACCAGAAGGGCCGCGACACCAAGGAGCGCACCGCGCGCAACTTCGGCATGAGCAAGCCCGAGGGCTATCGCAAGGCGCTGCGCCTGATGAAGACGGCCGAGAAGTTCAAGCTGCCGGTCTTCACCTTCGTCGATACGCCGGGTGCGTATCCCGGCATCGATGCCGAGGAGCGCGGCCAGTCCGAGGCCATCGGCCGCAACATTTTCGAGATGGCGCAGCTCGAGGTGCCCATCATCACCACCATCATCGGCGAGGGCGGCTCCGGCGGTGCCCTGGCCATCTCGGTGGCGGATCAGGTGCTGATGCTGCAGTACTCGGTGTATTCGGTGATCAGCCCCGAGGGCTGCGCCTCCATCCTCTGGAAGACCGCAGACCGGGCGCAGGACGCTGCGGACGCGCTGGGCATCACGGCGCACCGCCTCAAGGCGCTGGGCCTGGTCGACAAGATCGTCAACGAACCGGTGGGCGGGGCGCACCGCGACCATCGGCAGATGGCGTCCTTCCTCAAGCGGGCGCTGACCGAGGCGGTGCGCCAGGTGGTGGACCTCAAGCCGCGCGAACTGCTGGAACGCCGCTATGAGCGCATTCAGAGCTACGGGCGCTTCGCCGACACGAAGGTTGACGCCGGGCGCTGAGTTCCGAGTTGACGCGCAGCAGGGCGGCTCCCCTTTTCATGCACGCGGCCGTGCGCGTCACCGCCGACGTGCAGCACCGCGCGCTTTGAGCGCTTCGCTCAGTCCGGGCGGCAGCAGCTTCTGCGACAGCCGCAACAGCAGGAACACCACGATGCCGTCGTCCAGCCAGCCCAGCAACGGTACGGCATCCGTGATCAGGTCCAGCGGGCTGATCAGGTACGCCGCCGCAGCGAGCACGGCCAGCTTGGCACCCCACGGCGAGCGCCCGTCGCGCAGGACGGCCCAGGCCAGCAGCAGTTCCTTGCGCATCGCCCACCACAGTCGTCCCAACTTCCACATTCGGCAACTCCTCGGTCCGGGTGCGGCCGGCGCGGGAATGCGGCGGCCATGAGCGCAGTTGGAGCGCCAGGGGGGGCAGGGGTTCCCCCGGGTGACGTCGAGGCAGCCGTCGCCGCGCTCACGCCACGCCTGCCGCTGGGCGTCGCCTTGAGCGGCGGTGCCGATTCGACGGCGCTGCTGGTCGCCTGCGCGCGCCGTTGGCCGGGCCAGGTGGTGGCGCTGCACGTCAATCACGGGCTGCAGGCGGCGGCCGATACCTTCGAGCGCCATTGCGCCGCGCTTTGCGAACGCTGGCAGGTGCCGTTGCGGGTGGGCCGGATCGACGCGCGAGCGCAGGCTGGCGAAAGCCCGGAGGAGGCGGCGCGGCTGGGGCGCTACAGGGCGCTGGCCGAGCTGGCCAGCGCGGACGGTGACTTCGTCCAGAACGCGTCGGGTGAGGCCAAGGCCGTGAAACCTGCCCCGCCCGGCGACGGGCCCCGCGCTGTGCAGGACATCGTGCTGGGTCACCATGCCGACGACCAGGTCGAGACGCTGATCCTCGCCCTGTCGCGCGGTGCCGGTCTGCCGGGCTTGGCCGCCATGCCTCGGACGGCCGAGCGTGCGGGTCTGCGTTGGCACCGGCCCTTTCTGGACTTGCCGGCCAACACCTTGCGCGCCTGGCTGCGCGCCCGTGGCGAAGCATGGGTCGACGACCCCACCAATGTAGACGCGCGCTATACGCGCAACCGCATCCGCCAGCAGGTGCTGCCCGCGTTGGCCGCCGCGTTTCCGCAGTTCCGCGAGACCTTCGCGCGCAGTGCGCGGCACGCGGCCCAGGCGCAGGAACTGCTGGCCGACATCGCCCGTGTTGACCTGGACCAGACGGGCACGCCACCCCGCATCCGCGCGCTGCAGGCGCTGCCGCGAAGCCGGCAGGCCAATGCATTGCGGGCCTGGCTGGCGCAGGCCGCCGGCCGTGCGCCGGCGGCCCGGCAGATCGACGAACTGCTGGACCAGATCGCCGACTGCACCACGCGTGGCCACCGTATCCATATCAAGGCCGGCAGCGGCCAGGTGGTGCGCGAAGGCGACACCCTGCGTTGGTACAATAGCGCGCCCTTGCCGAAGCCCCCGCGCTGAATGGCATCCGGGCCGCCACCGCGCAGGCCGCTCTGAAGGCCCGCCATCCCGGGCGACGCCGACCAGGCGACTCACTTTTCTTCCGACATCTCACCCATGGCATTGATCGTTCACAAGTACGGCGGCACGTCGATGGGCTCGACCGAGCGCATCCGCAATGTCGCCAAGCGCGTCGCCAAATGGGCGCGCGCAGGCCATCGCATGGTGGTGGTCCCCAGCGCCATGAGTGGCGAGACCAACCGCCTGCTGGGCCTGGCCAAGGAACTGGCCCCGGCCAAGCCCACCACGCCCTACAACCGCGAATTGGACATGCTGGCCGCGACCGGCGAGCAGGCCTCGTCGGCCTTGCTGGCCATTGCGCTTCAAAGCGAAGGCGTGGAGGCCGTGAGCTACACCGGCTGGCAGATGGGCGTGCAGACCGACAGCAGCTACACCAAGGCCCGCATCGAGCGCATCGACGACGAGCGCGTACGCGCCGACTTGGACGCGGGCCGCGTGGTCGTCGTCACCGGCTTCCAAGGCGTGGACGAACTGGGCAACATCACCACGCTGGGTCGTGGCGGCAGCGACACCTCGGCCGTGGCCATCGCCGCCGCCATGAAGGCGGACGAATGCCTGATCTACACCGATGTCGATGGCGTCTACACGACGGACCCGCGCGTCGAGCCCGATGCGCGCCGCCTGGCCAAGATCAGCTTCGAAGAGATGCTGGAGATGGCGAGCCTGGGCTCCAAGGTGCTGCAGATCCGCTCGGTGGAGTTCGCCGGCAAGTACCGCGTGCCGCTGCGCGTGCTCTCCAGCTTCACGCCCTGGGACATCGACATCAATGAAGAGGCCGTGTCGGGCACTCTGATCACCTTCGAGGAAGACGAAACCATGGAACAAGCCGTCGTGTCCGGCATCGCTTTCAGCCGCGACGAAGCCAAGATCTCCGTCCTGGGCGTGCCCGACAAGCCGGGCATCGCGTACCACATCCTGGGCGCGGTGGCCGACGCCAACATCGAGGTGGATGTGATCATCCAGAACCTCTCCAAGGACGGCAAGACCGACTTCAGTTTCACCGTCAATCGCGCCGAGTTTGCGCGCACGGTGGACCTGCTCAAGACCAAGGTGTTGCCCACGCTGGGCGCGGCCGATATCGTGGGCGACACCAAGATCTGCAAGGTCAGCATCGTCGGCATCGGCATGCGCAGCCATGTGGGCGTGGCCAGCAAGATGTTCCGCGTGCTGAGCGAGGAGGGCATCAACATCCAGATGATCTCCACCAGCGAGATCAAGACCTCGGTCGTGATCGACGAGAAGTACATGGAACTGGCCGTGCGCGCGCTGCACAAGGCCTTTGACCTGGACCAGCCTGCAAATTAATGCGCAACGCGCGGCCTTCGGGGTCGAACGGGGCAGATTTGATGGCATAATCATGGTCTGCCTAGCGCACTGGAAACGTGACCGAGTGGCCGAAGGTGCTCCCCTGCTAAGGGAGTATGGGGTGTAGAGCCTCATCGAGGGTTCGAATCCCTCCGTTTCCGCCAAGCCCTACGCATAAAAAGCCGTTGATCTTCAACGGCTTTTTTCATTTCTGGCTGTCCGGCTGCTGCCGCTAGTCCCAAATTAGTCCTAAATCGATCAATCCGGGGGCTCCGCGCCCTCCGTCGAACGGGCCAGCGTCGCATTCAACGCGGCCAGGTTCGCACCCCGGTCGGCTGACGGAATCCACTTGGCGTAGTCGCGCATCATCACCTGCACAGAGTGCCCATGCTGCATGGCCACCCAGACAGGATTCGCGCCTGCCATCAGTGCGATGGTGACGCTGGTGTCGCGGCATTCCTTCGGCGGGCGGTAGCGCACGCCGGCATCCGAAACCGCCTGCACCCACGCACGGCGCTGCGATTGCTCGTCGGCGTAGGCCGCTTCCGTGCGGGGATTGAAGAACACCTCTGCAGCGTGGGCTGAGGTTCTGGCGTGCTGCCGCAGCAGCACACCCAGCGCGCGATGGTTCAGCTCAACGTGACGCTCCACATGCGTTTTCGTCCTCGCCTTGTCCTCCGTCAGCACGCGCGCGCGGTGCACGCGCATCGTGCCGGCCTTCAGGTTGACATCCTCCCATCGCAGCGCAATCTGCTCGCTGGGCCGCATGCCGGCGAAGAACGAGAACTCGAAGTAGTCGGCCATCGCGTCGCCATGCGGCGCCATGGCCCGTAGCGCTTTAAGAATCGCCTCCACTTCGGCTGGTGCAAACGGGTCGGGCCGTCCCTTCTGCGTCTTCTGGTTCTCGATGCCCTCGGTCGGATCGCGCAGGTTCCTCATGTGCCGGCAGATAAGGCCGAACACTGCGCGCAGAGGGATCATGATGTTGTTTTGTGTCTTGCGGCTCAGCCCCTTGATCGTCTTGCCGGTGTTCTCGTCGAAACGGTCGGTGCTCAACTTCGCCAGATGCTTGAGGATGGCCAAGTGCGTCACCTGCTCCGGCAGCAGGTGGCCGAAGCTGGGCAGCCAGTACGCCCTGAGGTGGCGTACGTAGATGGCCAGCGTCGAATGCTCCAACGAGCGCGACGAGATCTGTTGCCATGTCAGCGCCCAATCGCCGAGAGTCTGGCCCGCGTCTTCCTCGGCGGGCTGCATCTCCTGCGCGTAGCGGTAGTCGGGAAAGTGGTCTTGGATTCGGAACGCGCCGCGCGCGATCAGCGCCATGACTTCGATCCGCACGCGCGCCGCGTGCTTCAAATTGGCTGCAGTGGGCTTGAGCGGAAGCGTGGGAGCGATCTGCTTGCCCTGCCACTTGAAGCGAACCTCTATGCGGCCGCCTTTTGGTCGAACCCCGCCTGATGTCGGCTTTCTACCCATTTTGTGTATTCCTCCATGTCGATATGAATGCAGCCGTCCGGTGCGCGGCGGTAGTGCTTGCCCTCGATCCACACGCCGCGGTGGATCTTGGTTTCCACCGCGCGGGCGGTGTAGCCGGTCTCGGCGACGAACTTGACGATGCGGACGTAGCGCGTGGTCATTGCGGTTCCCTCATGCCGCGTGCGTCATGTCCAGGCCCAGCGCGAAGGCTGTGTCGCGCTCGATCAACGCGCCGGCGCTGCGGCTCCAGCCGGGCAGCAGGTGGATGCGGCCGCAGGTGGCCAGCTGACCCAGGGCCAGGACCATGTAGCCCTCCCAGCTGCCGCAGCTCGGCGCTGGGTTCTCGGCGGGGTTCTCCACGTGCAGGCCCTGGGCGCGCAGGCGCGCGGCCTCTTCGTTGAAGGTGCGGTAGTTCAGGCCGGGCAGGCCGCTCATGGGGCCGGCGACGTAGATGCGCGTGGTGGCCGGGCGGCTGTGCTCTTCGCGCGCAGCGATGCGCACGGAAAGCGACTCCAGCAGCTCGGGCGCGCGCGATTCCAGCAGCGCGCGCAGCGTCTTGAGCAGGGACGGGTGCAAGGGCAGGGTCTTCATGGTGTGTGACAGCGTTGAGGGAAAGGGAAAAGGTGAAGAGCAGGACGGCTCATCCCGTCAGCTCTTGTTGAGCGAGCGGAGCGGGGAGTACGGGCGGCGGCAGCAGAGGGCGCTGCGCCTGGGCCTGCGCGATGCGCCGGCAGGCGATGTCGAAGTAGTGGTCCGTTAGCTCCATGCCGACGAAGGGGTACCCGTGGCGCGCGGCGGCCACGCCGGTGGATCCGGAGCCCATGAAGGGGTCCACGATCACGCCGCCCGGCGGCACCACACGGACGAGCTCTTCCATCAGGCTGATGGGCTTGCCCGTCATGTGGTGCTTCTCGCGCGGGTTCACGCGCTCGCGGATCAGGCCGGGCCACGGGCCGCCGTGCGTGGCGATCGGCAACGGGCCATTGCTGCCCCACACCACGTACTCGCACTGGTGGCGGAAGTAGCCCTTGTGCGGCGCGCGGGAGGACTCGGTCTTGTCCCACGGCACCAGGCCGCGCCACACGAAGCCGCCGGCTTGCAGCGCATCGGTGAGCGCGGGCAGCTGCCGCCAGTCGGTGAAGACCATCACGTAACCGCCGGCGCGCACCTTGGGCTGCAGCATGGCCAGCCACATGCTGACCCAGAAGGCCCAGCTGCGCGCGTCGCGGTTGTCGCCGCTGAATTCGACGTTGTGCGCCGCGTCCTGTGGCGTGCCGTCGTGCACGTACTTGGCGGCCGTGCTCTGCATGCGGTCGCCGCGCACCATGCCGCCGCTGCTGTAGGGCGGGTCGGTGATGACGGCGGCCAGCTCGCCCGGCAGGTCTCGCAGCACCTGTGTGCACTCGCCGCGGTAGAGGGTCGCGTTGCCGATGACCACTTTTCGGACGGCGCTCATGCCGGCGCACGCTCGAGGGCGCGGTCGGCCTCCGCCTGCGCCAGGCGCTCGGCGCTGATGAATGGCGCGAAGGTGGCCAGGTCAGGCCGGTACACGCGCCGGCCGGCGATCACGCTCGGGCAGGCGAGTGCGTCGAACGCACCGGGCCGGTACGCGGCACTCGGCAGCAGCTCGGCACCGGTGTAGGCGCCGCCCGTGCGCGGTGCCGGTGGCGTGCTGCAGAACATCGTCCGCACGATCTGCTCGCGCAGCACCAGCGAGGGCAGGCGGTAGCGGTGGCGCTGGTCGATCTGGCGCGTCATCGGGTGGCCACCTTGGGGACGGGGAACAGGGCCAGCGTGCGCGTGTCGGCCGGCGTGGGCAGCCGCGGGAACATGAGCGGCCCGCGGCGTGGCCGCTCGGCGCTCGTGCCAGGTGCGGCAGCGGTAGCCGGCGCCGAGCCGCCGCGCGCTGCCGGCACAGCGGCCAGCACGGGCGCCGGCGCCACGTCGGCCGCTGCGGCCTGCTGCGCGCGCTGCTGCTCGCGCTTGAGCCGCGCGAAGGTCTTGCGGATGTCGGTCGCGCTCGATGGCGTGTAGACGCTGTCGACGCGCACCTTGTGCGCCATCGGCGGCGCGAAGGGCCGGCAGGCCTTGGGGGTGGTGGGAGTGGTCATGCTGTGAACTCCAGGGGTGGGGAAAGGGGGCATGCGTCAGGCCTCCAGCACCTCGGCCATGCGGTGCTCGGCGCGCAGGCGCGCGGCGATGCCGGCCAGGGTGTTGGTGGCGGGAAAGAGGGGCGCGTCGGCCACGGCGCGCACGCTGCGCGGCGGCACCCAGGTGGTGCCAGGCAGCGGGGCGGGGCGGTTGGGGGTGGTTGCGGGCCGGATCGGCGGCGGAGGCTCGATCCAATCGCTGTCGTGGGGCGCTTGCCAGGCCTCGCCAGCGTTCAAAAGCTGCCTCAGCGTGTCGCCCGTGAGGCGGGCCGTACAGTTATTGAAACAAGTCCAAGCGGGCGGCAGAGCCGCCCGATCCGGGAGCGGAATCACCGGCCGGCCACGCCGTACCACCGTGCGCTCGTCCTGCTTGCGCGCGGCCTCGGCCGCAGCGTCGGCCGCACCCTGGCCGGCTGCATCGCCATCGACCACGGCCGCGGCTTCGTCTTGCGCGGTGCCCTCGGCGTCCTCGGCGTCCTCGGGCCGCGGCGGCAGCACCGGTACATGCGCAACCGGCAGCCAGCCCATGCGCCGGCTCACCAGCCAGCGCCCGCACATGCGCCCGCGCTGCGCCACCAGGCCCACCAGCCGGCCCACCTTCACCTCGTCGCCGTAGCGGTTGCACTGCCCCGGCTCCACATGCCGGAAGGCGCAGCGCAGGTGCCAGGCCGTGCGCCGCAGCGCGTGGCCGCCCATGGCCTCCATGAACAGGCGCCAATCCGCCCGCAGCGCGCCGCGCCGGTGGCAGGCCTGATGCGCGCGCACCGTGTCGCGGTCGCCCTCGCGCTGGAACAACTCCAGCTGATCGGGCGTCACCCGCCGCAGCTCGCGCCACACCGTCACGCTCGGCATGCCGAAGGTCTGGAACTGGCGGATGCCCCAGGTGGCCGCCCACGCATCCACGCGCTGGTGCCCCGCCGCGCCGCCGTGCTGCTCGGCCGCGGGCTCGCTCGCGTCCTTGGGCTCCCACGGCCCCAGGTCCATGGTCAGCTGCTGGCCATCGGCCACATCCAGGTGCTCGGCCAGCGCCACGTGGCCCACGCTCTTGGCGATGTACTTGGCCACGTAGCCAGCAGCGCCGCCGCGCACCATGCGCTTCACGTTGATGCGGTTGGCCTGCGCGCCGCGCTCGTCGCCGTCCTCGCTCAGCCAGTAGTGGCGCACCACCGCCTCGATGGCCTGGGCGCCGGCCTCGTCCTCGGCCCACACCAGCATGTGCCAATGCGGCGTGGCGTCGTGGTGCGGCTCGGCCACGCGAAGGCCGTACATGCGCACGCCCGCGCGCTGCAGGGCCGCGCGCGTCTTCTGCCACTTGTCGCGCAGCCACAGCTGCCCCTCGCGCGGCGTCGCCCCGCAGAACTTGGGGTTCGGCCGGCTGCGCCCGCCCACCTGCCGCATGGCATGAAAGCGGCTGGGCAGCGTCAGCGTGATGAACAGGCCCACATGCGCCCGCGCGTCCGCATAGTCCTCGGCGCCGCGGATGCGCGTCATCAGCTCGCCGCCGCGAATCACCGGGTTGGCTGTGCCCAGGGCCACCAGCTCGTCCAGCCGCCACACCTGGCCCGCCTCGTTGCGCAGCAGCGATCCGCGCAGCGCCTCGGCATTGCGCGAGAGCTGCGCGCGCCGGCGCGCCAGGCCGTCCTGGCTCACGTAGCCGCCGCGGCCCACATGCACCAGCCCCAGGCGCACCGCGCCGGCCTCCACCGCGCGGGCCACGTGCGTGCGCAGCCGGCGCCGCCACCACTTGGGGCACTCGGCGCGCGCAATGGCCGGCTCGCCGTCGATGGGCTTGTCCTCGTACACGCCCACGCGGCGGATGAAGGTGCGCACCTCGTCCAGCCGCTCGGGCAGCGTGGCGCCAAAGTGCCGCATGCGCTCCTGCTTGCGGCGCACGTCTTCGGCCAGGCGCGCGGCCAGGTCGCGGATCTCTTCGTCGGCCAGGTTCCAGCGGCCGGCGCCGCCGAACTCGTCCTCGAAGTCCGCCACCGCCTGCAACAAGTCCCACGCCTGCGCCCACTCGGGCGGTTGCTGCAGGGCCTGCTCCAACGGCTCGCCGGCCTGCATGAGCGGCGGCGGGGCATAGGCAAAGCGCCGCTCGATGGCCGCCTTCCAGCCCGCGGGCGCACAGGCCAGCACCCGGGCCATGTGCTCGTCCACCTGAGCCAGCCCGGGCGCATTCGCGCGCCAATCGCCAATGCTGCGCGTGGGCAGCGTGCGGGCGATGGGCGACCTGGCCTGGGCGCGAAAGCGTTGCACCGTGCGTGCCCCTACACCCGCGCCGCCAGCGCCCGCAGCCGGGCCAGCGTGGGCACGCCGCGGCGCACCACGGCGCGCACCGCCTCGCGCTCGGCGGGCGGAACCTCGGTCCAGGCGCGCACGGCCAGGCCCTGCAGCACGGGTGACACCTGCACCTCGCCCACGCCGGCCAGCATCAGCAGCACCAGCCGCAGCTCCAGCGGCAGCGCGGCCCACTCGCGGCTGGCCGCGTCGTTGAACCGGCCGCGCGTGGCCAGGGCCACGAACTCGTCGCGCAGCTTCATCAGGTGCTTTCGCGTGGGGGCGTCAACGTGCCGCGTCTTGCTCGTGCCCACCCCTCAGGCCTCGGCGCGCATGGCCGCGGCCGTGCTCATGGGCTGGCCCACATCGTTGGCCGGGTGATGCCCCTCGGTAGCAGCCGTCACGTGGCCCTGCTCACAGGCCTCGGCCAGCCACTCGGCCGGCACATAGGCGTGCACGTGCGCATGCCCGCGCTTGAAGATCGCCTCGCTGTCATAGCGGCCCACCGCCTCGCCTTGCTTGGCCCACACCACCTTGAAGCCCAGGCGCAGCAGCGTGGCCGCCACCGTGGCGCCGTGGCCGTCGCCAAACAGGCCGGTGCGCAGCGCCACCGTCTCGGGCACATCCAGCACGCGGCGGTAGGGCCGCAGGTCGGCCAGGTCCACATGCACGCGCTGCGCGGCCAGCGCGTCGAGCAGCTCGTCCAGCACCGGCAGCTTGGTGCTGATGCGGCGGATCTCGGCCAGACGCGCCGCATGGCGCTCGTGCTCGTGCGCGAGCACCTGGGCCAGCGCCGTGCTGGTGGCGGGGGTGGAACGGGGTCGGGTGGCGGTGCGCATGGTGTGGGTCGGCAGAAAAAGAGCGAACGAATCCCCGCGCCCCCGAAGGAGCGCGTTGCGAACAGAAGGAAGGGAAGGAAGGGGGGAGAGGGCGAAGCGCCCCGGTCAGCCCGGCGGCGCCTGCGCGCTGGCCTGCAGCAGCGCCTGCAGCTGGCCCAGCCGCACATGCGGGCTCAGCGGCAGCACCACCTCGGCGCAGGGCAGGGAAGACAGCGACAGCGTGCGCACCACCTCCAGCTGCGCCACATAGGCGTGGCGGCAGCGGTGGCTGCGGCAGCGGTACGTCACCTCGCGCAGCGTGCGCGAAAGCTCGCGCGAGGCCACGGCAATGGCCCCCGCCTGGCAGTGCGGGCAGCGGATGGTGATGTAGCGGTAGCGGCTGCGCTCGGCCGCGTCGTCGGCCTCGGCATCGGCCGCCGTGCCCCACAGCGCACCGCCCACAGACGGCGCGGCCGGCCAATCGGCCAGCGGCTGGGCCAGCTCGGCCAGGTAGTCGGCCTCATCGTCCGCATCGCACTCGCTGGCCAGCAGCGCCGCCTGCACCGGCGCGCGGCGCACATGCGCGCTCACCGGCAGGGCCACCAGCGGCGAAGGCGTGCGCGACGGCTCCAGCGTGCGCACCACCTCCAGCCGGGCCGCGAACACGTGGCCGCAGCGGTAGTTGCGGCAGCGGTAGGCAATCTCACCCACCGTGCGCGACAGCTCTTCATGGTCTTCTGCCGCCGACTTGCCCAGGCAGTGCGGGCAGCGGATGGACAGGCGCATGTAGCCGCCTTCGCTCATGCCGCCGCTCCGGCCACTTTCGGGTGACGAAAGTGCGACTTTTGTGGCATTGGAAGGGCGGGCCCCTGCGCCCATACTCGGCCTGCGCCTGCAAGCCACAACGCCACCGCAGAAGGCGGGCACAGGGAGGCGCGACACAAGAAGCGGCCCACATACCGCAACAGGGCCGCCTCGCAACCGGAGAGCAGGCGATGGAGAACGAGCTGATCGATGGGGCAGAACCGCTGCCCGACGACAAGGCCATAGTGGCCGCGCTGGAGCCCAAGGCCAAGCACATGATCGACCTGGGCTGGCCCGCCATGGTGGCCGGCGTGCGCAACCGCCGGGGCGTGGTCTACCGGCGCATCACCGTGCACGGCTTTGGCCAGCTCGTGACCGTGGGCAACGTGCTCGGCCAGTTCGGCCTGGTCAACGAGCTGAAAGACATGGGCGAAATGCGCGACGGCTACCGGGCCATCTACTCGCGGCCAGCGTAGCCAAGCCTGCGCCGGGCAGCGGCGGGCTGCCTGGCCGGCGGCGCGGATCAGCTCGATGGCCGTGGCGGCGTCGTCGGCCGTGAGTGGCAGCGGTAGCGGCAGCGGCCGGCGCGCGGGGACGGGTGCAGGCGCGGGGGCGGGGGCAAGGGCGGACGGAGTCACGCGCTGTCCTTCATGACGGGGTCGTTGGCGGCCTGCTGATGCATGCGATCCGGCTGCACGCTCCACCGCACGCACTCGGCCATGGCCAGGTCGCGCAGCAGCGTGGCGGGCTGAATGCCCAGTTGGTCGCACATGCGGCGCCAACGCTGCTCTTCGTAGTCGTCAAGCCGGGTGGAAATGCGGTGATGGCGCACGCGTTTGGGATCGGGGTACATCGGCAGGCCTCGGGCGGGGCGGTGGGGGCGGATGGTGGGGCGCGTGCGCTCAGGCGCGGGCCTGGGCCAGAGCGGCCCGCTCGGCCTTGAAGCCGGCCACGCCGCGGCGGTACATGGCGCGCACGAAGGCGGAAACCTTGCGGTCTTCCTGCGCGGCCAGGCGCTTGGCTTCTTCGAGGTCAGCCGTGCTCATGCGGCAGTAGACGAGGCGGTCCAGGCCGCTTTCGGTGGCGGTGGAGATTTCAGCGGCAGGCGCGGAGGTGGTCATTTACGATGCCTTTGTTTGTTGTGACAGCAGGGATGGAAAAACATGAAGCACAGCACGAACACAGCGGTGAACTGGCCCGTCTTTCAAGCGACCGCCGCCCTCTACGGGGGCTATGTGGCGGCCGGCAAGCAGTCCGTTTCGGGGCTGGGGTTGGCCGAGCGGGTTGATCGCTCGTTCATCCAGCTCTATCGGGTGATGGAGCAACTGGCGGAGCGGATCGAGCGGGAGAACGCAGCGCCCGCCAACTGCAGCGCGCCGAAGCGCTCGGCGTCCCCTGCGGCCTCCGGCACCACCGGCTGACCCGGTAGCGGCAGCCGCAGGCCCCAGCCGATGCGCGCCCCGCGGCGGCGCCGGCCCCAGGAAAGATCGCGGCCGCCGGTCTCGGCGATCCATTCCCGCTCAAGCTGCTCGGCTTCACGCGCGAGGCGGCGAGCACTTGCCGCCGCGGCGGCGGGTGGCTTGGGGTCCATCCAGCGATAGGACGGCGTGCCCCTTTGTGGGTTGGTGGTGCCCATATACGATGTGTACGTTTGTCGGTTTCTGCACTGAATTATCTGGACGAAAGACCAGAAGTCAAGGCGTATTTCTGTACGTATGTCAGTTTTTCACGAGCGCCTGCGCCGAGTGCGCAAGGAGCTAGAGCTCAACCAGACCGAGTTCGCCGAGATGGCGGGCGTGACCGTGGACTCGCAGGGCAACTACGAGCGGGGCAGTCGCAAGCCGGATACGGCGTATCTGGAGGCGCTGGCTGCGCGTGGGGTGGATGTGGCCTACCTCATCACCGGCCAGCACAGCGGCGCTGCACTGACGGCCGATCAGGCCGCGCTGCTGCGCGCCTACGCCGGCGCGGACGAGGACGCGCGTGCCGCGCTTCGGCTGCTGGCCGAGCGCGTGGGTGGAACCGTCGCCATCGGACGGAAGGGGGAGGGGTGACTGCGAGTGAGCATGTACGCTTCTTTCTCTTGTCGTGTGATGTGTGACAGGAGTGGATGTTGAGCATTTTCGTGCTCATCGTCAAGTCATGAGCGAGTCTTTTAGTGCTCGAAACGGTGCGATTTTGCGCGCCGAGCGGGAGAGGCTGGGGCATTCCCAAGAGAGTTTTGCGGAACTGCTGGGCGTCAGCCGGGGGATGCTGAGCCGGTACGAGCGCGGCGTGGCCGAGCCTGGCGCGTCGGTGCTGATGCACTTGATGGCCACGGGCGCGGACGTTGCCGCCGTCCTTGGCGGTCGGCCGGCAGCACCCGCTGAGCACTCCGGTGCTCGCACGCTGACGGCCGAGCAGGAGGCGCTGCTGGACAACTACGAGAACGCGGACGAAGACGGGAGGGCTGCGGCCCGGAGGGTACTTTCTTCGCTCGCGCAATCGAACGCGGCTCGCAAGGCCGCTTAGCGTGGGGTGGTGGCTCTACGGGGCCGCCGTTGGGGGATGGGCGTGGTGGGGACGGAAGAGCCCCGTCACGCGATACATCGTGGCTCGCATGAGCCGATGGGTGGAGGGATATGTCTGAACACGTTTTGGGGTTCGTGTATCGGAACGCGGCCGGAGTGGTCAGCCAGCGGCGTCTGACGTCCTGGGCCGAGGTCGGCCACTACTTGGAGGGCTTCGACGAAGCCGCGGGCAAGTTCTGCACCTTCCGAAAGGATCGGGTGGTGGAGTACCTCGACGGCGCGCATGCAGCGTTGATCGAGCCCCACAGTAGCCCGCCGCCGAAGCTGCGTGCCAGCGCTCCGAAGGATGAACGCCCCCAAATCCTATTCACTGGCTTTTCGGCATGTAGGCGCGACGAGCTGGAGGAAAGTGCCGATGCTGCAGGTCTGCGGGTGGTCAAGACAGTTACTCAATCTCTGGTCTTCCTCTGTGCCGGGCCAAATGCCGGCCCGGCCAAGGTATTGAAGTCGCGTTCACAGGGCGTGTATGTAGTTCGCGAGGGAGAGTTCATGACTCTGATAGATACCGGAGAGTTGCCTGATTACGCGGTAGAAGAACTAAATTGCAAATAACGAGCCCTAATTCTTGGGCTTCGCAACCTAGCAATCACAAACATTAAAAATTAACGTCGGAGCGAGAGATGGCAGAAACCAGCAAAATTGCCGAAATGGCGATGAAACTGTCTGAAGAGGTATTTTCAGAATTTTTCTGGACTCAGGTTGGCCCGGAGGATCACAGCTGGCCGTGCGAAGACCCCGATAACCACGGCGTCAGCTCTCATCCAGGAGATGCCGTCTTCTATTACGATGAGCCTTACTCGCAGTATCGAACTTACGTTCACTGCGATATGAAGAGCTATGCAAAAGGCTCTATAAGTTCAAAAAGGATTTCGGACACAGTTGTGAGTTTGGCCAAACAGATTGCCTGCGCAGAAAAGAGCGATGCTTGGCGAAAACTCTATATGCACGGAGACGCGACTCCAAATGTTTGCGGTCTTTTATTTGTCTACAATCATGATGGTGAGTATGACAAAGATTTCGGAAGCCTATTGAACGACGTGCCGCACAAAGAGCTACCATTACCGCGTGGTTCTCGCTTATTCGTATTGGGTCCGCGAGATATCTTTTGGATTAGCAATGTTGCCTATGATATACGGCAGCTTCGCGGCTCAGCAGGAAAAAATTCCCTTCCTCCAGCTAATCATTGCAAGTATTTTTATCCACAGCTTGATGGACGGGCAAATTTGCAACCAGAGAAGGCAAGAGCAGCAACGCTTGAAATGCTCACATCACCTTGGATTGTCCTAGAGTACAAAAAGGGTGCCAAGGGAGAAGAAAAGGGCTACGTTATTTTCTATCGTAGAGAAGGAGATACAGAAGAAGAGTTTATGTATCTCATAGATTTTTTACGTCGCTATCAGGTTCTGGAGGACGCCTCCACAGTGCAGGTCAGGGCCTTAAATCCGGACGCGGCCGCCGCTGCCCGGTTTCAGAAGGCTAAACAGAGATATACCGAAAGCCTCAGTGAATTTGGAAGATCTACAGAACTAGGGGAAAAAGTTGCTGCAATAACGTTTGCGAGTATGCCAAACATCGTTACATCATTTTCTTCGATCGAGCTGGGAATGGATTATGCGTGATCAACGACAACTATATTACGCAACAAACAAGGAAATACATGATTTCCTAGCCTCGGCAAAACAGAAGATCACAGAAGGCGTCCTCCATGAACTGCTTCGTGACCGAGGGATATTTTGTTCCCCCGCAGAATCTCGGGACGCTCTCGTGGAATATCTGTCGCTCCTTACGCACGACTACCTCGATGTTTGCGGAGTGATGGAAAAGCGAGAAACGGGACGACGTGGAGAGAAATACACCGCTGCGACGCTTCCCGTTGAACTCGGTCCCGATGAATTGAAGGTGATTATTGCCGGATATAAGAAGGATGAGGATCAAGAGATAGTTCGGTCGCACAAGAAGAGCGAAACGGAATATGTAATGAATGTTACCTATTCCGAATTCGATTACTCAAAGACTAAACTGCTGCAGCGTCAGGAGCAGGAGTCAGAGATCATTTTTGAGAAAGTGCCTGGAGGGACAAAGGTTAGACTGCCAGCGAATGATCGGTCCCGAGGAATACTTGAAAAGATCAAAGGTCGGGCCGAAACGCTCAAGAAGAAGGAAATCGCAATCAAAGAGATTGAACTGACCGATCTTGCCAGCGCCGACCACCGGACTACATTTTTCACTCGCTTGATATCTTCGCTTCCGAATTTTTCGCTTGAAACGGTTTCACGCTTGCGGGTTGCGCACTCCTCCGTTTCGTTTGCCGAGGGAGATAGCATTGATCTGGAAGGAGAAGACCCGGATGACGTTGCTGACAAGTTGATCGGCATTGTCGAAAACGTCGCGCTGAGTGGCGAAAATCTGGTCGCGTCGGAAATGTATCAGGAACTTAAAAGTAAGGGATTTTTTATCACGGCTATTACTTGGCGCGCCAGGCAAAAGGTAGCACCTCATATAATAGTGGAATGTGATGCTGGTTTTGAAGATGGGCAATCGGGAAAGAAATTTCGCTATTCAGTTCACGGGGCGCTCAAGCTAAGAAATGGTGTCTATACCAAAAATATTCGTCCGGTCGATGCAGTTGAAAAGGCGCGGATACTTGGTATGATAGAAGCAACTGCGCGCAGTGTTCTAGATGAGTTGCTAGAAGAGGCGAATCCAGCCTGAAGGAGGCTTTATGAAGCGGTACAAATGGCTTAAAGCTCAGTGGCCAATGCCAATGCAGATTTTGGCGAAAAAGCTGCGTACAAAAAGCTTCAAAAGCGATTTTATAGATGGGTTTGTTCTAGATCGTGTCCGAAACGATTTTATCGATGCTCGTTTTTTCCAAAAAATGGAATTGGAGGATACTATCGTTGATCCATTCGGAGCTGAATCTAAATTCTCGCGGGTCGAATATAGAAAATGCGAATTTCGAGCTTCATTGGAGGGACCTGGGCTTGAATTGATTGATGCGCCGCGTGGGGTGCAGGTAATGGTTAGCCAGCTATCAGAGGTAACCGATTTTTCACTTGCTATTAGCAATCTCTCGGTCAATGTGTTGGAGTGGACTGAAAGGATTGAAGAAGGTCTCGCTATGAACGGCGTGATTGAATCCGCTCAGATTGGCTCAATAGAGTTATCACCTGGCGTGCAGGCTAAGGCAGTAGTCAAAGGGCAGACGGACGTTTTGGAAGCGATTGATCTTTTGGTTGCTAAAAAAAAGCACACCATAGAAAAACTTCAAATTAAGTTTCCCAAGGCGCATCGAACTCTGTTGCTGACGAACACGGCAGTAGCTCGATTCGATTCTGAGCCTTCAGAGTCAGTGCTTTCCGTTATTCGAGACTCATTGTCTTCCTCGATCATGAATAGCTGAGATCGAGATTTCCTTGCAGTTTTAGGAGCTGGGCGCTGACGCCAAGGGCTGCCGTATCAAGGTGCGCAGCGGCCATGTACCGCATACGCGCCGGACTCCGACGCGGTTTCCAGCCTCTTACGAACGGCTGGGCCGGCGCTCTGCTTCCGAGCATGCCACCCGGCTGGGAGCCACCAGCCGCAGGTGAATGTCAGTCGTGGTCACCGTGCTTGGGCATCATCAGCGCTTCGCCGGGTTGGAGCGGGCTTGGCTCGGGGCGCGGCCGTCCGTCCTCGGCATAGAAGCTCATCGCAGAAGCCAGCGCATCCGCCGCGTTCAGCATGGCTTCGGAGCGCGTGTCGCCTTGGGTGATCGCCTCGGGCACATCGCGGAAGGTGACGGTGTAGCCGCCTTCCGGCTGAGCTTCCAGGCGAGCGGGATAGCCCACCAACGAGGCAGCGCGACGAAAGTGCCGCATCTGGGCCGCCATCTCGTCCGTGACTTCCAGCGTGTCCGGGTCGGCCTCAATGCCCGCGTTGATCGCCGCATCTTCCTCGGGCGTGTTTAGCTGCACAGTGCGGCGGCGGGCTGCTGATCGTTGAGCGTGCACGCGCGTGCGTGTTGCGTCGAACTCCGCCAGGGCTTGCCGAAGTTCGGGAAGAGGGGCACCCGCGTTCGCCTCGATGGCGCGGGCGATGGCCTCAACATCCAGGCCGCTCAGGCCTTCTCTCTTGTGGAGGGTCTGCGTAACGTCCCGCGTTGCGGCGTTCAGCAGCTCGGGGCTATCCGTTCGAAGTGTGTCCGTCAGGTAGGCGGTGACGGCCGGAACACTGTCGAGGTGTTCGGCCGCGTTGAACGGGGGCAGATCGTCAACCCGGATGCGTTCGCTGCTCATGCGGCCGCCCTCTGCCGAGTCAGGCCGCCGCCTGCATCATGAAGTCCACATGCACCGCGTCATAGGGGAAGACGATCCGCCCGTCTTCCGCCTTCTCCAGCACGCCCGCATCCAGCAGCGCATGCACGTCGGTGTGTACGCCCTTCACGTCGCGGTCCACGCGCCTGGCTACCTCGCGTAGCGTCAGCGGGCCGGCGCTGCACATGGCCCGCACAATGTCCCAGCGCTTGACGGTCAGGGTGCCCCACAGCGCCTGCACGGTCGGGAAGGTGATGTACGCGCCCACGGGGCGGCCGGTGGTCATGGCCTGCAGAAAGCGCGCGTCAGAGGTGTGGCGGTCAGCCACTTCGATGGTGACGGTGTTCATGGGGTGTTTCTCCAGTTCTGCACGTCCTGCCAGAAGTCGGCCAGCAGGCGTTCGGCGTTGGTGAAGGCATAAGGCAGTTCTTCGCTGCCCACATGCCGGTGATCCCCCTTGCCGGCTTCGTTGTCGTAGCGCACCACGCATACCCCGGCCTCGACGTAGGCCAGGCGGTACTTGAGCGGGTGCGTGCTGCCCTTGGCCGGCGCGGGCAGCAGCCACACCACCCGTTCCACGAAGCTGATTTCGTCCAGCGCTTCGCGGCTCTTGAGCAGTTGAGTGGCCTTCATGTTGTAGATTTTTCCAACACCTGGGCATGTTGTCAATCACTACAACAGTAGAGCGCTACTCGTCCCCCACGTCCCCCGCCTCATCCCCACCTTCCACCCCCTCCGCCTGCAGCGTCTCCAGCGTCAGGGCGGACGTGTAGCCGCCACCCGCCACCGTGTGCCGCACGCCCGTGATGAGCCACGGCGTAGCGTCGATCTGCGGCTTGTAGCCGCGCACCACCACCGGCCGCTGCGGGCCCAGGTCGGCGCGGCCGTAGGCCAGGGTGATCTCGAAGCTGTAGATGCCGCGTTGAATGCGCGCCCATTCCGCCCGCGCCGCGGCCAGGGCGTCGGCCTCGCTGGCGTAGGTGGTGCGCAGGTCTTTGGCCCGGCCGCTGATGCCGGCCACCACCGCTGTGCGCTTGCCCGTCTTGTGGTTGTTGTACCAGCAGCGCACGCCGCTGTAGCTGTCGCGGTCGGCGCGGGCGTAGCGGTGGCTGTCGCCGCTGCTGCGCACCAGCAGCACGGGCGGCAGGGCCTTGCCGCTGGGGGTGCGGGGCAGGCGCTTTTGCGATAGCAGCAGGGTGCCGGCCTTCACGGTGGCGATGCAGTCGAAGGTGTTGGCCAGGCGGCGCAGAAAGCTCGCATCGCTCTCCTGCGCCTGGTCGGCGTGCTTCACCTTGCGGGCGCCCACGGCCTTGTCGATGCTGTGCTTGAGGCCGTTGCGCAGCGCAATGGCGGCCACGATCTGGCCCAGGGTGGTCTGGTGGTAGCTGATCTCCCGCAGCTGCCGCAGGCCGTCCAGCAGGTTGGCGGCGTGCGCGCGCAGGGTGATGGTGTCGGGCGCGCCGCTGTATTCGACGGCCTGGATGGTGTAGCTGCCCTTGTCCACCAGCCCCAGCGGAAAGCCGCCCGACGCCGCCCCGGTGCCGGCCTGGCCCGGGGCGCCGGCGGTGTCGGCCACCCAGCCCACGGCCACGGTCAGGGTGTCGCCGGTGCTGGGCAGGGCCACGCGGCCGTCGTGGTCGCTGATGACCAGCTCCACCTCGTCGGCGTCCTGGCTGCGGTTGTCGGTGATGGTCAGGCTGACCAGGCGCGGCGCCACGCGGGCGCTGATGTCCTGGCCGTTGACGGTGACGCGCCACACCGGCCGCAGGTGCGGGCCGCCGCGCGCGGGGCTCAGGCCCGTGGTGCTGGTGGCGGGCAGGGTGGCGGCGATGGCGTCCACGTCGCCGCCGGCGGCGGTGGTGCTGCTGGTGTTGGTGGTGGTGCTCATCACTGCAGGGCGGTCTGCTCGGGCGTCACCAGGTCGCCCATGGCGTCGGCGCGGCCGTCATCGTCCATGTCCACGCGGCGCAGGCCGATGGAGAACTCCACCTTGCGCGGCGATCCGTCCTCGAAGAACAGGGACTTGGTCTCTTCCATCTCGGTGATGACGAAGGCGCCGTAGATGGTGCCGGTGCCTTCCACCAGCGCATAGGCCTGGCCGGTGTTGGCCATGTAGCGCAGGTCATCGAGGTGCAGGTGGCTCCCCGCAAACTCGGGCACCACGCTGCCGTCGAGGTTGATGGTGTCTTCGCCCGGGCCGAGGTACTGCGACGCGTCTCGCGCGCCCACCAGGGCCTGCGTGGGGTGCTTCCACGCCGTGCGGCGCTTGAACTGCTGATAGGCCAGGGTGTCGAGCTGAAACACGAACTGGCCGATGCACATCATCATGGCTGAGGGCTCCGGGGTGGGTCAGTTGCCGTAGTCGACATACGCGCCGCGCAGGCGGGCGGCCTTGGCCTGCTCGTGCCTGGCCAGCTCGGCCCGCACGAGTTGGGCGATGGCGGCCGGGTCCACGCCGGCGCCCGCCTGGATGGTGAGGTGCACCGTGTCGCCCTGCACCACCAGGCTGGGGCCGGTGTTGCGTGCGCTGGCCAGCGGGGCGTGGGCGGGGGCCGGGGTGCCCAGGCCCGCGGGCTGGCCCACGGCCGGCAGCGCCATGGCGGGCAGGGCCACTAGGCTGGCGGCGGCCATGCCCAGCGCCGCGGCGCGCACCTGCGGCGCGGTGCGGTCGATGCCCAGCGCGGCGCCCTGGGCGATGTCGGCGCCGGCCTGGATGAACACGCGGCTGGGCGAGCGGATGCCGAGCTTGTCTTTGAACCAGCCCACGGCCCCGTCTGCCGCCTGGCCGATGGCGTCGCGCACCAGCGCGATGCGGTTGGTGATGCCGTTGGCCAGGCCCTGGATGATGTTGGCGCCGAACTCGAAGAAGCGTTGGGGCAGGGCGGCCAGCGTGGCCGCCATGTCGCTCCACAAGCCGCCCAGGGTGGTGCTGATGCCCTGCCATGCGCGCTGCGCCCAGCCCATGAGGCGGTCGAAGGCAGCGCCCACCGCGGCCACGCCGGCGGCAAAGGCGGCCGACAGGTCTTGCCACAGCGCGATGGCGCCGGCGCGCACGTCGTCCCACCGGGTGTAGAGCAGATACGCGGCCACGGCCAGCGCGGCAATGGCCAGGCCCATGGGCGTGAACATGAGCCCGCGCATCACCACGGCCAGCCCGCGCAGTGCGGTGCTGGCGGTGCCGATGTTGAGGCCCAGCAGGCCGAACACGGCGCGCATCATGGCGAAGGGGCCGAGCACCGCGGCGGCCATGATCTTGAGCAGGCCGAACACCATCAGCAGCCCCGCGATGGCGGCCACGGTGCGCACGATGGCGGCGGTCAGCGCCGGGTGTTCCTTCACCCAGTTGCCGATGGCGGCCGAGGTGTCGCCCAGCCATTGGATGAGGCCCTTGGCGTCGCCGGCGATGGTCTCGCCGATGCTGGCCAGTACGTTGGTGGCACTGCCCTGGGCGGCTTCGAGCACGTTCGACAGGGTGGCCAGTTGCACGTCCACGCGCTTGCGCAGGTCGGCCTGGGCGGCCATCTTGGCGGCCACCTCTTCATAGCCGGCTCGGCCCTTCTCCATGATGGTGTTGATGACCTGCAGGTTTTCGGCGTCGTCGCCGAACACCTCTTTGATGATCGACGTCCGCTTGGTGTCGCTGCCGATGGTCTTGAGCTTTTCGAGCTGCGCGAAGAGGTTGTCCAGCCCCGCGAAGTTGCCCGCCTTGTCGGTGAAGCTGAGCGCGAAGCCGGCATGCGCCTGGGCGAGCATCTTGTTGGCCTTGCCCACCTTCTTCTCGTCCAGCCCGGCCTGGAACATCTTGCGGATGGCGTTGCCGGCGGATTCGCCGCGCATGCCGGTCTGGTCCATCATGACCAGCAGCGGGGCCAGGGTGTTGGCGGCCTGCACGCCCTTCTGCTTGAGGATGCCGAGCACGGGCGACATCTTGGAAAAGCCCTGCAGCATGTTGCCGGAGTCCACGCCCAGGTAGAAGGTGCGTTGGATCATGTCCATCAGGCCGAGCATCTCGGTCTCGGTGCTCTGGGTGGCGTCCTGCATCTTGGCGGCGAACTCGGCGGCCTCGGTCACCGGCATGCGCAGCTGCACGCCGAGCAGGGCCGCGGCCTCGCCGGTGCCGCCCAGGATGGTCTGCGCGCTCAGGCCCTGGCGCTTGAGCATGGTCATCATCTCCAGGAAGTCGGCCGTGGTGCCGGGCAGGCGGTCGCCCAGGCGCGTGGCCAGCTCGGTGATGCGTTGCAGCTCTTCGGGTGCGCTGCCATCGGCGACCATCATGCTGGCCTTGAGCTGGGTGGCGGCGTTCTCCTGATCGCTGTAGGCGCCCAGGGTGCGCTGGACCGGCGCCGCGGCGGCACGGCCGGCCACCACGGCCGCCGCGCCCGTGGCGCCGAGCATGGCGGCGCGGCCCAGGGCCTGGCTGCGCTTGTCGCGCACCTCGGCCAGGGCCTGCAGCCGGGCGCGCTGCGCGGCCATGCTGGCGTTGGTGGCCTCGATGTCGGCCTTGAGGCGCTGTTGCGCCGCGCCCAGGTTGCCCAGGCCGGCCTTGCGCGCGGTGGCCTGCAGCTCGTCCAGGCGCTCGCGCTGGCGGTTGTAGGCGATGGTCTGGGTGGTGAGCTGCTGCGACAGCTTGGCGGCCTGCTTGCTGTGCACGCCCTCGGCCGCGATGACGGCGCCGAGCTGCGCGTCCAGCGCCTTGAGGCTGCGGGTCTGCTGGTCGAGCGCGGCCTGCTGCTGCTGGATGCCTTCGACCTGCTGCTGCTGACGCTCCAGCGCGCGCAGCGCCTCGCGCGACTGCTTGAGGCTGGCGGCCAGGGCCTTGCTCTGGCGGTCCACGCCGCGCAGCGGGGCCATGGCCTTGTCCACCATGGACAGGATGATTTCGAGTTTCAGAGGGCCTGCCATGGCGGGGGTGCTGTGTTGTCGTTGGTGTGGGGCTACTCGGGGGGCTTGGCCTCGTGGCGGACGCGGGCGCGCTCACGCCAGCGCATCAGCTCGGGCAGCTCCATGCCGTCCATGTGGCAGGGCGCCCAGCCGAACACCAGCGCGATGTCGGCCATGAGGTCTTCTACGTCTGCGGGAAGTCCGCCCGGATGCTCCTGCGCACGAAAAAAGTGGCCACCCGCGCGCCCAGCTCCACCAGGTCGGCGGGGTCGAGCTGTTCCACGTCGTGCGGGGTGAGCGTGGGCGTGGTGATGCGCGGCAGCAGCTGCTGCAGGGCGTTGGCGTTGAGCTGCAGCACCTCGGCCAGGTTCAGGCCGCGCAGCTCGCCGGCGCGGGGCTTGCGCAGGGTGACGGTGGCAATGGTGGTGTCGCCGCGCTGCAGGGGCTCGTCGAGGGTGATGGTGTTGGCGTCGGCCGGGGTGGGGGTGGCTTGGGTGGTCATGGTCTTGGATGGGCAATGGGGCGCGGAAGGGGCGGGCGGGGGCGTGGCGATGCGGCGTGTCATAGGCCGATGGCGCGGCGGATGTCGGTCAGCACGTCGGTGCCGTTGACGCGGAAGATCAGGCCTGGCACGTCGATCTCCATGACTTCGGCACCGTCGACGGTGAGCTTGTAGTAGCTGAGGGCGCAGCTGTACTTGTGCTCCGTCTTCTCGCCGGTCTTGGCGTCGCCCAGCTCGATTTCCTTGAGGCGGCCGCGGGTCAGGATTTCCAGCGCGTGCACGCTGCCGTCCGAGTCGTCTTGGTAGGCGCCTGCAAAGCGCCATTGGCTGGCGTTGTGGGCCACCACGCCAAAGCTGCGCAGCGCATCGACAATGAGGCCGCCGGCGGTGAACTGGAGTTCGAGCTTTTCGTGGCCAAGGTCGATTTCGATGGGGCCGTGCATGCCGCCGGCGCGGTATTCCTCGGTCTTGCGGGTGAGCTTGGGCAGGGTGACGCTGGGCACCAGGCCGACCCAGGATGCACCGTCGCCGAAGAGGTTGAAATTCTTGAGGCTGGAAGGGATGGACATGGAAAGGGGCTCCTACGTGGGCGGCGGGCTCAGTTGGCCTGGATGGCGGTGGCGAACTGGGCGAGGTAGCTGTCGGTGATCGACTGGTTGAAGATCAGGTTCTCCAGCGGCGGCACGGGCGTGTAGTCGTAGCTGATCTGCAGGCGGCCGTCTGCGAGGTCTTCCTTCTGGTTGAGGTCGGGGTCGAACCAGGCGCTCGCGCCGATCAGGTAGCCGCCGGTCACCAGGTCGCGGAATCGGCTGTTGATGTAGCCCAGCATGTCGCGCACGAGGCTGGGGTGCATGGGCTTGTCGATGAAGACGAAGTGCGCCTCGGCGATGGTGTCGGCCAGCACCTGGGCGGTGCGGGTGTAGTTCTCGAAAGGGAACTTGCCGCCCTTGGCCTCGCAGGTGCGGTTGCCCCAGAAGCGGTAGCCGCTGCGGCGGATGATGGTGGTGACCTCCAGCCCGTTGAGGTAGCCCGCGTCACTGGCCGGGTTCTGCAGGTCGAAGAACACCGGCACGCTGATGCCTTCCACGCCGTTGACGACGTAGTTCGACAGGGTCTTGTGCCAGCCGATGTCCTGATCGATCTTGGCGCGCACGCCCAGGGCGTTGGCCACGGCGCTGAGCGATGTCACGTCGTTCGTCTCGGTGTTCCAGCCCAGGAACTCGGGCCACAGCACCATGAGCTCGCGCGCGCCGAATTCCGCGCGGTAGGTGGTGGCCTGCTCCTTGGTCTTGGCGAGGTTGCCGTTGGGGTCGCGCGCGGCGGCGTAGACGAAGCCGCGCAGGGCCTGCGCCGCCGTCACCAGGGCGTTGGTGACGGCCTTGGTGTCCAGCCCCGGCGCGCCCAGGATGCGCGGCTTGACGCCCAGCGCACTCTCGGCCGAGAGCAGCGCCTGGATGCCGGTGGGGTGGCCATCGGCGCCCACGGTGCCGATGACGTTGGTGGTGGTGGCCGCGGCGTCGGCGCCCGGGGTGACGCGCACCACCATGACGACGGCGCGGCATTGGTTGCCGATGGCGCGCAGCGCAGCCGCCAGCGTGCCGCCGGCGCCGGCCTTGCCGATGCTGCCGGCGGGGTTGGTGAGCAGCACCGGGGTGTTGATGGGGAAGGCGTCGTCGTCGGCATTGGGCGCGGTGGCCACCAGGCCGATGACGGCGGTGGAGACGACGCGAATGGCGGCGCCGGTGCCCGTGGTCTCGATGACGCGGACGCCGTGGTGGTACTCGGTGGATGCCATGGGGTTCCTTGCTTGGGGTGTGACAGCGGTTGGATGGGGTCAGGCCTGGGCGGCGTCTGGTGCGTGCGCCAGGGCGGGGGCGGCGGGGAGGCCGGGCGGGGCGGCCTGGGCGTGGCCCGTGGCCTCTTGCGTGCGGATCTGCGCGCTCAGTTCTTCGATGAGGGGGGCCACCTCGCGGTAGGGGCGGGCGGCCAGGCAGTCGAGGATGAAGGCGGCCGATTCGGCCGTGACGGTGAGGGTGCGGATGGTGGGCATGGGTAAGGGCAGAGCGGGAGGGGGAGCGTGGGCACGCGTCACCGGCCCAGGGCGATCCAGAACGCGGTTTGGTTGGGCGCGGCGTCGCCGTTCTTGGTCCACGCCTGCAGCAGAAAGCCGGCGGCGGACTGGCCTTGGTACGTGTAGACGCAGAGCGCGGTGTTGTTGCCGCCCAGGACGATGGCGAACACGCTGTTCGGGAAGGGCTCCCTGAAGGTGACGTAGGTGTTGCCGTTGCTGCCCACGGTGGCACCGCCCCATTGCACGATCAGCCCGGCGGGCATCGGCTGCGAGCCGATGGGGGCCAGGACGTGGTTGTCGAAGGCGTTGCTGCGCATGGCGTCGGTGATGCCGTAGCCGTCGAGCGTGGTGGGCTTGCCGGTGATGCTCCCCCACGCCGGCTTGATGGTCTTGCTGTCGGCGGCCGTGAGGCGGCCCTGCGCATCGACGGTGAAGGTGGGCGCCGTGGTCTCGCTGCCGTAGCTGCCGGCGGCCACTGCGGTATTGGCCAGGCTCAGGGTGCGGTCGGCGCTCAGGTCGCCGCCGCCGGTCAGGCCGGTGCCGGCCGTGAGCTTGCGGCTGGCCAGGGCCGCATCGGTGATGCCGTAGCCGGCCACGGTGGTGGGCTTGTCGGTGACGCTGGCCCACGTCGGCTTGATGGTGACGGTTCCGGCGGCCGTGAGGCGGCCCTGCGCATCGACAGTGAAGGTGGGCGCGGCGGTCGCGCTGCCGTATTTGCCGGCGACCACGGCGGTGTCGGCCAGCGTCAGCGTGCGGTCGGCGGTGAGGTCGCCGCCGCCCGTCAGGCCGGTGCCGGCGATGAGCTTGCGCGCGGCCTGCGCCTTGCGGGCCAGGCCCAGGGCCAGTGTGCGCGGGGTGATGGCCCGCACGTCGTCGGTGCCCTCGTCGGCTTCGGCGTCGGTGGCGATCTCGATGACGCCCAGGCGCTCGGTGGTGGCCGGCGGGTTGATGAAGCTGGTCTGCCCGAATTGGAGCGTGCTGATGTCCGCGCTGCCGTCGAGCACGCGCAGGTCGGTGGCCAGCATCATGATGCCGGCGGCGGACTTCTCCACGATGGGCTCGGCCTGGCCGTAGCTGCCCAGCAGGGTGCCGTTGTCCAGCCACAGGCCGAAGCCGCGCACGGTGTAGGTGTCGGGGCCGTCGTCGCGGATGGTGACGTGGATGGTGTCGCCCGCCACCACGTCGCCGGCGATGGTGGCCAGGCGCTTGAACTCGCCGGGCAGCGCGGCCAGGCCTGCCGCGGGTGCGAAGGCCTGGGCGGTGAGGCCCACGCTGACGAGCGTGCGCGCATTGGTGCCGGTGTGGCCGGCGTTGACGAGCGCGGCGCGGCCGGCGTCGGTGAGCTTGAAGAGGATGGCCATGGCTTACTGGACCTGCAGCGCGAGCCGCGCGTAGACGACGGGCCGGCCCACCGCCACGGCCCTGAGGGCAGGGGCGGCGGCCAGGCCCTGGATGGCGGTGAAGTGGCTGCGCAGCGGCTTGACGCGGGCCACCTCGGCAATCACGTCTTCCACTAAAGCGGCACTGACGCCGGCGCCCGTCTGGTCGGTGAGGGTGAAGACGAGTTCGAAGGTGTGGGGCAGGCCGCGCGGCGTGGTCTGCCACCACTCGCGGATGGCGATGTTTCCGCCGAAGGCGGCCACGGCATCGGCCACGCTGCGGTAGGTGCCGCGGCGGCGCTGGATGGCGATGGCGTTGCGCACCACGGCGCGCTTGACGGCCTCGGGCCAGTCGGTACGCCAGCCTTCCACGCCCATGCTCCAGGCCAGCCAGGGCAGCAGCGGCAGGGGGCAGGTGTCGGCGTTCCAGAGGCTGCGGTGCGGCTGAGGAATGGCCTGCAGGGCGCGCACGGCCACGGCCTCAACCGCGCGGTCAAGCGCGGTGGCGTTGGGGGGCAGGAGGCTGTCAGTCAATCACACCCCCGAAAGCCAGGTCGATGGCGGTGCAGTGGCTCGCCTGGGTGTTGCTCACGGCCACGTCGGCGGCGGGGCTGTGCAGCACCACGCGGGCCACGCCGTCGATGTGCAGGGCGGCATAGATGCCCGACAGCGTGGGCAGTCGGCCGATGCGGTGCATGGCGGCGGCGTACTGCTCGGCACGGGTCTGGATCTCGGCCATGACACTGGACGCATCGGGGCCGGGCAGCATGTAGACGGTGGCGGCGATCTGGTAATGCACGATGCCGGCGGGCTGCACCAACACCTCGTCGGTGAGGGGGCGCACGTCCTGCGCGGTGAGCGCGGCATAGACCTTGTCGAGCAGGGCCTGGGTGGGCACACCCTCGCCATCGCGGGCAAGCACGCTCACCACCACCTGCCCGGGCGTGGGGCTGACGGGGTAGGCGTCGAGCACCTGGCCGTCTGCGCTCTTGGCGTGGAAGATGTACGCGCCCACAGGGCCGGCGACGCTGTAGCCGCGCGGCGCGAGCTGGATGCGCGCGCGGAAGTCGTCGTCGCTCTCCATCACCTCTTCGACGGGCGGCACGGCGGCGGGGTCGGCCGGGGTGATGACCAGGCGCTGCACGTCGTAGAAGGCGGCGAGTTGGTCGAGGTCGCTGCCCTGCGCATAGGCCAGCATGACGGCGTGGGCCGAGTCGTTGCGGGCGCTGCGCTCCACCACGATCTGGTATGCCGTGCGCTCCAGCCACTTGGTGAGCGGCTCGGATTCCAGCTCGATGACGGGCGCGGCCGGCGGGTAGGCGGCCACGAGGTCGGCCTTGAGGTCGGCGAGCACGGCCTCGAAGTCGGGCACCTGCACGACGGCGGGCGCCGGCAGCTTGCTCATGTCGATGAGCTGGGACGTGCTCATGCGGCCAGGCCCCCGATGCTGACCGTCTGCAGCGTGGTGGCGGCCTGGCTGCGGTCCACGCGCTCGATGTTGAGTTGCGTGGTGCCGTCGCTGGCCGTGGACAGGGTGATGCGGCGCACGGTGGTGCGCGGCTCCCACTTCATGATGGCCTGCGCGCTGGCCGCGATGAGGCGCAGGCGGTTGGCCGGCGTGGTGGGCGCGTCGATCAGCTCGGGGATGAAGCTGCCATAGCTGCGGCGCATGACGCGCGAGCCGATGGGCGTGGTGAGGATGTCGGCGATGGATTGGCCGATGTGGTCGGCATAGGCCAGCGCGCGGCCGGTGCTGGCGGACATCATTGCGGCAGGCCCGAAAGGTCGGTGCCTTGCTGCACCTTGTCGTGGGTGTGGGTGCGCAGGCTGATGGGGCCGCTGCGCACGTCGGTGTCGGCGCTCACGGTGCTGGTGGTCTCGATCTCGCGCGTGGAGAGCAGTGGGATGCTCATGCGGCCCACGCTTTGCGCACCGGGCACGGCCGAGGCGCCGGAGGCGCTGAAGCCGCCGAGCATGGTGGTCAGGCCCATGACCGTGAGGTGTCCGGTGGTGGTGGTCTGCGGCGCGTCGAGGGTGATCTGCTGCGAATGGACCGTGGCGCTGTCGCTGGCTGTGACGTCGGCCGTGGTGCAGTGGACGGTGATGCGGTCGGGGACGGTGATGTCGGCCGTGCCGCCGGCGGGCAGCGTGATGGCCAGGGCGTGCGCGGCGTGGTCGTAGCTGACGGTGGCGCCGTCCGGGTAGACGGTGACGGTCTTGTTGGGGTCGGTGCTGGGGGCGGGGTGGTCGTTCTGATGGATGCCGCCGATCACCAGAGCGCCGGCCAGGTCACCGCCGGGGGAGAGCAGCGTGACCTGCTCGCCGACCGTGGGCGGGTTCCAGGTGCGGGTGTTGCCGGCGCGCAGCTCGTGGTAGGGGCGCCAGTCCGTGAGGTTCTTGCCCGTGCGCACGCGCACCAGGGCGCCGGGCAGCTCGTGGCGCACCTCGGCAATGGTGCCGGTGCGCACGAGGTTCTCCAGCTTGCGCAGCACGTCCGGCAGCAACAGGTCGATGTCCATGCGACCAATTTGCCGGGGGAGGCGTGCGCGCGCGAGGAACTGCTTATCTGAGGGTGCCGGGCAGAAACGCGCTGTGTTGAAATGCGGCTTCTATTTTTTCCCCTCGTTGGGTGCGCGGCCTTATTGTCCAATTAGCTCAAGGCTTCGCTTTGCCCTTCAATGCGACCGTTCCTGGCTGCTGGAGGACAAGAATATATGTTTCTTCTAGTACCTTCCAAGGACCGTATTCAAACCCGCCACATTTGTAATCGCCAATGCTGGGTACGAGTCGCTCGCCCTCTCGTGTTTCGATACACCCTTTTAGAACGAACTTTAATGTCTCACTAGTGTGCTTATGACGGGGTATCGTCGCGCCTTTTTTATATTTGACGATCCTCGCTTCACAATTTTCAAAAAGAACCTTCATCAAGGTTCCAGGAATTATTTCGCCCCCGACAGACGCTCTAACCGTCTTAAATCTGGATTTGTCATTTCCAAAGACGTTATCAATGATGCGTTGGGACGGTTTCATGTTGATTTCCTAAATAGTTGGGTCGTTTGATGACGCTTGGCAACACGGTTGTCTTTACGTCAGGCGCATCTTGACAGTTGATCCCCGGCCCGAACTCATCTGTTTGTCGTAGATGCGCGCGCTCCAACGTAGGCACTGAGCATGGTAGTGATGGGTCTGTATTTCGTCTCAAGGCTGTAACGCTACCGATGGTGTGCCTTGCCGTTGCGAATCAGAACGGCGCAGGCGACCGCACCACCTCCACCGGCCCAATCCCGTTGTAGACCACCGCCCCGCTGGAGCTGGTCACCACCCATCGCCCATTGATGCCTTGGCCGGGTTCGACGTCGTACTCCTCGGGCGGGAGCGGCAGCACGATCTCGTCTTGCACGTGGTCGCTGTACCAGGCCGGCACGCGCAGCAGGGTGGGGTGTCCGAAGAGGCTCATGGGAGGGTCTAGGCGATGTCAACTAGGGTTGCCGAATACTGTGCAAATGTACAGTGTTTGGCTAGACTGGCCGCATGAACACCCAAGACGACGAAACCTGGATCGCGGCCTGCGCGCACCGCCTTCAGCTGCACTGGCGCACGGTCGATCCCATCGAGCTGGAGGCGACGGCGCGCGAGATTGCGCATGACACCCAGCTGCGCGCGCTGGCCCCCAGCCTGGCGGCCTCGCGCTGGCTTGCGCCCATCGAGGCGCCGCATGGCGGTTGAGCAGCTGCTGATTGCCGTGTGTGGGGCCCTGGCGGCTTGGCTGTCGCAGGACACGCGGCGCGGCCGGGCGCGGTGGGCTTGCCTGTTCGGGCTGGCGAGTCAGCCCTTCTTTCTGGCCGCGACGTGGGGGGCCGGGCAGTGGGGCATGTTCGCGCTGGCCCTGCTGTACACGGCGGCCTGGATGCGCGGCGCTTGGGCCTACTGGCTTGCGCCAGCGTGGCGGCGCTGATCGTGCTGATGCCGGTATGTGGGCAGTACACCGACTTAGGAGCCGTGGCGTCCGGATGCACAAGGAATGGGTAGTCGCGGACGTCAACGTGGGCAGGCTGCGCCTGCAGGAGCGCGACTATGACCCTCGGCCGTCGCGCAAGCGCATGGGGGCATTTCTGGACTGGCCAGATTCGCGCGAGGGCTTTGTGATCCCGCCGCTCCAGTCGGCCAGGGTGGTCAAGATCATCGACCGCGGGGTCTTGATCGCTGGCTTCGAGCTGCGCGAATCTGCGGTCGATCCGAAGTCGATCCGGCGTGAGCGCTTCGCACAGACGTGGTGGTGTTTGCCGGTCCTTTTCGATGAGACGCCGGCGGCCGGCCCGGCCGCTTTGCCAGGGGCGAAGGAGGACTGGCGCATGCGATCTTCACGCGAATACATGGAGCGCATAGGCCTGCTGCCGTCCGGCTCTGTGTAGCGCCCCAGGGCATGTTGGCCGCGGCGGTCATGTCGATGAGCGCTGGAAGCCGCGGGGGTTTGGCCTACTGGCTCGCGCCTGCGTGGCGGCGCTGAGGGGCAACTGGTGTCAGGCCCCCAGGGCGGCGGCCAGTTGGGCCTCGATGGCCCGCACGTCTGCCTCGGTGAGGCCCAGCAGTTCGCGCCGCGCGTAGCGCACGGTCGGACTGCCGGCGCGGCGCCAGTCCACGCTGTCGCGCAGGCCGTACTGGTGGACGCGGGCGATGCGCGCGGCCCGCGGGTCGATGGCGACCGTGGCGCGGTCTGCGGTGGCGGACTTCTTGAGGAAACGGGCGGTGCGCAGGCGCTCGAACATGCCGCGGCGGATGGCCCCTTTGCGCCGGCGGATGGTGCGGGGCTTGCGCGCCTGGTAGGCGCTGCCGTCCGGGTTGCGCTGCGCGGCGATGCGCGCGGCCTGGCTCTGGCGCAGCGTGGTGCCGATCTCGGCCATGAGCTGGCGGCGCCGCTGCGGCGCCAGGCGGGCCAGCAGCGGCCCGGCCCAGCCGGCCAGGGTGTCGAGCGGGTCGGCGGCCATCAGCGGATCTCCTCGGCCACATGCCACTCGGCGCCGATCTGCTCGCCCAGGTACAGGGCGTAATCGCCCGTCGCGTAGGGGGCGGGGTGGTAGGGCTCGGGCACGTGGCGCACGTCGAGCCGGCGCCGGCCGCCGGGCTCGGTGGATTCCTTGACGGCCACGGTTTCCGACAGGTCCACCTGGATCTCCACGTCGGCGGTGTCGTGGTTGAGCAGCTCGGCATGGAAGCGCAGGGCCTTCTCGCGCAGCGAAGGGTTCAGCGCAATGTCGGGCTGGCAGGTGCGCAGCCAGGCGAGCAGGGGCACGGCCAGGGTGTCGAGGTCGCCGGCGTAGTCGAGCACGGTGAGGACGAGCGTGTACTCGTAGCGGAACGAGAGCGAGGGGCCGCCGGCGGCCACCAGGTGGCCGGACTCGATGAAGACGGTCAGCCGGTCGGGGTTGGCCTGCAGGTGGGGCACGGCCTCTTCGAGGTAGCGGCGCAGGCTGGCGGGCTTCTTCATGGCTGGGCGATGTTGCTGGGCGGGGCGTGGCCAGCGGCGGCGTTCACTCGGGCGCGGGCGGCGTCGTAGGCGTCGAGGCAGGCATTGAGGTCGTGGGTAGCGTCGTCGCCGTCTCCGGCGATGGCGACAAGGTCTGCAGCAGCCTCTGGCGCAAGTTCGGCGCGCGCCTGGCCAGGTTGAGCGGGGGCAGCACCGGGCAGAGCTGCGCCGACGCTGGCGGCGGGCTCGCGGGTAGGGACTGACAGGCGGACAGTGCCAGCGCGCACGCCAGCAAGAAGAGTCGCGAGGGCTTGGTTGTCATGGGCCTTGGCTTTCTGGTGGTCGGTGATGAGCTGCGCCAGCGTGTCGCCGAGTTCGGCGCTGTGCTGCAGGGCCTGGGTGGCGGCGGTGGCGGTGCCTTGGGCGGTGCGAGCCTTGTCGGCGTTCCAGTCGGCCAGCACGGCGCTGCGGCCGGACTGGACGCCGGCGGCGTGGGTGGCCCAGAGCACGGCGCCGACGAGGGCGGCGAGGGCCAGGCGCAGCAGCAGGGGCAGGGCGGTGGCCATGGCGGTTCAGGCGGGCATGGCGGCGGTGGCGGCCAGCGCTTCGAGGGCGCGCTCGCAGCGCTCGCGCCGGTCTTGGGCGCCGGCCATGGCGCGGCCGTTGATGGCCCGGGTGATGGCGTCGATGGCCCAGGCGTCGGCCTGGGCGTTGAGGCCGTTGTCGACCCAGTAGGCCGCGGCGGCCTGGGTGGCGGCCAGGGGCTGGGTGAGCAGGTCGGGCGAGGCGACGACGGGCAGGCGGGTCTGTTGCTGGACGCGGGCGTAGTTGTCGCGGCCGGTGTTGCCGATGAGGCCGCGGGCACGGTAGCGCCAGCCGTCGCCGCTGGCCTCGTCGCCGTTGCCGTTGACGCCGGCATAGACGCGGTTGGCCAGGGCCTTGGGGTTGCGCAGGTAGGTGCGCGCATCGTCCAGGCCGCGCAGGCGGGTGCGGAAGACCTGCAGGAGCCGCTCGGGCGTGGTGTAGAACAGGTTTTCTTCCAGCCGGGTGAAGCCGGCGGACTCGTGGCTGCACTGGCCGATGAAGGCGGCCAGGCGGCGCGGGGTGTCGATGGCGTAGGCGGCGCACACGTCGGCCAGCGGGGCCAGGAAGGTGCGCGCGGCGGTGGGGTTGATGCCGGCGGCGATGAGGGCCGGCAGGGTGAGCAGGGCGCGCGCGCTCATTGGCCGGTGCCCTTGGCTGCGTTGGTGGCGGTGCCGGCGAGGGCGCCGCGTGCGTCGCTCACGGCGTCGCTGGCCAGCTCGGCGATGTCGCGGCCCTTGCGCCGCTCCAGCCAGGTGAAGACGGCGGCCACGATCCACGGGCCGGGGATGGAGCACACCACGAAGACGCAGCCGCTGACGAGAAAGAAGCCGGCCACCGGCGGCAGCAGCGCGTGGCTGGCCAGGGCCTCGGCGGCGGTGAAGGCCTCGGGGTAGTGGTGCACCAGCGCGACGAGGGCGGCGGTGCCGACCACGAAGCTGCTGACCAGGCAGGCGGTGACGCGGTTGACGAGGTCTTTGTGCGGCGCGTCGGCGCGCAGGGGCACGTAGCGCAGGCCCAGCCAGAAGGCGATGAGCGAGGCGACGACGGGCAGGGTGAGCAGGGCGAGCTTGTAGCCGGCGACGCTGCCAGCGGCGGTGGTGGTGGGTTCGGACATGGGGGCGGCTTTCAATCCCAGAGCTGGATGGTGTTGGCGGTGGCGGCGGGGGTGGTGGGCGGATCGGGCAGGGTGACGGCCTGGCCCAGGGGCAGGACGGGGCCGAGGGCGGCGAGGCCGGGATTCAAGGCATAGGCGGCCTCGGTGACGCCGGCGGTGGTGCCCAGGTGCCGCAGGCACAGCAGGTCGAGGGTGTCGCCCTGGCGCGCGGTGACGGTCTGGGGCATGGCTAGATCAGCTCCACGGCGGTGCGGCTGAGGCCCAGGATGTCGCGGATGGCCCAGCGGGCGTCGCGGCGGTGCTGCTCGGCCTGCAGGTTGCGGGTGGCGTCTTCGTCGTCCTTGCGGGCGCGGCCGGTGCTGTCGTAGTCCGCATAGCGCTCCAGCAGGTTGGCGTGGGCCAGGCTGTACACGGCGCGGCGAAAGCGCAGCACCTGCACGCTGGTGCTGTTGATGCTGGGGGCGGGCACGTCGGCCAGGGTGGCGTGGCCTTCCAGCTGCTGGACGGCGGCCCAGGCGCTGAGTTCGGCCATGGTGTGGGCCAGGGCCTCGGTGGCGGCGTGCTGCAGGCGGGCGGCGTTGACGGTGCCGTCCAGGCGCTGGGTGTCGCGCAGCTCGGCCAGGTCGATGACGGGCCAGAAGGCATCGCCGGCCTGCAGGGTGCCGAGCGGGGCCGGGTCTTGCGGGGGCGTGGTGCGCACGAGGGGCGGGGCGGCGGCGATCAGGGACATGGCGGGTGGGGGTGTAGGTGGGCGGTGGCCGCAGCGCGTTGCCGTGAAGGCTCAGCCTTTGGCGCGGCGCTGCGGGCCGCCCGGCACGTGGGGGTGCTCAGTGGCCGCGCGACTTGGCCGGGCCGCGCTTGGGGGTGCGAGGCCTGGGTGGGTCGGCGGGGTGTTCGGTGGTGGCGGCGCTGCCGTCAGCGGGGGCCGCGGGCTTGGCGGCGCTGTCGGGCTGCAGTTGCGCGCTGGCCTGGCCCTTGGCCTCGGCTTCTGCCTGGGCCTGCAGGGCGGCGGCGCGGCGGGTGACGCGCTCGATGTCCTTCTTGACGCCGCTGTCGCTGGCGAGCTGCAGGGCGCGCTGCAGGTGCTCCTGCGCGATGGCCAGGCGCTCGGGGCTGAGGGCGCCAAGGTCGGGGTCTTCGGCGGTCTGCACCTTGCCCAGGGCGGCATAGGCAATGGCCTTGTGCAGCTTGGCGCGGGCTTGGTCGGGCGCGTCGTGCCCGGTGGTCAGCTCCAGGGCGCGCATGAGCAGGCGGGCGGTGGTGGCCAGCTGCTCGGCGGGGCTCGCGCTGGTGTAGGCCGTGCCGACGAGGGCGGGCTTGCCGTCGTCGGTGTGGCCGACTTCGAGCGGAGCCCACTTGCCGGTGAGGTAGGCGGTGGAAAGCTCGTCGATGACGGCCACGGCGGGCGTGCGCTCGAACTGGTCGGGCAGGGTGAGGCCGTGCGTGAGCACATAGGCGGCGATGTCGAGCGCGAGGGTGTAGGCGCCGGCGTCGATGGCCCACACCATGCAGGTGCTGAGCACGCGGTCCTGCGCGCCGGTGCCGCTGCGCAGGGCCTCGGCGATCCAGTCGAAGTAGGCGGGCAGCAGCTGAGCCTTGACCTCGCATTTGCGGGTGATGGACTGCAGGCCCTTGAGGTGGCGGCGGTCGGCGGCGAGCTTGGCCAGCATGAGCTGGTAGGCGTCGCCGGTGAGTTCGCCGTGCGGGTCTGCGGCGGCGGCCTGTTGTTGGGCCTTCTCCTGCAGCACGCGGGCGCGGTGGCGTTGGGCGGGGCTGAGCATGGCGGGCCGCGTCAGGCGTTGGCGATCTCGATCTTTTCGATGAGGGCGGCGCGGCCGTTGTCCTCGATCACATAGGCGTCGTTGCTCGATTCGAAGTTCTCGATCCGGTCGCGCTTGGGGTTCTCGATGACCATGCGACGGCGGCCACCGGTCTGGTAGTAGCGCGACAGGTTGTCGAAGGTGGTGATGAGGATGGCGTTGTCGGGGAAGTAGGGCACGCTCGCGGCCTGCAGGCCGCCCACGCGCTTCTGGCTGATGACGACATCGGCGGCCAGCGTTTCGGTGGGCGCCTGGCTGGTGTTGACGAGCGGGAAGTACTTGTCGTGCAGCAGCTTGCGGCCCAGGATGGCCACGAGGCCGGGGTCTTGCTGGAACCACGGATCGAGCAGCGTGATGGCGTCGTAGACGGCGGCGTCGAGGTTCTTGTAGTCGGTGCCGGCGGCGCTGCCGATCTTGACCTTGCCGGCGGTCGCTCCGCTGGCCATGACGTTCTCGGGCGCGTCTTCGCGCAGGTGCTGCAGCCAGCCCTTGTTGACGTCCTGCAGCAGGGGGTTCTGTGCCAGGTTGGTGTTGGCGGCAATGCTGGTGCCGTTGAAGCCGATGCACATGATGTCGAGCGCCTGCCGCTGCAGGATGGCGTTGGCCACGCGGGTCTGGAAGTCGGGGAACTTGGCCCAGGCGTCAAGCTTGGCGTAGCCGATGTGCGTGTCGCTGTCGGTCTTGGTGCAGATGTAGCCGCGCTGGTCGAGCGTGGTGATGTCGCGGGTCTGGCGGTCGGCCTGGCTGGTGTCGGTGCGGCTGGCGGCCGGGCCGGACAGGCCGAGGCCGAGCTTCTGGCCCTGCTGCTCGGTGACGCCCACCATGTTGATGCGGCCGAGGAAGTCGCTGGACTCCTGCATCTTGGTCTCCAGCTTCTGCTGGACCGAAGGGGAGACGGTGAAGGTCTTGGTGACGTCGTCGGCGTGGACGCCGTTGAGCTGGGCCAGGCGGGCCAGATAGGCGGAGAACAAGGGACGGGTGAGCTGGTGCATGTGCGTGCGTGCGGTGAGGGTTGCGGGTGTGCGCCGGGCGGGCTCAGAACTCGGTTTGCACCTGGCCGGCGCCGCCGGTGGCGGTGGGACGGCCGGGGTTGGCGGGGGTCTTGTCGAGTACGGCGAACTTCTCGCGCAGGGTCTTGACCTCGGCCTGCAGGGACTCGATGGCGCTGGTGTTGGCCTTGATGCCGACGGCGGTGTGGTCGGCGTGCTCGGTGAAGGCGTCGCCGATCTTCTTGAAGCCTTCGGCCACCAAGCCGAAGCGCTCGTCGTCGGTCTTGGCCTTGCCGGTGAATCGCTCGATGGCGGCGGTGATGTTGGCCTTGAACTTGGCCAGGGCGCCGGTGTCTTCGTCGGCGCCTTCCAGTTCCAGGGTGAACTCCAGGGCCTCGCTGATGAGGTTCTCTGGGTGGGCCTTGCGCTGGGTGAAGGGGCTGGCGTTGGGGTGCTGGGCGGCGAAGGCGAGGGCTTCGGTGCCCAGGCTCGCGGGGTTGTCGGTGACGGCCAGGCCGACGAGGTAGGCCTTGCCGGTGTCGGCGAACTTGGGTGCCACCTCGATGCTGGTGTAGATCTTCTGGCGCTTCTTGCTGAGGGCCACCAGCTCGGGCGTAGGGTCGATCTGCGCGAAGAGGGCCAGCTTCTTGGTGCCGCCGATGTCGACCTCTTCGGTCTTGACGGCTAGCACGTCGCCATAGGCGCGGAAGGGGCTGTCGGGGAGGATGCCCTTGTAGTGCTCCAGGTTGACGCGGGCGCCGTAGGTGGCGGGGCTGTAGCTGGCGGCGATCTGCTCCAGCCAGGAGCGTTCGATGGTGCGGCCATCGGAGGTGGCGCCTTCGACGGCGACGCGGAAGAACTTGGATTTGGCGGCCATGTGCGGTGCGGTGTGTGGTGGCGTTTTGGATGGGTGGTCCCATGTTGGACGCCGTGCCGCGCACGTTCAACGCACGGCGTTGCGCCGTGTGCCGGGTAGAGATCGAAGGGCTGGAGATGCGGGGTTGCGGTAGGCACGCTAGGTGCCATGCACACACCACAGGGAGAGAGCCCCGCGCGTCGCGCGAAGGGCTCCAGCATTGAGAAAGCCGCAGGGGCCGGGCTTGCGGCCGGGTCGGTGGCCGCCGCGCTGTCCGATCAGATTGCCACGGGCGGCAGCAATCCGCAAGGACGCCGCACGCATGCGCGCTTCCTCTACTTTCAGGGCTGGCGGTGCAAGCAGATCGCGGAGTTTCTGCAGCTGCCGCCTTCGACCGTGTATGGGTGGAAGGACGCCGAGCGTTGGGACGAGGCCGCACCGCTGGAGCGTGTGAATGGCGCGCTGGAGATGCGGCTGGTGCAGCTGGTGTTGAAAGACCAGAAGACCGGCGGCGACTTCAAGGAGATCGACCTGCTGGGCCGTCAGCTGGAGCGCACGGCGCGCGTGGAGCGCTATCAGCACACGGGCAAGGAAGGCGACCTGAATCCTGCAATTGCGGAGCGCACGAAGGCCATGAACGCGGCGCCGCGCAAGCGGGGGCGTAACGAGTTCACGCCCGAGCAGATCGAGCAGCTGGAGGCGCTGCTGCTGGAGCAGAACTATCCGTTCCATCAGACGTGGTACGAGAACCAGCGGCAGCGGCTGCGCATGCTGCTCAAGTCGCGGCAGATTGGGGCGACCTTCTACTTTGCGCATGAGGCGCTGCTGAGTGCGGCGAAGGAGGGGCGCAACAAGCTTTTCTTGAGCGCCTCGAAGGCACAGGCGCATCAGTTCCGCAGCTACATCGTGGACTTCGCCAAGCAGGTGGGCGTGGAGCTGCGGGGGGAGAACATCAAGCTTTGGAACGGCGCGGAGTTGATCTTCCTGGGCACCAACGCGATGACCGCGCAAAGCTACCACGGGGACTTTTACTTCGATGAGTTCTTCTGGGTGCCGCGCTTCAAGGTCATCAACAAGCTGGCCAGCGCGATGGCAGCGCACAAGCATTGGCGGAAGACGTACTTCTCCACGCCCTCGGCGATGTCGCACGAGGCCTATGCGTTCTGGACCGGCGAGGACCGCAACAAGGGCAAGGCCAAGAAGGACCATGTCCGCATCGACACCAGCCACAAGGCCCTGAGCGGTGGCGTGCTGTGCGCGGATCGGAAGTGGCGGCACATCGTGACGGTGGCCGATGCGGCCGCGGCGGGCTTCGACCTGTTCGACATCGAAGAGCTGCGGCAGGAGTACACGGCCGAGGAGTTCGCCAATCTCTTCATGTGCGAGTTCATCGACGACAGCGCTTCGCTGTTCAGCCTGGCGGAGATGCAGGGGTGCATGGTGGATTCGTGGGAGGAGTGGGCGGCGGACTTCAAGCCCCTCGCCCTGCGTCCCTTCGGGCACGAGCCCGTGGTGGTGGGCTATGACCCATCGGACACGGGCGACGCCGCGGCGCTGGTGGTGCTTGCGTTGCCGCGCGCCCCGGGCGATCCCTTCCGCGTGCTGCATCGCGAGCAGTTCAAGGGCGCGGACTTCGAGGCCCAGGCCGAGGCCATCCGCCGCGTGACCCTGCAGTACAACGTGGTGCACATCGGCATCGATGCCACGGGCATGGGGGAGGGCGTCCACCAGATCGTGGCGAAGTTCTTTCCCAACGCGCGGGCCTACAAGTACAGCCCCGAGGTCAAGGCGCGTCTGGTGCTCAAGGCCAAGCAGGTCATCAGCAAGGGGCGCCTGCAGTTCGACGTGGGCATGACGGACCTGGCCGCAGCCTTCATGGCCATCCGCAAGACGTTGACGGCCAGCGGTCGCAGCGTGACCTACGACGCCGGCCGCTCGCAGGAGGCCGGCCACGCCGACCTGGCCTGGGCCACGATGCATGCGCTGGACTACGAAACCTTGGCCGGCGATGTCGTCGGCGGCCGTTCCTTCATGGAGATCTTCGAATGAGCAAACGACGTGCACGCCATGGCAGTGCCAGCATCACCAGCAGCAGCGCCGCGCGCGTCCTCTCGGCAGCCGCTGAGAGCGGGGCGCCGGCCGAGCCCGCTTCGCCAGCCGCGCCGGTGGCGTTCACCTTCGGCGACCCTGAACCTGTCTCGCGGCTGCGGCTCATGGACTACGTGGAGGCCATGTTCAATGGCCGGTGGTACGAGCCCCCGCTGCCGCTCGACGGCATGGCCCGGGCGTTTCGCGCGGCGCCGCATCACAGCAGCTCGATCTACCTCAAGCGCAACCTGCTGGTGTCGCTGTTCCAGCCGCATCCGCTGCTGTCGCGCAGCACCTTCGCGGCGTGGGTTCTGGATTTCCTGATCTTCGGCAACGCCTACCTCGAAGCGCCCCGCTCGATGACGGGCAGCGTGCTGGAGCTGCGCCGCAGCCTGGCGCTGTACACGCGGCGCGGGAAGGAAGAAGGGCAGTTCTTCTTCGTGCCCAGCTACCAGCAGGAGCACGAGTTTGCGCGCGGCTCGGTGTTCCAGCTGCAGGAGGATGACTTGGCCCAGGAGGTGTACGGTCTGCCCGAGTACCTGAGCGCGCTCCACGCCACTTGGCTAAACGAGGCGGCCACCGTCTTCCGCCGCCGCTACTACGAGAACGGCAGCCATGCGGGCTTCATCCTGTACCTGACCGATGCTTCGGTTTCAGGGACCGATGTTGACCAGCTGCGTGAGGCGCTGAGGGAGAGCAAAGGCCCAGGCAACTTTCGGAATCTCTTCTTGCAGGCGCCCAACGGCAAGGCGGACGGCTTGAAGCTGATCCCCGTCAGCGAGGTGGCCGCGAAGGACGACTTCCTGGCCATCAAGAACGCCAGCCGAGACGACGTGCTCGCCGCGCACCGCGTGCCGCCTGGCCTGCTCGGCATCATCCCCAACAACACCGGCGGCTTCGGCAACGCGGGGGAGGCCACGCGCGTCTTCATCCAGAACGAGATCGCCCCGCTCCAGCAGCGCCTCATGGCCGTCAACGATTGGCTCGGCCAGGAGGTGGTGCGCTTCGGACCCTACGAGCTGCCCGCCGCCGGATAGCTCCGCACCGACTGCGCACGGCCGGAGCATCGCGCGCCCCCAGGGCGCTTTTTTTCGTCCGTACCTCGCCGCCCCCTGCCGGGAGGCGGCGCGCCTGCCCTGCAGGCCATACGCACGCCGCAGCGCCCTCCGGACGCTACCCCACCGCCCGCCAGTCCGTCGAAGCAGTCGCTCCTGCCCCCCGGCGCGCAGACGAGCCCCCACCGCGCCTGCCCTCTTGATGTGCATGTTTTTCCGGGATGTTTCCCCCTTGCCAATCGGTCGGGTCAGCGGGGGAGGGCTTAGGGGGAACTGCGCTTCTTCCACTACGAACAAATACGTATTATTTGACGGCGGCTAGCGGTTGAGCCGGCCATGACGGCGGACATGCTCCTGGGGAGGGAAATATGCCAAAGGTGAGCGGGAAGAACTTGATCTCCGAGACAACGGAAAAGGTCTTGAATAGAGCGTTGATAGTGGCAACGGTGGCCGTGCTGACGAAGCTCTACAACGTCCCTTTCAATGATCTTAAGGCGTTAGGGATGGACCTGCCTGCGGCGTTGGTAGACACAGCCCTCCTAGGGCTGGTTCTGTATTATTTATATTCCCTGTTTGTCAACTGGCTGTTCGATATCGCAGTTTTTCGACTTTGGTATACAGAGGCCTCCATCTGGAGTCAGTTCGGTACAAACTTAAAAATCGACAAGGCCTTTTTACAAGGGGCTGTTCCTCTCTTAGTCCGCCTCCATACGTTAGAGGCTTTGGGTAACTTCCCTATCAGCAAGGATGAGATTGCCGACAAGGACCGAAAGGCGTTGAAGGATTTCGAATTAAATGCCAAGCTTTACACTGCGCGTCTGAAAGGAGCCGGAACGCGATTCTCGACCTTAACATGGCTCGCGCGTTATTACGTATGGGTGCAAAGCTTGCTGTTCCCCGTTTCATGGAGTTGCTTCGCGGTATATCTTTTAATACGATACGGAACATTTTCGCTACCAGAGCGCTTCTAGCGCAGAAATTTATATTCTGTTAAATAGTAATTCGTCTAAGCTCGGCTGTTTAAATGTAGCTAGCGCCTAGGGGGCCAGTTAGCGTGCTATGGTTGCGGGTGCTAGGGAACTCCAACACACCGGAAAGCCGTCGGTGTCTTGGTGGATGGCAAGACGGTCGGCCGCATGCGCCGACTCCCTTCCTGCCACCAGAGTTGCCGAGCGGTTATCCCTAAATCTGGTCCTAAATCGGAGAGTTCCGGCAGCGCCTAGCGTAGTAGCTCCCTCGGAGCGCACACGCTGCAGCACGCCTGAAACCTGGTCTTAGGGGTTCGAATCCCTCCGTTTCCGCCAAGCCCTTCGCATAGAAAGCCGTTGATCTTCAACGGCTTTTTTCATTTCCGGGGTTGGCCTCGCGCGCTGCTGGCCCTAAACCATCCCTGAATCGCTCATTCCCGGCCCTGCGGGCCCTCGGTCGCAGCGCCCAGCGTGGCGTTCACCGCGGCCAGGTTCGCGCCTCGGTCGGCGGATGGAATCCACTTCGCGTAGTCGCGCATCATCACCTGCACCGAGTGGCCATGCTGCATGGCCACCCACACCGGATTGGCGCCGGCCATCAGTGCCAGCGTCACACTCGTGTCGCGGCATTCCTTTGGCGGGCGATAGCGCACACCTGCCGCCAGCCGGGCTTGCAGCCAAGCGCGGCGTTGCGACCGCTCATCGATGTAGCGCGGTGGTTGAGCTCCACCAGCCGCTCGCGGTGTGGTCTTGGTGCGGGCCCTGTCCTCGGTCAGCACGCGCCCGGTGCACGCGCATCGTGCCGGCGCGCAGGTTCACGTCTTCCCACCGCCCCCGCACCGCCACTTTTCTCTTCTTGCGCCCACTCGCGCCTCGCGCCGCCGGTGGGCGTGCTGTGGCCAGCGTAGGGTGTACGGGCCTGCTGACCCGATGGCACCTTGATCGTGCCCCCATGCTGCTTGCACGGTTCGGGCGCTGCGGGGCGCGCAGCACTCAGGAGTTGGCGAGGCGGTCGCGTCCGCTTCGCTGGATGCTCCGACACCGCCAGCAAGCTAGGCTTCAGCAGTCAAGATCGGCGAACCTGCGTCTCAACTGCCATAGGCGGACATCGGCACGGCCACGTTCTTCGACTGTCGCAGCGTCGGTCCGGCTTCTCTGCGCGGCCAGCATCGGGTCCAGTCGATCGCATTCCTGCCGGGCCGAAGGGCTGAGCGCCTGGCGGTGGGTGGCGGTCTTCCATTGGGCATCGTCCATGCCGGTCAAGGGGCGCACAGCCCGGCCCATCTGCTCGTTGAATTCCAGTCGCTGGACGTCCCGGCCCTTGCGGCTTTGGCCGCTCCAGCGGTCGGCGCCCTGGGTGGGGGTGGCATCGATCTCGATGGCGCCGACGCATGGCGTGTGGCTGTATTCGACTTTGCCCTGAGTGACGCATTTGTAGACCGCCTTTTGGGCGTGCACGGGTGGCGCCGTGAGGACCAGCGCCGTCAGGGGTACGAGAAGCAGCAAGGCGCGATTCATCGTGCCAGTCTCACACGGCCGGAGACTGCTTGGCGCGAAGGCTTCATCCATTCGACGGAGCGCCGCAGCGACGACCGTCGCAGCAACGCCATAGGTGTCCATGCCGCTGCTGAGGAGTCCCCCACCGGCTACCCCAGCGCCAGCCGGCTGCCGCGGTGCGATTCCTGGCCTCCCTACAGCGCCAACACCCCCAGCCCGCGCAGCAACACCAGCACCGCGACCGCGGCGGCCGTTGCGCCGAAGGCCTGCTGCAGTCGCGCCCCCGCCAGCCGCGCGCCCAGGCGGCGGCCGGCCAGCAAGGCCAGCACGGCGCCGGCGGCGAAGGGCAGGGCCACGTCCCAGGCGACGGCGCCCTGCGAGGCGGCGCCGGCCACGCCGCCCACCGACACCAGTGCGATCACGGCCAGCGAGGTGGCGACGATGCCGCGGATCGGTACATTGGAGAAGGCGCCCAGCATCGGCACGATGACGAAGCCGCCACCCACGCCCAGCAGCCCGCTCAGCAGGCCCGAGAGCGCGCCGGTGGCGCCCAGCGCGAGAACGCAGGGCGACACCAGCCGCAGCTGCCCACGCACCGGATCGAGCCGGCACACCTGCAGCGCAGACGGCGCGGAAGGCCCGGCCGGCACGGGCGCCAGCGACTGCCGGATGCTGCGCACCGCCACCCAGGCCAGCACCAGCGAGAAGCCCACCATCAGCGGCGCATTGGGCAGCCGGTGCGCCAGCATCACGCCCAACGGCGCGAAGGCCATGCCCGTCACGCCGATGATGGCCGCGGCGCGGTAGCGCACCTTGCCCTCGCGCAGCGCCAGCACCGCCCCCAGGGCCGAGGCCAGCCCCACCGCGATCAGGCCCACCGGCGCCGCCTGCACCATGCTCAGGTGCAGGCCGAAGACCAACAGCGGCACCGCCAGGATGCCGCCTCCCGCGCCGCTGAGGGCCAGCATCAGGCCCACGGCGGCGCCCATCGACAGGCTGATGAGCAGGGCAGTCATGGCGCCACCCTCACTCGGTCAGGGCCGGCTCGGCCAGCCATTCGCGGCCCTTGAGCATGCCGGACCAGTACATCGGCGGCAGTACCCGGTCCTTCAGGTACCAGGCCAGCGTCGATGGACGCGTACCGTCGATCAGCCAGTTCGGAAAGGTCGGCGCCACCTTGCCGCCGTAGACGAATTCGGCCAGCACGATCTTGCCGCGCTCCACAGTGAGCGGACAGGAGCCGTAGCCGTCGTAGCGCGCCTCGCCCTTGGCGTGGCCCAGCGCAGCCAGCAGGTTGTGCGCCACCACCGGCGCCTGCTTGCGCGCCGCGGCAGCAGTCTTGGCGTTGGTGGTGTTGGCACAGTCGCCCAGCGCGAAGATGTTGGCATGGCGCTTGTGGCGCAGCGTGGCCGGGTCCACGTCCACCCAGCCGGCCGCGTCGGCCAGCGGGCTCACGCGCACGAAGTCGGGGGCGGTCTGTGGCGGCACCATATGCAGCAGGTCGAAGTCCTTCAGCACGGCTTCCTTCCGACCGTCCGCATGCGTGTGGATGAAGGTGGCCCGCCGGGCCGGCCCGTCCACCGCCACCAGCTGGTGGCCGAAGTTCAGGTGCACGCCGTAGGCCGCGATGTATTCCATCAGCGCGGGCACGTAGTCGGCCACGCCGAAGAGCACCGCGCCTGCATTGCAGAAATCGATGTCGACCTGGTCCAGCACGCCCTGGCGCCGCCAGTGGTCGGCCGACAGGTACATCGCCTTCTGCGGCGCGCCCGCGCACTTGATGGGCATGGGCGGCTGGGTGAAGACGGCCTTGCCGCCGCGCAGCCGCTGCACCAGCTCCCAGGTGTAGGGCGCCAGGTCGTAGCGGTAGTTGGAGGTCACGCCATGGCGGCCCAGCGTCTCGGGCAGGCCGGGAATGGCCTGCCAGTCGAGCTTGAGCCCTGGGCAGACCACCAGCTGCCGGTAGCGCACGACGCGGCAGCCGTCGAGCACGACGGCGTCGCGCTCGGGCTCGAAGGCGGCCACGGCACCCTTGAGCCAGCGCACGCCGCGCGGCAGCACCGACGCCATGGTGCGCGCCGTCACCTCGGGCTTGAACACGCCGGCGCCCACCATGGTCCAGCCGGGCTGGTAGTAGTGCACCTCGGCCGGGTCGATGATGGCGATGTCCAGGTCGCGGCGGCGCGCAAGCAGGCTGGCCGCCACGGCCGCGCCGGCGGCGCCGCCGCCCACGATGACGATGTCGTGCGTGGCATCGATCGCATCGCTGGGCGTCTGGCCGCCGTTGGCCACGCGGCGGACCACGGCCTGCAGGTCATAGCCGGCCGAGCGGGCGCGCTGCAGGATCTCGGGCAGCGTCAGCTTCGTGGCCTGCGACAGCGCCCACAGCGTGGCCGAGCGCGTGCCTGTGCGGCAGTAGGCGAACACCGGCTTGGGCAGGCTGGCCAGCAGCACGCCGAAGGCCTGGGCGTCCTCGTCGCGCACCGTGCCCGATTCGACCGGCAGGTGATGCACCGGCAGGCCGCAAGCCTGCGCGGCCTGGGCGATCTCTGCGAAGCCGGGCTGGTCGGCACCTTCGCCGTCCGGGCGGTTGCAGAGGATCGCGCGGTAGCCCGCGGCGGCTAGCGCGGCGACGTCGGCGGGCGTGATCTGCGGGCCGACGGCGATTTCGGCGTTCAGGGTCCTGATGTCCATGGCGTGTCTCCTGGTGGGGCGTCCGGGCGGTGGTGCTCAGAGGGCATCCACCGGGATCTTCAGGTAGCGCCGGCCATCGGCCTCCGGCTCGGGCAGGTGGCCGGCGCGCATGTTGACCTGCACCGAGGGCAGGATCAGCACCGGCATGGCCAGCGTCGCGTCCCGCGCCCGGCGCATGGCGACGAAGTGGTCCTCGTCGATGCCGTCGTGCACATGGACGTTGTGCGTGCGCTGCTCGGCCACCGTGCTCACCCACTGCAGCGGGCGGCCGCCGGGCTGGTAGTCGTGGCACATGTACAGCCGCGTGCGTGGCGGCAGGGTCAGCACCCGGCGGACGGAGCGGAACAGCGTGTGCGCATCCCCGCCCGGAAAGTCGCAGCGGGCCGTGCCGTAGTCGGGCATGAACAGCGTGTCGCCCACGAAGGCCGCGATGTCGGCGTCCTCGCCGGGGCCGGAGCGCACGACGTAGGTCATGCAGGCGGGCGTGTGGCCCGGCGTGTGCATGGCCTCCACCTGCAGCTTGCCGACCTGGAAGGCCTCGCCATCCTCGAACCGGTGGTCGAACTGCCGGCCGTCGCTGGCGAAGCCTTCGCCCGCGTTGAACAGTGCGCCGAAGACCTGCTGCACGCGCGTGATGCGGTTGCCGATGCCGATGCGCCCGCCCAGTTGCTGCTGCAGGTAGGGCGCGGCCGTGAGGTGGTCGGCATGCACATGCGTTTCCAGGATCCAGGCCACCGTGGCGCCCAGCTCGCGAACCCGGGCGATGAGGCGGTCGGCGGGCGCGTGGGAGGTGCGGCCCGATTTGGGGTCGTAGCCGAGCACGCTGTCCACCAGGGCACATTGGTACGTGGCGGGATCGAGCACCAGATAGCTCAGCGTCCAGGTGTCCGGGTCGAAGAAATGCTCGATATGCAGGGTGGCAGCGGATGGCATGGCGTCTCCTTGGCAGATGGTTTGCCCTGGATCAATCCAATATCCATGCCACGCGGCCGCCCGCCGAGGAAAACGCGCAAGTGGTGGAGATAAAAGAATTTCTTGCGCGGGGTGACACGGCGCGATGGCGCGGCTGCGCCTGTCATGGCAGTTGAGCTGCCATCCTGGCACCGCCAGAATGGCAGCCTTGCACAAGGAATGCCCCATGTCCCCGTCGCCCGCGCCCGCCGCTCCCGCCATCGACAGCCTGGTCAACTACCTGGAGCACGACGCCGTGCCCACCATCGTGATGGACCCGGACTACACCATCCTGGCGGGCAACGCGGCCTATCGCCGGCAGTTCGGCGTCAAGGCGCGCCCCTTCCTCGGGCAGAAGTGCTACCGGGTCTCGCACGGCTACGACGCCCCCTGCGACCAGTCGGGCGAGCACTGCCCGATGAAGCATGCCCGCGACACCCGCGCGCCCGACCGCGTGCTCCATGTGCATCACACGCCGCGCGGCCCGGAGCATGTGGATGTGGAACTGCGGCCCATCCTGGCCGCCGACGGCACCATCGCCGCCTATGTGGAGCGGCTGACCGCGCTGCGCCATGCCTCGCCCCAGGCCAGCCGTGCGCGGCTCATCGGCCATTCGGCCGCCTTCAACAAGGCCCTTTCGGCCGTGCAGCGTGTGGCGCCCTCGCGGCTGCCCGTGCTGCTGCAGGGCGAATCGGGCACGGGCAAGGAGCTCTTCGCCCGGGCCGTGCACGAGACGAGCGACCGCGCGCAGGGGCCGTTCGTCATCGTGGACTGCTCGGGCCTGACCGAGACGCTGTTCGAGAGCGAGCTCTTCGGCTACGAGAAGGGCGCCTTCACGGGCGCCCATGCGCGCAAGGCCGGACTGGTCGAGACGGCCGAGGGCGGCACGCTCTTCCTGGACGAGATCGGCGACGTGCCGCTGGCGCTGCAGGTCAAGCTGCTGCGCCTGCTGGAAAGCGGCACCTTCCGCCGCGTGGGCGCCGTGCAGATGCAGCGGGCGGACGTGCGGCTGGTCGCTGCCACCCATCTGCCGCTGGAGGCCATGATGCAGGCCGGCCGCTTCCGCAAGGACCTGTACTTCCGTCTGAGCGCCTTTCCCATCCATCTGCCGCCGCTGCGCGAGCGGGTGGAGGACCTGCCGGTGCTGGTGCAGACCCTGCTGCAGCAGGAGTCGCCCCTGAACGCCTGGCGCATCGACGCGGCCGCCATGGCGCGGCTGGCGCGCTACGCCTGGCCCGGCAACGTGCGCGAGCTGCGCAACGTGATCGAGCGCGCCAAGCTGCTGGCCGATGGTGGCGAGGTGCGCGAGGAGCACCTGCCGGATGCGCTCCTCGCCGCCACCCAGGCGGGTGCAGCATCGGCGACAGGCGCAGTCGCCGCCGCGCCCTGGGCCTCCGGCCCGAGCGACGCCGAACTGCAGCGCCTGGCCGCCGACCGCGGCCTCAGCCGCAAGGCCCTGGCGCAGCAGCTGGGCCTGAGCGAACGCACCCTCTATCGGCGGCTCAAGGCCCTGGGGGTCGCGCCGCCCGCCGACTGAGCGCCTCATCAAACCACGCGCCTGCGGGCGGGACAGGGCGACGCGACGTCGCGGCCGGCGCTCAGCCGCAGCCGTTCAGCCGCGGCCCGTGGGTGGCTGGAAGCGCGCCCGCGCCTGCACCGCCTTCTCGCGGAAGGCGCAGCCCGCCGCATGGTCGTTGACCAGTCCCATCGCCTGCATGAATGCGTACACCGTGGTGGGGCCGACGAACTTCCAGCCGCGCTTCTTGAGGTCCTTGGACATGGCGATGGAGGCGGGCGAGGTGGCGCGCACCGTCACGCCATCGCCGCGATCGGCCGGCACCTCGTGCCGCCACACATAGGCGGCCAGCGAGCCTTCGCGGGCGATGAGTTCCTGCGCGCAGCGGGCGTTGTGGATGGCCGCCTCGATCTTGCCGCGGTGGCGCACGATGCCCGCGTCCTGCAGCAGCCGCTCGACATCCGACTCGCCGAAGGCGGCCACGCGCGCGATGTCGAAGCCGTGGAAGGCGGCGCGGAAGTTCTCGCGCTTGTTCAGGATGGTCAGCCAGCTCAGGCCGGACTGGAAGCCTTCCAGGCACAGCTTCTCGAAGAGGCGCCGGTCGTCGGCCACGGGGTAGCCCCATTCGTCGTCGTGGTAGGCGCCGTACTGTGGCGTGGCGGCGCACCAGCGGCAGCGTTCGTGGCCGTCAGGGCCGGGCAGGGTGGTCATCATGGGCGGTCGTCGGCCAGGGAGGGGTGGGAAAGGTCGTGCGGCACGGCGTCCGTCCGCGCTGCGCGGCGACGATACACCGCGCCCCAGCCCAGCCCCAGCACGGCCGCCACCACCGAGGCACCCAGCACGCCCAGCTTGGCGGCGGCCAGCAGGTCTGGGTCTGCAAAGGCCAGCATGGCGATGAAGATGGACATGGTGAAGCCGATGCCGGCCAGCAGGCCCACCAGCCAGATGCCGCCCCAGTCCACGCCAGGCGGCAGCCGGCACAGGCCGCTGCGCACCATGAGCCAGCTCGCGCCGACGACGCCCAGCGGCTTGCCGGCCACCAGGGCCACCATCACCCCCGCCATCACCCAGACCGCCGCGCCGGCATCGCCGCCGCCACCGCCCAGGTGCACGCCGGCATTGGCCAGCGCGAAGATGGGCATCACGCCGAAGGCGACCCAGGGATGCAGCGTCATCTGCACGCGCGAGACCGGCGGCACGAGCTCGCGCTGGGCCTGCAGCAGCTGGCGCCGCGGATGCAGCAGCGCGGCCGGCGCGGCGCCCAGGCGCGCATCGGCGGCCGCGCTGCGCAGCCGGGCCGCCGCCTCGTCGATCAGCGCCTGCGCCGGCTGGCCCAGGCGGCCGGGACGCACGGGCGTCATCAGGCCCAGCACCACGCCGGCCAGGGTCGGGTGCGCGCCGGTCATCAGGATGCCGCCCCACAGCACCGCGCCCGGCAGCACATAGGCCCAGGCCGAGCCGGCACCGATGCGCTGCAGGCCCAGCACCATCAGCACCCCAATGGCCGCCACCGCGAAGCCGGCCGGCGCCAGTCCGCCGGAGTAGAAGAGGGCGATGATCAGCACCGCGATCACGTCGTCGATGATGGCCAGGGCCAGCAGGAAGACGCGCACGTTGCCCGGAATGCCGCGCCCCAGCAGGGCGAGCACGCCGACGGCGAAAGCGATGTCGGTGGCCGTGGGCACGGCCCAGCCGGATTGCCGCACCGGGTCGTGGTTGAGCGCCAGATACAGCAGCGCCGGAACGGCCACGCCGCCCAGCGCGGCGCCGATGGGCAGCAGCGCCTGCCGCAGGTTGGAGAGCGCGCCTTCGTGGATCTCGCGGCGGATCTCCATGCCTACGACCAGGAAGAACAGCGTCATCAGGCCGTCGTTGATCCAGAAGTGCAGCGAGGGCGCCGCTGACCAGGCACCGACGGCCACGCCCACGGGCAGGTGCCACAGCGCGTCGTAGCTGTCCCGCCATTCCGAGTTGGCCCACAGCAGGGCGAAGGCGGCCGCAGCCAGCAGCACGATGCCGCTGACGGCTTCGATGTGGAGAAAGCGTTCGAAGGCCGCAAAGGCGCGTTGGGCGATGCGCTGTGCGCGCGGAAGGGCGTGGGGGGCGACGGTCCGATGCATGGGACGGATCTCCAGGAGCAATCCGCGAGGCGGCCCGACCTTCGCGACTCCTGCGTGGCGCCCGTCTGCGCCTCGCACCCAGCCAATCATGATAGCCCGGCCGCGTTTGCGTTCCTGACCGCGCCTGCCGGTGTCGCGTGTGCGGCCTGTCCCACGTCCGCCCGGGCCGAATTGGCATTAGCCTGGCTGCAGCACCAGCCGGTAGCCCACGCCGGTCTCTGTCAACAGGTGCCGCGGCTGAGCCGGGTCCAGTTCCAGCTTCTGCCGCAGATGGCCCATGTAGACGCGCAGGTAGTGGCTCTGTTCGGCATGCGATGGGCCCCACACCTCACGCAGCAGCTGGCGATGGGTCAGCACGCGGCCGGCATTGGCGATCAGCGTGCACAGCAGGCGGTATTCGGTGGGCGTGAGGTGCAGCAATTGCCCGTTGCGGCGCACCTGTCGCGCCAGGCGGTCGACTTCGACCGCGCCTTCGCCTTCGCCGAAACGGAACACGGGATCGGCCGGCGTCTCGCCCACCGCGCGGGGCCGTCGCAGGTTGGCCCGCACGCGCGCCAGCAGCTCGCCGGTGCCGAAGGGCTTGGTGAGGTAGTCGTCGGCGCCGGCGTCCAGTGCGGCGATCTTGTCGGCCTCGTCGCTGCGGGCCGAGAGCACGATGATCGGCACGCCCGACCAGCCGCGCACATCGCGGATCAGCGTGACGCCATCGCCATCGGGCAGGCCCAGGTCCAGCACCAGCAGGTCGGGCTGGCGGGTGCCGGCCATGGCCAGGCCCTCGCGCAGATCACCGGCCTCGTGCACCTGCCAGCCCTCGGCCTCCAGCGCGCCGCGCACGAAGCGGCGGATCTGCGGCTCGTCCTCGATGACGACGGCAGTGGGGCTGGGGGTGGAAGCGGGCGGGGCGGCGACAGGCATGGCGGAAGGGTTCAGGCGGGCGCGGCGGGTGGGTCGCGCCGCGGCAGCACGACGGTGAATTCTGCGCCGCCGCCGGCCTCGTCCGGCACCGCATCGGCCGCATGGATCTGTCCGCCATGGGCCTGCACGATGGCCTTGCAGATGGCCAGGCCCAGGCCCACGCCGGGCGTGGCCGACTCGGCATGGCCCCGGGTGAACTTCTCGAAGAGCGGGTCCGGCTGGCCCTGCAGCGATGCGGGCAGGCCTGGGCCATGGTCGCGCACCGTGAGCTGCAGCGTCTGCGGCAGCGCGCGGGCCGAGATCAGCACCGGCGGCGCGCCATAGCGGGCCGCGTTCTCCAGCAGGTTGACCAGCACGCGCTCGAGCAGCACGGCGTCGAACTCGACCAGCGGCAAGTCGGCGGGCAGGGACGTGCGAACGGCACCCGCGGGCAGCACGGAGCGCGTGGCGCGGATGGCACTGCCCACCACTTCCTCCACCGACTGCCAGTCGCGCCGCAGGCTCACAGCGCCGCCGGCCGCCCCGCTTTCGAGCCGCGCCATGTCCAGCAGGTTGTTGACCAGGGCGCTCAGCGCCCGGGCCTGCGCCACGATGGCCTGTGTGGCCTCGCCGATGGCGGGCGAGGCATCGGCGCCGGGCAGGCGCTGCAGCGATTCGGCCAGCGCGATCAGCGCCGTCAGCGGCGTGCGCACGTCGTGCGACAGGGCGCCCAGCAGCGCATTGCGCAGGCGCTCGGATTCGATGTCCACCACGGCCTGCTGCGCCACCTCCACATAGTGCACCCGCTCCACGGCGATGGCGATCTGGCGGGCCAGCGTCTCCAGTTGCTGGGCCTGTTCGGGCACCAGCAGCCAGCGCGGCTCGGCCGGTCGCAGGGCCAGCACGCCGCGCACCCGCATCGGTGCCTTGAGCGCCACGTAGTGCCAGGGCTGGGCCGACAGCGTGCCGGTGCCCAGGCCTGCGCTCTGGCCATGCTGCCAGGCCCAGTCGGCCACGCTGAAGTCGAAGCCCGCGGGCGCGGCGGCCGGCGGCTGCAGCCGGTCCTGCGCGTCGGCGGTGAGCACCAGCGCCTCGCCGCCGAAATGCCGCTGCACGGCGGCGGCGCCGATGTCCGCCACCTGTGTTCGCTCCAGCGCGGCCGACAGGTCGCGCGTCAGCTCGAACAGCGACTGCGTGCGCAGCGCCCGGCTGGCCGACACGGCGGCCTGGAAGCGCAGCCCGGCCGTGAGCTGGCCCACCAGCAGGCCCACGCCCAGCATGACGGCGAAGGTCAGCACGTACTGCACGTCGCTCACCGCGAAGGAGAAGGTGGGCTGCACGAAGAAGAAGTCGAAGGCCAGCACGTTGAGCAGCGCACCGAAGGCCGCCGGCGTCCGCCCGAAGCGCCAGGCCACGCCCACCACGCCGAGCAGGTAGAGCATGACGATGTTCGACAGCTCCAGCACGCCCGACAGGGGCGTGGCCAGCAGCGTCACGCCCACGCAGACGGCCACGGCGCAGGCCAGCCCTTTCCACGGCCCCGCCGCACGGGCGGGTTCGTCCTCGGTGCTCGCATGGCGCAGGCCGGCGGGCGAGCGGGCCAGGCGGCGGGCGCTGTCGGCGCGGCCCACGCAGACCAGGTCCAGGTCGGGCGCGCGGCGGCCCAGGCGCTCGGCCAGCGGCCGGCGGATGCGGGCCAGCCAGCGGTCCCAGGCGGGCGCGTCCGCGCTGCCGGCCGCAGGGCCGAGGATCAGCGTGGCGCAGTTGAGGCGCCGCGCCTGCGCGGCCAGTGCGCCCGCCACGTCCTCGTCGGTGAGCACGGCCGTTTCGGCGCCCAGCTCCTCGGCCAGATGCAGCGCGGCCAGCACCTGGTCGCGCCGGGCGGCGGGCAGGCGCGCGAGCCGCGCCGTCTCCACATAGGCGGCATGCCAGCGCACGTTGAGCTGGCCGGCCATGCGCGCCGCCACGCGCACCGTGTGGGCCGCCGCTTCGCCTGGGCCGATGGCCGCCAATAGCGCGCCCGAGGTGTTCCAGGCCGGTGGCGTCTGGCCGTCGGCGCGGGCGCCGGACTGCTCCACCCGCCAGCCGCGCACGTCGTCCTCCACATGCTCGGCCGTGCGGCGCAGGGCGATCTCGCGCAGCGCGATCAGGTTGCCCTTGCGGAAGAAGTTCTGTTGCGCCTGCCGCGCCTGATGCGGCACATAGACCTTGCCGGCGGCCAGGCGGGCCAGCAGCTCGTCGGGTGTGGCATCGACCAGCACCACCTCGTCGGCCTCGTCCAGCACGCCGTCGGGCACGGTCTCGTGTACGCGGATGCCGGTGATGGCGCCCACCGTGCCGTTGAGGCTTTCCAGGTGCTGCACATTCAGGGCGGTCCAGACCTCGATGCCGGCCTCCAGCAGCTCCTGCACGTCCTGCCAGCGCTTGCCGTGGCGCGAGCCGGGGGCGTTGCTGTGGGCCAGCTCGTCCACCAGCAGCAACTGCGGGCGACGCGCCAGGGCGGCGTCCAGGTCGAACTCGCGCAGCACATGGCCGCGGTGCGGCGTCTGGCGCAGTGGCAACTGCTCCAGGCCGTGGAGCAGCGCGGCGGTCTCGGCGCGGCCGTGAGTCTCGACCACGCCGACCACCACATCGCGGCCCGCGGCGCGCTCGCGCTGGGCGGCGCTGAGCATGGACCAGGTCTTGCCCACGCCGGCGTTGGCGCCGAAGTAGATGCGCAGCCGGCCCCGGCGGGCCCGCCCCTCCTGCGCCTGCATCTGGGCCAGCAGGGCGTCGGGGTCGGGGCGTTCGCGCTCGGTCATCGGGTCGGCAGGTTAGCAGCGGGCTGGCCGACCTTAGAAGGTCTTGGTCAGCGTGGCGATGAAGCGTGCCTTGTTGGGCGACTCGCTGGTCGTGAAGGTGCCGGCGGGCAGCACGAGCTGGCCGGTGGTGGCTTGGTAGGCGTCCTTCTTGTTGGCGCCGACGATGGCGCCGGTCAGGCTCAGGCCGCCGCCGAAGTCGTAGGTGGCGCCCACGTTGTAGTCCACGTAGCTCTTGTAGGGCGTGTTGCGACGGATGTCGCTGGACAGGGCGGTGTAGCCGACGGCGGCCTTCAGCGTGACCTTCGGGAAGATTTCCTTGCTGTACGCGATGTTCAGGTAGCCGGTGCCGCGGCCCTTCCAGCCGGTGGTGCGGTTGCTGGCGAAGCCGAAGTAGTCCTTGGAGACGGTGCTGGAATACTTGACGGTGAAGGCGCCGATGGCCTCGTCACTCCAGGTGGCGGCGCCGTACAGCTCGGTGGTGTTGCCGTTGCGGTTGCCGGGATAGATGTAGGTCAGGGTACCGAAGTCGAGGTCGAAGGGGCCGGCCTTGAATTTGTAGCCGCCGTAGATGTCGCTCTCGATGGAGTTGCCCGCCAGCCAGTTCACGCTGGAGTTCCAGTTGCCGACGTAGAAGCCGCTTTCGTGGGCGTAGTCGAAGCCGCCCTGGACGGCGGGCTTGACGGCGCTGGTCTTGTAGAAGCCGTTGTTGCCCAGCGCGTCCTGGTCCTGGCCACGGAACTTGTAGTTGGTGGTCAGCGAGATGTTCACAGTGATGAGCGAGGGCGCCTGTGCGGCGGCGGGCGTCGGCGTCTCGGACTGGGCATGGGCGGCGAAGGCGATCAGGCCTGTACAGAGAAAGCAGAAGGAAGAAGCGCGAAAAGACATGAGGGAAGGCATCGTCGATGCAAAGGAAAAAACGGAGGGCGGAAACGGTGGGCCGTGTCAGTGCGGCCGGCGGCGGCGCGCATGGCGCTCACAGCCGCGCACGATCAACCAAGCCACCCCGGCCGGCAGCAGCACGGCCGCGAAGGCCAGCCCGGCGGCCAGCAGGTCAGCCAGCATGGCGCGGGCGGCAGCGGTCGAGGTGTTCCCGCCAGCCGATCAGGCGGCCGATCTCGCCGGTCGGGCAGGTGTCCAGCAGCAGGTGCAGCACCTGCGCGTAGCGCAGCGCCGGCAGGCGGATGGCAAGCCGCACGCGCAGCACGTCGTGGCGCGCGGTCGGCGGCTCATGCAGCAGCGGCTCGCAGCGCAGCACGCCCGCGTCGGGGCAGGTGGCGAGGGCGCGGCGGATGCCGCAGGCGGCCGTGCAGGGCACCGTCACGTCCAGGACCTGGAAGCGCGTCTGGTGCACGGGCAGCAGGCGGCCCGGATGCTCACGGTAGGCGGCGTAGCCCATGGATGGCCTCGTCGCTCAGCGCTTGGCCAGCGCGTCCAGCGCCAGGTTCAGCGCCAGCACATTGACGGTCGGCTCGCCCAGGAAGGGCAGCGCGGGCCGCTGCACCTGCGCGTCGATCAGTTGCTGGACCTGGATGGCGCTCAGGCCGCGCACCCGCGCCACCCGTGCCGCTTGGTAGCGCGCCGCCTCGGGGCTGATGTGCGGATCGAGCCCGCTGGCCGAGGCCGTCGCCAGGTCGGCCGGCACCGGCGCCGTGTTGCCCGGGTCGGCGGCGCGCAGGGCCTCGACGCGGGCCTTCACGGCATCGGTCAGCGCCGGGTTGAGCGGCCCCTGGTTGGAGCCCGAGGAGCCGCTGCCGTTGTAGGGCTGCGGCGCGGTGGCCGAGGGCCGGCCCCAGAAATGGCCGGGGTCGCTGAAGTTCTGGCCGATGAGCGCGGAGCCCACGGCCTTGCCGTTTTGCTCCACCAGGCTGCCGGCGGCCTGCTTCGGGAACAGCGCGCCGGCCACGCCGGTCACGGCCACGGGATAGACCACGCCGGTGATCACGCTCAGGGCCGTGAACAGCACCAGGCAGGGACGCACGAGGTTCTGCTTCGTCATGATGGACATCTCCAAAGGTTCAGACCAGGCCGACCGCGGCCAGCAGCAGGTCGATGAGCTTGATGCCGACGAAGGGCACCAGCAGGCCGCCCAGGCCGTAGATGGCCAGGTTGCGGCGCAGCAGCGCGGCGGCGCCGATGGGCCGGTAGCGCACGCCCTTGAGCGCCAGCGGGATGAGGAAGACGATGATCAGCGCGTTGAAGATCACCGCGCTCAGGATGGCCGAGGAGGGGCTTTCCAGCCGCATCACGTTGAGCGCCGCCAGCTGCGGATAGGTGCTCACGAAGATGGCCGGGATGATGGCGAAGTACTTCGCCACGTCGTTGGCGATGCTGAAGGTGGTGAGCGCGCCGCGCGTCATCAAGAGGGCCTTGCCGGTCTCCACCACCTCCAGCAGCTTGGTGGGGTTGGAGTCCAGGTCGACCATGTTGCCGGCCTCCTTGGCGGCCTGCGTGCCGCTGCCCATGGCCACGGCCACGTCGGCCTGGGCCAGGGCGGGGGCGTCGTTGGTGCCGTCGCCCGTCATGGCGACGAGGCGGCCATCGGACTGGTACTGGCGGATCAGCTTGAGCTTGTCCTCGGGTGTGGCCTCGGCCAGGAAGTCGTCCACGCCCGCCTCTGCGGCGATGGCGGCGGCGGTGAGCTTGTTGTCGCCCGTGATCATCACCGTGCGGATGCCCATGCGCCGCAGCTGCGCGAAGCGCTCGCGGATGCCGGTCTTGACGATGTCCTTGAGCTCCACGATGCCCAGCACGCGGGCGCCCTCGGCCACCGCCAGCGGCGTGCTGCCGCGGCGGGCCACCTCGTCGGCGGCACGCAGCAGCTCGGGCGGCATGGTGCCGCGCAGGGTCTCGACATGGCGGCGCACGGCCTCCACCGCGCCCTTGCGCAGCGGCACGGGGTCGCCCGCCAGGTCCAGCGCGGCGGCGGGCAGGTCGGCGCCGCTCATGCGCGTCTGGGCGGTGAAGGGCACGAAGACGGCGCCGTCGACGGGGGCGACATCCACGCCCTCGCGGCGGGCCAGTTCGACGATGCTGCGGCCCTCGGGCGTTTCGTCGGCCAGCGAGGCCAGTTGCGCCGCATGGGCCAGGCGCGCCTTGTTCACGCCCGGCGCCGGCAGGAAGGCCGAGGCCTGGCGGTTGCCGTGGGTGATGGTGCCGGTCTTGTCCAGCAGCAGCACGTCCACGTCGCCCGCGGCCTCGACGGCGCGGCCCGAGGTGGCGATCACGTTGGCCTGCATCATGCGGCTCATGCCGGCCACGCCCACGGCCGACAGCAGGCCGCCGATGGTGGTCGGGATCAGGCACACCAGCAGCGCCACCAGCGCGGTGATGGACACCACCGTGCCGGTGCCCGCCGCCTGCACGCTGAAGAGCGAATAGGGCAGCAGCGTCACCGTCACCATCAGGAAGACCAGCGTCAGCGCCACCAGCAGGATGGTCAGCGCGATCTCGTTGGGCGTGCGGGCGCGCTTGGCGCCTTCCACCATGCCGATCATGCGGTCCAGGAAGGACTCGCCCGGGTTGACGCCGATGCGCACCACCAGCCAGTCCGACAGCACGCGGGTGCCGCCGGTGACGGAGGAGAAGTCGCCGCCGGACTCGCGCACCACCGGCGCCGATTCGCCGGTGATGGCCGATTCGTCCACCGAGGCGACGCCTTCGATGACTTCACCGTCCAGCGGGATCATGTCGCCGGCTTCGACGAGCACCACGTCACCCTTGCGAAGGTTGGTGGCGCGCTCGGGTCGCCAGATGGCGCTGGTGGAATCGGCCGTGGCGGGCTCGGGCGCGGCGCCTTCGGCACGCACGCGGGCCAGCTGCTCGGCCAGCCGTGCCATCTCGCGCGGCGCGCCTTCGAGCTTCTTGGCCCAGGTGTCCTTGCGCAGGCTGCGCAGCGAGGCGGCCTGCGCCTTGCTGCGGCCCTCGGCCAGCGCCTCGGCAAAGTTGGCGAAGAGCACGGTGAACCACAGCCACAGCGACACCGCGAGGATGAAGCCGGGCCGCATGCCGGTGTCGCCGGGAAAGTTGAGGCTGTGCACCCACAAGAGCGTGGTCAGGATGCTGCCGACGTAGACGACGAACATCACCGGGTTGCGCCATTGCACGCGCGGGCTCAGCTTGGTGAAGGACGCGACGAGCGCGGGGCGCACCAGCGCGCCGTCGAACAGGGAAAGCGTGTTGTTGTTCATGGGGCGCGCCTCACTTCCAGAGCATCAGCTGCTCGACGATGGGGCCCAAGGCCAGCGCCGGCACATAGTTGAGCAGGCCGACCAGCAGCACCGTGCCGATCAGCAGCACCACGAACAGCGGTCCGTGGGTGGGCAGCGTCCCGGCCGTCACCGGCAGGCGCTGCTTGGCGGCCAGGGCGCCGGCAATGGCCAGCACCGGCACCATCACGGCGAAGCGGCCCAGCCAGGTGGCCACGCCCAGCATGGTGTTGTAGAAGGGCGTGTTGGCCGACAGGCCCGCGAAGGCGCTGCCGTTGTTGTTGGCGGCCGAGGTGAAGGCGTAGAGGATCTCCGAGAAGCCATGCGCCCCCGGGTTGGCGATGCCGGCGCGGCCAGCCTCCACGCTCACCGCCACGGCCGTGCCCAGCAGCACCAGGATGGGCGTCACCAGGATGGCGATGGCGATCAGCTTCATCTCGTAGACCTCGATCTTCTTGCCGAGGTACTCCGGCGTGCGGCCGATCATGAGGCCGGCGATGAACACCGCCAGGATGGCGAACACCAGCATGCCGTACAGGCCCGAGCCCACGCCGCCGAACACCACCTCGCCCAGTTGCATCATGACCAGCGTGACCAGCCCGCCCAGCGGTGTGAGCGAGTCGTGCATGGCGATCACCGCGCCGCATGAGGCCGCCGTCGTGACCACGGCGAACAGGGCCGAGGCGGCGATGCCGAAGCGCAGGTCCTTGCCCTCCCAGTTGCCGGCCGACGGGTCCACGCCCAGGGCGGCCAGCAGTGGGTTGCCGGCCTGCTCGGCGCCCGTGGCGACGATCACGCCGACGACGAAGATCGCTGTCATCGCACCCAGGATCGCCCAGCCCTGGCGCCGGTCGCCCACCACCTGGCCGAAGGCCAGGCACAGCGCTGCCGGGATGGCGAAGATGGCCAGCATCTGCAGCAGGTTGGTCAGCGCCGTCGGGTTCTCGAAGGGATGGGCCGAGTTGGCGTTGAAGTAGCCGCCGCCATTGGTGCCCAGCATCTTGATGGCCTCCTGCGAGGCGACGGGGCCCATGGGCAGGGTCTGCGACTGCGTGGTGGCTTCCTTGGTGACGGGATTGCCGGCGGCGTCCTTCAGCGGCTGGCCGTCGGGGCCGTTCTGCGGGTCCTGGTAGACGGTCGCCTCGATCGTCGTGACGGTCTTGTAGCCGTCGAAGTTCTGGATCGTGCCCTGGCTGACGAAGACGAGTGCCAGTACGAAGGCGATCGGCAGCAGCAGCCACAGCGTGAGCCGCGTGAGATCGGCCCAGGCATTGCCGATGGCGCCGAAGCGGGCGCTGCGGCGGCCCGCCTCGCCGCGGGCCGCGAAGCCGCGGATCAGCGCGAAGGCCACGGCGATGCCGGTCGCCGCCGAGAGGAAGTTCTGCACCGTCAGCGCCAGCATCTGCGTGAGGTAGCTCATGGTGCTCTCGCCGGCGTAGCCCTGCCAGTTGGTGTTGGTGGCGAAGCTGAGTGCGGTGTTGAAGGCCGAGTCGCCCGAGACGGCCGGCAGACCGGCCGGGTTGAGCGGCAGCAGGGCCTGCAGGCGTTGCAGGCCGTAGACGACCAGGGCGCCCAGGGCATTGAAGGCGAGCAGGGCGAGGGCGTAGCTCATCCAACCCATCGAGGCATTGGGCTCCACGCCGGCCAGGCGGTAGAGCGGGGCTTCGACGCGTGCGATCCAGCGCGGCATGCGGCCTTCGCAGAGCGCGGCGAGCCAGCGGCCCAGCGGCCAGGCGAGGAGCAGCAGCAGGCCGAGGAAGACGGCCAGGAGGGTCCAGGCGGAGGCGGTCATCAGAAGTCCTCCGCCCGGATCAGTGCATAGACCAGGTAGGCCAGCAGCAGGGCGGCCAGCGTGCCGGCCAGTCCGTAGAGGGCGGCGAGCGACATCATGGCCGGCTCCCGTTCGGCCGCTCCATGGCGGCCAGCGCATACACCAGCGCCACCATGCCGGCCCACAGGGCGGCGATGGCGACGAGCCAGACGATGTCCATTTCTCACTCCAGTCATCGAAAAGACGATGGCTGGCAGTGTCTGAAGGGGCGCCTCAAGACGGTGTAGAGACTGGCCGGTGCCGTATCAAAACGGCGTAAAGATCGAGACGCGGGGGTATGCGATCGGGGGCGCCGCGGGGTCTGCCTCAGCGATCGGCCGGTGGCATCGGTATGGCGATGGTTATGGCCATGGATATGGTGATGCCGAGCCGAGCCGAGCCGAGCCGAGCCGAGCCGAGCCGAGGGCAGAGCAGCTCGGTGCGGCGCGCTATGTCGGGGCGCACCAGCGGTGTACCGCTAACCCGGCGGAGGACGTCGGCATGCGCGCTCCCGGTGCACGCTCGCGCTGACCGGCTTGCCTCACCACACGGGTGCTCGCTCTCCACCGACGTGCTTTGGGCACTGCACGGCGCCGCGAATGGCACCTCCGCACGCACACCGCCATCCCCCGCCTCGACGTTGGTCCCGAACCGCCGGATTTGCCGCCAGGGGCCTCCGAGTCCGTTCGCTCTGAGCTTGTCGAAGGGCATGACGGCGCGCGGCGCCAACGTCCGACCCGCCCTGACCGGTGCGACGCAGCGCCCGCGCGGGGCTTCGACAGGCTCAGCCCGAACGGTCGGGGTTGGCTGACCCAAGTTGCCCAAGAGATCCCGTGAACCTTCGGGCCCAAAGGGAAGGGCTCGCGCGCAGCGTCGAACTGGAGGGATTCGTGCGCAGCGTCGAGGCGGGGGATGGCGGTGTGCGTGCGGAGGTGCCATTCGCGGCGCCGTGCAGTGCCCAAAGCACGTCGATGGACAGCGAGCACACAGCTTGTGCGCCAAGTCGGTCAGCGCGAGCGTGCACCGGGAGCGCGCATGCCGACGTCCTCCGCCGGGTTACTGCTCCAGCCACTTGCGCGACCGGAAGACAGCAGCCGCTTGCCCCCCCGCGCTCAGGCCGCTTCGAGCGCGTCGATCAGCTCCGTCTCGATCGCCAACTGCCCCTTCTGGCCATACAGCTCGGGACCGCTGATCAGGAAGCTGTCCTCCACCCGCTCGCCCAGCGTCGTCACCTTCGCCAGTTGCAGGTGCAGGTGGTGGCGGGCCAGGACCCGGGCCACGCTGTAGAGCAGGCCGGCCCGGTCGCTGGCCGAGATGGTCAGCAGCCAGCGTTGCGCCTTCTCGTCCGGCGTGAGATAGACCCGCGGCTGGATGGGAAAGCTGCGCACCCGCCGCGACACCCGGCCCCGGCTGGGCGCGGGCAGCTCGCCCCAGGCGTCCAGCGTCTGCGCCAGGTTGGTCTCCACCATGCTGATCAGCTCGCGGTAGTGCTCGGGCAAAAAGGTGGTCACCACCTGGAAGGTGTCCAGCGCATAGCCGTTGGTGGCCGTGTGCACCCGCGCGTCCAGGATACTGAACGACGCCTGGTCGAAATAGCCGCAGATGCGTGCGAACAGGTCGGGCTGGTCGGGCGTGTAGACCACCACCTGCAGCCCTTCGCCCACCGGCGACAGGCGCGCCCGCACGATGGACTTGGCATGGGGATCGGCCGGAATGCCCTTGGGCGCCACGAAGCGCGACAGCTTCTTGGCGTGCCAGGCGATCTCGCCCGCGTCGTGGCGCATGAAGTAGCTCACGTCCAGCGTGTCCCACAGCGCCTTGTGCGCCTCGAAGGGCTGGGCATGCAGCTGCAGCAGCGTCAGCGCCTCGCGCTTGCGGGCCTCCACCTCTGCGTCGGGGTCGGGCAGGTGGCCGCCCAGCGCGCGCGAGGTGCGGCGGTAGGTGTCTTCGAGCAGCTTGCCCTTCCAGGCATTCCACACGCGCGGCGACGTGCCACGGATGTCGGCCACCGTCAGCAGGTAGAGCGCCGTCAGGTAGCGCTCGCTGCCCACGCGCTGGGCGAAGGCGCCGATCACCTCGGGGTCGGACAGGTCCTGCTTCTGAGCGACATTGCTCATCACCAGGTGGTTGGCGACGAGGAACTCGATCAGCCGGGTGTCCTCGCGCCCGATGCCGTGCTTCTGGCAGAAGCGGCGCACGTCGCGCGCGCCCAGCTCGGAGTGGTCGCCGCCGCGGCCCTTCGCGATGTCGTGGAAGAGCGCCGCCACGTACAGGATCCACGGCTTGTCCCAGCCGGCTGCCAACTGCGAGCAGAAGGGGTACTCGTGCGCATGCTCGGCGATGAAGAAGCGCCGCACGTTGCGCAGCACCATCAGGATGTGCTGGTCCACCGTGTAGACGTGGAACAGGTCATGCTGCATCTGCCCCACCGTGCCGCGGAACACGCGCAGGTAGCGTCCCAGCACCGACGTCTGGTTCATCAGCCGGATGGCATGCGTGATGCCGCGCGGCTCCAGCAGCATCCGCATGAAGGTCGCATGGTTGACCCGGTCGTTGCTGAAGCGGCTGTCCATGCGGCCGCGGGCGTTGTAGAGCGCACGCAGCGTGCGCGCCGACAGCCCGTTGACGCCGATGGTCTTCTGGTAGAGCAGGAAGGTCTCGAGGATGGCGTGCGGATCCTTCTCGTACAGGTCGTCGCTGGCCACCTCGATGGTGCCGCCCTTCTCGAAGAAGCGGTCGTTGATGCGCGTGAGCGTGGCCGACTGCGGGTTGAGTCGCTCGGCGATGTTCAGCATCAGGATCTCGGTGAGCTGCGTGACCGCCTTGGCTGCCCAGTAGTAGCGGCGCATGAGCGCCTCGCTGGCGCGGCGGCCCGACTCGTTCTCGTAGCCGAAGGTCCCGGCCACGGCCGTCTGCAGGTCGAACACCAGCCGGTCCTCGCGCCGCTTGGCCACGGCATGCAGGCGGGCACGGATCAGCGACAACAGCGCCTCGTTGCGCTTGATCTGCTTGACCTCGAAGGGGGTGGCCAGACCGTCGCGGGCGTAGTCTTCCCAGCGCTTGCCGAAGCCGGCCGCCTGCGCCACCCAGCGCACGGCGTGCAGGTCGCGCAGGCCGCCGGGCGATTCCTTGCAGTTGGGTTCCAGCGAATAGGGCGTGCCGTCGTGCTTCAGGTGGCGGTGGCGCATCTCCTGCGACTTGGCCAGGAAGAAGGCATGCGGGTCCATGGCCTCGTCGAAGGCCTTGCGGAAGGCGGCGAACAGACGCTTGCTTCCGCAGACAAGGCGGGACTCCAGCAGCGCGGTCTGCACCGTGACGTCCTTCGCCGATTCGCTCAGGCACTCGCCCAGTGTGCGCACGCTGGAGCCGATTTCGAGGCCGGCGTCCCAGCAACGGCCGATGAAGGCCTCCAGCCGAGCCGGCTCGACCTCGCCGCCCTCGGGCAGCAGCAGGAGCACGTCGACATCCGAATACGGAAAGAGCTCCCCACGGCCATAGCCGCCGACGGCCACCAGGGCCAACTGGTCGCCGAAACCGGCGTCCTGCCACAAGGCGCGCAAGGCGGCATCGGCCTCGGCCGCCAACTCCTTGAGCACGGCGTGGATGTTGCGCACGCCCTGCGGCGCCAGAAGGCGCTCGAACACGGCACTCTTGCCGGCGCGCAGCTGCTCGCGCAGGCTGGCAGGCAGGTCGACGGCGACGGAGAAACCCATGCCAGCCGGGCGCGTCAGGCGGCGAGGGGCGCCGCCTGGCCGCTGGCGGCAGGCACGAAGGCCGGGGGTTGCGGACTGCCGGCGGACAGGGTCAGCACCTCGTAGCCCGTCTCGGTGACCAGCACCGTGTGCTCCCACTGCGCGGAGAGCGAGCGGTCGCGCGTCACGATGGTCCAGCCGTCGTAGCGGCCGCCGCGGTGGTCTTCCTTGATGTCGCGCTTGCCCGCGTTGATCATCGGTTCGATGGTGAAGATCATGCCGGGCTTGAGTTCTTCCATCGTGCCCGGGCGGCCGTAGTGCAGAACCTGGGGCTCGGCATGGAAGGTGCGGCCCACGCCGTGACCGCAGAACTCGCGCACCACCGAGTAGCCGTTGCCCTCGGCGAAGCGCTGGATGGCATGGCCCACGTCGCCCAGGTGGTTGCCGGGCTTGACCTGCAGGATGCCGTGCCACATGGCCTCGAAGGTGACCTGACACAGCCGCTTGGCGGCGATGGAGGCGTCGCCGATCACGAACATCCGGCTGTTGTCGCCGTACCAGCCGTCCTTGATGACGGTGACATCGATGTTCATGATGTCGCCCTTCTTCAAGGGCTTGTCGTCGGGGATGCCGTGGCACACCACATGGTTGACCGAGGTGCACAGCGACTTGGGAAAAGGCACGTCGCCCGCGCCCTTGTAGCCCACCGTGGCGGAGGTCGTGCCCTGCGTGACCATGTACTCGGCCGCCAGCCGGTCGATCTCATTGGTGGTGATGCCGGGCTTGATGAAGGGCGTCAGGTAGTCCAGCACCTCGGACGCAAGGCGGCAGGCGACGCGCATCGCGGCAATGCCTTCGGCGTCGTGGTAGGTAATGCTCATCCAGGGATTATCCCACTCGCCCCCTAAAATGCCGGGTTTTCGCGAACGGCCCCAGTCAGCGGCCGGTTGCCGCTCTCTCCCTTCTGTTCTTCCGGCCCCAGGCCCCGCCCACCGTGACGCAGCCCGCATCCACCGTTCCTCCCGTCGTGACCATCTTCGAAGGAGGGGCGGCGCTCAGCGATTTCCGCGCACGCCAGCTGCTGCCCCGCCTGCAGGCGGTGGATGCGCGCATCAATGCCATCACGGCGCGCTTCGTGCACCTGGTGCTGGCCGATGCCGAGATGGATGCCGCGACGCGCGAGCGCTTCGCCGCGCTGCTGACCTACGGCGAGCCTTTCGATGCCGGTGCTGCGCCCCAGGGCGCCACCCTGGTCGTCAGCCCACGGCTGGGTACCGTCTCGCCCTGGGCCTCCAAGGCCACCGACATCGCCCGCAACTGCGGCCTGGCGCTGCGCCGCGTGGAACGTGTCACGCAGTACCACATCGGCCTGAAGGCGCCCCTGCTGGGCCGCGCGCCGGTGCTGGACGCCACGGCCCTGGCCCAGGTGGCCGGCCTGCTGCATGACCGCATGACCGAATCGGTGCTGCCGGGCGTGGACGGTGCCGCCGCCCTGTTCGCCGAGCTGCCGCCACAGCCCATGGCCCATGTGGACGTGCTGGGCGGCGGTCGCGCCGCCCTGGTCGAGGCCAACACCACTTTCGGCCTGGCGCTGGCCGAGGACGAGATCGACTACCTGGTCGACGCCTTCGGCAAGCTCGGCCGCAACCCGACCGACGTCGAGCTGATGATGTTCGCGCAGGCCAACAGCGAGCACTGCCGCCACAAGATCTTCAATGCCGACTTCACCATCGACGGCGAGCGCCAGCCGATGAGCCTGTTCGGCATGATCCGCCACACCCACAAGACGAGTCCGCAGCACACGGTCATCGCCTATTCGGACAATGCCTCGGTCATGGAGGGCCATGCCATCGAGCGCTTCGTGGCCCGCAGCGAACTGGGCGCCGACGCGCCTGCCTACGCCAAGGAAGACGCACTGCACCATGTGCTGATGAAGGTGGAGACGCACAACCACCCGACGGCCATCTCGCCGTTCCCGGGCGCCTCCACCGGCGCGGGCGGCGAGATCCGCGACGAGGGCGCCACCGGCCGCGGCTCCAAGCCCAAGGCGGGCCTGACGGGCTTCACCGTCAGCAAGCTGTGGCCCGAGGAGGGCAGCTACGGCAAGCCCGCCCACATCGCCAGCCCGCTGCAGATCATGACCGAGGGCCCGCTGGGCGGCGCGGCCTTCAACAACGAATTCGGCCGGCCCAACCTGCTGGGCTACTTCCGCGAGTACGAGCAGACGGTCGCGAGCGACGTGGATACCGTCCAGCGCGGCTACCACAAGCCCATCATGATCGCGGGCGGCCTGGGCCAGATCGACGCCACGCAGACCCGCAAGATCCAGTTCCCCGCCGGCACGCTGCTGATCCAGCTGGGCGGCCCCGGCATGCGCATCGGCATGGGCGGCGGCGCCGCCAGCTCCATGGCGACGGGCGCCAACGCGGCCGAGCTGGACTTCGATTCGGTGCAGCGGGGCAACCCCGAGATCGAGCGCCGGGCGCAGGAGGTCATCAACCACTGCTGGCAGCAGGGCGACAAGAACCCCATCCTGGCCATCCACGACGTCGGCGCCGGTGGCCTCTCGAACGCCTTTCCCGAGCTGACCAACGACGCCGGCCGCGGCGCCCGCTTCGACCTTCGTGCCGTGCCGCTGGAAGAGTCCGGCCTGGCGCCCAAGGAAATCTGGTGCAACGAGAGCCAGGAGCGCTACGTGCTGGCCATCGCGCCGGAGTCGCTGGACCAGTTCCGTGCCTTCTGCGAGCGCGAGCGCTGCCCCTTCGCCGTGGTCGGCGTGGCTACGGAAGAGCGCGAACTCGTCGTCGGCGACGTGGTCTTGCCCCTTCCCCCCCTGGGGGAAGGCGGGGATGGGGGCAGCGTGCCCCCACCCCAGCCCTCCCCCAGCGGGGGAGGGAGCCAACCCGTCCAGATGCCCATGGACGTGCTGCTGGGCAAGCCGCCCAAGATGCACCGCGACGTGGCCCGCATCCACCGCAACTTCAAGCCGCTGGAACTCACGGGCGTGGACCTGCAGCAGGCCGCCATCCAGGTGCTGGCCCATCCCACCGTGGCCTCCAAGCGCTTCCTGGTCACCATCGGCGACCGCACGGTGGGCGGTCTGACGCACCGCGACCAGATGGTCGGCCCCTGGCAGGTGCCGGTGGCCGATTGCGCCGTCACGCTGGCCGACTTCCGTGGCTTCGCCGGCGAGGCCATGAGCATGGGCGAGCGCACGCCGCTCGCCGCCATGGACGCCGCCGCATCGGGCCGCATGGCCGTGGCCGAGGCCATCACCAACCTGCTGGCCGCGCCCATCGAACTGGCGCGCGTCAAGCTGTCCGCCAACTGGATGGCGGCCTGCGGCGAGCCGGGCGAGGATGCCGCGCTGTACGAGACGGTCAAGGCCGTGGGCCTGGAGCTGTGCCCGGCGCTGGGTGTCTCCATTCCCGTCGGCAAGGATTCGCTGTCCATGCGCACGCAGTGGGCCGAGGGCACCGACAGGAAGAAGGTCAGCTCGCCGGTGAGCCTGATCGTCAGCGCCTTCGCCAGCATCGACGACGTGCGCGGCACGCTCACGCCGCAGCTCGACGCGCAGGAGGCCGACACCACGCTGGTGCTCATCGACCTGGGCCGCGGCCAGCACCGCATGGGCGGCAGCATCCTGGCCCAAGTGCTGGGCCAGACCGGCGACCGCGTGCCCGACCTGGACGACCCGCAACTGCTGGTCAAGACGGTGGACGCCGTCAACCAGCTGCGCGCTGAAGGCAAGCTGCTCGCCCTGCATGACCGCAGCGACGGCGGCCTGTTCGCCGCCGCCTGCGAGATGGCCTTTGCCGGCCACGTGGGCGTGTCGCTCAACGTCGACCTGCTCGTCACCGAGGGCGACGGCATCAGCGACAGCCGCATGGAGACCGGCGACGCCAAGAACTGGGCGCAGCAGGTCAGCGCCCGCCGCGAGGAGCTCACGCTCAAGGCGCTGTTCAACGAAGAGCTGGGCCTGCTGCTGCAGGTGCGCACGGCCGAGCGCAACGAGGTCATGCAGACGCTGCGGGCGCACGGCCTGTCCGTCTTCAGCCACTTCGTCGGCAAGACCCGGCCTGAGAGCTCGCCCATCGACGCCGGCAAGCGCAAGGTCGAGGTCTGGCGCGACACCAAGGCCGTGTTCAGCGCCACCGTGGCCGACCTGCACCAGGTATGGGACAGCGTGAGCTGGAAGATCTGCCGCGAGCGCGACAACCCCGATTGCGCCGATGCCGAGCACGCCGCCGCCGGCGACCCGGCCGACACCGGGCTGCACCTGCATCTGCCGGAAGGCTTCGGCACTGCACCTGCCTTCGTGGGCAGTGCCCGGCCGCGCGTGGCCATCCTGCGTGAGCAGGGGGTCAATTCGCATGTGGAGATGGCCTACGCCTTCCACGAGGCCGGCTTCGAGTCGGTCGACGTGCACATGACCGACCTGCAGAGCGGCCGGGCCGATCTGGCCCGCTTCCAGGGCATCGTGGCCTGCGGCGGCTTCAGCTACGGCGACACGCTGGGCGCCGGCATCGGCTGGGCGCGCAGCATCACCTTCAACCCGCGGCTGGCGCAGCAGTTCGGCGACTTCTTCGGCCGCGCCGACACCTTCGGCCTGGGCGTGTGCAATGGCTGCCAGATGTTCGCCGAGCTGGCCGACATCATCCCGGGCGCGCAGGACTGGCCGCGCTTCACCACCAACCGCAGCGAGCGCTTCGAGGCACGCCTGTCGCAGGTGGAGGTGCTGGATTCGCCCAGCCTGTTCTTCGCCGGCATGGCCGGCGCGCGCGTTCCGATCGCCGTGGCCCATGGCGAGGGCTATGCCGACTTCCGCCACCGCGGCGACGCGGGCCGCGCCATCGCCGCCATGCGCTTCGTGGACCATGCGGGGCAGGCCACCGAACGCTATCCGCTCAATCCCAACGGCAGCCCGGGCGGCCTCACGGCGGTGACCACGGCCGACGGCCGCTTCACGGCCATGATGCCGCACCCGGAGCGCGTGTTCCGCAACGTGCAGATGAGCTGGACCTCGGGCGACCGCGCGGCGCCGAGCCCCTGGATGGAGATCTGGCGCAACGCACGCCGCTGGGTCGGCTGAGCGGCAGGGCAGGGCGCGCATACTCGCGCCCATGCAACTGCACCAGATCACCGTCGAGTACGTCGCGCCGGAAGACCGGCTGCTGCTGCACCTGAGCACGCAGACCGGGGAGCGGCTGAGCCTCTGGATCACGCGCCGCCTGCTGCTGGCGCTCTACGGCCCGTTGCACCAGGCGGTTTCGCGCGCCCATGTGGCGGCGGAATGGGGCGCGGTGCCGTTGCCCGAAGGGGCGGCGGATCTGCTGGCCGAATCCGCGCGCGCACAGGCGCTGCGCGATGCGGATTTCGCCACACCGCCCCAGGCGCCCGCCGGATCCCGCTCGCTGCTCGAAGGGGTCATCCCGGTGGTGGGCGAGGTCACGCTGTCGGTGCCCGTGGGCAGCGATGCGGCAGGCCAGTTGACCATCCGCTGGCGCACCACCGATGGCCGCGACGTGGAATTGAACGTGCCGGCTGCGGCGGCCACGGCCTTGCAGACCCTGCTGTTGCAGGGCGCGGAGCGCGGCGGGTGGGGCCTGGCGGCGCCAGATGGCGAAACGGCCCGGACGCAGGAAGCATCCGGGCCGCGATTCATGAATTGACGAGTCGGGCGCCGGGCGCCCCGAACCGTCGCCACCCGGCGGTGGCCGGCGGATTTATTCGACGCGCGCCTTGCTGCGCAGCTCTTCCTGGTACTTCTGCAGCTTCTGCTGCTGCATCTGCTGCGTCAGTTGGGCCTTCACCTCGTCCAGCTTGGGGAACTGCATCTCGCGCGTGTCGTCCAGGCGGATGATGTGCCAGCCGAATTCGGACTTGACCGGCGCCGCAGTGGTCTCGCCCTTCTTGAGCTTGACCATGGCCTGCGAGAACTCAGGCACCAGGCTGGCCGGGGTGGTCCAGTCCAGGTCGCCGCCGTTGGCGCCGGAGCCCGGGTCCTTCGAGTACTTCTTGGCCAGGTCTTCGAACTTGGCGCCCTTCTTGAGCTCGGCCAGGATCTTGTTGGCCTCGTCCTCGGTCGGCACCAGGATGTGGCGGGCGTGGTATTCCTTGCCGCTGTTGGCCGCCGCGATCTTGTCGTACTCGGCCTGGATCTCGGCGTCGGTGACCGGATTGGTCTTGCGGTAGTTGTCGAACAGCTGGCGGATCAGGATGGCCTGGCGGGCCAGCTCCATCTGCGCCTTGAACTCGTCGCTGCGGTCCAGGCCCTGTTTCTGCGCTTCCTGCATGAAGACTTCGCGCGTGATCACTTCTTCGCGCAGCTGGTCCTGCATTTCGGGCGTCACCGGCCGGCCGGCGGCGGCCAGTTGCTGGGCCAGCACCTCCATGCGTGCCTTCGGTACGGGCTTGCCGTTGACGATGGCGGCGTTCTGCGCCAGGGCAGGCAGCGAAGCCGCCAGCGCGGCAGCGGCCAGGACGTGGAGCACTTGTTTTTTCATGATCGGAAAACGGCTAGGAGGGTCGGATTGGCGCCGGAATCGGGCCGATGGAGGGGAGGGGGAAAGAGGCCTGGCGGCAGGTGCCGGTGGGACCGGCGCAGCGCTTGCTCAAAGTGTCTCGATGGCGATCGCGTGCAGGCCGCGTGAAACAAAAGGCTGGACGGCATCATACACAAGGCGATGCCGCGCCACCCGCGTGCGGCCCTCGAAAAGCGGCGATGCGATGCGCACGCGGAAGTGGGTGCCCCAGCCCGCCGGACTGGCACCGGAGTGGCCCGCGTGGGCGGCACTTTCGTCCAGCACTTCGAGATGGGTGGGCTGCAGCAGCGCGCGCAATGCGGCCTCGAGTTCCTCCACGCGCGGCAGGCCCGAAGTGACCCCGGTCATGCCGACTCCTTATCGTCCGGCTGGGCCTGCAGATGCGGCGCCACATACAGGCCCTGCGCCACCAGGAATGCGATGGGGAAGACGTAGCCCCACAGCTTGAAGTTGACCCACGCGTCGGTGCTGAAGTACAGCGCGACGTAGGCGTTGATGGCCGACATGAAGGCGCAATAGAACACCCAGGCCACGCCCAGGCGGCGCCAGATGCGATCGGGCAGCACCAGCTGGCTGCCCAGCAGCATCTTGAGCACGTTGCGGCCCATGCCCCACAGGGCCACGGCCAGCGCGAGGGCCATGGCGCCGTAGAGCACCGTCGGCTTCCATTTGATGAAGCGGTCGTCGTGCAGCGCCAGGGTGAGGCCACCGAACAGCAGGATCAGCACCAGCGTCGCCTTCTGCATGGGCTGCAGCCGGCGCTCCATGGCGTAGACGATGGCCATCTGCACCACCGTGGCGGCCATCAGCACGCCGGTGGCGACGTAGATGCCATAGAACTTGAAGGCGCCGAAGAACAGGACGATCGGCAGGAAGTCGAGCAGGGCTTTCATGCAGGGAATGGGTGGGCGCCTTCGTGGTGGCTCATTCGCCGTCTTCGGGCTTGAAGTCCAGCGAGGCCGAGTTCATGCAATAGCGCAGGCCGGTGGGCGCCGGCCCATCGGGGAAGACGTGGCCCAGGTGCGCGCCGCACTGGCTGCAGACGGTCTCGGTGCGCACCATGCCGTGCGAGCGGTCCACGTGCTCGGTGATGGCGCCGGGCACGGCCTCGGCCGAGAAGCTGGGCCAGCCGCAGCCGGCGTCGAACTTGGTGTCGGAGTCGAACAGCTTGGCGCCGCAGCAGATGCAGTGGTAGCTGCCGTCGGCCCAGTGGGCCTCATACTTGCCGGTGAAGGGCCGCTCGGTGGCGGCATGGCGGGTGACGTTGAAGGCGGCGGGCTCGGCGCCCTTTTCGGCCAGCAGGGCCTTCCACTCGGCGTCGGTCTTGCGGATGGTCGGTTCGGTCATGAGGAGCAACTGATCTCGATGGCAGATGCCCAGTCGGGCGGGAAGTCGGCATAGGCGTCCATGCCGGGATGCTCGTCAAATGGGGCCTCCAGCAGCGCAAGCAAGGTGTGGACGCCGGAGAAGTCGCCCTTCTGAGCAGCTTCGATGGCCTGCTGGCCCAGGTGGTTCCGCAGCACGAAGCGCGGATTGGCGCGCAGTGTAGCCACGGCCGCCGCCGCGTCGGCCTCGGTCGGGCGGCGCTCGAAGGCCGACAGCCAGTGTCGCCAGCTCGTGCGGTCGACGAACAGGTCGTCCAGCGGATCGGCCGGGCCGCCGGCGCGGTAGTGGGCGAAGCGGCGCCAGAAGATGGTCCAGTCGATGCGCTCGGCCGCCATCACGCGCAGCAGCGCCTCCAGCAGGGCGGCATCGCCGGCCACGGGCTGGGCGAGGCCCAGTTTGGCCAGCATGGCGGCTTCGAAGCGCAGAGGGAAGACCTCGCGGTAGGACTTGAGCGCGGCCAGCGCCAGTTCCTCCTCGCCGATCAGCGGCATCAGGGCCTGCGCCAGGCAGAAGAGGTTCCAGTAGGCGACGTTGGGCTGGGCGTTGTAGGCGTAGCGGCCCTGCGAATCGCTGTGGTTGCAGACGTGGGCCGGGTTGAAGCCATCGAGGAACTGGAAGGGCCCGTAGTCGATGGTCAGGCCCAGAATGGACATGTTGTCCGTGTTCATCACGCCATGGCAGAAGCCCACGGCCTGCCACTGCGCCATCAGTGCGGCGGTGCGCTCGCTCACGGCATTGAGCAGGCTGGCGTAGGCATTGCCGCCGAAGCGGGTGTCGCCGCGGCAATCGGGGTAGAACCGGTCGATGACGAAATCGGCCAGCTGGCGCAGTTCCTCGTGCTGCCCGCGGCCGGCGAAATGCTCGAAGTGGCCGAAGCGGATGAAGCTGGGCGCGACGCGGGTCACGACAGCGGCGGTCTCGATGCTTTCGCGGGCGACCGGCGCGGGCGAGCCGACCAGTGCCAGCGCCCGCGTGGTGGGAATGCCCAGGGCATGCATCGCCTCGCTGCACAGGAACTCGCGGATGCTGGAGCGCAGCACGGCCCGGCCGTCGCCCATCCGCGAGTAGGGCGTGCGGCCCGCGCCCTTGAGCTGGACCTCGAAGCCGCTGTCGGTCTCACCGAGCAGGATCGCACGGCCGTCGCCCAACTGCCCGGCCCAGACGCCGAATTGGTGACCGCTGTAGACCGTGGCGAGCGGATCGCTGCCTTCCAGCACGGCATTGCCGGCCAGGGCCTGCAGGGCTTCGGGCGATTCGAGCCAGTCGCGCGACCAGCCCAGCAACTGCCGCGTCGGCTCGCTGGTGGCGATCAGCGTCGGCGAGGGCAGGGGCGTGGGGCGCAGGCGGGTGAAGAAGGCCGGGCCGAGGCTCGCGAAGCCTTCGCGCCAGTGCGGTGCGGCATGGCCCTCCACGCTGGGCACGAAGGGGCTGGACGAGGGCAGGGAACTCATCGCCAGATTGTCCGTGAAGCCCTTTCGCCCGCCGGATTTACGGGGATTCCCGATGGGGTGCGCATGCTGCACTGCGCAATACTCGGCCGGCCTTGTCCATGGCCGGCGCGCCCGGCGCCAGCATTCCACGCCCGGGCTGCCGCGCAGCCATGCGACACACGATCCCCTTCGCCTTCGCCACCAAGGAGCCTCCCACATGCTGGGCCTGATGCAAGACCGCCCCCTGCTGATTTCCAACCTGCTCGAGTTCGCCGAGCGCCATCACGGCGACGGCCAGATCGTCTCGCGCCGTGTCGAGGGCGACATCCACCGCTACACCTGGGCCGACTGCGCACGCCGCGCCCGCCAGGTGGCCAACGCCGTGGAGGCCGAAGGCCTTCTGTTCTCCGACCGGGTGGCCACGCTGGCCTGGAACGGCTACCGCCACCTGGAGCTGTACTACGGCGTCTCGGGCAGCGGCCGCGTGCTGCACACCATCAACCCGCGCCTGCATCCCGACCAGATCGCCTGGATCGCCAACCATGCCGAAGATCAGGTGCTGTGCTTCGACCTCAGCTTCCTGCCGCTGGTCCAGGCCGTGCACGCGCGCTGCCCGACGGTGAAGAAGTGGGTGGCCCTGTGCGATGCCGACAGGCTGCCGCCCGACACCGGCGTGCCCGGCCTCGTCAGCTACGAAAACTGGATCGGGGGCCAGGCCGATACCTACGACTGGCCCAGCTTCGACGAGAACTCGGCCTCCAGCATGTGCTACACGAGTGGCACCACCGGCAACCCCAAGGCCGCGCTCTACAGCCACCGCTCGACCATCCTCCACGCCTACGCCGCCTGCCTGCCCGACGTGATGTGCCTGTCGGCGCGCGATTCGGTGCTGCCGGTGGTGCCCATGTTCCACGTCAATGCCTGGGGCATTCCGTACTCCGCGGCGCTGGTGGGCGCCAAGGTGGTGTTCCCCGGCCCGGCGCTGGACGGCAAGTCGGTCTACGAGCTGATCGAGGCCGAGGGTGTGACCTTCGCGGCCGGCGTGCCCACGGTCTGGCAGATGCTGCTGGGCCACATGCAGGCGCAGGGCCTCAAGTTCAGCAAGCTCAACCGCACGGTGATCGGCGGCTCTGCCTGCCCGCCGGCCATGATCAACGCCTTCCGCGAGCAGTACGGCGTGGACGTGCTGCATGCCTGGGGCATGACCGAGATGAGCCCGCTGGGAACCCTGTGCACGCTCAAGAACAAGCACCTGTCGCTGCCTGCCGAGGAGCAGTTGGCGCTGCGCATGAAACAGGGCCGTGCCATCTTCGGCGTGGACATGAAGATCGTCGGCGACGACGGCGAGGAGCTGCCCTGGGACGGCAAGACCTACGGCGACCTGCTGGTCAAGGGCCCGTGGATCGTCAAGGAGTACTTCAAGGGCGAGGGCGGCGACCCGCTGCGCGGGGGCGGCTGGTTCCCCACCGGCGACGTAGCCACCATCGACGCTGACGGCTTCATGCAGATCACCGATCGCAGCAAGGACGTGATCAAGTCCGGTGGCGAATGGATCAGCTCCATCGACATCGAGAACATCGCCGTGGCCCATCCCGCCGTGGCCATGGCGGCCTGCATCGGCGTGTTCCACCCCAAGTGGGACGAGCGGCCCATCGTCGTGGTGGCAAAGAAGGCCGGCGCCGAGGTCACGCGCGAGGAACTGCTGAAGTTCTACGAAGGCAAGACGGCCAAGTGGCAGATCCCCGACGACGTGGTGTTCGTCGACGCGATCCCGCTGGGCGCCACCGGCAAGATCCTCAAGACGCGCATCCGCGAGCTGCTCAAGGACTACAAGCTGCCCGGGCTCTGAGCCATTCACGGCGGGCTGTCGCCTGCGCGATAGGGAAGGCCGCATCCGCGGCCTTTTTTTCGGGTGTTCCCTGAGCGCCGGCGGCGGCCCGGTGGCTACGCTGCGCGGACCCAACACCCGGAGACAACACCGATGAATGTCCGCTTGAAGCACCTTGCCGCCGCCGCGCTGGCCGTGATGGCCACCAGCGCCTTCGCCCAGAAGGGCGAGACCGTGAAGATCGCCTGGATGGACCCGCTCTCGGGTCTCATGGCTGCGGTCGGCACCAATCAGCTCAAGACCTACCAGCTGTTGGCCGAACACTTCAACAAGACCAATGCCTCGGGCGTCAAGTTCGAGATCATCGGCATCGACAACAAGCTGAGCCCGCAGGAGACCACGGCCGCGCTGCGCTCGGCCATGGACCAGGGCGCACGCTACGTGACCCAGGGCAACGGCTCCGGTCCGGCGCTGGCCATCATCGATGCGCTCGAAAAGCACAACGCCCGCAATCCCGGCAAGGAGGTTGTGTACTTCAACTACGCGGCGGTGGACCCGGACCTCACCAACGGCAAGTGCAGCTACTGGCACTTCCGCCTGGACGCCGACACCTCCATGAAGATGGAGGCGCTGACCACCTACATGAAGGACCAGCCGGAGATCAAGAAGGTCTACCTCATCGGCCAGAACTACTCGCACGGCCAGCAGGTGAGCAAGTTCGCCAAGGAGAACCTGGCGCGCAAGCGGCCCGACATCCAGATCGTGGGCGACGACCTGCATCCGCTGGCGCAGGTGCGCGACTTCGCCCCGTACATCGCCAAGATCAAGCAGTCGGGCGCCGACACGGTGATCACCGGCAACTGGGGCTCCGACCTGGCGCTGCTCATCAAGGCCGCCAACGACGCCGGCCTGCTGGACACGGTGAAGTTCTACACCTACTACGCCTTCGGCTCGGGCGCGCCCACGGCCATGGGCGCCTCGGCCGCCGGCAAGGTGTACGTGGTGGGCTACGGCCACTACAACATGGGCCCGCCGATCCAGCCGCTGATGGCCGACTTCAAGAAGCGCATGAACGACGACATGACGCAGAACTCGATCTATCACACCTTCGCGCTGCTGGATGCGGCCTTTGTGAAGACGAAGTCGACCGACCCCGTCAAGGTGGCCGCGGCACTGGAGGGCATGAAGATCAAGAGCTTCAACGGCGAAGTCGAGATGCGCAAGGCCGACCACCAGCTGCAGCAGGGCCTGTACATCACGCGCTGGGAGAAGGCCGGCGGCAAGTATCCGTACGACGCGGAGAACACCGGCTACACCTTCGCGCCGGTCAAGTACTACGAACCCTACGTGGCCAGCACGCCCACCAGCTGCCAGATGAAGCGGCCCTGACGCGCATGCACCAGTCGTGTGCTACCCGAGGGTAGAAATGGTGCGGCGGCGGCTGTCGCCCGGGTGATAGAAAAGGCTTTCTCCAGAGGGGAATCGCGGGGCTTTCCCCTAGCGAGCGCGCAGTGAAGCACTGTACGCTCGTGCAAGTTCCGGCACCCGGGACACCACACAGGAGACATGCCTTGAAGACCTCTTTCAACCTGACTGCCGCCGCCTGCATCCTGGCTTTCGGCGCCCCCGCTTTCGCCCAGCAGGGCGAGACCGTCAAGATCGCGTGGCTCGACCCGCTGTCGGGCCTGATGGCGGCGGTGGGCACCAACCAGCTCAAGACCTTCCAGTTCCTGGCCGAGGAGTTCAACAAGAAGAATGCGGCCGGCGTCAAGTTCGAGATCATCGGCATCGACAACAAGCTGAGCCCGCAGGAGACCACCGCCGCGCTGCGCTCGGCCATGGACCAGGGCGCGCGTTATGTCGTGCAGGGCAACGGCTCCGGCCCGGCCCTGGCCATCATGGACGCGCTCGAGAAGCACAACGCGCGCAACCCGGGCAAGGAGGTGGTCTACATCAACTACGCGGCGGTGGACCCGGACCTCACCAACAGCAAGTGCAGCTACTGGCACTTCCGCCTGGACGCTGACACCTCCATGAAGATGGAGGCGCTGACCACCTACATGAAGGATCAGCCGGACATCAAGAAGGTCTACCTGATCAACCAGAACTATTCGCACGGCCAGCAGGTCAGCAAGTTCGCCAAGGAGAACCTGGCCCGCAAGCGGCCCGACGTGCAGATCGTGGGCGACGACCTGCATCCGCTGGCGCAGGTGCGCGACTTCGCGCCGTACATCGCCAAGATCAAGCAGTCGGGCGCCGACACGGTGATCACCGGCAACTGGGGCTCCGACCTGGCGCTGCTGATCAAGGCGGGCAACGACGCCGGCCTCAACGTCAAGTACTACACCTACTACGCCGTCACCAGCGGCACGCCCACGGCCATGGGCGCAGCGTCGGATGGCAAGGTCTACCAGGTCGGCTACAGCCACTACAACGCCGACGGTCCCATCAAGCCGCTGACCGAGGCCTACAAGAAGAAGTTCAACGACGACATGTACACGACCGTGATCTACACGGCCTTCTCCATGTTGAACGAGGCCTTCGTCAAGACCAAGTCCACCGACCCGGTGAAGGTGGCGGCCGCCATGGAAGGCATGAAGTTCAAGAGCTTCAATGGCGACGTCGAGATGCGCAAGGCCGACCACCAGCTGCAGCAGGGCCTGTGGATCACCCGCTGGGAGAAGGCCAGCGCCAAGTACCCCTACAGCCCCGAGAACACGGGCTACACGCTGGCGCCGGTCAAGTACTACGAGCCCTACGTGGCCAGCACGCCGACCAGCTGCCAGATGAAGCGGCCGTCCTGATACCGTCGGGTAGCACGGGCCGCGCCGGCATGTTGCGCGCCGGCCCGGATGCGGCCCCTCCGCTGCCAGCCGGCGCGCCGCGCCGGCCATGCTCACCGCGCCCGCCGGAGACCGACTCCGGTCCCGGGGCCGGTTGTTTTCCTGAGGCTCGACGACAGTGGAATTCTTTCTCATCTCTCTTCTGAACGGCGTGAGCTACGGGCTGCTGCTCTTCATGCTCAGCTCCGGCCTGACCCTCATCTTCAGCATGATGGGGGTGCTCAACTTCGCGCACACCAGCTTCTACATGCTGGGTGCCTACTTCGCGTACACGCTCTCGGGCGTGCTCGGCTTCTGGCCTGCGCTGTTCATCGCGCCGCTGCTGGTGGGGGTGCTGGGCGCGGCCTTCGAGCGCTACAGCCTGCGCCGGGTCCACAAGTTCGGCCATGTGCCCGAACTGCTGGTCACCTTCGGCCTGTCCTATCTCATCCTCGAAGTGGTGCAACTGGTGTGGGGCCGCTCGACAGTGCCCTACGGCCTGCCCGAGGCGCTGCAGGGGCCGCTCTTCACGCTGTACGGCACGCAGTTCCCCAAGTCGCGCTCCTTCATCATGCTGGTGGCGCTGCTGATGCTCCTGGCCGTGTGGCTGCTGCTCACCCGCACCCGCATCGGGCTGGTGATCCAGGCGGCGCTCAAGCATCCGGAGATGGTCGAGGCACTGGGCCACAACGTGCCGCGCGTCTTCATGCTGGTGTTTGGCGGCGGCGCCGCGCTGGCCGGCCTGGCCGGCGTGATCGGCGGCAATACCTACGTCACCGAGCCGGCCATGGCCGCCTCGGTGGGGTCGATCATCTTCGTGGTGGTGGTCGTGGGCGGCATGGGTTCGCTGGCCGGTGCCTTCCTGGCCTCGCTGCTGATCGGTGTGGTGCAGACCTTCGCCGTGGCGCTGGACCAGTCCATGGCCTCCGGCCTGCGTGCCCTGGGCATGGCGGTGACCGAGCAGACCTTCGGCTATCCCTTGCTCAAGCTCACGATCTCGCAGGTGGCGCCCATCCTGCCTTACCTCTTCCTCGTGCTGATCCTGATCTTCCGGCCCAAGGGCCTGCTTGGAACCCGTGAGGACTGATCGATGAGTGCCCTTCCCATGACTTCGCCGACGACCTACTACCGCTTCAAGCCGCTGAACCTCGGCCGCATCCTCGTGTGGGGCCTGTTCGCGCTGGTGCTGATCGTGGCGCCGCTGGTGTTCACCAGCAGCCTGGCGCTGACGATGCTCTCGCAGATCGGCTACCTGATCATCATCTGCCTGTCGTACAACATCCTGCTGGGGCAGGGCGGCATGCTGAGCTTCGGCCATGCCGTCTACACTGGCCTGGGCTCCTTCGCCGCAGTGCATGCGATGAACATGGCCTCCAAGGGCCAGATCCCGATGCCGCTGGTGCTGATCCCGGTGGTGGCCGGCGTGGCGGGCGCCTTCTTCGCGGCCCTCTTCGGCTTCGTCACCACCAAGAAGTCGGGCACCACCTTCGCCATGATCACCCTGGGCATCGGTGAACTGGTGGCGGCCATGTCGCTGATGTTCCCGGGCTTCTTCGGCGGCGAGGGCGGCATCACCACCGACCGCGTCTACGGCAAGTTCCTGATGTGGAACTTCGGGCCGCAGATCCAGGTGTACTACCTGATCGCCGTCTACTGCTTCATCTGCACGGCGCTGATGTTCGCCTTCACCGGCACGCCGCTGGGCCGAATGCTGAACGCGGTGCGCGACAACCCGGAGCGCGTCGAGTTCGTGGGCTACAACACGCAGCGCGTGCGCTATCTCTCGTTCATCATCGCGGGCTTCTTCGCCGGCATCGGTGGCGGGCTGGCTGCCATCAACTTCGAGATCGTCAACGCGTCGGACAGCCTTTCCACGATCCGTTCGGGCGGCTACCTGCTGTTCACCTTCCTCGGCGGCGCGACCTTCTTCTTCGGTCCCATCATCGGCGCCGTGCTGCTGGTGTTCGCATCGATCCTGCTGTCGGAGCTGAGCAAGGCCTGGCTGCTCTATCTGGGGCTGGTTTTCCTGTTCATGGTGATGTTCGCGCCCGGCGGCGTGGCCAGCCTGATCATGATGAACGTGCGGGTGGCGCGCTTCGGCAAGCTGGGTCGCTTCACCTGGCTCTATGTCGGCCTGGCGGCCACGGGCGCGCTGATGGCGGCGGGCTTCGCGGGCATCGTCGAGATGCTCTACCACATGCAGCTCAATGCGGCGCTCGGGCCGACGGTGAGCTTCTTTGGCATCGCCCTGGACACGTCCTCGGCCACGCACTGGACGCTGGTCGCCGCCGTCGCGCTGGTGGGTCTGGCACTGTTCGACCAGGTCCGCCGCCGCTTCGCCCGCCGCTGGGGCCAGGCGCAGGAGGAGATCGAGGCGCAGATCAAGCGTCAGGAGACGGCCGCATGAAGGGCATGAACATGGCACCCCGACATTCAATGGCCCGCGTGGAGAGCCAAGCATGAGCAACAGCGAATACGCGATCGAACTGAAGGACCTTCGCAAGAGCTTCGGCCGCACCGAGATCATCCGCGGCGCCAACCTGGCGGTGCGCGCCGGCGAGCGCATCGCGGTCATCGGCCCCAACGGCGCGGGCAAGTCCACGCTGTTCAACCTGATCAGCGGCCGGCTGCATCCCACCAGCGGCGAGGTACTGCTGCACGGCGAACGGATCGATGGCCAGCAGCCGTACGAGATCAACCGAAAGGGGCTGTCGCGCAGCTTCCAGATCACCAACATCTTCCCCAAGCTGTCGGTGTTCGAGAACCTGCGCTGCGGCGTGCTGTGGAGCCTGGGCTACCGCTACACCTTCCTGCGCTTCCTCTCGCGGCTGGACGATGCCAACGAGCGCACCGAGGTGCTGCTGCGCCAGGTGGGGCTGGAGCGCAAGCGCGACGTGCTGGCCGTCAACCTGACCTATGCCGAGCAGCGCGCGCTGGAGATCGGCGTGACCATCGCCGGCGGCGCCAGCGTGATCCTGCTGGACGAACCCACGGCCGGCATGAGCAAGACTGAGACCACGCACTTCATCAACCTGATCAAGGAAGTGACCGTCGGCAAGACGCTGCTCACGGTGGAGCACGACATGGGCGTGGTCTTCGGCCTGGCCGACAAGATCGCGGTGGTGGTGTACGGCGAGGTCATCGCCTTCGACACGCCCGAGGCCGTGCGCGCCAACGCGCGCGTGCAGGAGGCCTACCTGGGATCGCCAGTGGCCGACGAACAAGGAGGACACTGAGATGACGCTCAAGGTCGAAGACCTGCATGCTTACTACGGCAAGAGCCACGTGCTGCATGGCGTCTCCTTCGCCATCCAGCCGGGCGAGATCGTCGCGCTGCTGGGGCGCAACGGCTCGGGCCGTTCCACCACGGCCAAGGCCATCATGGGGCTGGTCCACGGGGAGGGCGCGGTGCACTGGAAAGGCCAGAACATCCTGCGCCGCAAGGCCTACGAGATCGCACATCTGGGCATCGGCTACGTGCCGGAGAACCGCGACATCTTCCCCAAGCTCACCGTGCACCAGAACCTGATGCTGGGCCAGAAGGGCGCGGGCAAGGGCAGCCGCTGGGGCTTCGACGACATGTACCAGATGTTCCCGCGCCTCAAGGAGCGCCAGCACACCGAGGCCGGCGTGCTCTCGGGCGGCGAGCAGCAGATGCTGACGCTGTGCCGCACGCTGATGGGCGACCCCGAACTCATCATCATCGACGAGCCGACCGAGGGCCTGGCGCCCAAGATCGTCGAGCTGGTGGGCCAGTACCTGCGCACGCTCAAGGACAAGGGCGTGTCGGTGCTGCTCATCGAGCAGAAGCTCACCATCGCCATGCACATCTCCGACCGGGCGCTGGTCATGGGCCACGGCAGCATCGTGTACGACGGCACCCCCGACGGCTTGCGGGCGGACGCCAACATCCGCAAGGAATGGCTGGAGGTCTGAAGCTTCCATGCAAGGGCCTTGGCCCTGCCGAAAGTGGGGGCGCGAGCCCCTTCTTTTTTGCCTTCGAGCGGTCGCCGGTGCAAGCTCGCGGCTGTTTGTCCCGGGAGCGACTGGCGCCGGTTGTCGCGACATGCGATCTGCCTAGAATGCCCCGAAAAGAACACTCGTGCTTTTTTAGGAGACAACAGCGCACGCCGGGCTCGCCGGCGACCTGCGCAAGGCTCCGAACGCTCCCTCATCGCAACCCAAGGAACGCAGCATGACGGCTGAATACAAAGTCCACGGCGACGTGGCCGTGATCACCATGAGCAACCCGCCGGTCAACGGCCTGGGCTATGCCACGCGGATCGGCATCACCGACGGCCTGGCCAAGGCCCTGGCCGACTCGGCCGTCAAGGCCGTGGTGATCACCGGCGCGGGCAAGGCCTTCTCCGGCGGCGCGGACATCAAGGAATTCGGCTCGCCCAAGGCGCTGGCCGAGCCCAACCTGCTGTCGGTGATCCTCGCGCTCGAAGCCTCGACCAAGCCGCTGGTGGCCGCCATCCATTCGGTCTGCATGGGTGGCGGGCTGGAACTGGCCCTGGGCTGCCACTACCGCGTGGCCGCACCGGGCACCAACGTGGCGCTGCCCGAGGTCAAGCTGGGCCTGATCCCCGGCGCTGGCGGTACGCAGCGCCTGCCGCGCGTGCTGGGCGTCGAGGCCGCCCTCAACATGATCGTGAGCGGCGAGCCGGTCAAGAGCGAGCGCTTGGCCGGCCTGCCGGGCCAGAAGCTGTTCGACAAGATGGCCGGCTCGGCTGAGTCGGTGCTCGAAGAAGCCATCGCCTTCGCCCGCGAGGTGGCCGCCAAGGGCGGCGACCTGCCGCTGGTGCGCAACCTGCCCTGCCGCCATCCGCAGGGCGATGCCTACTTCCAGTTCGCCAAGAACATGGTGGGCGGCATGTCGAAGAACTATCCCGCGCCGCTCAAGTGCGTGGAGGCGGTGCAGGCCGCCACCAAGATGAAGTTCGACGACGGCATGGCCTTCGAGCGCCAGAACTTCATCGCCCTGATGTTCACGCCCGAATCGGCGGCGCTGCGCCATCTGTTCATGGCCGAGCGCGCGGCTGGCAAGATCGCCGACGTGCCCGACGACACGCCGCAGCGCGCCATCAGGACGGTGGGCGTGATCGGTGCCGGCACGATGGGCGGTGGCATCAGCATGAACTTCCTGAACGCCGGCATTCCGGTGACCATCCTGGAGATGAAGCAGGAAGCGCTGGACCGCGGCGTGGCCACCATCCGAAAGAACTACGAGGCCCAGGTCAAGAAGGGCAAGCTCAAGCCCGAGAAGTACGAGGAGCGCATGGCGCTGCTCAAGACCACGCTGAGCTACGACGACCTGAAGGACTGCGACCTGATCATCGAGGCCGTGTTCGAGGAGCTGGGCGTCAAGGAGAAGGTGTTCACCCAGCTCGATGCCGTGGCCAAGCAGGGCGCCATCCTGGCGTCCAACACCTCCACGCTCGACGTCGACAAGATCGCAGCCTTCACCAAGCGTCCGCAGGACGTGATCGGCATGCACTTCTTCAGCCCGGCCAACGTGATGAAGCTGCTGGAAGTGGTGCGCGGCGCCAGGACGGGCAAGGACGTGCTGGCCACGGTGATGAGCCTGGCCAAGAAGATCAAGAAGACGGCCGTGGTCTCGGGCGTGTGCGACGGCTTCATCGGCAACCGCATGATCGAGCAGTACAGCCGCCAGGCGGGCTTCCTGCTGGACGAAGGCGCGACGCCGGCGCAGGTGGACAAGGCCATCGAGAAGTTCGGCTTCGCGATGGGCCCGTTCCGCATGGGCGACCTGGCGGGCAACGACATCGGCTGGGCCATCCGCAAGCGCCGCTCGGTGGAGCAGCCCGACATGAAGTACAGCCGCACGGCCGACAAGCTGTGCGAGCTGGGCCGCTTCGGCCAGAAGACCGGCGCCGGCTGGTACGACTACCAGGCGGGCAAGCGCGACGCGATCCCGTCCAAGCTGGTGGAGGACATGATTGCCGAGCACCGCAAGCAACTGGGCATCACGCCGCGCAAGATCAGCGACGAGGAGATCGTGCAGCGCCTGGTGTATTCGCTGGTCAACGAGGGCGCGCACATCCTGGAAGACGGCATCGCCAGCAAGGCCAGCGACATCGACATGGTCTACATCACGGGCTACGGCTTCCCGATCTTCCGCGGCGGCCCGATGCACTACGCCAGCCAGCAGGGCCTGTTCAACGTGGTGCAGGCGATGCAGCGCTTCGGGCGCAACCCGAACGACGATGCCAAGTTCTGGGAGCCGGCGGGCCTGATCCGCAAGCTGGCAGCCGAAGGCAAGGGCTTCGACCAGGCCTGAGGCCGCAACGCCGCTGAACCGACCGCCGATGATCCGCCGCCTTCTGCTGATCGTTCTCGCCGCGCTGGTGCTTCTTGCCGCGGCGCTGGGCATCAACACCTGGCGCCAGGGCTCGCGGCAGATTGCCGTGGCGCCCGCGCCGAAGGCGGACGTCGACCTCGCTTCGGCGGCGCAGCGGCTGGCCGGCGCGGTCCGCTTTCGCACCATCTCGGCGATGGACGGCTCCGGCGAGTCCAGCGCTGAGTTCGACAAGTTCCAGGCATACCTGGCCCAGCAGTTCCCGCGCGTGCACGGTGCGCTGCGCAAGGAGGTGGTGGGCCGGCATGCGCTGCTCTTCACCTGGGAAGGGCGTGACCCCAAGGCCATGCCGGCGGCGCTGATGGCGCACCAGGACGTGGTGCCCATCGCGCCCGGCACCGAGCGTGCCTGGAGCGTCGATCCCTTCGCTGGCGAGGTGAAGGACGGCTTCATCTGGGGCCGCGGCACCATGGACGACAAGGGCAACCTGCTCGCCCAGCTGGAGGCTGTGGAGTCGCTGCTGGCCGCCGGCTTCCAGCCGCGCCAGACCCTCTATTTCGTGATGGGCGACGACGAGGAAGTCAGCGGTCTGCGCGGCGCCAAGCCCATCGCCGAGCTGCTGCAGTCGCGCGGCGTCGAGCTGGAGTGGGTGCTCGACGAGGGCCTGCTGGTGCTCGACGGCGTGCTGCCCGGCCTGTCGAAGCCGGCGGCGCTGATCGGCCTGGCGGAGAAGGGTTATGGCACCTTCTTCCTCACGCTCGACACCTCGCCTGGCCATTCCTCCATGCCGCCCGCACACAGCGCCATCGGCCGCATGAGCGCGGCGCTGGCGCGGCTCGAAGCGGCGCCCATGCCGGGCGGCATCCGCGGCGTGGCAGGCCAGATGTTCGGCACTCTGGCACCGGAGATGAGCCCGCTCAATCGTGTGATGCTCTCCAACCTGTGGCTCACCGAGCCGCTGGTGCGCGGCCAGCTCGAAAAGAGCCCCAGCAGCAACGCCATGCTGCGCACCACCACCGCACTGACCATCGTGCGTGCCGGCAACAAGGACAACGTGCTGCCCGGTCGCGCCGAGGCCGCCGTCAACTTCCGCGTGCTGCCCGGCGACACGCTGGAAAGCGTGCAGGCCCACCTGAAGAAGGCGCTGGCCGACGACGACATCCAGATCAAGGCCTATCCCGGCAACGCCGAGCCGTCGCCGGTCTCGCCCACCGACAGCACGGGCTACGCGCTCATCGAGCGCAGCATCCGCGAGCGCTTTCCCGATGCGGTGGTGGCTCCCGGCCTGATGACCGCCGCCACCGACTCGCGCCATTTCACGGGCATCTCGAAGGCGGTCTACCGCTTCTCGCCCATCCGTGTGAACAACGAGGACCTGCCTCGCTTCCACGGCACCAACGAACGCCTGAGCATCGCCGCCTACGGCGACATGATCGGCTTCTACCAGCAGCTGCTGCGCAACGCGTCGCAGCCCGCTTCCGTTTCCGCCTCCATTCAAAGGAAGACACCATGACCCGCGCCGTGATCGTTTCCACCGCCCGTACGCCGCTCGCCAAGAGCTGGAAGGGTGCCTTCAACATGACCCACGGCGCCACGCTGGGCGGCCATGCCGTGCAGCACGCGGTGCAGCGCGCCGGCATCGATGGCGCCGAGGTCGACGACGTCATCATGGGCTGCGCCACGCCCGAAGGCGCCACCGGCAGCAACATCGCGCGCCAGATCGCCCTGCGCGCCGGCCTGCCCATCACCACCTCGGGCATGACCATCAACCGCTTCTGCTCCTCGGGCCTGCAGACCATCGCCACCGCCGCCCAGCGCATCATCGCGGGCGAGGGCGAGGTGTACGTGGCCGGCGGCGTGGAGAGCATCTCCTGCGTGCAGAACGAGGCCAACAAGCACATGCTGACGGATCCCTGGCTGGTGAAGAACAAGCCCGAGATCTACTGGAACATGCTGCAGACCGCCGAGCAGGTGGCCAAGCGCTACAACATCGGTCGCGAGGCCATGGACGAGTACGGCGCGCGCAGCCAGCAGCGCGCCACCGCCGCGCTGGAAGCCGGCAAGTTCAAGGACGAGATCGCCCCCATCACCGTGCTCGCCGGCGTGGCCGACGGCCAGCTGGGCCTGATCACCAAGGAAGTCACCGTCGAGAACGACGAAGGCATCCGCCCCGGCACCACCAAGGAAGGCATCAGCGGCATCCGCCCGGCCATCCCCGGCGGCCTGATCTCGGCCGGCAATGCCAGCCAGTTCTCCGATGGCGGCGGCGCCTGCGTGGTGGTTGACGAAGCCTATGCCGAGCGCAAGGGCCTCAAACCCCTGGGCCGCTTCCTGGGCTTCTCGGTGGCCGGCTGCGAGCCCGACGAGATGGGCATCGGCCCGGTCTTCGCCATCCCGAAGGTGCTCAAGAAGCTGGGCCTGACGGTCAATGACATCGACCTGTGGGAGCTGAACGAGGCCTTCGCCGTGCAGGTGCTGTACTGCCGCGACAAGCTCGGCCTGCCGGACGACCGCCTGAACGTCAACGGCGGCGCCATCGCGGTGGGGCATCCCTACGGCGTGAGCGGCCAGCGCCTGACCGGCCATGCGCTGATCGAAGGCAAGCGCCGCGGTGCCAAGAAGGTGGTGGTGACCATGTGCATCGGCGGCGGCATGGGTGCTGCCGGCGTGTTCGAGGTTCTCTGATCCTCAGCGGACGCGTACCGAAGGCATGGCGATGAAGGTCGATCTGCCCACGCTGCAGGGCTTCTTCGCCAGTGCGCCCTTCATGGCCGACCTGGGCGTGCAGGCCACGGGCGGCGAAGCAGGGCGGGTGCGCACGGCGCTCACGCTCGCGCCGCGCCACCTGCAGCACACGGGCGTGGTGCATGCGGGTGTGATGGCCTCCATTGCGGACCACACCATGGGGGCTGCGGCACAGACCATGGCGCCCGACGGTTTCTGGATCGTCACCGCTGAGTTCAAGACCACCCTCCTGCGAGGCGCCCGCGGTGTGCGCCTGGAGTGCGAGGCCTGGGTGCTGCGTGCGGGGCGTCAGCTGAGCTTCGCCGAGGCTGAGGTTTACGCCGTCGCAGCCGATGGGCAGCGCACGCTGGCCGTCAAGGCGGCTGGCACGATGGCCCTGATTTCGGCGCAGGGCTGAACACAAGGCGTCCAGGCCGCTACTGCGCCAAACCCGCGTCAAGCACGGGCGCGGTCTTCTTCACGACGAGACAACCATGAGCTATCGCGACACCCTCGACTTCCTGCTGTACGACTGGCTCCATGCCGAGCGCCTGAACGAGCGTCAGCGCTTCGCCGACCATTCGCGCGAGACCTTCGATGCCGTGCTGGACACCTGCGAGCGCATCGCCCGCGAGAAGTACGCGCCGGCCAATCGCACGGTGGACGTGGAGGAGCCGCATTTCGACGGCGAGAAGGTGATCCTGCCCCGCGCCACGCACGAGGCCCATGCGGCTTTCGTCGAGAGCGGCATGATGGCCGCCGCGCAGGACTACGACATCGGCGGCATGCAGCTGCCCTATACGGTGCAGGCGGCGGCCAACTCCTTCTTCGCCATGGCCTCGGTGAGCATCGGCTCGAACATGCTGACCAGCGGCAATGCCAACCTGCTGATGGTGCATGGCACCGAGATGCAGAAGCAGGTGTTCGCGCTCAACGAGTTCTCGGGCCGCTGGGCCGGCACCATGTGCCTGTCGGAGCCGCAGGCCGGTTCTTCGCTGTCGGACGTGGCCACGCGGGCGGTGCCGGACGGCGAGGGCTTCGAGAACGATCCGCTCGGCCCGCGCTACCGGCTCAAGGGCAACAAGATGTGGATCTCCGCCGGCGACCATGAGCTGACCGAGAACATCGTCCACATCGTGCTGGCGAAGATCCCCGATGCCGAGGGCAAGCTGATCCCCGGCGTCAAGGGCATCTCGCTCTTCATCGTCCCCAAGAAGATGGTGGACACCGAGGGCAGGCTGACCGGCGAGCGCAACGACGTGGCGCTGGCCGGCCTCAACCACAAGCTGGGCTGGCGCGGCACCACCAACACGTTGCTGAACTTCGGCGAAGGCAAGTACCCCGTCGGCGGCAACGCCGGCGCGGTGGGCTACCTGGTCGGGAAGCCGGGACAGGGCCTGGCCTGCATGTTCCACATGATGAACGAGGCCCGCATCGGCGTCGGCACGGCCGCTGTCATGCTCGGCATGGCGGGTTATCACGCTTCGCTGGACTATGCCAAGAACCGGCCGCAGGGCCGGCCCGTGGGCCCCGCCGGCAAGGACGCGACCCGGCCCCAGGTGCGCATCATCGAGCACGCCGACGTGCGCCGCATGCTGCTGGCGCAGAAGGCGTACTGCGAAGGCGCGCTGGCGCTGCAGCTGTACTGCGCGCGCCTGGTGGACGAGCAGAAGACCGGCAGGCCCGAGGCCGCGGACGACGCCCGCCTGCTGCTGGAAGTGCTGACGCCCATCGCCAAGAGCTGGCCCAGCGAATGGTGTCTGGAGGCCAATTCGCTGGCCATCCAGATCCACGGCGGCTATGGCTACACGCGCGACTTCCCGGTGGAGCAGTATTGGCGCGACAACCGCCTGAACATGATCCACGAGGGCACGCACGGCATTCAGGCCGCCGACCTGCTGGGCCGCAAGGTGCTGATGGAAGGCGGCAAGGGCCTGCAACTGCTGGGCGCCCGCGTGCAGGCCACCATCGGCCGCGCCGCGGCCCGGCCCGAGCTCGCCGGCTTTGCCGATGCGCTGGGCCAGGCCTTCGGCCGCGTCACCGCCGCCATCCAGGCCGCCTGGTCCACCGGCAACCCGGCCGAGGCGCTGGTCAACGCCGTGCCCTACATGCAGGCCTTCGGCCACATGGTCCTGGCGTGGATGTGGCTGGATGTCGCTGACAAGGCCATCGAGAAGGACAATGGCGCGACCTCGGTGTCGACCACCGGCCGCCTCGGCGCCGCGACCTACTTCTTCCGCTACGAACTGCCCAAGATCGGCGCCTGGCTCAACGTGGTCGAGAGCCGCGAACCGGTCTGCGCAGACCTTCCCGAAGACGCCTTCTGATGACCTCCCAAGCACCCGTCCGCCCGCCCAAGCAACGCCACTGGACCGAGAAGCTGAGCTGGATCCTGATCTATGCCGGCCTGTTCACGGTGGTGTTGGGCATCGCCACCGCCCGCCAGGACGAGCCGCTGGGCTGGTCCATCGGCGTGCCGGGCGGCGTGGCCGTGCTGGCCGGCGTGGTGCTGATCTACATCCGTTCCCGCATCAAGCCCTGAGGCCGTCCGCGGCCCTAATTCTGGAGACCTTTCACCCATGACCGCACGCACCGTCCAGCAACTGTTCGACCTCAAGGGCAAGGTCGCCCTGATCACCGGCGGCTCCCGCGGCCTGGGCCTGCAGATGGCCCATGCGCTGGGCGAGGCCGGCGCGCGGGTCATGCTCAGTTCGCGCAAGGCCGAGGACCTGGAGCAGGCCGCGGCCGAGCTGCAGGCGGCCGGCATCGATGCGCGCTGGATCGCTGCCGACTGCAGCAAGGAAGAGGACACCCGCCGCCTGGCCGACGAGACGCTGGAGCGCATGGGCGCCGTGGACATCCTGGTCAACAACGCCGGCGCCAGCTGGGGTGCCCCGGCCGAGGAGCATCCGGTGGCTGCCTGGGACAAGGTGATGAACCTCAACGTCCGCGGCTACTTCATCCTGAGCCAGCAGATCGCCAATGGCTACATGATCCCCAAGAAGACCGGGCGCATCATCAACATCGCCTCCATCGCGGGCCTCAACGGCAATCCGATCGGCATGAAGACCCTGGCCTACAACACCTCCAAGACCGCGGTGATCGGCTTCACCCGCACGCTGGCCGCCGAGTGGGGCCGCCATGGCATCAACGTCAATGCCATCTGTCCGGGCTTCTTCCGCACCAAGATGGCCTCGGGGCTGATCGACCAGCTGGGCGAGGACAACATGAAGGCCGCCGCGCCGCTCAATCGCCTGGGCGATGATGAAGACCTCAAGGGCATCACGCTGCTGTACGCCAGCGACGCGGGCAAGCACATCACCGGCCAGTGGATGGCGGTGGATGGCGGCACCAGTGTCGTGCTGGGCGCGGCCTGAGCCCGCCTTTCCATCGAACCCGCGCCGCCTCGTGCGGCAGCCTTCCAGACCATGAACATTTCCTTCGGCGTCGACATTCCCTTCGTCCACCACCTGGGCTTCACGATGCACCGCTTCGAGGGCGGGGAATCGGAGTTGCACTACACGCCGGCCGATGAGCACCTCAACAGCTTCCAGGTGGCGCACGGCGGCGCCTGCATGACGCTGCTCGACGTGACCATGGCCACCGCCGCACGCAGCGTGCAGCGGGAGATCGGCGTTGTCACCATCGAGATGAAGACCAGCTTCATGCAGCCCGCCCGCGGACCGCTGGTGGCCTATGGCCGCCTGATGCACCGCACGGCCACCATGGCCTTCACTGAGGCGCGCATCGTCGACGCAGCCGGCCGGCTGTGCACGCACGCTACCGGCACCTTCAAGTACGTCAAGCGTCTGCCGGTCGATGGCCGGGGCGTGCATGACCTCAAACCCCTTTCCACCGACTGACAGAGAGAGCCAACCATGCCGCAGAACAAGCAGATCCATCTGGACAACCGCCCGACCGGCGAGGCCGAGCTGTCGAACTTCAAGCTCGTCGTGGGCGAGACGCCGGCTCTGGCCGACGGCCAGGTGCTGGTGCGCCACCACTACCTCAGCCTGGACCCGTACATGCGCGGCCGCATGAACGACTCCAAGAGCTATGCCGCCTCGCAGCCCCTGGGCCAGACCTTCCAGGGCGGCACGGTGGGCGAGGTGGTCGAGAGCCGCCATCCCAAATTCGCCGTCGGCGACAAGGTGGTCGGCTTCGGCGGCTGGCAGGAATACGGCGTGGTCGACGCCAACCAGCCCGGCGTGCTGCGCAAGGTCGACACCACGCATGTGCCGCTGTCGCACTACCTGGGCGCGGTGGGCATGCCCGGTGTGACGGCCTGGTACGGCCTGGTCAAGATCATCGCGCCCAAGGCGGGCGAGACGCTGGTCGTCACGGCCGCAAGCGGCGCCGTCGGCAGCGCCTTCGGCGCGCTGGCCAAGGCCCGTGGCTGCCGCGTGGTCGGCATCGCGGGCGGTCCGGACAAGTGCAAGTACGTGACCGACGAGCTGGGCTTCGACGCCTGCATCGACTACCGGCAGCACCCCGACGTCAAGAGCATGAGCGCCGCGCTCAAGGAAGCCTGCCCCGACGGCATCGACGGCTACTTCGAGAACGTGGGCGGCTACATCCTCGACGCGGTGCTGCTGCGCCTGAACGCCTTTGCCCGCATCGCACTGTGCGGCATGATCGCCGGCTACGACGGCCAGCCGCTGCCCATCCAGAACCCCACGCTGCTGCTGATCAACCGCGTGAAGCTCGAAGGCTTCATCGTCAGCGAGCACATGGAGGTGTGGCCCGAGGCGCTCAAGGAGCTGGGCACACTGGTGGCCACCGGCAAGCTGCGCCCGCGCGAGTCTGTCGCCGAAGGCATCGAGAAGGCGCCCGAGGCCTTCCTGGGCCTGCTCAAGGGCAAGAACTTTGGCAAGCAGCTGGTCAAGCTGGTCTGATCTGACGTGCTGATCCCGCCCGGCCGGAGCGCCGGGCACCGCAACCGGCACCGAGGCCAGGAGGCAGGCATGAACCCCTTTGTCACGCACGAGGTCTTCAACCAGCCTGAACCGCTGGTGGACTACGACCTGTTCGCCACCAACCGCGCGTTGCAGGACGCCTTGCGCTTCAACGCGCCGGCGTTGGAACTGGCGCCCCTGCTGGCGCTGGGTCGCGAGGTGGGCACGGCGCAGATGCAGCAGCATGCGCGCCTGGCCAATGTGCACACGCCGGTGCTGCACACGCACGACCGCTTCGGGCGGCGCATCGACGAGGTGGAGTTCCATCCCAGCTACCACGCGCTGATGACGGCCGCCGTGGGCGCGGGGCTGCACGGCACGCCGTGGGCGGAGGCGGGCGATCCGGCATCGGCCGGCGCAGGCCGCTCGCCGCACGTGCAGCGCGCCGCCGGCTTCATGCTCTTCACCGAGCTGGAGCCTTCGATGCTCTGCCCCATCTCCATGACCTATGCGGCCACGCCCGGCCTGCGCGGCAATTCCGCCATCTACGCCGACTGGGCGGCCAAGCTTCAGAGCCGCTGGTACGACCCGCAGTTGGCCGTCTGGCGCGACAAGCCGGGCGTGACCATGGGCATGGGCATGACCGAGAAGCAGGGTGGCTCGGACGTGCGGGCCAACACCACGCAGGCGGTGCGCGACGGCGCCGATGCCTGGGGCGAGCGCTATGTGCTGACCGGCCACAAGTGGTTCTTCTCGGCGCCCATGTGCGATGCGTTCCTGGTGCTGGCGCAGGCGCCGGCCGGGCTGACCTGCTTCTTCCTGCCGCGGGTGCTGCCGGATGGCACGCGCAACGCACTGCGCATCCAGCGCCTGAAGGACAAGCTGGGCAACAAGGCCAATGCCAGTTCCGAGGTCGAGTTCCACGGCGCCACGGCCTGGCTGGTGGGCGAGGAAGGCCGAGGCGTGCCGCAGATCCTCGAGATGGGCACCATGACTCGGCTCGACTGCTCGCTGGGCACCAGCGGCCTGATGCGGCAGGCGCTGGCGCAGGCCCTCAACCACACGGCGCAGCGCAGCGCCTTCGGCCGGCCGCTGATCGAGCAACCGTTGATGAAGAACGTGCTGGCCGACATGGCGCTCGAGAGCGAAGCGGCCGTGGCCCTGTCGATCCGCCTCGCGCGCGCCTTCGACCGCACGCAGGATCCGCGCGAGCGCCTGCTGGCCCGCGTGCTCACGCCCATCGCCAAGTTCTGGATCTGCAAGCGCGGCGCCGCGCTGGCGCAGGAAGCGATGGAATGCCTGGGCGGCAACGGCTACGTGGAGGAGGGCGGCGAAGGCGTACTGGCCCGCATCTACCGCGAGATGCCGGTCAACTCCATCTGGGAGGGCGCCGGCAACATCATGGCCATCGACCTGCTGCGCGCCCTGCGCAAGGGCGACATCGCCGCCGCGCTGGCCGAGGAACTCGCTCCCGCCCGCGGCGCGCATCCCGCGCTCGACCGGCTGATGGACGCCCTGCCCATGCGCGTGGAGGCCATGGCCACCGAGACGCAGGCCCGTCGCCTGGCGCAGGACGTGGCGCTCGCCGTGCAGGCGGCCCTGCTGGTGCAGACGGCACCCGCCGCGGTGCACGAAGCCTTCTGTGCCTCGCGCATCGGTGGCGACTGGGGCCAGACTTTCGGCACACTGGGCGAGGGCGCCGATTTCGATGCCATCCTGGCCCGGGCCATGCCGCGCTGAGCGGGCCCTTTGCCGGGCCGCATCGCCGGTCCGGCCCACCGTTCTTCGCATCCGACCCACGCAGCGGCCTGCGCCGCTGAATCCGGCGCCATGCCGCCGCCTTTTCCGGAGTCTCCATGGCAGACATCATCCTGCACCACTACGCCGCCTCACCCTTCTCGGAGAAGGTGCGCCTGCTGCTCGGCCACAAGAAGCTGGCCTGGAAATCGGTCATCATTCCCTCGGTCATGCCAAAGCCTGACCTTGTGGCGCTGACCGGCGGCTACCGCCGCACGCCGGTGCTTCAGGTGGGGGCCGACGTGTATTGCGATACTGCTCTCATCGCCGATGTGCTCGAACACCTGCATCCGGAACCCACGCTCTACCCGGAGCCCGAGAAGGGCCTGGCCCGCATCGTGGCTCAATGGGCCGACAGCACGCTGTTCTGGGCCGCCATGGCCTGGAACCTTCAGCCCAAAGGCGCGGCCGAACTTTTTGCAAACCTCCCGGCCGAAGCGGCAAAGGTCTTCGGCGAGGACCGCGGCAAGATGAGCGCGGGCAACATGACGCGCATCCGGCCGGCCGATGCGGCTGCGGCGTACAAAAACTACCTGCGGCGCCTGTCCGACATGCTGGACGACCGCAGCCACCTGCTGGGCGAGGTGCCGTGCATCGCCGACTTCGCGGCCTATCACCCGCTCTGGTACACCAGCCGCGTGAATGCCGTGAAGTCCATCCTTCAGCTCACGCCGGCGGTGGTCGACTGGATGGACCGCATCAAGGCCATCGGCCACGGCAGTTTCGAGAAGATCAGCTCGGCCGATGCGCTGGCCATCGCCAAGGCCGCCGCACCCAAGACCCTGCTGACCGACAGCACCTTCCAGGACGACCACGGCATCCCGCTGGGCAGCGCGGTGACGATCCGTGCCGAAAGCTTCGGCCTGGAAGAAACCGCCGGTACGCTCGTGGCGGCCACCCGCACGCACTTCACGCTGGCACGCGAGGATGAGCGCGCGGGCGCACTGCACGTGCACTTTCCGCGTACGGGTTATGTGCTGAAGGCGGCGGACGCGGGCTGACCGCAACCAGGGCGGTTGGCGACCAGTCTGTCAACGTCGCCTGCAGGACAGCCCGCCGGCACCGCGGGCGCTCCAATCGCTCGCACAGCGGCTTTCATCCGCATTCAGAGACAACGGCAAAAGGACCGACTTCCATGATCCAGGACTTCCACGGCAAGACCGCGGTGCTGACCGGCGCCGCTTCCGGCTTCGGCCTCGAGTGCGCGCGCATCGGTGCCGCGCGCGGCATGAACCTCGTGCTGGTCGACGTGCAGCAGGATGCACTCGACAAGGCCGAGGCCGAGATGAAGGCCGCCGGCGTGCAGGTGATGGCGCGCAAGGTGGACGTCTCCAGCGCCAGCGAAATGGAGGCGCTGGCCGCCGCGGTGAAGGAGCGCTTCGGCGCGCCGCATTTCGTCTTCAACAACGCGGGCGTGGGCGCCGGCGGCCTGGTGTGGGAGAACACCGTGGCCGACTGGGAGTGGGTGCTGGGCGTGGACCTGTGGGGCGTGGTGCACGGTGTGCGCCTGTTCGTGCCCATGATGCTGGAGGCCGCCGAGAAGGATCCGGCCTACCGCGGCCACATCACCAACACGGCCAGCATGGCCGGGCTGCTGACGCCGCCCAACATGGGCATCTACAACGCCGCCAAGGCCGCGGTGGTGAGCCTGACCGAAACGATGTACCAGGACCTGCGCCTGGTGACCGACCAGGTGGGCGCCAGCCTGCTGTGCCCGTACTTCGTGCCCACCGGCATCACCCACAGCGAGCGCAACCGGCCCGGCGGCTCGCTCGCGCAAGGCCAGCTGACCAAGAGCCAGCTCATCGGCCAGGCGATGACCGAGAAGGCCGTCACCAGCGGCAAGGTCACGGCGGCCGAAGTGGCGCACAAGGTCTTCCAGGCCATCAGCGACAACCAGTTCTATGTCTTCAGCCACACGGGCGCCAAGGCCCTGGGCAACGTGAAGAGCCGCATGGAGAACATCGTCGCCATCCAGAACCCGGCCGATCCCTTCCTGGAGCGGCCGGAGGTGGGGGCGCAGTTGAAGGCGCAACTGCGCGGCGGTTGAGCGGGACTGCCTTCGGCGGAGGGCTCGCTTGCAGGCGAGCAAGGCCGAGGTCGCTGCGCGCGCCTGGCCTCAACCCCGCGGCACGGCTGGCGGTGCCAGTTCGGTGAACTGGCCGTTCCAGTACGGGTAGTAGGGATAGGGTGGCGTTACGGCGCTGGCGGCGTCCAGGCGGGCCATCTGCGCGGCGCTCAGCTGCCAGCCGATGGCGCCGAGGTTCTGGCGCAGTTGCGTCGCGTCGCGCGCGCCGATGAGCACGCTGCTCACCGTGGGCCGCTGCAGCAGCCAGTTGATGGCGATCTGGGGCAGGGTGCGGCCCGTTTCCTCGGCCACGGTGTCCATGGCCTCGACCACGCGGAACAGGCGCTCGTCCTCCACCGGCGGCGCGAAGCCGGCCGTCTGGTGCAGGCGGCTGCCTTCGGGCAGCGGCTGGCCGCGGCGGATGCGGCCCGTGAGCCGGCCCCAGCCCAGCGGACTCCAGACGATGGCGCCGAGGCCCTGGTCGATGCCCAGCGGCATCAGCTCCCATTCGTAGTCGCGGCCCACCAGCGAGTAGTACGTCTGGTTGGCGACGAAGCGCTCCGTGCCGAGCCGGTCGGCCGCGGCCAGTGCCTTCATCAGCTGCCAGCCCGCGAAGTTGGAGGCGCCGATGCTGCGCACCTTGCCGCTGCGCACCAGGTCGTCCAGCGTGCGCAGCATCTGCTCGACGGACGTGGCGGCGTCGAAGGCATGCAGTTGCAGGATGTCGATGTGTTCGGTGCGCAGGCGGCGCAGCGCGGCGTCCACGCCGTTGATCAGGTGATGGCGCGACCAGCCCCGGTCGTTGGGCCCGGGCCCGGCGGGCAGCGTGAGCTTGGTCGACAGAATGGCCTCGTGCCGCCGGCCCTGCAGCGCCTCACCCAGCACGCGTTCGGAGGCCCCGTCGGAGTAGACGTCGGCCGTGTCGAAGAGCGACACGCCGGCCTCCAGGCAGATGGCGATCATCTCGCGGGCCTCGTCCACGTCGGTGCGGCCCCAGGCGCTGAAGAGCGGCCCTTGCCCGCCGAAGGTGCCGGCGCCAAAGCCGAGCACGGGGACGCGGAAGCCGGAGCGGCCAAGCAGTCGGTGTTCCATGGTGGTTTCTCCTTGGATGTGAAGGTCAAGCGTTGCAGCGGCGCGGCGCGGAAGGCGTGTCGGCGGACAGGCGACGACGCTGCATCGCCCGGCTGACCAGCGCCAGCGCCAGCCCGGCCAGCGTGAGCCCGGCGGCTGCGGGACCGAGGCCCTGCAGCCCGGGCCCGTGGTCGATGACAGCGCCGCCCACCCACGCGCCCAGGGCGTTGCCCAGATTGAAGGCGGCGATGTTCAGGCTGGACGCGAGGTTCTGACCCGCGCCGGCCGCCTGCTCCAGCATGCGGGCCTGCAGCGGCGCGGCGGTGGCGAAGGCAGCCACGCCGAGGGCGGCCAGGAAGACCGCCGCCGTTACCCGATGCGGCATGGCGAGCGGGGCCAGCGCCAGCACCACGGCCAGCGCGACCAGGGTGCCGATCACGGCCGGCATCGGCGCCCGGTCGGCCAGCCGGCCGCCGAGGATGTTGCCCACCGCCAGCCCGCCGCCGAAGACCAGCAGCAGCGGCGACACGGCCGCGACGGAAAGTCCGGTCACCTGCGTCAGCACCGGCTGCACGTAGGTGTAGAAGGCGAACACGCCGCCGAAGCCCAGGATGGTGATGGCCAGGCTCAGCCACACCTGCGGCCGGGCCAGCACCGACAGCTCCTCGGCCAGCGTGGCGGGCGCCTCGGCCTGCACCTGCCGCGGCACGAAGCGCATCAGCACCGCGAGCGCGACCACGCCGACCACGGCCACGGCCCAGAACGTGGCGCGCCAGCCCCATTGCAGCCCGATCCAGGCGCCGGCCGGCACGCCCAGCAGCGTGGCGGCCGTGAGGCCGGTGAACATCAGCGCGATGGCGGAGGCGCGCCGTTCGGGCGCCACCAAGCCGGCCGCCACCACGGCGCCGACGCCGAAGAAGGTGCCGTGCGCCAGCGAGGTGAGCACCCGGGCGGCCATCAGCGTGGCGTAGTCCGGCGCCAGGGCGCAGGCGATGTTGCCGGCGGTGAACACGCCCATCAGCGCGATCAGCACCGTGCGTCGCGGCAGGCGCCGCGTGGCCAGCGTGAGCACCGGCGCGCCCACGGCGACGCCCAGCGCATAGCCGGAAATGAGCAGGCCGGCCGCCGTGATGGACACGTGCAGGTCGGCCGCGACCTGCTGCAGCAGGCCCATGATGACGAATTCGGTGGTGCCGATGCCAAAGGCGCCGGCGGTGAGGGCAAGAAGTGCGAGAGGCATGATGGCCGTGACTGTGGTCTGATCGCGTCACGATGACTAGGACGCTCTCTGGACAAGCAGCTGTGAAGCCAATTCACAAATCGGCTCACGCGCGGGTCGAGGTCAACCGCGCTGGCGAACTGGAGGCCTTCGTGCAGGTGGTGGACCGGGGCGGCTTCTCGGCCGCAGCCCGGCACCTGGGCCTGACGCCCTCGGCCATCAGCAAGCTGGTGGCGCGGCTGGAAGCGCGCCTCTCGGTGCAACTGGTGCACCGCTCCACCCGCAAGCTGCAGCTCACGGCCGAAGGGCAGCTCTTCTACGAGCGCGGCCTGCGTGTGCTGGCCGACCTGGACGAGGCCGAGCGCTGCGTGGGCGCCGGCGCGGCACCGCGGGGGCGGGTCAGTATCAACGCCAGCATTCCCTTCGGGCATCGGCTGCTGCTGCCGCTGGTGCCGCGGCTGCTGGAGGCCTATCCGGAGCTGCAGGTGGACGTGTTGCTGACCGACCGCGTGGTCGACCTGATGGAGGAACGCTGCGACATCGCGATCCGCTGGGGCAAGCTGCCGCCTTCGGATCTGGTGGGCCGGCTGCTGGGCCACACGGCGCAGGCCATCGTCGGCTCACCTGACTACCTGGCGCTGCACGGCATGCCCACCACGGTGGAGGAACTCGCGCGCCACAACCGCCTGGGCTCCACCTACCGCCGCAACGTGCCCGACTGGCCGCTGGTCGTCGATGGCCGTGCGGTCGCCATGCCGGTGGTGGGCACCGCCCGCGCCAGCGACGGTGCGGCGCTGCGCTTGCTGGCGCTGGAAGGCGTGGGGCTGGCGCGTCTGTCCATCTATCACGTGCTGCCCGACTTGCGCGCCGGGCGCTTGGTGCCGGTGATGGAGGCCTTCAATCCGCACGAGCTGGAGCCGCTGCATGCCGTCTACCTGGGCCGGCCCGGGCGGCTGCCGGCGCGGGTGCGGGCGGTACTGGACTTCCTGGCGGCGCATGCGGATTTCGAGGGGGCGGACCGGGTGCCGGTGCCTGCGGCCTGAGCGCTGTCTTTGCGCGCAATCCTGGTCACTCGACGCTGTCGCTCTGAGCGGGGCGAAGGGCTTGTGCCCCGGCTTCGACAGGCTCAGCCCGAACGGTTCTTGAACGATCGGCCGGCATTGGCCGCGGCGCGAGGTTTCAGGTTGTCGGCGCAAGCGGCAGATGGGTGCGGGCGCACAGCCCGCGCGGCTGGACCGGCGCCAGCGTCACGCGCCCACCCTGGCGCTCCACGATCTCCTTCACGATCGGCAGGCCCAGGCCGCAGCCGTTGCCCTGGTCGGTGGCGCGCACGAAGCGCTCGAAGACGCGTGGCAGGTCCTCGGGCGCGATGCCCGGGCCGTCGTCGGTGACGCTCAGCACGGCCTCGTCGCCCTCGCGCTGAACATCCACCGTCACGACCGCGCCACGTCCGGCGTAGCGCAGGGCGTTGTCGATCAGGTTGCTGAGGGCCTCGCGCAGCAGCCAGGCATGGCCGACGACGATGAGAGGTGACGCCGCGGCGGGCGCGGCGATTGCGGCGGAGTCCATCGTTTCGTCGGCATTGGCATCGCCATTGCCGGCGGCGTCGGAAGCATTTGCCGCGATCTCATCCACCGGGCTTCCTTCTTCCTCCACGGGCGCAAAGCCCAGGTCGATGCCCTCGCGCAGCGCCCGCGGCACCAGCGTGGCGGTGAGCTCCTGCGCCAGCGCCCGCAGGTCCACCGGCGAGCCCCGGGCTGCGGCGGTGTCGGGCTCGGCGCGCGCCAGGGTGAGCAGCTGGTTGACCAGGTGCGCGCTGCGGTCGGCGCTCTCGTGCACGCGGCGCAGGCGCTCGCGCTGGGCCTCGTCGCCGGCCAGGGCCAGCGCCACTTCGGCCTGCGACTTGAGGCCGGCCAGCGGCGTGCGCATCTGGTGCGCGGCATCGCTGATGAAGCGCTTCTGCTGCGCCAGGTTGTGCTGGACTGCGGCCAGCAGGCCGTTGACTGCCATCACCAGCGCGCGCACCTCGCCCGGCGCGGCGTCGAGGCGGATCGGGGCGAGGTCGGTGGGCGCGCGGCCTTCCACTTCGCGGCGCAGGCGCAGCAGCGGCGCCAGGCCGGCACGGATGCCCAGCCAGATCACCGTGGTCATCAGCAGGATCAGGCCGGCCAGGGGCAGCAGCGTGTCCCAAAGGATGCCCCGCGCCAGTTCCTCGCGGCTGGTGCGGCTGCGCGCCACCTGCACCAGCAGCACCGCGTCGGGGTCGTCGCGGCCGCCCTGGCGCAGGAAGAGGGCGGCCACGCGCAGCGGCTGGCGCGTGCCGACCTCGTCGTTGGCGGGCGGCAGCAGCGCATCGTAGAAGTAGGGCTGACCAATGGGCGGCCGGGCCATCACGGCGGCCGGCGGCAGCGGCAGCTGGTGGTTGCCCAGGATGAAGGCGCCGGGCGGCGTGCTGACCATGTAGTGCAGCCGGTCGTCGGGGTCGGCTTCCAGCACGTCCTGCGCGGCGCGAGGAAAGTCGATCAGCAGGCCGTTGTCCAGCGGGCGCAGCTGGCGGGCGAGGGCGCGCGAGGCCTGCAGCAGGCTCGCGTCCACAGCCGCATTGGTGTAGCGCTCCGCCAGCTGGTAGGCCGCCAATCCGCCGGCCAGCCACAACACCAGCTGGGGCAGCAGCAGCCACAGCAGCAGCTGGCGGCGCAGGGTGGGCGCGAAGCGGCCGGGCGCGGGGGAGGGCGACTCAGCCACGCGCGCCCGCAGTCGGCCCCGGCGCCGGGCTTTCGAGCAGGTAGCCCAGCCCGCGCACCGTGCGGATCACCAGGCCCGGCTTCTCCAGCTTGCGCCGCAGCTTGTGCACGTAGACCTCCACGGCATTGCCCACGGCGGCACTGTCGCCCTCGTCGCCCATCCAGGCACGCACGATCTCGTCCTTGGTCACGACCTCGCCAGCGCGCTCGGCCAGCAGTTCCAGCATGGTCCATTCACGGCCGCTCAGCTCGATGGCCTCGCCGCCCACGGTAGCGCGGCGGTTGTCGCGGTCCAGCAGCATTCCGCCGACCTGCAGGCCGCTGCCGCGCGCGCGGGTGCGGCGCAGCAGGGCATGCAGCCGCGCCTCCAGCTCGGGAAAGTCGAAGGGCTTGGTCACATAGTCGTCGGCGCCGGCCTGCAGGCCGCTCACGCGGTCCTCCAGGCTGTCGCGCGCGGTGAGCACGACGATGGGCAGCAGCGGCTGCTCGGTGCGCACCTTGCGCAGCAGGCTCAGGCCGTCCAGCAGTGGTAGGCCCAGGTCGAGGATGGCGAGGTCGAAGGCATGGCGGCCCAGCAGGTATTCGGCCACGGCGCCGTTGGGCGCGTGCTCCACCGCGAAGCCGGCGCCCTTCAGCTGGGCCGCCAGTCCGTCGGCCAGCAGGGCGTCGTCTTCGGCAAGCAGGATGTGCATGGCGACTAGATTAACGAAGCAGGGCCGCTTCGGCCTCGGGTTTAACCTTAGATTAATAAATTAAAGAGACTTTAATAATCCGGCCGCGGCGACGACGCCGACCACTCAACGGCCCCGCGGGGCGACTTAAGGAGACCTGGCCATGCGCAACCATCCGACTGCTTCCATCACCCGCACCGCCGCCGCGGCCGCATTGCTGGCGCTGGCCGGTGCCGCCCAGGCCGGCGAGGTCGAGGTGCTGCACTACTGGACCAGCGGCGGCGAGGCCAAGGCCGCGGCCGCGCTCAAGGCCACGCTGCAGGCCAAGGGCGACACCTGGAAGGACTTCGCGGTGGCCGGCGGGGGTGGCGATTCGGCCATGACGGTGCTGAAGTCACGCGTGGTGTCGGGCAACGCACCCTCGGCCGCCCAGATCAAGGGCCCGGCCATCCAGGAATGGGCGCGAGAAGGCGTGCTGACCAGCATCGACGGCGTGGCCAAGGCCAACAAGTGGGACGCCGCGCTGCCGCCCACCGTGGCCGCCATCATGAAATACAAGGGCAACTACGTGGCCGCGCCGGTCAACGTGCACCGCGTGAACTGGCTGTGGATCAATCCCGAGGCGCTGAAGAAGGCGAAGGCCAAGGCGCCCACCACCTGGGACGAGTTCTTCGCCACCGCCGACGCGCTGCAGAAGGCCGGCATCACGCCCGTGGCCCACGGCGGACAGCCCTGGCAGGACTTCACCACCTTCGAGACGGTGGTGCTGGGCGTGGGCGGCGCCGACTTCTACCGCAAGGCGCTGGTGCAACTGGACCAGGAGGCGCTCAAGAGCCCCACCATGATCAAGGCCGCCGAGACCTTCAAGCGCATCAAGCCGTACACCGACAAGGCCGCATCCGGCCGCGACTGGAACCTGGCCACCGCGATGGTCATCAAGGGGGAGGCCGGCATGCAGTTCATGGGCGACTGGGCCAAGGGCGAATTCGTGGCCGCGGGCAAGAAGCCGGGCACCGACTTCCTGTGCATGGCCGCGCCGGGCACCGCGCAGGCCTTCACCTTCAACATCGATTCCTTCGCCATGTTCAAGGTCAAGGGCGACGACCGCATCAAGGCCCAGAACGACCTGGCCGAGGCCATCATGTCACCGGCCTTCCAGGAGACCTTCAGCCTGGCCAAGGGCTCGATCCCGGTGCGGCTGGACGTGCCCATGGACAAGTTCGACGACTGCGCCAAGCTCTCGGCCAAGGACTTCGCGGCCACCGCCAAGTCGGGCGCCCTGGTGCCCAGCGCGGCGCACAGCATGGCGGTGCCCTCGGCCGTAGAAGGCGCCTTGAAGGACGCCGTGAGCCAGTACTGGAACAGCGACAAGATGAGCGCGCAGGACGCCGTTGCCAAGATCGCGGCCGCGGCCAAGGCCCGCTGAGAGGCATCCGCACGCCTGAATGAAGGGCAAGGCCTCCGGGCGCCGCGCGCGCCGGGGCCTGCCGCGCAATCGACCGACCAGGGAGCCCCCATGTCCGCGCCTTCCCGCCTGCCCACGCCCTGGCTGCCCAAGCTGGTCATCGCGCCCAGCTTTGTGCTGGCTTTCCTGTTCATCTACGGGCTGATCGCCTGGAACGGCTACCTGTCGGTGTCGGAGTCGCGGCTGCTGCCCAACTACGACTTCGCCGGGCTGGACCACTACCTCACGCTGTGGGAGAACGAACGCTTCCGTGTCGCGATGACGAACATGCTGATCTTCGGCGTGCTCTTCATCGGCGGCAGCACTTTGCTGGGCCTTCTGCTGGCCATCCTGCTCGACCAGAAGATCCGCGCCGAGGGCGTGCTGCGCACGGTATACCTGTACCCCATGGCCATCTCGGCCATCGTCACCGGCACGGCCTGGAAGTGGATGCTCAACCCCGGCATGGGGCTGGAGCACCTGATGCAGTCCTGGGGCTTCGCCGGCTTCAGCTTCGACTGGCTGGTCGACCCCGACCGCGCCATCTACTGCGTGGTGATCGCAGGTGTGTGGCAGAGCGCAGGCTTCGTCATGGCGCTCTTCCTGGCGGCGCTGCGCGGCATCGACGACGCCATCATCAAGGCGGCGCAGGTGGACGGTGCCAGCCTGCCGCGCATCTACTGGCGCATCATCATCCCCAGCCTGCGGCCGGTGTTCTTCAGCACCGTGCTGGTGGTGAGCCACCTGGCCATCAAGAGCTTCGACCTGGTGATGGCGCTCACTGCGGGCGGCCCGGGCTTCGCCACCGACCTGCCGGCCACCTTCATGTACGCCATGGCCTTCACCCGCGGGCAGATCGGCCTGGGCGCGGCCAGCGCCACCGTCATGCTGGCCACCGTGGCGGCGGTGGTGGTGCCGTACCTGTACTCCGAACTGCGGACCAAGAAGGGCTGAGGACACACCCATGCGCGTCGTTCACCGCACCATCCTCTGGGCGCTGCTGCTGCTCTTCGCGGCCTACTTCCTGGCGCCGCTGTACGTGATGCTGGTCACCTCCTTCAAGGACATGGACCAGGTGCGGGCCACCAGCATGGTGGCGCTGCCCACGCATCCCACCTTCGAGGCGTGGACCAAGGCCTGGAGCTCCGCCTGCACCGGCACCGACTGCCGCGGCCTGCAGCCCTTCTTCATGAACTCGGTGCTGATGGTGGTGCCGGCCGTGGCCCTCTCCACGCTGCTGGGCGCGCTCAACGGCTACGTGCTGGCGCAGTGGCGCTTCCGCGGCAGCGAGACGATGTTCGCGCTGATGCTCTTCGGCGTGTTCATGCCCATGCAGGTGGTGCTGCTGCCCATGAGCCAGGTGCTGGGCTGGCTGGGCATCGCCAGCTCCATCTGGGGGCTGATCCTCATGCACCTGCTGGCCGGGCTGCCCACCACCACGCTGTTCTTCCGCAACTACTACGTGGGCCTGCCGCCCGAGCTGGTCAAGGCGGCCATGCTCGACGGTGCCAGCTTCTGGCAGATATTCCGGCGCATCGTTCTGCCGCTGTCGGTGCCCATCCTGGTGGTGACGGTCATCTGGCAGTTCACGGCGATCTGGAACGACTTCCTCTACGGCGTGGTGTTCTCCGGCGCCGACAGCAAGCCGGTGACGGTGGGCCTGAACAACCTGGCCAACACCACCAGCTCGGTCAAGGAATACAACGTGGACATGGCCGCGGCGCTGATCGCTGCGCTGCCGACGCTCTTCGTCTACGTGGTGGCAGGCAAGTATTTTGTGCGCGGGCTGACGGCCGGCGCGGTGAAGGGATGAACACCATGGGCGCACTCGGCATCCGCCAACTGCACAAGACCTACGCGGGCAACACGCACATCCTCAAGGGCATCGACCTGGAGATCGAGGCCGGCGAGTTCCTGATCCTGGTTGGCCCTTCGGGCTGCGGCAAGTCCACGCTGCTGTCGATCATCGCGGGCCTGGACGCGCCGACCTCGGGCTCGGTCCACATCGGCGAGCGCGAGGTCACGAACCTGCCCAGCAAGGACCGCGACATCGCCATGGTGTTCCAAAGCTATGCGCTGTACCCCAACATGACGGTGGCGCAGAACATCGCCTTCGGCCTGGAGTTGCGCAAGGTGCCCAAGGCCGAGCGCGAGGCCACCGTACAGCGCGTGGCGCAGATGCTGCAGCTGGAGGCGCTGCTGGGCCGCAAGCCCGGCCAGCTCTCGGGCGGCCAGCGCCAGCGCGTCGCCATGGGCCGGGCGCTGGCGCGCGACCCGGCGCTCTTCCTCTTCGACGAGCCGCTGTCCAACCTGGACGCCAAGCTGCGGGTGGAGATGCGGGCCGAGATCAAGCGTCTGCACCAGCGCACGAAGACCACCACCGTCTACGTCACGCACGACCAGGTCGAGGCCATGACGCTGGGCGACCGCATCGCGGTGATGAAGGACGGCATCGTGCAGCAGTTCGGCACGCCCGAGCAGATCTACGGCAGCCCGGCCAATCGCTTCGTGGCGGAGTTCATCGGCTCGCCCGCTATGAACTTCATCGATGCCGCGACGGGCGCCGAAGGCGGGGTGGAGGCGGGCGGGCTGGTCATGCCCTGCGACCCGTCGCGCCACCCGGCGCTGGCAACGCAGCCGGCCGGCACGCGGCTGCTCTATGGCCTGCGGCCCGAGAACGTCGTCTTCGCCGATGCCGGCCTGGAGGGCGTGCTGGAGCTGATCGAGCCGACCGGTCCCGAGACCTATGCCGAGGTGGCCACGCCGCTGGGACTGCTGACGGTGCGCGTGCCCGGCACGCTGCGCGCCCGCGTGGGCGAGGCGGTGCACCTGCAATGGGGCGCGGAAAGCGTGCACCTGTTCGACGCCGAGGGCGCGCGACGGCTCTGAGGCGGCGGCTGCGGCGGGCAGGGAAGGGCGCCGCCTCCAGCCCTGTCCGTCATCTGGCTGGACAGGCTTGCCGCTGGCGCCTGGCCCCGGTCTGGCCCAATGCCCGTGACAGCCCGGGGCCGCAGCCGGGTCGACGGGCAGCCTCGTGCCCAAGCCGGGAGAATGCGCCGCCTATGTCTTCGTCTCCCCGGTTCCTCCGCATCGCCGTCGTCCTCGGCCTGCTCTCGGCCATCGGCCCCTTCGCCATCGACATGTACCTCCCGGCGCTGCCGGCCATCGGCCAACAGCTGGGCACCGACTTCGGCACTGCGCAGCTGAGCCTGACGGTGTTCTTCATCTCCATCGGCATCGGCCAGTTGCTCTACGGCCCGGTGTCGGACATGGTGGGCCGGCGGCCGCCCATGTTCTTCGGCATGGCGCTGTTCGCGCTGGCCAGCGTGGGCTGCGCGCTGGCCACCGACATCCACACGCTGATCGTGCTGCGCTTCGTCCAGGGCCTGGGCGCGGCGGCGGGCATGGCGATCCCGCGCGCCGTGGTGCGCGACCTGCACACCGGGCCCGATGCGGCGCGGCTGATGTCGCTGCTGATGCTGGTGTTCAGCGTCTCGCCCATCCTGGCGCCTCTGGCCGGCAGCGGCGTGATCGCGGTGGCGGGCTGGCGTGCCGTCTTCTGGGCCATCGCCGTGGCTGCGGTGGCCGGGCTGGCGCTGCTGGCCTTCAGCCTGGAAGAAACGCGGCCGCCCTCGGCCCGCGTGGAAAGCAGCCTGGGCAGCGCCCTGCGCGCCTACGGCCGGCTGCTGCTGGACGCGCACTTCCTCGGCCTGGTCTTCATCGGCGGCTTCGCGATGATGGGCTTCTTCATCTACCTGTCGACGTCCTCTTTCGTGATGATCGGCCACTACGGCCTCACGCCCACGCAGTACAGCATCGCCTTCGGCGTGAACGCGGCGGCCTTTTTCGGCGCGGCGCAGCTCAACGGCCGGCTGTCGGCCCGCTTCGGCCTGGTGCCGCTGGTGCGCGTGGGCGTCGTGGGCGCCAGCGTCGCCATCAGCCTGATGCTGGCCCACTACCTGACGGGGGGCGATTCGCTGGCCGTGCTCATCGGCCTGTACTTCGTGGCCAGCGCCTTCATGGGGCTGGTGATTCCGACCACCGCGGTGCTGGCGCTGGAGAACCACGGCGCCATCGCCGGCACGGCGGCGGCCCTGATGGGTACCTTGCAGATGCTGGGCGGCGCGGTGGGCATGGCGGTGGTCAGCCTGTTCAACGACGGCCGGCCGCTGCCGATGGTGCTGGGCATGGCGGCGGGGCTGTACCTGTCGCTGACGCTCACGCTGGTGACGCTGGGCGTGCGCGGCCGACGGCTGCCATCGCCGGCTTGATCGCCTGAACCGGAGCCTGGGATGACCGGCCTCGTCGTCTTCGACACCGCCATCGGCCATTGCGGCCTGGCCTGGGGCGAGGCCGGCCTGCGCAGCGTGCTGCTGCCCGAGGTCGACGGCAGCGTCAGCGGCGTGCGGGCCCACCTGCTGCGGCGCTGCCCGGACGCGTCGTATGCCGTGCCGCCCCCCGACTGGGTGTTGAAGGCCATCGACGGCATCCGCGCCCTGCTGGCGGGCGAGCCGCGCGACCTGTGCGAGCTGCCGCTGGACGAGCGCGGCGTGCCGGATTTCCACCGTCGCGTCTATGCGCTGGCGCGACAGATCCCGCCTGGCCAGACCCGCACCTACGGCGAACTGGCCGAGGCGCTGGGCGGCAAGGGCAGGGCGCGGGCGGTGGGCCAGGCCCTGGGCCACAACCCCTTCGCGCCGGTCGTGCCCTGCCACCGCATCCTGGGCGCGGACGGCCGGCCGGGCGGCTTCTCGGCGCCCGGCGGGGCGCTGCTCAAGCTGCGGATGCTGGCCATCGAGGGTGCCCGGCCCTCGGGCAGCGAGCCGCTCTTCGACGAACGCTGAGCTTCCTGCATTGCCGAGCGCGCACCACCCCGGCGCGCACTCGGCCATCGACCCGCGGGCGCGCACCGTGGCGGCGCGCGGCGCAGAATCGCCGGATGCCGACGCCCTCCCTTTGCCCGCCGCCTGACATCGTCTCCACGCATCCCGATCTGGCGGCACGGAGCGGCGCATGACCCCGGCGGCGACCGAGGGCCCGGCCTACGACGGCCTGCCGCAACCGCAGCGCGGCCGCGCGATGGCCGTGATCATCGTGGCCATGATCGTGTCGGTGCTCGACGGCACCATCCTCAATCTGGCGCTGCCTGGCATCGCCCGGTCGCTCAACGCCAGCCCGGCCCATGCGGTGTGGGTGGTCAACGCCTACCAGATCGCCACGCTGGTGCTGCTGCTGCCGCTGGCGCGGCTGGGCGAGCAGATCGGCTTCCGCCGCGTCTATATGGCTGGCATGGCGCTCTTCACGGTGGCCTCGCTGGGCGCGCTGATGTCCAGTAGCCTGGGCTGGCTGATTGCGGCGCGCGCCGTCCAGGGGGTGGGTGCGGCCGGGCTGATGAGCGTGAACGCGGCGCTGGTGCGCCTGACCTATCCGCGCAGCCAGCTCGGCAAGGGCATGGCCATCAACTCGATGGTGGTGGCGGCCTCGTCGGTGGCCGGCCCGTCGGTGGCGGCCGCGGTGCTGGCGGTGGCCGATTGGCCCTGGCTCTTCGCCATCAACATCCCGCTGGGCGTGGCGGTGCTGTGGCTGGGCTGGCGGGCGCTGCCGGCCAACGTCGGCCCGGCGCTGGGCGACCGCATGCGGGTGCTTGACGTGCTGCTCAACATCGGCATGTTCTCCCTCTTCTTCCTGGGGGTGGACCGCCTGGGCGTGCAGGACGGCCAGACGGGCGGGCGCCTCGACGGCTGGCTGTGGCTGGCTGGCGGCCTGCTGCTCGGCGCGGTCTACATCCGGCGCCAGTGGTCGATGCGGGTGCCGCTGTTCCCGGTGGACCTGCTGCGCATTCCGGTCTTCGCGCTGTCCATGGGCACCTCCGTCAGTGCCTTCGCGGCGCAGATGCTGGCCTACATCGCGCTGCCCTTCCTGCTGCTCGACGCCTTCGGCCGCACGCATGTGCAGGCCGGCCTGCTGCTGACCGCGTGGCCGCTGGCCATCGTGGCCACCGCGCCCATCGCGGGCCGCCTGATCGGGCGCGTGCCCGACGGGCTGCTGGGCGGCATCGGCCTGGGCCTGCTGGCCGTCGGCCTGTCGCTGCTGGCCCTGCTGCCCGATGCGCCCACCAACGGCGACATCGCCTGGCGCATGGCCCTGTGCGGCGTGGGTTTCGGGCTCTTCCAATCGCCCAACAACCACACCATCGTGACTGCGCCGCCGCCGCACCGCAGTGGCGCCGCCAGCGGCATGCTGGGTACGGCGCGTCTGACGGGGCAGACCGTGGGCGCGGTGGTGCTCGCCACCATCTTCAGCGTGTGGGACCCGCACCTGCGCATGGGCCCCGAGGTGGCGCTGGGCGTGGCGGCCGCCTTCGCGGCGGTGTCGGGCGTGTGCAGTTCGCTGCGGCTGAAGACGGCCAGCGGGCACGCCGCGGCCTGACAAGGGAGCCGGCCGGGACACATGAGCGGGTGGCCGGAAGACCTGGCCATCCGCGACTGCGTTCTCAGACCATCCGCCGGATCTTCTTGTGCCGCCACACGCCGCGGTAGTACGCCGTCTGCATCAGCAGCATGGCGCAGAAGCCCAGGGGGTAGGCCATCCAGATGCCCTTGAGCCCGAAGCGGTGGCTCATCCACCAGGCGGCGGGCACCTCCACCAGCAGCACGGCGCCGATGGTGATGGCCGTCGGCACCAGCACCGAGCCGCTGGCGCGCATCACGCCCGCCAGGGCCGAGCCCATGCCGAAGACCACCAGGCTCCACAGCATGATGTGCAGCAGCTGCTGCGCCACCTCGATCACCGCCGGGTCGGTGATGAACAGGCCCATCAACGGCCGCGAGGCCAGGTAGGCCAGCAGCACCAGCCCGCCGGTCAGCGCCAGGTTCATGCCCAGCGCCGTGGCCGTGATGCGGCCCAGCTGATCGGCCTTGCCGGCGCCGATGGCCTGCGCCCCCAGCACCGAGGCCGTGATGGCGATGGAGATGGCCGGGAACTGCACATAGGCGATGACCTGGTTGACCGCGCCATAGGCCGCCGTCGCGGCCGAGCCGAAGCCGTTGACCAGCGACAGCAGCACCACCGCCGCCAGCGAGACCACGATCATCTGCACGCCCGTGGGCACGCCCACCTTGAGCACCGCGCGCAGCAACTGCCAGTCGATGCGCAGGTGCCGCAGCAGGACCCGGTTGGGCGCCAGCGGGCTGCCGCGTCGGCGCAGGTGCAGGCCCATCCACAGGCTGGCGAGCACGAAGCCCACCACCGTGGCCCAGGCCGCGCTCGCCACACCCAGCTGCGGCAGGCCCAGCCAGCCGCGGATCAGGGCGGGGGTGAGCAGCAGGCCGGTGGCCGTGGAAATGGCCAGCGTGTAGAGGGGCGTCATGGTGTCGCCCACGCCGCGCAGCATGGCCGTGGAAAGCAGGTAGACGAACAGCCCCGGCATCGCGATCAGGATGATGCGGGCATAGGCGGTGGCGTCGGGCAGGATGTCCGGCGGCGTGCCCAGCGCATGCAGCAGCGGTCGCGTGAACAGCCCGCCGAACACCGCCACCAGCAGCCCGAACACCAGCACCACCGACAGCGCGGTGCCCGCCACGGCCCGTGCCCGCTCGGGCTCGGCCGCGCCCCAGGCTTGGCCGATCAGCACCGAGGCGCCCGCGCCCAGGCCGATGGTGAAGGCGATGAAGAAGAACATCACCGGGAAGAAGCCCGAGACGGCGGCAAGCGCATGCACGCCCAGCATCTGCCCCAGGTAGATGTTGTTGATCGTGCCCGATGCCGACTGCAGCACGTTGGACAGCAGCATGGGCAGCAGGAAGAAGAGGAAGGTCTTCCAGAGCGGACGGTTGGCGGGAGCGCCCTTCGGAGCGGCCGGGCCCGCGCTCATGCGGTCTGCTCCGGCGTGGTGGCCCAGCTGTTCGCCGACAGGTGGCGGGCGTATCGGGCCACGTCCTCCGGCCAGTCGCGGGTCTGCTCGGCGAAGCGCGCCGGATCGCCGGCGAAGAGGGCGCGCGCGGCTTCCTCGAAGCCGGGCAGGGCGCTCGCGACGGTGCTCAGGAAACGGTAGGTCGATTCGCGCGAGGCGCGCACCGCGTCGCGGTCCGCGTAGACGCGGCGGGCGTCGTCCACCAGGCGGCGCAGCGCCACCGAGGCGCCGCCCGGCTGGCGACTGAGCCATTCCCAGTGCCGCGGCAGCAGCGTGACTTCGCGTGCCACCACGCCAAGCCGCGGCCGGCCCACGCCACGGGCGTGGCGGGTGCTGCCGGCGATGTCGGCCTCCGCGGGGCAGGGCGTGCCGCAGCCGGGGGCCGCCTCCAGCTCCACCCGCTCGCCGCTGTGGTCGTCGAACACGATGGCGGGCGGGTTGTCCTGACGGCGGCGCAATTCGGCGAGCACCGACTCGCGCGGACCGTGGGCGATCTGCTGGTAGCCGAGAAAAGCCGTCAGCTGCGGCGCACTGGGAGCATCCATGATGCGTCGAATATTACCCGGCTGAAATCGAGTATGCAATGTGCCCGGGTAAAAATAGGGCGAGCCACCGTCCTACAGCAGGACTGGCCGGCGGATGCCGTGGGCTGGTGCGCCTGCCGCCCCGCTGACTTCACGGCGTGTTGGCAGAATGCCCGCCGATGAATGTGGTGCCCGACGTGACGGTATGCGAAGGATGCGACGCGGTGTTCCGCGCGCCGCGGCTTCGTCCCCGGGAGATCGCGCACTGCCCCCGCTGCGGCACCGAGCTGGCGCGTCACCCTGGCCAGCAGCGCGAGCGCCTGCTGCCGCTGACGCTGGCCAGCCTCATCCTCTTCGCCATCGCCAATCTCTTTCCCATCGTCGAGATCGAACTCCAGGGCCGTACGAGCCAGACCACGCTGGCCGGTGCGGTGGTGGTGCTGGCCGGAGAAGGCATGTCGCCCGTCGCATTGCTGGTGCTGGCGACGACGCTGATCTTTCCGCTGGCGCAGTTGTGCATCCTGTTCTATCTGCAGGTTGCGCCGCGGGTGTGGAAGGCCGGGCAGGCCGATGGCGATGCGGCGGCTGCGCCATCGCAGCGCCCCCCCGGCTTTGCCGTGCTGGTGAGGGCACTGCAGTCGCTGCGGCCCTGGGGCATGGTCGAGGTCTTCCTGCTCGGTGTGCTGGTGGCCATCGTCAAGCTCTTCGGCATGGCGACGGTGGTGCTCGGCCCCGCGCTGTGGGCCTTCGTCGGCCTGACGGTGCTGCTGACCACGCTGTTGTCCTTCGATCCGCGCAGCTTCTGGGAAATGGCCTTCGAGCGCGAAGCCGCCGCCGGGGGCGCGCCTTGAGGAGCCGGACCCGCGCCACGCGCGAGCGCCTGGCGCGGCTCGCGGGCCAGGCCACGCCGCACCTGCCGGTGGAAGAGGGCGGCGGCGCGATCGTCACCGCGCACGACGCCTGCCTGCTGGACTGCCACCGCTGCGGCACCGTGTGGGAAGGCGCCCAGCCGGGTGAGCACTGCGGCCGCTGCGGCACACGCCTGCGCGCCCGCAAGCCCGACAGCCTGCGGCGCACCTGGGCGTACCTGCTTGCCGCGGTGGTGCTGTACCTGCCCGCCAACCTGCTGCCCGTGATGATCACCAAGAGCCTGCTCGGCACGCAGCAGGACACCATCCTGAGCGGGATCATCTTCTTCTGGATCTCGGGCTCCTACGGGCTCGCGGCGCTGATCTTCACGGCCAGCTTCCTGGTGCCGCTGTTCAAGCTGGCGGCGCTGGCCGTGCTGGTGATTACCACGCAGCGCCGCAGCCGCTGGCGCCAGCGCGAGCGCGCGCGGCTCTACCAGGTGCTGGAGTTCATCGGCCGCTGGTCGATGCTCGACGTGTTCGTGGTCTCGCTGCTGGCGGGGCTGGTGCGCATCCAGGGCTTCGCCGTGGTGCAGGCTGGCGTGGGGATTGCTGCCTTCGGTGCCGTGGTTGTGCTGACCATGCTGGCCTCGCTGAGCTTCGACCCGCGGCTGATCTGGGACGCCGGCATGCCCGACGACGAAGAGGCCGCCGATCAGGTCGGCCGAAGTGCGCCCGCGAGGGCATAGGAGAGTGAATGAGTGAACCCGGGCCTCGCGAAGGCCAGACCCCTGCCGATGCCGGCGCGCCCGCCGCGCCGCCTGCGTTGGCACGCCCCCGCGTTGTACGCCGCCGCGACTGGGTGCCCTCGCTGATCTGGCTGATCCCCATCGTCGCGGCGATGGTGGGCATCACGCTGGTGGCCAAGGTGCTCTGGAACCGCGGGCCCGAGATCGTCATCACCTTCAAGACTGCCGAGGGCCTGGAGGCCGGCAAGACGGCCGTGAAATACAAGGACGTGCAGATCGGCACCGTGCACAACATCCGCCTGGCGCGCGACCGCTCGCATGTGCGCGTGACGGTCGAGCTGGACAAGAACGCCGCCGAGGGCTTCACCGCCAAGGACGCGCGCTACTGGGTGGTGCGGCCGCGCTTCGACACCTCGGGCGTCTCGGGCCTGAACACGCTGCTCTCGGGCGCCTATATCGGCGCGGATGCGGGTGCCGAGGAAGAAACCGCCAGCGAGTTCGCCGGCCTGGAGCAGCCGCCGATCATCACGCGCGACGCCAGCGGCCGGCAGTTCCAGCTGCATTCGCGCGATGCGGGTTCGCTCGACATCGGCTCGCCGGTGTACTTCCGACGCGTGCGGGTGGGGCAGGTGGCCTCGGTGGAACTCGATGGCGATGGCCGCGGCGTGGCGCTGCGCGTCTTCATCGATGCGCCCTACGACCGCTTCGTCGGAGCCAACACACGCTTCTGGCATGCCAGCGGCCTGCAGGTGCAGGCGGGCGCCAGCGGATTCGAGGTGCGCACCCAGTCCCTGGCCTCGATCGTGCTGGGCGGCATCGCCTTCGCCGCGCCTGACGACGTGCGCGGCCCGCAGGCCGACGAGAACACGGTCTTCGGTCTGGCCGACGACGAAGCCACGGCCATGAAGCCGCCGGACGGGCCGCCGCAGACGCTGCTGATGTACTTCAACCAGTCGCTGCGCGGCCTGGCGCCCGGCGCGCCGGTGGACTTCCGGGGCGTGATCATTGGCGAGGTCAAGTCCATCGGCGTGCAGTTCGACCGCAATGAGCGGGAGTTCCTGATGCCGGTGGTGGTCACGGTCTACCCCGACCGTCTGCGCCGCTCCGACACGCGCGATGGCAAGCAGGCGCCCTTGCCGGTGGAGCCGCGATTCACGCAGCAGGAGCGCACGCGCTTCCTCATCAGCCGCGGCCTGCGTGCGCAGCTGCGTACCGGCAACCTGCTGACGGGCCAGCTCTATGTGGCGCTGGACTTCTTCCCCAAGGAGAAGCCGGTCAAGGTCGACACCAACCAGGACCCGATCCAGATCCCCACCGTGGCCGGCAGCTTCGACGAGCTGCAGGAGCAGCTGCAGGAGATCGCGACCAAGGTCAACAAGATTCCCTTCCAGGAGATCGCGGGCGACCTGCGCAAGACCCTCGCCACGCTCGACAAGACGCTGGGCAGCGCAGAGGCCACCGTCACGCGCATCAACAACGACGTAACCCCCGAGATCGCCGCCGCCGTCAAGGACGCGCGCAAGACCATCGACGCCGCCACCCGCACGCTGTCGGAGGACGCACCGGTGCAGCAGGACCTGCGCGCGACGCTGCAGGAACTGACGCGCGCGGCCGGCTCGGTGCGCGTGCTGACGGACTACCTGGAGCGCCACCCCGAATCGCTGCTGCGCGGCAAACCCGAGGACAAGAAGCGATGAGCCGCTTTGCAACACGACGCATCGGCGCGACCGCCGCCCTGGCGCTTGCCGTGGCCGTCCTCGGAGGTTGTGCCTCCGAGCCCGACCGCTACTACACGCTGGCAGAGCCGGCCGCGCCCCAGCCGCTGGTGGCGCCGCCGGCCGGCGGCCTGGCCATCGAGATGGCGCCGCTGGCCGTGCCGGAGCGCCTGGCGCGGCCGCAGATGGTGGTGCGCGGCCCGGCCGGCGCCGAAGTGCAGGTGCTGGAGCAGAGCCGCTGGGCGGCCTCCTTCGAGCAGGAACTGCGCGACGCGCTCGCTGCCGGCGTGGCGGCGCGCCTCGGCGCCACCGATGCGACCCGCGGACCGGGCGTGGCCGGAGTCTTGCCCTGGCGGATCGCGGTGCAGGTCCAGCGCTTCGATGCCACGCAGGGCGCGCAGGTCGAGGCGGCCCTGAGCTGGACGGTGCGCCGCGCCGACAGCAGCCAGCGCAGCACCTGCAGCTGGCGCGGCAGCGAAGCGGCGCCGGGCGGCATCGACGGCGTGGCGCAGGCGGGCCAGCGCATCGTGTCCAAGGTGTCCGACGCCATCGCCCGGCACATCGCGGCCCTGCAGGCGGGTCAGCCGGCGGCGTGCCCGGCGGCGCCGGGCTGATCGCCCGGTCTCCCAGGCGCCCATGCGATCAGGCGGCGAGGGAGTGAGACCGTCAGGCGGTCAGGACGTCTCGCCCAGCACCGCGTCCACCAGCGCCTGCACCGACAGCGGGGCGCTGCCCTCGGCCTTGTTGTTGATGGTCACGTAGGCCGTATGGCCGGCGCCGGTGGTGCCCGCGATCACGCGGGCCAGCAGGCCGCGGGTATGCGGATCGGGATCGACCAGGCGGTTGAAGGGCTCGTACAGGCCCTTGGCCTCCTCGTAGCCGTAGGCGCCGTGCAGGCGGTTGAGGTTCCACCGGCAGACCAGCGGGCCGGGCCACAGGGCGCGCAGGAGTGGCAACTGGTCCTCGATGGGCGGCAGCTTCGGATGCAGGCCCAGGCAGTAGGTGGCGCCGCGGGCCTTGAGCACGCGTGCGAAGTCGGGCGTCAGGAACTCGGGGTTGCGCACTTCCACGGCCACCACCGCGTCCGGCGCGGCGGGCTGAAGCGGGGGCAGGGCGGCCAGCATGGCGTCGAGCCGCGCGAGCACCTCGGGCATGTGCGCCAGCATCGTGCCCGGCAGGGGGCTGAGCTGGAAGACCAGCGCACCCAGCTTGGTGCCGAGGCCCTGCAGGGCCGGCTCCACGAAGTCCTGCACCGCCAGTTGGGGGTTGAGGAAGGCCGGGTTGGGGCGTTGGCCCCGGCCATCCTCGGCGCGCACCAGGGCATCGCTGACAGCCGACGGCGCCTTGACCACGAAGCGGAAGTCCTCCGGCACCTGCGCCGCATAGGCGGCGAACTGCGAGGCGGTGAGCGCGCGGTAGAAGTTGCGATCCAGGCTCACGGTGCGCAGCAGCGGATGCTGCGCATAGGCCGCAAGGCCGTGGCGCGACAGCACCGAGCCTTCGTAGTCGCCGTTCCACACCAGGCCTGCCCAGCCCGGGAAATGCCAGGAAGAGCTGCCCAGGCGCAGCAACGGCGGCAGGCGCACGGCCTGATCGCGCAGGCGCTCGTCGACATCGGCCGGCTCCACCTTGGGCATGCCGGCCTTGGCACGGCGCTTGGGCGGGGCCGCCTCGTCCGCGGCTGGCGGCGCGGCGGTTGACCCCACGTCGGCCGGTGCCGGGCGCGGGGGCGCGGGAAGGGGAAGGTCGTCGCCGAAAAGTGAGTCCTGCATGCGAAGAGAGAGGGCGGGTGCGGGGCTCGGGCATGGCAGGCGGGACAATCGCCCGCTTCGCCTTTCAAGGTCCGCCATGTACCTGCCCGCCCATTTTGACGCCGAGGATCCCGCGCTCGCCGAGCAGCTGATGCGCGAGCATCCCTTCGCCAGCCTCGTGACCAACGACGACGACGGCTTTCCCTTCGTCACCCACCTGCCGCTGGTGCTGACCTCGAACGACACGGGCGAGTGGACGCTGCTGGGCCACGTGGCGCGCGCCAATCCGCAGTGGAAGCAGCTGCAGGCGCGGCCCGAGGCGCTGGTGGTCTTCCTGGGGCCGCACGGCTACGTCTCGCCGACGGTCTACCCGGACCGCCAGCGGGTGCCGACCTGGAACTACGTCGCCGTCCATTGCCGCGTGCGCGCCACCCTGCTGCCGGAGGCCGACACGAAGGACGCCCTGCTCAAGCAACTCATCGGCCAGCACGAGCCGCCCTATGCACAGCAATGGCGCGATCTGGGCGAGGACTACCAGCGCCGCATGCTGGCCGGCATCGTCGCCTTCGAGCTGAAGGTCGTCGGCTGGCAATGCAAGCTCAAGCTCAACCAGCATCGGCCCGAAGCCCATGCGGCGATGCGGCGCCTGCATGCCGCGCAGGGCGGCGAGGCCGCGGGGCTGGAGGCCTGGATGGACCGGGCCGGCGTCGGACGCTGATGCCGATGGTCGAGCCGCTGTCCCAGACCTCAGCCGGGCTGCCCGCGGACGGTGCACCGCAGGATGAGGACCATCGCTGGATGGCACTGGCGCTGGACGAGGCCCGCGCCGCCGCCGCCGCAGGCGAGGTGCCGGTGGGTGCCGTGCTGGTGCGCGACGGCCGCATGGTGGCCACCGGGCGCAATGCACCGGTCGCCACGCACGACCCCAGCGCCCATGCCGAGATGGCGGCACTGCGGGCGGCCGGGCAGGCGCTGGGCAACTACCGGCTCGACGGCTGCACCCTCTACGTGACGCTCGAGCCCTGCGCCATGTGCGCCGGCGCCATGCTGCATGCGCGGCTGGACCGTGTGGTCTTCGGTGCGGCCGATGCGCGCACCGGCGCGGCAGGATCGGTGCTCGACCTCTTCGGCATCGGCCAGCTCAACCACCACACCGCGGTGCAGGGCGGCGTGATGGACGAGGAATGCGGGGCGCTGCTGCAAGACTTCTTCCGCGGGCGGCGTGCCCAGGCCCGGGCGCAGGCGCAGCCGGTGCGCGACGACGCGCTGCGCACGCCCGAGGCGCGCTTCGCCGGTTTCGACGAGCCGCATGCCTTCGTCAGCGAACTGCCGGCGCTGGGCGGCCTGCGGCTGGCCTATGTCGACCGGGGCGGCGTTGCGGGCGATTGCACGCAACGCCGCCCCGTGGTGCTGTGCCTGCACGGTGCGGGCCAATGGGGCCACCTGTTCCGGCACCTGCCGGACCTGCTGCCGGGCCATCGCGTGCTGATCCCTGACCTGATCGGTTTCGGTCGCAGCGACAAGCCCAAGAAGGAAGCCTTGCACACGCGCGAATGGCATGCGGAAGTGCTGCGGCAGTGGTTGGCGGCGCTGGGTGTCGGCGAGGTCGGACTGATCCTGCATCCCGACATGGCGGACCTGGCCGGCCTTCTGGCCGGGCAGGGTGCCATCGCCGGCCCGCCGCTCGTCATCTCGCCATCGGCCCTGGCCGTGGACGCTGCTGCGGCCGAGGACGCGGCGCGCGCCTGGGCGGCGCCTTTCCCCGACAAGGGCCATGAGGCGGCCCTGCGCGCATGGGGTGCCCGCCGCCGCCCCGTTCAGGACCTGCGCCCGGACGCGGCCCGCGCGCTGGCCGACCAGTGGCGGGCCCGCCGAGGGCCGATGGGATACTCCCGCGAGTGAACAAGAAGCACATCTACATCTACTCCCCCTCCAGCGCCGTGCGCGAGAAGCCGGCCTTCCGCCGCGGTGTGGCCTGGCTGCGGGCCCAGGGCCATGAGGTGGAGATCGACGAGGCCGCGCTGTCCGCGCAGCAGCGATTCGCCGGCGACGACGCCACCCGCATCGCCGCCATCGCACGGGCCGCGGCCAGCGGCGCGGACGTGGCATTGGCCTCGCGCGGCGGCTATGGCCTCACCCGTATCCTCGACGGCCTTCCCTACAAGGCCGTGGCCAAGGCCATCGAGCGCGGCACGGCCTTCGTCGGCATGAGCGACTTCACGGCCTTCCAGCTCGCGGTGCTGGCGCGCACGGGCGCCGCCACCTGGTCCGGTCCGACCCTGTGCAGCGACTTCGGTGCCGAGGAAGGCATCGATGAGATCACCGCCGCCTGCTTCGACGACCTGGTCGAGGGTTACGGCGAAGGCACCGGCTGGCGCCTGCCGGCACGTGACGAGGTGCCGGGCTTCAGGCCCATTCGCGGCGCGACGCTGTGGGGCGGCAACCTGGCCGTGCTGTGCAGCCTGCTGGGCACGCCGTACTTCCCGCAGGTGGACAAGGGCGTGCTCTTTCTGGAGGACGTGGGCGAGCATCCCTACCGCATCGAGCGCATGCTGGAGCAGCTGCGCCTGGCCGGTGTGCTGGCCCGTCAGAAGGCCGTGGTGCTGGGCCAGTTCACCGGCTACCGCGCCGCGCCGCACGACCGGGGCTTCAAGCTGCAGACGGTGGTGGAGCGGCTGCGCAGCCAGCTCAAGGCGCCGGTGCTCACGGGCCTGCCCTTCGGCCATGTACCGACCAAGGTGCTGCTGCCGGTGGGGGCCACCGTCGATCTCGCGGTGGAGGGCAAGGAAGCCTTTGTCGTCTGGGGGCACGGCGTGGGTGGCAGCCGCCATGCCGCAACGCACGACCATCACGGTCACGCGCATTGAAGGGCGGCGCCGGCACGCGGCCGGCCGTCGATCCCCGGCCGAGGCCGCTCAGGGCATCCGCAGCCCGGCGCGCAAGCGGGGCCGGAAGGCCTCGGAGCGGCCGAAGAGGGCGTTGATCGGCTGCATCTCCTGCCGTGCGCGCACTTCGCCGCAGGCGGGCATCAGCGCCGCCAGGAGATCCTGCCGCAGGTACCACAGCGCTTCGAGCTCGGTGGCGTAGGTCACCCGGTCCGCCAGGCGGCGCCACTGCGCCAGGAGGCCATGCCGTTCGAGGGCGGCAAGCATGGCGGCGCGCACCTGCTGGAGCGTGCGCTCGGTGCCTGTCTGCGCGGCCATCTGGGCCGGAGCCCGGAGCCAGCGGGAGATCGCGTTCAAGGACTTCATGGAGTGATGCGAGGTCGCCTGACGAACACCTTACGCAGCCGCGCGGCCCACCGCAACGTAGATAAAAGTTTCCACAAATTTGCCTTTCCATGGGCCGCTGGCGCCGGCGCGGGCATTCCACGCGGATCCAGGGGAAACTTCGCGCCCCCAAAGCGGGGGATCAAGGTGGCATTGTGGACAAAGCAACATCCAAAGCAGTTGACTTAAGTCAATTCAGGCCCCGCACTCGCGCGATTTCGTACGTCTGGAGATAATTGCTGGAAACAATTCGTTGAACTTTGACGATGGCAACCACGGTCGTTTTCGCGGACCTGACCGGCAGCACGCGGGTTTTCGAGGCGATGGGCAACGCCCGGGCCACCGACACCGTCACGCGGCTGGTGCAATGGGTCGGAGATGTGTGCGAAGCCCATGGCGGCCGGGTGATCAAGAAGCTGGGCGACGGCATCTTCGCGCTCTTCCCGGCCGGTGCACCGGCGATCTCCGCCATGCTCGAGGTTCAGCGCAGCCACCACAAGCGCCTGCTCAAGTGGCCCGAGGCCTTGCGCATGGACCTGCAGATCGGTATCGCCAGCGGCGAGGTGGTCGAGGTCGATGGCGACTTCTATGGCGACGCCGTCAACGTGGCCTCGCGGCTGAGCGACCTCGCGGGCCCGGGCCAGATCTGGGCGACCGAATCGGTGGTGGACCAGCGCATCGGCCCCGAGGTGCGGCATCGCAGCCTGGGCCCGATCAGCATCCGCGGCCGGCAGGAGACGCCGACCGTCCACCGCATCGACTGGCAGGACGAGGTGGTGGACCTGCTCACGCTGCCGGCGGCGCTGTCGACGCTGGCGCGCCCCGGCATCGACACGGCCTTCGGGCAGATCGAGCTGTCGTGGCTGGACGTGCATGCCGCCTTCGGCGCGCGCGACCTGCCCATCCACCTGGGCCGGGTGAACGAGGCCGATTTCGTGGTCAACGATCCGCGGGTCTCGCGCCTGCATGCGCGCATCGAGGCCCGCAACGGCAGCTGCATCCTGACCGACGTGAGCAGCTACGGCACCTGGGTGCGCTTCCGCGATGCCGACGGCAGCAGCAGCGAGGTCGCGCTACGCCGGGACGAGTGCATGCTGCATGGCAGCGGCGAGATCAGCCTGGGTGCGCCGCTGTCGGACTTCACCGCGCCGACCATCAGCTTCCACACGGCCGGCGGCCGGGTGCAGCTGGCGATGAAGGCAGAAGCCTCGCAGTGAGCCGCCGCGGGCGGCGCTGCAGCGCTCAACGGTCCACCGGCAGGACCAGCGTCTCCTTGACCTCCTCCATCACCACATAGCTGTGCGACTCGGCCGGCACGGGCAGCTTCTTGAGGATGTCGCCCAGCAGGTGCCGGTATTCGCCCATGCCGCGCAGCCGGGCCTTGACCAGGTAGTCGAAGCCGCCCGAGACCAAGTGGCATTCCAGCACCTCCGGCATGTGCAGCAGCTCGTTGCGCACCTTGTCGAAGACATCGGCCGACTTGGACGAGAGCTTGATCTCCACGAACACCAGCAGCATCTTGCCCAGCGCCTCCGGCGCCACGCGGGCGTGATAGCCGCTGATCACGCCGGTGCGCTCCAGTCGCTTGACCCGCTCGGAACAGGGTGAGGTGGACAGGCCCACCCGCTGGGCGAGGTCGGTGATCGCGATGCGGCCCTCGCGCTGGAGGATGTCCAGGATCTTGCGGTCGATGCGGTCCAGGGTGGCGAAGTCGGGCATGTCGTCGGGTCGGCGGGTCGGCGGGCGGATGCACAGGGTTGGTCAGCGGATTTTGCTGCAGATCACCAGAAGAACCATCAAATCTTCGGGCGTGGCCTGAATAAAGTCCTGCAATCGACTCCTGGAGTCTTCTTTCTCAGCGGGATTGGCCATGAAAGTCATTGTTCTCGGCGGCGGTGTGATCGGCACGACCACGGCCTACTACCTGGCCCGTGCGGGCGCCCAGGTGACGGTGCTGGAGCGCCAGCCCGGCGCCGCACTGGAGACCAGCTTCGGCAATGCCGGGCAGGTGTCACCGGGCTATTCCACGCCCTGGGCCGCGCCCGGGATTCCGTTCAAGGCGCTCAAGTGGATGTTCCAGAAGCATGCGCCGCTGGCCATCCGCGCCGACGGCAGCCTGTTCCAGCTGCGCTGGATGGCCCAGATGCTGCGCAACTGCTCCGCCGAGCGCTATGCCGTGAACAAGGAACGGATGATGCGCGTGGCCGAGTACAGCCGCGACTGCCTGCGCAGCCTGCGCGCCGACACCGGCATCGACTACGAGCAGCGCACCGGCGGCACGCTGCAGCTCTTCCGCAAGCAGCAGCAGCTCGACGCCGTGCAGCGCGACATCGCCGTGCTGCAGGAATGCGGCGTGCCCTATGAACTGCTGGACCGCGAAGGCCTGGCGCGCGTGGAGCCGGCACTGGCCCGCACCGGCGGCGCCCTGGTCGGCGGCCTGCGCCTGCCCAACGACGAGACCGGCGACTGCCATCTCTTCACCACCCGGCTGGCCGAACTGGCCAGGGGCCTGGGCGTGGAATTCCGCTACGGCAGCCAGGTTCAGGCGCTGGGCACCGATGGTGGCCGCATCAGTGGCGTGCAGGTCGACGGCCGATGGCTCGAAGCCGACCGCTATGTGCTGGCCTTCGGCAGCTACTCGCGCGCCCTCATGGAGCCGCTGGGCCTGGACCTGCCGGTGTACCCCGTCAAGGGCTATTCGCTGACCGTGCCGCTGCTGGACGAATCGCTGGCGCCCCAGTCCACCGTGCTGGACGAGACCTACAAGATCGCCGTCACCCGTTTCGCCGACCGCATCCGCGTCGGTGGCATGGCCGAGCTGTCGGGCTTCGACCTGAGCCTGAAGCCGGCGCGCCGCGCCACCCTGGAGAAGGTGGTGGGCGAGCTGTTCCCGGGCGGCGACCTGCGGGCCGCGAGCTTCTGGACCGGGCTGCGCCCCATGACGCCCGACAGCACGCCCATCATCGGCGGCACGCGCTGGGGCAACCTGTTCCTCAACACTGGCCACGGCACCCTGGGCTGGACCATGGCCTGTGGCTCGGGCAAGCTGACCGCGGACCTGGTGACCGGCCAGCGGCCGGAGATCAGCACCGACGGCCTGGCGGTGGACCGCTATGTCGGCGGCCGCCAGTCCGTTCAACGGCCGCGGCCGGCCGGCGTGCAGCCCGCCTGAGTCGCGGCACACCTGAGCGGGGCCCCGAGCGAAGCCCCAGATGCGCAACGCCGGCCCGAGGGCCGGCGTTCTGCTGTCATGTCATCGCAGCCATCGACGCGGCTGCCCGCGCCGGCTACCGTCGGCCCTCACTTCACTGGGGGCAGGGGGCGGCGCCGGCCAGGACGGTCCGGATGGCGGCCACCTGCTGGCTGTCGTCCTGGCCCAGGGTGTTGTTGGTGAACACGCAGCCATAGTTGGTGTTGGCCACGGTGCCCGCGGTCAGCACGTCGTCGCCGGAGGGCTTCACGCCGTCGCGCTCCCACTTGATCATGGCGTCGAAGGCGGCCTCCTGCTCGGCGACCGTGAAGTCGCAGTGCGTGATGCCGCGGATCGCCCGCTGCACCAGCCAGTTGCCGTTGCCCTTGGCCACCACGCGCTGGCGGTAGATCTGCTCCATGCTGAAGGGCACGAACAGGTCGCCCAGCGTGTGCAGCGTGACCACCGGGATCTTGATGTCGCCGTTGTTGCGCGGGATCCAGCGCAGGCCGTCGCGGCGCAGGCGGTTGGCGTCGGTGTCGGCGGTGAGCTTCTGCACCGACGCATTCAGTGCCGCCGAGGCGGTCGCATCGCCGTCGATGGTGTAGGTGAAGCGGTTGGTGTCCGTCACGTTCTTGTTCAGGATGCCCGCGACCGTGCCATCGCTGCCGAACAGGCCCAGCGGCGCCTGGAAGGAGCCGCCCTGCGTCAAACCGATGCTGAACAGTGGCCGCTCGCCGCCCGTCAGGTTCTTGATGACCGAGGCGTACTGCAGGCCCAGCGGTGAGGTGGGCGTGAGCGTGGTCGCCGTGACGGTGGAGAACAGCTGGCCGAGCACCAGGTTCTGGATGTCGCTCCAGTTCGTCAGGGGGTACTTGGGCACGCCGGCCAGAGCCTGGGCCGTGAGCTGGGCGGCCGAGAAGTAGTCGAAGAGTTCGGTGTCGCCCAGCACGCCGCACATGGGCACCGCGCCGGCGTAGCTCACCTTGTGCACGGCGGTGGCCTGCGTCTCGGCCTCGATGGCCGACGCCGTGATGTGGCCGCCCATCGAATGGCCGGTGATGTAGACCCGCGAAGGCGTGGCCAGTGCGCGGCCGCGTGCCTTGGCGATGTCGGTGAAGGCCAGGGCCAGGGCGTTGGTGTCTTCCACGCCGGCGCGCACGTCGTAGTAGTTCTTGGTGTAGCTGGAGGCTGCCCACGCATAGCCGTTCTGGATCAGGTAGCGGCGGATGGACGGGTTGCTCACCGCGAGCGTGTTGCCGGTGCCGGCATAGCCATGGGCGTACATGACCAGCTTGCCGTTCCAGTTGGCGGGCACCTCGACGCGGTAGGCGGCGCCGCCCATCACGCCCGCCCAGCGGCTGGTGGTGCTGACATCGACCGCGTCGCCCGGGGCGGCGGCCAGTGCCGTGAAGGTGGTGGCCGTGGGCTCGGCGGGCACGAAGCTGTTGCGGCCGTCCTGCAGGCGGGTTTCTTCGGGGACGGGGGCCGGGGCCGGCGTGGGGGCCGGCGACGGCGCAGGGCTCGGTGCCGGGGCCGGCAGGGGCGCAAAGGCGACGTTCGAGCCGCCCCCGCCGCCGCAGGCGCTTAGGGCAAGGACGGCCGCAGCCGTGATCAGCCGCAGGGGCTGGCGCTGAAATGCATCCATGGGAAATGTCTCCAAGACTTGTGATTCGTTCCGCCCTCGAGCGGCGCGCCAGCCTAGCGCGGCGTCGCGCCGGGGGGCTCGGGATTTGCCCCCGCCGGTGTCATGTCGGGGACGGGTCCTACAGGCCGGCGCGATTTCGGAACGAGGCCGCTCAGTCGCGGCGCTTGGTGACCTTCACGACCACCTCCATGCCCGCATAAGCCTCGGGTTCGCCGAACCAGCTGCCGGCGATGGGCGGTGCCTGGGCCGGGTCGCGTGCCACGCCCACGCGGATCAGGCGGCCGCTGCCCATGATGTTGTTGGTGGGGTCGAAGGCCACCCAGCCCGCGCCGGGCAGGTAGGCCTGCAGCCAGGCATGCGTGCTGCCGGCACCGACGACGCGCTCGGCGGGGCCGTCCTGGTCCTCCTGCGCGTCGTTGCCGTCGTCGAGCATGGGGTCGTAGAGGTAGCCTGAGACGAAGCGGGTGGCGATGCCCAGCCGCCGCGCGGCTTCCATCATGAGCAGGGCGTAGTCGCGACAGCTGCCGCCACCGATGGCCAGCGTCTCCAGCGGTGTCTGGGTGCCTTCCTCCTCGCGGGCCTGGTAGCTCAGGCTCTGGCTGATGTGGGCGTTCATGCGCGTGAGCGTCTCGCGCGTGCTGTTGGGCGCATCGGTGTGCAGGAACTGATGCGCCCAGCGGATCAGCGTGCCGTCCGGGTCGTCGTGGTGGGGGCGCAGGTAGTGCTCCAGGTCCAGCCGTTCCTGCAGCGAATAGGCGAAGGGCAGGAACTCCGCACTGGGCTCCAGCTGCAGCTCGTCCTCGGGCGCCGGCACATGCTCGATGGTGAAGGCGCAGGCGATGGTCAGCTCGGCCGCCGGCTCCTTGGGCTGGACCAGCGCGACCGAGTTGGAATGCGGGTCCTGGATCAACCGCACATGCGCCTCGGGGCTGACCTGCAGGTCGGTGGCCAGCACGCGCAGGTCGTGGCTGTCGCGCGGGCGGAACATCACCCGGTGCAGGCCGAAGTTCACCGCCTCGTTGTAGCGATAGGTGGTGGTGTGGAGGATGTCGTAGCGGGTGGCCATGGGGCGATGGTAGGCAGGCGCGATGAAACAAGGGCGATGGACAGGCCGGCGCAAGGGGCGCGCCGCAGCTGCCGTTCAGCGCCAGAGGCGACGTGTGTCGAGCGCCCGGGCCTGGGCCGCTGGCACGGGCAAGGGCTCGCCGTGCCAGCGCGCGGCCAGCAGCTCGGCGCACAGGGCGGCAAAGCTCAGTCCGCGCGAGCCCAGCGCGGTGCAGGCCCAGGGACCGGACGGTTCGGCGGGGTCGATCGGGCCGACCAGCGGCCGGCGGTCGGCCGAGGCGCAGCGCACGCCGGCCCAGTCGTGCAGGACGGTCTGCGGATCCTGCGCGAAAGGGGCCAGCACCGGATGCAGCCGGGCCAGACGCGCGAGGTTGTGCGCGCGGTCCGCCGGCCTGGTGGCGGTGTCGGTGTCGCCGGGGTCGTAGGTGGAGCCGGTCATCCACTGCAGCGGGTGGCCGGCGCCGGCTGGCACGCCGACGCCTGCGATCAGGTGCCCGTCCCCATTGACCGGGATGCGATGGCTCCGTGCGGCCATGGCCGGCGGCATCTCGCCCCAGACGATCTGGCCGCGCACCGGCTGCAGCGGCAGGCTCGGCGCCAGCCGGCGCGTGGCCGGGCCGGCGGCGACGACCACGCGGTCCGCGTTCGCCAGCACTTGGCCGCTGGCGTCCCGGAGCCGCCAGCCGCCGCCCGGCACGGCGTCGATGTCTTCCACATGCGCGCCGCTGCGGAAGGCGATGGCGGCGTGGTCCAGCCAGGCGGCCACCAGGCGGTGCGGCTTCACCCATCCGGCACGGGCGTGGAACAGGGCGGGCGTGTCGTCCGGCAGCCCCGCGTCGGCGAGCATCGCGGCCGTGGCGCGCGTGGTCTCGGTCCAGCCCTCCGTCTGCGCCCAGGACGGTGGCAGCCGCAGCGAGGTCGCCTCGCGCCGCTCGACCGCGCCCGTGGGCGCCCAGTCGATGCCTTCCACCAGGCCGAGGGCGGTCAACTGCGCCCAGGTCGCGCGGATGCCCGCGCGGGTCAGGCGCGAGAGCAGCGCATCGTCCGGTGAGACATGCGGCGCCATCAGGCCGAAGGGCAAGGCCGAGGCGCCAGCGGCGGGATGGCCCGCGGCATCCAGCACGGTCACCCGCCAGCCGCGCAGGGCCAGCGCATGGGCCACGGCTGCGCCAGCGAGGCCCGCGCCGACCACGGCGCAGTGCCCGGGCGATGGCGCGCGCTCGGCGTCCTCGGCCTGCGGTCGACGCCGCACCGGCCAGGCCGGCGCATAGCGTCCGCGCAGGCAGTCGCGCTTGGGCGGCAGGCCCGGCGCCTTCTCGACCACGAAGCCCAGGGGCACGAGCGCATCGCGCACGGCCCGCGCCACGGTCCAGGTGGCCACGGCCGTGCCGGGCCGGCAGAAGCGCGCCAGGGCCTTGAACACCTCGGGCGACCACATGTCGGCATTCACGGCGGGACTGAAGCCGTCGAGGAAGAGGCTGTCGGCCTCGAAGGGCTGATGCGCCCGCAGCATGGCTCGGGCATCGCCGATGCACAGCGTCAGCAGCACGCGGCCGCCGTCGAAGGCCAGGCGGTGGAAGCCCGGCAGCAGGCCATGCCACTGGTCGGCCAGTTGTGCGCCCAGCTCTTGCAACTCGGGATGAAGGGCTGCGGCGCGGCGGATGTCCGCCGCAGACACCGGATAGGCCTCCACCGAGACGAAGTGCAGGATCTGCGGCCGCCGCGCATCCTCGCGCCAGGCATGCCAGGTGGCCAGGAAGTTCAGGCCCAGGCCGAAGCCCGTCTCCAGCACGCGCCACTGCGGCGCATCCGCCCAGGCGCCGGGCAGGCTGCAGCCGCCCAGGAACACATGCCGTGCCTGGGCGAGCGCGCCGGTGATGGTGTGATAGACGTCCTGGAAGCGGGGGCTGAAGGGCTGGCCTTCATCGGTCCAGGTGAGGATGTCGCTCATGTCGAAGACCGTGCCGCGCACCCTGGGCGCGGCCGGGAAGGGGCGGGCTGGCGCGGTGGTCAGGCCGCCGGCGGGGGCACGTAGCCCTGGGCCGCGTCGGCGCCATCGCCGAAGAAATGCTTTTCCATCTGGCGCGCCAGGTACTGGCGGGCGCGCGCATCGGCCAGGTTCAGCCGGTTCTCGTTGACCAGCATGGTCTGGTGCTTGAGCCAGGCGGCCCAGGCCTCCTTGCTGACGTTCTCCCAGATGCGCTTGCCGAGTTCGCCGGGGTAGGGCGGGAAGTCGAGGCCCTCGGCTTCCTTGCCGAGCTTGATGCATTGAACCATGCGTGCCATGGGGGGCTTTCTTGTAGAGAGAACGGTGGGAAGGGTGCGGTGCGGGGGTGACGACCGGCTTAGCTGATTTCGCTATTTAGAACTGAGAACTCCGTCGTTCCCCTTTCCTTATGCGATATCCAGAATTCAATTCATCGACCTTATGCACAACAAGGCATGAACATGAATTTCCGCCGTGACTTTATCAAGCTTTCCCTCGCGGCCGGTGCCGCGGCAGCCTTGTCCCTGCCCGCTTGGGCACAGACCGTGACGCTGCTCAACGTCTCGTACGACCCCACGCGCGAGCTGTACGTGGACTACAACAAGGCCTTCGCCAAGTACTGGAAGGGCAAGACCGGCCAGGATGTGGTGATCAAGCAGTCGCACGGCGGATCGGGCAAGCAGGCCCGCTCGATCATCGACGGCATCGACGCCGACGTGGCCACGCTGGCGCTGGGCGGCGACATCGACGCGCTGGTCGAGCACGGCGGCCTGGTCAAGGCCGACTGGCAGAAGCGCCTGCCGCACAACTCGGCGCCCTACAACTCCACCATCGTCTTCCTGGTGAAGAAGGGCAATCCCAAGGGCCTCAAGGACTGGGACGACCTGGTCAAGCCCGGCGTCCAGGTGATCACGCCCAACCCCAAGACCTCGGGCGGCGCCCGCTGGAACTACCTCGCGGCCTGGGAGTACGCCAAGCGCAAGTACGGCAGCGACGCCAAGGCGAAGGAATACATCGGCAATCTCTTCAAGAACGTGCCGGTGCTCGACACGGGCGCGCGCGGCGCCACGATCACCTTCGTGCAGCGCGGCGTGGGCGACGTGCTGCTGGCCTGGGAGAACGAGGCCTTCCTGGCCGTGAAGGAGTTCGGCCCGGACAAGTTCGACATCGTGGTGCCGTCCATCTCGATCCTGGCCGAGCCCTCGGTGGCCGTGGTCGACAAGGTGGTCGACAAGAAGGGCACCCGCGCCGTGGCCGAGGAATACCTCAAGTACCTCTACTCGGACGAAGGCCAGGACATCGCCGGCCGCAACTACTACCGCCCCACGGGCGACAAGGCCAAGGCCAAGTACGCCGCGCAGTTCCCCAAGCTGGCGCTGTTCACCATCGACGAGGCGTTCGGCGGCTGGGCCAAGGCGGACAAGGCGCACTTTGCCGACGGCGGCTCCTTCGACCAGATCTACACCAACAAGCAGAAGTGAGGCGCTGCGGGGCAGGGCACGCCGCGCGCCCTGCCACGGACTGCGTCGCCGCGGTGCAGGGTGGGCGGATTCACCCACCGCGCGAGGGACAAGGCGGGCCCACGGCCAGTCGCGCAGAATAGGCGCCCCGCCTTTCCGGGCGGGGCCCTGTGTCACTGCCGCGCCCACGCCTATGTCCGCCTTCCCCATCGATGAAATCGTCTCGTCCCTGCGCCAGGTGCGCAACGAATGGCGCAGCGCGCAGCAGCGCGTGGCCGGCGGCGAGCGGCAACTGCCCTCGCGTGCCGCCGTCGACGAGGTGGTCGAAAGCCTGATCGGCGCGCTCTTTCCCATGCGGCTGGGGCCGGCCCATCTGCGGGAGGAGGGCGAAGACTTCTATGTCGCCCACACCATCGACCAGGCGCTGCGCCAGCTGCAGGAGCAGGCGGTGCAGGAGCTGCGCCACGTGCGTCGGCTCGACGCCGTGACCCCGGCCGAACTGCGGGCCGACGCCGAGCAGCGGATCCGCGAATTCGCCCTGCAGCTGCCCGCCATCCGCGCGCTGCTCGACACCGACGTCATGGCCGCCTACCAGGGCGACCCCGCGGCGCAGAGCGTGGACGAGGTGCTGCTGTGCTATCCGGGCGTGACGGCCATGATCCACCACCGAATCGCGCATCCGCTCTACCGGCTGGGGCTGTCGCTGCTGGCGCGCATGGTGGCCGAGCGCGCCCATGCGCAGACGGGCATCGACATCCATCCGGGCGCGACCATCGGCGCCGGCTTCTTCATGGACCACGGCACCGGCATCGTGATCGGCGAGACGGCGGTGATCGGCCAGCATGTGCGCCTGTACCAGCAGGTCACGCTCGGCGCCAAGCGCTTTCCGACCGACGAGAACGGCCATCCGCAGAAGGGCCTGCCGCGCCACCCGGTGGTGGAGGACGACGTGGTGATCTATGCCGGGGCCACCATCCTGGGCCGCGTGACCATCGGCAAGGGCGCCACCATCGGCGGCAATGTGTGGGTGACAGACGACGTGCTGCCGGGCGCCTCGGTCACGCAGGCCAGTCTGCAGAAGAACCGCGGATCCCGTCCCGGCGATTGCTGAACGCCAGGCATCGCGCGCCCGGCGGGGTGTAACCGCCGGTGCGTGCGCCCACGACTGACAGACGCGCGCACGAGCGGCCGCCAGCATCGAGGTTTTTCGTGTCCATCCCGCAAGAGGAGCGTCTTCAATGAGCCAATACCGCGTCGCCGTCCTGGTCGGCAGCATTCGCCAGGATTCCCTCAACCGCAAGCTGGCCCTGGCGCTGGCCGCGCTGGCACCGGAGGACTTCACCTTCGAGCACCTGCGCATCGACAACCTGCCGCTCTACAACCAGGACCTCGACGGCAAGCAGCCGGCCGAGGTGCAGCAGCTCAAGACCGAGATCGCCCGCGCCCAGGGCCTGCTGATCGTCACGCCCGAGTACAACCGCTCGATCCCCGGCGTGCTGAAGAATGCGCTGGACCACGGCTCGCGGCCCTACGGCCAGAACGCCTGGGGCGGCAAGCCGGCCGGGGTGATCGGCATTTCGCCGGGCGCCATCGGCACGGCGCTGGCGCAGCAGCATCTGCGCAACGTGCTGGCCTACCTGGACGTGCCGACGCTGGGCCAGCCCGAGGCCTTCATCCAGAACAAGGACGACCTGTTCGATGAGAAGGGGCACATCGGCATCGAGGCCACGCGCCAGTTCCTGCAGGGCTGGATGGACAAGTACGTGGCCTGGGTGAAGCGACACGCGAGCGCCTGAGGGCTCTCACAGCAGCTCGATATCCGGCAGCCGCTTGAAGCAGCTGTCGCGCGTGATCCGCACGAAGTCCGACAGCCAGGCCTGCGCCGACAGTCCCGGCCGGCAGGCCATGTGCAGTTCGCCGCGCAAGCCGTCGCGACCGATGGGCCGGGCGCTCACGTAGCCGCGCTCCAGGTAGCTCTGCACCGCCCACCAGGGCAGCGCGGCGATGCCGCGGCCGCTGGCCACCAGTTGCAGCATGGCGACGGTCAGTTCCGTCGTGCGTCGCTGCCGGGGCTGCAGGCCGGCGGGCTGCATGACCTGACGGAGCACGTCCAGCATCTCGTCCGGGACCGGGTAGGTGATCAGTGTCTGATCGGCGAAATGCTGGGCCGTGAGATACGGCTTTTCAGTCAGTGCATGTCCGTTGGCCATCAGCGCGACGATCTCGAAGCGGAACAGCGCATGATGGTCGACCGGCTCCGTGGCGTCCTGTTCCGAGACGATGGCGACCTCGGCCTTGTCCTGCAGCAGCAGCGCGACGGGGTCGGGATGGAAGCCGGAGACGATGTCCAGCTCGATCTCCGGCCAGGCCTGACGGAAGGCGTCCATGGCCGGCATCAGCCAGTCGAAGCAGGTGTGGCACTCGACGGCGATGCGCAGCTGTCCGCCGCCGCTACTCACCAGCCGCGCGACGTCGCGGTCGGCCGCTTCCATCTGCGGCAGAACGCTGTCGGCCAATTGCAGAAGACGCAGGCCGCTGGCTGTGAACTGGGGTGGCAGCGATTTGCGTTCGAAGAGCGCGCAGCCGTAATGCGCCTCCAGCGTCTTGAGCTGGTGCGACAGGGCGGACTGCGTGAGATTGAGCAGTTGCGACGCCCGGACCAGGCTGCCGGTGTCGCGCAAGGCGGCCAGGGTGCGCAGGTGGCGGATTTCCAGGATGGGTTGTGTCATGAATTTGATTCAAGCAATACCGCAAAAAGTTTCGTTTGAATCATAGTTGGCGCGCCGGGATGATGCCGGCATGACTCGCACACACATCCTGGGATTCCCGCGCATCGGCGCCCACCGAGAACTGAAGTTCGCCCTCGAAGCCCACTGGCGCGGCGACATCGACGCGGCCGCGCTGGAGGCCGTCGGCGCCGAACTGCGCGCACGTCACTGGGCGCTCCAGCGCCAAGCCGGCCTGGACTTCGTCACCGTCGGCGACTTCGCCTTCTACGACCAGGTGCTCAACCACATCCAGTTGCTCGGCTGCGAGCCGCAGCGCTTCGGCCTGTCCGCCGACGAGCCGGAGCTGGCCCGGGCCTTCGCCATGGCCCGCGGCGTGCGCACCGGCGAAGCGGCCGGCACGCATGCGCTGGAGATGACCAAGTGGTTCGACACCAACTACCACTACCTCGTCCCCGAGTTCGGCCCGGCGACCGTGTTCGGCGGCATCGCCAGCGAACGCCTGTTCGACGAGGTGGCCCAGGCGCAGGCGCTGGGCCATCCGGTCAAGGTGGTGCTGCTGGGGCCGCTGAGCTTCCTGTGGCTGGGCAAGGAGAAGGCCCCGGGCTTCGACCGGCTGTCCCTGCTCGACGCGCTGCTGCCTGTCTACGAACAGGTGCTGGCGCGGCTGAAGGCGCAGGGTGTGGAGTGGGTGCAGATCGACGAGCCTATCCTGGGTCTGGACCTGCCCGAGTCCTGGCGGCAGAGCTTCGAGCGCAGCTACTGGCAGATCGCGCGCAACGCGCCGCGGCTGCTGCTGGCGACCTATTTCTCGCCGCTGCAGGAGAACCTGCGTCTGGCCTGCCAGCTGCCGGTGGCCGGGCTGCATGTGGACGCCGTGCGGGCGCCCGAGGAGCTCACCGGCGTGGCCGACTGGCTGCCCGCGCACAAGGTGCTGTCGGTCGGCATCGTGGACGGCCGCAACATCTGGCGCACCGACCTGGACGCGGCGCTCGGCCGGCTGAAGCCCGTGGCCGCCAAGCACCGGGGCGAGCTGTGGCTGGCGCCCTCGTGCTCGTTGCTGCATGTGCCCTTCGGGCTGCAGGCCGAGCAGGGACTGGATGCCGAACTGCGCAGCTGGCTGGCCTTCGCCTGCGAGAAGCTGGAAGAGCTGCAACTGCTGCGCCGGGCGCTGGCCGGCGATGCCGACATCGAGCCCGCCCTGGCCGAAGCGCGTGCCGCCATCGCCAGCCGTCGCCACAGCCCGCGGGTCCGGCGGGCCGACGTCGCCCTGCGCCTCGCGCGCCGGGTGGACGGCGACGACCGCCGCGCCGCGCCCTTCGCGCAGCGGCAGGCGACCCAGCGGCGCCGCTTCGCGCTGCCGCCGTTGCCCACCACCACCATCGGCTCCTTTCCGCAGACCGGCGTCATCCGGGCGCAGCGGGCGGCACATCGGCGCGGCGCGCTGTCGGCCGAAGCCTATGCCCAGGCCATGCGCGATGAAATCGCCCGCGTGGTGAGGGCCCAGGAATCGTTGGACCTGGACGTGCTGGTGCATGGCGAGCCGGAGCGCAACGACATGGTCGAGTACTTCGGCGAGCAGCTGGACGGCTATGCCTTCACGGCCAACGGCTGGGTGCAGTCCTATGGCTCGCGCTGCGTCAAGCCGCCGCTCATCTATGGCGACGTGGCCCGGCCCGCGGCCATGACGGTCGAATGGACCGCCCATGCGCAGAGCCTCACGCGGCGGCCGATGAAGGGCATGCTCACCGGGCCGGTCACGATGCTGCAGTGGGCCTTCGTGCGCGACGACCAGCCGCGCAGCCTCACCTGCGAGCAGATCGCCTGGGCACTGCGCGACGAGGTGTGCGACCTGGAGCGCGCCGGCATCGGCATGATCCAGATCGACGAGCCGGCCTTCCGCGAAGGCCTGCCGCTGCGCCGCGCCGGCTGGAAGGCCTACCTGGACTGGGCCGGCCGCGCCTTCCGCCTGTGCGCCTCGGGCGTGCGCGACGACACCCAGATCCACACCCACATGTGCTACTCGGAGTTCAACGACATCCTGGCGGAGATTGCCGCACTGGACGCCGACGTCATCACCATCGAGACCAGCCGCTCCGACATGGAGTTGCTGCGCGGCTTCGGCGGGGATGGGGCGATGCGCTATCCCAACGAGATCGGCCCGGGCGTGTACGACATCCACTCGCCGCGCGTGCCGCCGGTCGAGGAGATGCTGCGCCTGTTGCGCAAGGCCGCCGACGTGGTGCCGCCGGGCCATCTGTGGGTCAATCCCGACTGCGGCCTCAAGACCCGGGGCTGGCCGGAGACCGAGGCCGCCCTGGCCAACATGGTCGCCGCAGCGAAGCGGATGCGCGCGGAGCTGGGTCTGGGTACGCAGGTCGCGGCACCCGGCGGCGCTGAACTGGCTGAAGCCTGAGGCGGGCTGGCGCCGTTCGCCCCATGAAAAGAGGGTCCCGCAGGACCCTCTTGTTGCTGGTTGGCGCCGCGCCATGCGCGCGGCGTCGGCCTCAGGCGGCGACCGCGGCGCCGGCCGCGGCCGGGATCGAGGCACGGGCGGCCTCCAGTGCTGCGGCGCGTGCTGCTTCACCCATGGCCAGGCCTTCGGCGCGCACGAAGCGCACGTCGGTGATGCCGAAGAAGCCGAACACCACCTTCAGGTAGCTTTCCTGGTGCTCGGCCGCCTGGCCGGCTTCGGAGGTGGAGTACTGGCCGCCGCGGGTGGAAACGACGATCGCCGTCTTGCCGGTGGCCAGGCCCTGCGGGCCCTTCTCGGTGTACTTGAATGTGCGGCCGGGCTGGGCCAGACGGTCGATCCAGGCCTTGAGCTGGCTGGGGATCGAGAAGTTGTACAGCGGTGCGCCCACGACGATCACGTCGGCAGCCAGGAACTGGCTGACCAGCGCTTCGGAGACCGCGTTCTCCTGCTTCTGCGCCTCGGTGGTCGGCTCGGCGCCGACCTTCACGCCCAGGGCGTCGGCACCGAAGTGGGCCGGGGCGTTGGCCGCCAAGTCCAGATAGTCCACCTCGGTACCGGGATGGGCGGCCACCCAGTCGCGGACCACTTCGGCCGTGAGAAGGCGGGAGACGGAATTGGCGCCGAGGACGCTGGAATCGATGTGCAGCAGTTTCATGTTGTTCACTCCTGAGAGAGACGGGCCCGACGGATTCGAGCGATGAAAGAAGTCTAAAACTGGGACAACGGGACGATAAGTCGCCAAAATCGGGACCATTCGTTCTTTGGATGGAACAATGAGCCCAGTACAGGACCTCAACGACCTGGTTTTCTTTGCCGAAGTGGTGGAGCGCGGCGGCTTCAGCGCCGCCAGCCGCGCGCTGGACGTGCCCAAATCGCGCCTGTCGCGCCGCATTGCACAGCTGGAGGCCTCGCTTGGCGTCCAGCTACTCCAGCGCAGCACGCGCCGGCTGTCGCTCACGCCCGCCGGCGAGGTCTATCTGCGCCACTGCATCGCCGTGCGCGAGGCCGCCGAGGCCGGCGCTGCCGAAGTAGCCCAGGTGCGTAAGGAGCCGCGAGGCCTGGTGCGACTGAGCTGCCCGGTCACGCTGGCGCAGAGCAACGTGGGCCCGGCGCTGCCGGAATTCTTTAGTCGCCATCCCGGCGTGCAGCTGGAGATGCGGGTGGTGAACCGGCCGGTGGATCCGGTGGAAGAGGGCGTGGACGTCGCACTGCGCGTGCGCAACGAGGTCGAGAACAGCGCCACGCTCGCATCCCGTGTGTTCGGCCGCAGCAAGTTGCTCCTGGTCGGCACGCCAGCCTTGCTGGCGCGGCACGGGCCGCTGACGCATCCCGAATCGCTGGAGCAGGTGGAATGCGTCGCGATGTCGGCCGCGGATGCCCGCGCCGGCACGCTGCTGCAGGGCCCGGGCGGTGCCACCCATCTGCTGATGCAGACGCCGCGCTACCTGGCGAACGACCTGCTGACGCTCAGCTTCGCGGTGGAGCAGGGCGTGGGCATCGGCTTCCTGCCCGACTACCTCTGCCGCGAAGCCATGCAAGCGGGCCGGCTGCAGTCGGTGTTGCCCGACTGGCAGCCGCCGCCCGGCCTCGTGCATGCCATGTTCACGCCGCGCCGAGCGCTGGTCCCCGCGGTCCGGGCGGTGCTGGACTTCCTCGGCGAGGTGCTGGCCGAGCCGCCCGAGCGCAGTCCGCTGGCCTGACGCCGGCTGCGCAGGGCCGGCCCGGGTCTTCCAGCGTCGGAGTGATGCTTATGGTCGGGATCGCATAACCAAACAAGGAGATATTCGTTTGTGATCGAAGCGCTTGTCTTCAGAATCCAGACTCCCTTGCTTCCACCTGACAAAGGATCACGCCATGGCCACGCTGCGACTCGGTGACACCGCCCCCGACTTCACCCAGGATTCCTCCGAGGGCGCTCTCCATTTCTACGACTGGGCGGGCGATGCCTGGGTGGTGCTGTTCTCGCACCCCGCCGACTTCACGCCGGTGTGCACCACCGAGCTGGGCAAGACCGCGGCGCTGGGCGGCGAATTCGCCAAGCGCGGCGTCAAGCCCATCGCCATCAGCGTCGATCCGGCGGACAAGCACAAGGAATGGATCGGCGACATCAACGAGACGCAGAACACCACCGTCAACTTCCCGATCCTGGCCGACGCCGACCGCAAGGTGGCCGAGCTGTACGACCTGATCCACCCGAACGCGTCGGCCACCGCCACGGTGCGCAGCGTGTTCATCATCGACCCGAAGAAGGTGGTGCGCGCCACCATCACCTACCCGGCGAGCACCGGCCGCAACTTCGACGAGATCCTGCGCGTGATCGACTCGCTGCAGCTCACCGACAGCCACAAGGTGGCGACACCCGCCAACTGGAAGGACGGCGACGACGTCGTGATCGTGCCCAGCATCCAGGACCCCGAAGAGCTGAAGGCCCGCTTCCCGAAGGGCTGGAACGCCGTGCGGCCCTATCTGCGCGTGACGCCGCAGCCCAACAAGTGAGCCGCCCGCGGCCATGACACAGCGCATCATCATCGTGCCGGGCTGGCGCGACTCTGGTCCTGGCCACTGGCAGAGCCTGTGGGCCGAGCGCCTGCAGGACGCCGAGCGCGTGGTGCAGGACGACTGGGTGTCGCCCCGGCGTGAGGCTTGGGTCGGCACGCTGGAGCAGCTGATCCTGGCGCGGCCGGAGCCGGTGGTGATCGCGGCGCACAGCCTGGGCTGCATCGCGACCAGCCACCTGGGCGCCGAGGCCGCGGCCCGCGTCGAGGGCGCGCTGCTGGTGGCGCCGGCCGATCCGGAGCGCCGCGCCGCGCTGGTCGACTTCGCCCCCGTTCCTTACGCGCGCCTGCCCTACCGCAGCATCGTCGTGGCCAGCACCACCGACCCCTTCTGCCCGGTGCGCCTGGCCGGTGCCTATGCCCGGGCCTGGGGCAGCGAATTCGTCCGCATCCAGAATGCGGGCCACATCAACGTGGATTCGGGCCACGGCGACTGGCCGCTCGGCCTGGCGCTGCTCGAATCCCTGACCGATGCCCCCAGCCGTCTGACGGCCGGGGACCGGTCTTCCGTGCAACACTCCGCGACCTTATGAATTCCAAGATCAAGACCTTCGCCGCGGCCCTGACGGTGGCCGCTTCGGCCTTCGCCGGCAATGCCTTCGCCCAGAACCAGCTGCTGAACGCGTCGTACGACGTGGCCCGCGAGTTCTACAAGGATTACAACGCTGCCTTCGTCGCCCACTACAAGAAGACCACGGGCAAGGACGTGAAGATCGACCAGTCGCACGGCGGATCCAGCGCCCAGGCCCGCTCGGTGGCCGACGGGCTCGACGCCGACGTGGTGACGATGAACACCAGCACGGACATCGACTTCCTGGCCGACAGGGGCGTCGTGGCCAAGGACTGGACCAAGAAGTTCCCCGACAACGCCTCGCCCACCACCTCGACCATGCTGTTCCTGGTGCGCAACGGCAACCCCAAGGGCATCAAGGATTGGGACGACCTGATCAAGCCCGGCGTGCAGGTCGTGGTCGTCAATCCCAAGACGGGTGGCAATGGCCGCTATGCCTATCTGGCCGCCTGGGGCTATGTGAAGAAGAAGGGCGGCACCGACGCCCAGGCTGCCGAATTCGTCGGCAAGCTGTTCAAGAACGTGCCGGTGCTGGCCCGCGGCGGCCGCGATGCCACCACGGCCTTCCTGCAGCGCAGCATCGGCGACGTGCTGATCACCTTCGAGTCCGAGGTGGTCTCCATCGACCGCGACTTCGGCACCGGCAAAGTGGATGCCGTCTATCCGAGCATCAGCATCCTGGCCGAGAACCCGGTGGCGGTGGTCGAGCGCACGGTCGCCAAGAAGGGCACCGGCGAACTGGCCAAGGCCTACCTGAACTACCTGTATTCGGACGAGGCCCAGGAAATTGCCGCCAAGCATGCGCTGCGCCCGCGTTCGCCGGCCGTGCTGAAGAAGCATGCCGACACCTTCAAGCCGCTGCAGCTGTTCACGGTGCAGGAGCTCTTCGGCAGCCTGGGTGAAGCGCAGAAGGTGCACTTCAACGACGGCGGCCAGTTCGACAAGCTCTATACCCCCGGCACGCGCTGATTCCATGGCTGGTGTGACTTCACCGGCGCTGCCGACCCCGGCAGCGCCGGTTTCACGTTCAAGGGCCGGCGGTGCCAAGCGGGTGCTGCCGGGCTTTCACCTGACGCTCGGGTACACGATCTTCTATCTGTGCCTGATCGTGCTGATTCCGCTCAGCACCCTGGTCTTCAAGACCTTCACCATGAGCTGGGACCAGTTCTGGGTGGCCGTCACCGCACCGCGTGTGCTGGCTTCGTACCGGCTCACCTTCGGCGCGTCCTTCCTGGCCGCGCTGGTCAACCTGTTCGCCGGCCTGCTGGTGGCCTGGGTGCTCGTGCGCTACAAGTTTCCGGGCAAGAAGCTCGTCGACGCGCTGGTGGACCTGCCGTTCGCGCTGCCCACCGCCGTCGCCGGCATTTCGCTCACCGCGCTGCTCGCCGGCAACGGCTGGATCGGCCAGTACCTGGAGCCGCTGGGCATCAAGCTCGCCTTCACGCCGGCCGGCGTGGTGATCGCGCTGATCTTCATCGGGCTGCCTTTCGTGGTGCGAACGGTGCAGCCGGTGCTGGAAGACACCGAGAAGGAACTGGAAGAAGCCGCCACCTCGCTCGGCGCCACGCGCTGGCAGACCTTCCGGCTGGTGATCCTGCCCTCGATCACGCCGGCGCTGCTCACCGGCTTCGCCATGGCCTTCGCCCGCGCCATCGGCGAGTACGGCTCCGTCATCTTCATCGCCGGCAACATGCCCATGATTTCCGAGATCACGCCGCTCATCATCATCGGCAAGCTGGAGCAGTACGACTACCAGGGCGCCACCGCGGTGGCGCTGGTGATGCTGGTCTTCTCCTTCCTGATGCTGCTGGTCATCAACGCGCTCCAGGCCTGGCAGCGCAAGCGGCGGGTGTCGGCATGAGCACCCGCACGGCCGCCCCGAAGGGCGCTCGCGCCGTAGCGCGCAGCGCGGAGGCATTCAAATGAGTGGTGCGACCGGAATGCGCGCCGGCAGCGGCCGGGAGCGCGCGGGGACCACCGAATCGCCCGCCGTGCGCTGGACGCTGATCGGCCTGGCGCTGGTCTTCATGTTCTTCTTCCTGGTGCTGCCGCTGGCTGCCGTCGCCACCGAGGCGCTGCGCAAGGGCTGGGGCGCCTATGTGGAGGCGCTGAAGGAGCCCGACGCCTGGTCCGCCATCGAGCTGACCCTGATCACCGCCGCCATCTCGGTGCCGCTGAACCTGGTGTTCGGCGTGGCGGCGGCCTGGGCCATCGCCAAGTACGAGTTCAAGGGCAAGGCCTTCCTCACGACGCTGGTGGACCTGCCCTTTGCCGTCTCGCCCGTCGTCGCCGGCCTGATCTACGTGCTGGTGTTCGGCGCGCAGGGCTGGCTGGGGCCGTGGCTGTCGGAGCACAACATCAAGATCATCTTCGCCGTGCCCGGCATCGTGCTGGCGACCGTGTTCGTGACCTTCCCCTTCATCGCGCGGGAGCTGATCCCGCTGATGCAGGCGCAGGGCACCGAGGAGGAGCAGGCCGCCATCGTGCTGGGTGCGAGCGGCTGGCAGACCTTCTGGCACGTGACGCTGCCCAACATCAAGTGGGGCCTGCTGTACGGCGTGATCCTGTGCAACGCGCGCGCCATGGGCGAGTTCGGTGCGGTGTCGGTGGTCTCGGGCCACATCCGCGGCCAGACCAACACCATGCCGCTGCACGTGGAGGTGCTCTACAACGAGTACCAGTCCGTCGCCGCCTTCGCCGTGGCCTCGCTGCTGGCGGTGCTGGCCCTGGTCACGCTGGTGATCAAGACGGTGGCCGAGTGGCGCCACGAGCGGGAGATGAAGGCCCTGGCCGAACTGCCGCCCGAGCGGCCGGCGCCCACCGCCTGAGTCCGCCTTCCAGAGTGGCCCGCCGCCCGCGTGGCGGGCGCCCGAACAGAACAAGAGTTAGCCAAACCATGAGCATCGAAATCCGCAACGTCAGCAAGCGCTTCGGCGACTTCCATGCGCTGCGCGACGTCAGCCTGAACATCGATTCGGGCGAGCTGTTCGCGCTGCTGGGCCCCTCGGGCTGCGGCAAGACCACGCTGCTGCGCATCATCGCGGGCCTGGAAACCGCCGACACAGGCAGCATCCTGTTCAGCGGCGAGGACACCACCGACGTGCACGTGCGCGAGCGGCAGGTGGGCTTCGTCTTCCAGCACTACGCGCTGTTCCGCCACATGACGGTGTTCGACAACGTCGCCTTCGGCCTGCGCATCCGCCCCCGCCGGGATCGGCCCAGCGAGGCGCAGATCAAGGCCAAGGTGCTGGACCTGCTCAAGCTGGTGCAGCTGGACTGGCTGGCCGACCGCTACCCGGCCCAGCTGTCGGGCGGCCAGCGCCAGCGCATCGCCCTGGCGCGTGCGCTGGCGGTGGAGCCCAAGGTGCTGCTGCTGGACGAGCCCTTCGGCGCGCTGGATGCCAAGGTGCGCAAGGAACTTCGCCGCTGGCTGCGCCGGCTGCACGACGAGCTGCATGTCACCTCCATCTTCGTGACGCACGACCAGGAGGAGGCGCTGGAGGTGGCCGACCGCGTGGTGCTGATGAACAGTGGCCACATCGAGCAGGTCGGCTCGCCGCAGGAGGTCTGGGACCATCCGGCCAGCCCCTTCGTCTACGGCTTCCTGGGCGACGTGAACCTGTTCCACGGCCGGGCCCACGAGGGCGAGGTCGAGCTGCAGCAGGGCATGCGCTTTGCTGCGACGGAGGCAGACCGTGTTCAGGACGCCAAGGCGCTGGCCTATGTGCGTCCGCACGACTTCGACATCGCGCCCTACGCGGGCGGCCAGTCGCAGGCGCACGGCATCGTCGCGCGCCTCACCCGTGCCATCGTGGTCGGTCCGATCGCGCGGATGGAACTCGAACCGGTGGAAACGAATCCGGATAATCCCGGAGGTGGAACCGTGATCGAGGTGCAGATTCCTGCCCAGCAGTTCCGCGAGTTGGGTCTGCGCGAGGGCGACACGGTGGTCGCGAGCCCGCGCCGGGCCCGCGTCTTCGTTGACCAAGGATCAGGGATTTGAACCAACTCTTCGACGCGCCCCGGCGCATTCACGGGCTCATCGCCGCGGCCTGCGTGGCCATGCTGGCATTTGGGATGTACCTGCAGCATGTGGTGGGGCTCGAGCCCTGTCCCATGTGCATCGTCCAGCGCTATGCGCTGATCCTGGTGGCGGTATTCAGCGCCCTGGCGGCCGCCACCGGCGGCAGTGGATTGCGCAAGTTCTGGGGCTTCGTGGCCCTGGCGTTCGCGGCAGGCGGCGCCTTCACGGCGGCGCGCCAGAGCTGGCTGCAATGGCATCCGCCGGAATTCGCGAGCTGCGGCCGCGACATCTACGGAATGATCGAGACCTTCCCGCTGCAGCGCGTCGTGCCCATGATCTTCCGCGGCAGCGGCGACTGCTCGCAGATCGACTGGACCTTCCTGGGCCTGTCGATCGCCAACTGGTCCTTCCTGTGCTTCGTCGCCTTCGGGCTGGTGTTTCTGGCGCTGCTCTTCCAGCGTCAGCGCCGCCGCTGACCGGCGCGCCCAGACATCGTCCTGTCTCTCGCCAAGGCCCCGCCGTGGTGCACGATGTGCCCGGCGGGGCTTTTGCATGCACGGAGGGTGTGCACGCCGTTGCTTGCCTGGGTTGGACCTGCGGTTTGTCCTCATCTCTTTAGAGGGGCCATGCCACTGAAACCTGGAGAAATGTCGCTAAAGTGACCAAGCCGGCAAGGAAGCCGGATCAACCCAAGGAAAGCACAGGAATGAGCAAGAAAGTCGCTTACGTCACCGGAGGCATGGGAGGCATCGGAACCGCAATCTGCCGCCGCCTGCATCAGGATGGATTCACGGTGATCGCCGGTTGCGGGCCGACCCGCGATTTCAGCAAGTGGCTTGCGGAGCAGAAGGAAGAAGGCTTCGAGTTCCACGCTTCCGTCGGCAACGTCGGCAACTGGGAGTCGACGGTGGAGGCGTTCTCCAAGGCCAAGGCCGAGCACGGCAGCATCGATGTGCTGGTCAACAACGCCGGCATCACCCGCGACCGCATGTTCGTGAAGATGACGCCCGACGACTGGAATGCCGTCATCGAGACCAACCTCAACAGCATGTTCAACGTCACCAAGCAGGTGGTGGGCGACATGGTTGAGAAGGGCTGGGGCCGCATCATCAACATCAGCTCGGTCAACGGCGCCAAGGGCCAGGCCGGGCAGACCAACTACTCGGCCGCCAAGGCCGGCATGCACGGCTTCACGATGGCGCTGGCGCAGGAACTTGCCACCAAGGGCGTGACGGTCAACACCGTGAGCCCGGGCTACATCGGCACCGACATGGTCAAGGCCATCCGTCAGGAAGTGCTGGACAAGATCGTCGGCACCATCCCGGTCAAGCGCCTGGGCGAGCCGAGCGAGATCGCCTCGATCATCTCCTGGCTGGCCTCCAGCGAAGGCGGCTATTCGACGGGCGCCGACTTCCCGGTCAACGGCGGCCTGCACATGCACTGAGCAGGGCCGTGTGCCCATCCGCCCCGGCGCCGCCGGGGCACGTCGAAGCCCGCCTTGCGCGGGCTTCGCGCTTCCGGGGCCAGGCAAAGCCCGGCGTCGCGGTGCGCCCGGCGGCGTCCTGCAAAATGGGTCGATGCACCATGGCGCCTCCCTCATCAGCACGATCGCAGCCGCCCTGGGGCTGGCACTCGCCCTCGGATTCATCGCCGCCCGTCTGAGGTTGCCGGCGCTGGTGGGTTACCTGCTCGCCGGCGTGATCATCGGGCCCTTCACCCCCGGCTTCGTGGCCGATGCCGACATCGCCTCGCAACTGGCCGAGATCGGCGTGATGCTGCTGATGTTCGGGGTGGGCCTGCATTTCTCGCTGGACGACCTGCTGCAGGTGCGGCGCATCGCGCTGCCGGGCGCGCTGGTGCAGATCGTGGCCGCCACCTGCATGGGCGGGCTTCTGGCGCTGTGGTGGGGCTGGAGCCTCGGGGCGGCGCTGGTCTTCGGGCTGGCGCTGTCGGTGGCCAGCACGGTGGTGCTGCTGCGGGCGCTCGAGAGCCTGGGCATCCTGGACACCCACACCGGCCGCATCGCCGTCGGCTGGCTGGTGGTGGAGGACCTGGCGATGGTGCTGGTGCTGGTGTTGCTGCCACCGCTGGCGCAGGTGCTGGGTGGCCGCGCCGAGGAGGGCAGCGATGGCTCCATGGCGTCGCTGGCCCGCACGCTGGGCGTCACGCTGCTGCAGGTCGGTGGCTTCGTCGCACTGATGCTGATCGTGGGCCGCCGCGTCTTTCCCTGGCTGTTGTGGCAGGTCACGCGCACCGGCTCGCGCGAGCTGTTCACGTTGTGCGTGGTGGCGGCGGCGGTGAGCATCGCGTTTGCGTCGGCTTCCTTGTTCGGCGTCTCCTTTGCGCTGGGCGCCTTTTTTGCCGGCATGGTGATGCGCGAGTCCGAGTTCAGCCACCGGGCGGCGGAGGAATCGCTGCCGCTGCGCGATGCCTTCGCCGTGCTGTTCTTCGTGTCGGTGGGCATGCTGTTCGATCCCGGCGTCCTGCTCAGCCGTCCGCTGCAGGTGCTGGCCGTCGTGCTGGTGATCGTGGTGGGCAAGTCGGTGGCGGCCTGCCTGCTGGTGCTCGCCTTCCGCTATCCGCTGGCGACCGCGCTGACGGTGAGTGCCAGCCTGGCGCAGATCGGTGAGTTCTCCTTCATCCTGCTGGCGCTGGGCCTGCGCATGGAACTGCTGCCGCCGGAGGCGCAGAGCCTGGTGCTGGCCGGAGCGCTGGTGTCCATCGCGACCAATCCGCTGTGGTTCAGCGCCATCCAGCCGATCCTGAACTGGTTGCGGCTGCATTCCTCGCTGGCCCGGCGGCTGGAGGCGCGCGACGACCCGCTGGCGGAACTGCCCGCGACCACGGCGGCGCGCTACCTTTCACGGCAGGTGGTGCTGGTGGGCTATGGACGCGTTGGCCGGCGCATTGCGGCGCAGCTTCGCGCCCACGACATCCCCTTTGTGGTGGCGGACCAGAACCGCGAGCTGATCGAGCGGCTGCGCGAGGAAGGCGGTGCGGCGGTCTGGGGCGATGCGGCGGAGCCGTCCGTGCTCATCCAGGCCCACATCGCGCGGGCGCGGGTGTTGGTGGTGGCCATCGCCGATCCACTGAACGTGCGTCAGATGATCGACACGGCCCGCGCCCTCAATCCCGAAGTGGAGGTCGTCCTGCGCAGCCACAACGAGGACGAGGCGCAACTGCTGCGGCAGGAACTGGCGGCGACGGTCTATCTGGGAGAGCATGAACTCGCCCAGGCCATGGCGGGCGACGTACTCAGCCGGGCGCTGCCACCGGTGCCGGCGGCAGCGTCATAGGTCCTCGATGACCAACGCGCGGTAACGCTGTCCCATCACGAAGGGGTTCTCGCGCAGCAGGCTGCGGATCCGCTCGGCGTCCTCGTCGTCCTCGGTGCGCACCAGCAGGCCGGCATGGCCCTCGCGGGCCAGGCGCACGTAGGCGCGAACGGTCGCGCCTTCGGTGCCGGGGGAGGGCAGCGGATCGTCGGCGTCCGATGCCGTGGCGCCGATCGGTCCAGTGATGGCCTCGGCAGGAACGAATGCGATGTCGTCGCTGGCCACGCCGCCCTGGGCGAGGGCCTCTGCCGCAGCCCGTGCCGCCTCGGCATCCCGGAACATCAGCAGTGCGTGCCCGGTCGGATAGAAGGTCTTGCCGAGGGTCGACAGCATGTCCGGGGTCAGGGCGAAAGGCTTCATGGGGTCTCCAGAGGTCGTGCGCCGGCCCGGCACCGGAAGGTGTAGCAGGTCAGCTGGAGTTGTGAACGTAGGGAGCCCCATCCCGTCGTCCTGTAGGAATCGGCCCTTGCGGGACGCCCGGATTTGTTAATAACTGCAGTTTGGTTGCGAAACGTGTTTCTAATTGTGAAGTTTTCGCTACCTTTGAAGTGACTTCGGCGCCTAGGATTGGCGGCATGAAAAGCGGTGTAGCGTTTCGTTGGCTTCCTTGCGTCGGGATCGGCGGCCTTCTGGCCGGTGCGACGGCGGCGTTGTGGATCGCGCCGCCGCGAACCTCCGGGGAATGGGCGGCGTGGGTCCAGGCGGCGTCGGTACTGGTGGCGTTGTGTCTGGCGCTGCGCCTGCAGTATGTGGCGGGTCGGCAGGCCGCGCGCCAGGCGGAGCAGGTGGCGACGCTCTTTGCCGCCAACATGCATTGGGTGTTCCGTGAGCTCAGCGACGCTTGCATCAAGCGCGCCTGGGCCGACTTTGCCGTGCATCGGCGTGTTCTGCAGGAGGTGCTGGCGCAGGGCCGCGAAGTGAGCCTGCAGCAGATCGACGGCTCGGGCCTGGCCATGGTGACCAGCCTGCGGGCCATGGCGGTGGAAGGGCTGGAGATGGTGGCCAGCCACACCCCGCAGGGCGACTGGCACCAGTTGCATCGCTACTTCGAGAAGCGCTTGCCCAGCATTGCCGGCTGGCTGGCGCTGTACGGCCATCCGCCGGAAAACAGCGGGCCTACCGACTACCAGGGGCTGCGCACCTCGTTCGGGCAGTTCGGCTGAGCGCTGCGGTCCCGAACGGTCAGTGCGGAACCTCGGCCGGCCCGCCCGCGGCCTTGGGTGGCCTGCGGATGAGCAGGAGCAACGGGATGGTCACCGCGGTCAGCACCATCATGATCCAGAAGTCGTCGAGGTAGGCCACCATGGTCGCCTGACGCGTGACCTCGGCGTTCAGGACGGCCAGGCCGGTCTGGGTGCCCAGGTCCATGGCCGGTGGCAGCGCCAGCAGCCCCTGGTTGCCCGGCGACACCAGCGCGGCCAGATTGGCATGCGCTCGGCCCGAGCCTTCTGTGAGCAGCGTCTGCACCACCGAAATGCCGACGCTGCTGCCGATGTTGCGCAGGAGGCTGAAGATCGGAGTGCCCTGGTTGCGCAGCCGCGCCGGCAGCGTGGCAAAGGTGGCCGTCGACAGCGGCACGAAGGTGAAGCCGATGCCAAGGCCCTGGATGAAGCCCGAGGTGACGATCAGCGTGCTGTCCATGTCCGGCGTGAAGCGCGTCATCTGCCACAGCGAGAAGGCCGTCAGGCCGAAGCCGGCGGCCATGATGGCGCGCACGTCGATCCGGTGGACCAACCGCCCGACCACGATCATGGCGATCATCGTTCCCACCCCGCGGGGCGCCGTGACCGCGCCGGTATAGACGACCGGATAGCCCATCAGCCCCTGCAGGAAGTTGGGCAGCAGCGAGGTGGTCGCGAACAGGATGATGCCGACGACGAACGCGAAGAACTGGCCGGTGACGAAGTTGCGGTCCTTCAGCAGGTCGCGGTTGAGAAAGCTCACGCCCTGCACGGTCCAGGTGTGGACGGCGAAGAAGGCGAGGGCGACCACGGCGCCGACCGCCTCCAGACGGATTTCCCACGAGTCGAACCAGTCCAGTTGCTCCCCGCGGTCCAGGAAGAGCTGCAGCAGGCCGATGCCCAGGCTGAGCGTCGCGAAGCCGAACACGTCGAGCTTCTCGGACTTTGGCCGGCTCTCGGGCAGGTAGCGTGCGATGCCCCAGAAGGCCACGATGCCCACCGGCAGGTTGATGAAGAACACCCAGCGCCAGTCCAGCTGATCCGTCAGCCATCCGCCCAGCAGCGGGCCCAGGATGGGGCCGATCATGATGCCCGCGCCCCAGATGGCCATGGCCTGGCCCACCTTCTCGCGCGGGTTGATGTCGAGCAGCACGGCCTGCGACAGCGGCACCAGGGCCGCCCCGAAGACGCCCTGAAGCAGTCGCGCGCCGACGATCTCGACCAGCGAGCCCGCGATGCCGCACAGCGCCGACGCCACCGTGAAGCCCACCACCGACACCAGAAAGACCCGCCGCCGGCCCCACCGGCCGCAGAACCAGCCGGTCAGAGGCAGGGTGATGGCTGCCGCGACGATGTACGAGGTCAGCACCCAGGTGATCTGGTCCTGCGAGGCCTGCAGGCTGCCCTGCATGTGGGGCAGGGCGACGTTGGCGATGGTGGTGTCCAGTGCCTGCATGATCGTCGCCAGCATGATCGAGACGGTGATCATGCCGCGGTGGGGCACGGGGTTCTGGGGGGTGGGGGTCATGGGGCGGTCTCCTCGGGGCCGCGGGTCGCGCCGCCGTCGTGCAGCGAAGCCGGCACCGCCTCGGGTTGCCAGGCCAGCAGGCCCTCGCGGGCCTTGGCCAGCAGTACCAGGAGCTGGGCCTGCTCGGCGGCACTGAGGGTGACGAGGCCGTGGGCCAGCACCTCGTCGCTGATCGCGAGGGCCTGGTCCATGGCGTCGAGGGCGCGCGGCGTGGCATGGATGAGCTTGACGCGGCGGTCGCTGGGCGATGGTTCGCGCCGGATCCAGCCACCGGCTTCCATGCGGTCGCACATCGTGGCCACGGCCATCGCGCTCGTTTCCAGCCGCTGGGCCAGCGCAGCCTGGGACAGCGGTTCCGGCTGCTCGGGATGGGCCAGCGCCCAGAGCAGCCGGCATTGCGCAAGGGAAAGGCCCATCCGCTCGCGGGCCAGCCGGTCGAAGTGCGCCCCGTGCAGCTTGGCCACCTGGTTGACCAGAAAGCTGAAGCGCTTGGAGGGATCGGTTTTCATAAACACCTATATCGTAAGCATGTTTATTAAATGAGGCTGACCACGCGGGCGCTGGCTCGACCTGGCGCAAGTGGCGGGCCTTTGCGCGCGCGTTGGAAGGACCTGGGAAAATGCCGGCCTTTCGCCGCCCGCGCCCCTGCGTCGCGCGGTGTCGTGTCTTCCTATTCGCGAAACGAGGCCGCGCCCAGTGCCGTTCATTGGCCAGCCGCTCGATCAGTCCCCAGCCCCGCCCCATGAACGACCAGGTCCCTCCCTCATCGCCGCAGGCGTCTTGGCCCATCGGCCGGCTTTCCGTTGCCCCGATGCTCGACTGGACGGATAGGCACTGTCGCTACCTCCACCGCCTGCTCAGCCGCCACGCATTGCTGTACACCGAGATGGTGAACACGGGCGCCATCCTGCACGGCGATGCCGCGCGGCACCTGCGTTTCGACGAGGCCGAGCATCCGGTGGCGCTGCAACTGGGCGGCAGCGAGCCGGCCGATCTCGCGGCGAGCGCGCGGCTGGGCGAGCAGTGGGGCTACGACGAGATCAACCTGAATTGCGGCTGCCCCAGCGAACGGGTGCAGCGCGGCGCCTTCGGTGCCTGCCTGATGGCCGAGCCGGCGCTGGTGGCCGATGGCGTGAAGGCGATGCTGGACGTGGTGAGCGTTCCGGTCACCGTCAAGCACCGCATCGGCATCGACCGGGTGGAGAGCTACGACTTCGTGCGGGATTTCGTCGGCACCGTGGCCGACGCCGGCTGCCGGCATTTCATCGTGCATGCCCGCAACGCGTGGCTGAAGGGCCTCAGCCCCAAGCAGAACCGCGAGATTCCGCCGCTGCGCTACGAGCTGGTACACCGGCTCAAGCACGACTTTCCGCAGCTGTTCATCGCCATCAACGGCGGCATCCAGACCGGGGAGCAGGTGCACGCGCAGCTGCGCCTGCTGGACGGCGTGATGGTGGGCCGCGAGGCCTACCACAACCCGTGGTGGCTCTCGCAGTGGGACAGTGCCTTCTTCGGCGATGCGCCGCGCGAACTCACGCGCGAGGAAGTCGAGGCGCAGATGTGCGATTACATGCGGCGCGAGCGGCAGGCCCATGGCACGTCCTGGCAGTCGATCGCGCGCCACATGCTGGGGCTGCGCAACGGCCTGCCGGGCGCACGCCGCTGGCGGCAGGTGTGGAGCGACCATCGCCTGCGCGAGCTCGATCCGCATGAGGTGATGGCCCGGGCGCATGCGTCCATCACGGCCGAGGTCTGACTCAGGGACTTCCGGCGTCGGCTGGGCCGCCGTACCGGCGGCCGATGCCGCGTTCCGCCGCAGCAGAGCGTCAGCAGAAGCAGCGCGAGTCGCGCCTCAGGAGGCCGCTTCCAGCCCGTTCGCGAAGTGTTCGCGCATGCGGGTCTCGGCCGCCTGCGGGTCGCGCGATTCAATGGCGGCCACGAGGGCGCGGTGCTCCGCCAGCGATTCCTCGATGCGGCCCGCCTTCAGCAGTGAGTTGTGGCGATTGAGCTTCATCACCTTGCGCAGATCGGCCACCATCTGGTCGCGCCAGCGGTTGTCGGCGATGGCCAGCAGCCGCATGTGGAAGCGTTCGTTGACGGCGAAGAAATGCTCCCGGTCGACGTGTCCGGGGCGGGCTGCGGCCTCCAGCTCCTCGTGCAGGGCGCGCAGCTCGGTGATCTGGGGCTCGGTCGCGCGGGTGGCGACCACGCCGGCTGCGTCGCTCTCCAGCAGGGCGAGCAGGTGGTACACGTCGGCCAGGTCGCGGTCGGACACCTCGGTCACATAGGCGCCCCGGCGCAGCTTCATCGTCACCAGGCCTTCGGCGGCCAGCACCTTCAGCGCCTCGCGCAAGGGTGTGCGGCTGATGCCCAGTTCTTCCGCGATGCGCAGCTCGTCGATCCAGCTGCCGGGCTCCAGTTCGCGGCGGAAGATGCGCTGGCGCAGCAGCTCCGCCACCTCTTCATAGAGGGCGCGCGGGGTGAGGGTCAGGGCAGACATGGCTGCGACTGTATCGCAGATGCAGCCCCTAATTCATAATTGAATTAATAATTACAGACAGCTAGACTTGCGGGATTCCCCGGGGTCGGCCAGCGTGGCCGCACTTCCGGCACCAGAGGTCAAGCGAGAGAGACGAAGCATGGCGGATTCCGAATTCAAGCCCTCCACCCTCGAAGACTGGGCGCGCGCCGCGGCCAAGTCTGCGCCCGGCGGCGACGTCTCGGCGCTCAACTGGACAACCCCCGACGGCATCACGGTCAAGCCGCTCTACACGGCGGCCGACCTGCAGGGCCTGCACTACAGCGACACGCTCCCGGGCTTCGAGCCCTACATCCGCGGCCCGCAGGCCACGATGTACGCTGTGCGGCCCTGGACCATCCGCCAGTACGCGGGCTTTTCCACTGCAGAAGAGTCGAATGCCTTCTACCGCAAGGCGCTGGCCGCGGGCGGTCAGGGCGTGTCGGTCGCCTTCGACCTGGCCACCCATCGCGGCTACGACAGCGACCATCCGCGCGTGACCGGCGACGTCGGCAAGGCCGGTGTGGCCATCGATTCGGTGGAGGACATGAAGATCCTGTTCGACGGCATTCCGCTCGACAAGGTCAGCGTGTCCATGACCATGAACGGCGCCGTGCTGCCCGTGCTGGCCGGCTACGTGGTGGCGGCGGAAGAGCAGGGCGTGTCGCAGGACCAGCTCAGCGGAACCATCCAGAACGACATCCTCAAGGAGTTCATGGTCCGCAACACCTACATCTACCCGCCCGAGCCGAGCATGCGGATCATCGGCGACATCATCGAGTACACGGCGAAGAACATGCCGAAGTTCAACTCGATCTCGATATCCGGCTACCACATGCAGGAAGCCGGCGCCAACCAGGCCCTGGAACTGGCCTTCACCCTGGCCGACGGCAAGGAGTACGTGAAGACCGCCATCGCCAAGGGCATGGACGTGGACGATTTCGCCGGGCGGCTCAGCTTCTTCTGGGCCATCGGCATGAACTTCTACCTGGAAGTCGCCAAGATGCGGGCCGCGCGCCTGCTGTGGTGCCGGATCATGAAGGGCACGGGCGCCAAGAACCCCAAGAGCCTGATGCTGCGCACGCACTGCCAGACCTCGGGCTGGTCGCTCACCGAGCAGGACCCGTACAACAACGTCGTGCGCACCACCATCGAGGCCATGGCCGCGGTGTTTGGCGGCACGCAGTCGCTGCACACCAATGCGCTGGACGAGGCCATCGCGCTGCCCACCGAGTTCAGCGCGCGCATCGCCCGCAACACCCAGCTCATCATCCAGGAAGAGACGCACATCACCAACGTCATCGACCCCTGGGCCGGCAGCTACATGATGGAGAAGCTCACCCAGGACATGGCCGATGCCGCCTGGGCCATCATCGAGGAGGTCGAGGCCATGGGCGGCATGACCAAGGCGGTGGACAGCGGCTGGGCCAAGCTCAAGATCGAGGCCGCGGCGGCCGAGAAGCAGGCGCGCATCGACTCGGGCCGCGACGTCATCGTCGGCGTCAACAAGTACAAGCTCAAGAACGAGGATCCGGTCGAGATCCTTGCCATCGACAACATGAAGGTGCGCGACCAGCAGGTGGCGCGGCTGCAGCAGATCCGCGCGGCGCGCGATGGCGCCAAGGTGCAGGCGGCGCTCGACGCACTCACGGCCGCGGCCGAGAAGAACGAGGGCAACCTGCTGGACCTCAGCATCCAGGCCATCCGCCTGCGCGCCACGGTCGGCGAGGTGTCGGACGCGCTGGAAAAGGCCTTCGGCCGTCACCGCGCCGACACGCAGAAGGTCACGGGCGTCTATGCCGCCGCCTACGACTCGGCCGAAGGCTGGGAGGCGCTCAAGAAGGAGATCGACGCCTTCGCCGAGGACCAGGGCCGCCGGCCGCGCGTGATGATCTCCAAGCTGGGCCAGGACGGACACGACCGCGGCGCCAAGGTGGTGGCGACGGCCTTCGCCGACCTGGGCTTCGACGTGGACATGGGGCCGCTGTTCCAGACGCCCGAGGAATGCGCCCGCCAGGCCATCGAGAACGACGTGCATGCCGTGGGCGTGAGCACGCTTGCCGCCGGCCACAAGACGCTCGTCCCGGCCATCATCGAGGAGCTGAAGAAGCAGGGCGCGGACGACATCATCGTCTTCGTCGGTGGTGTCATTCCGCGGCAGGACTACGAGTTCCTGTACGAGGCGGGCGTGAAGGGCATCTATGGGCCCGGCACGCCGATCCCAGCCAGTGCGAAGGATGTGCTGGAGCAGATCCGGGCGGCTGTCGCAGCCTGATTGCTGTCCGCATGGGAGCGCCATTCAAGGTCTCGGTCGAGGCCATCATTGGCCTAGCTGGCCCTGCCCAGCGTCGCGCCATGGCCAAGGCCATCACGCTGCTCGAATCGACCCGCGCCGACCACCGCGCCCAGGCCGACGAGTTGCTCACGGCGCTGCTGCCCCACACCGGCCAGAGCTTCCGCCTCGGCATCTCGGGCGTCCCAGGTGTCGGCAAGTCCACCTTCATCGAGGCCCTGGGCCTGCACCTGATCGAGCACGGCCACCGCGTGGCGGTGCTCACCATCGACCCGTCGTCCACTGTGTCGGGTGGCTCGATCCTCGGCGACAAGACGCGCATGGAGCGTCTCTCGGTGCACGAGCAGGCGTACATCCGCCCCAGCCCCTCGTCGGGCACGCTCGGCGGCGTGGCGGAGAAGACGCGCGAGGCCATGCTGGTCTGCGAGGCCGCGGGCTATGACGTGGTGATCGTCGAGACCGTGGGCGTGGGCCAGAGCGAGACGGCCGTGGCCGGCATGACAGACATGTTCGTGCTGCTGCAACTGCCCAATGCCGGTGATGACCTGCAGGCCATCAAGAAGGGCGTGATGGAGATCGCCGACCTGGTCGTCATCAACAAGGCGGACATCGATGCCGATGCCGCCACCCGGGCCCAGGCGCAGATCACCTCGGCGCTGCGGCTCTTCGGCCATCACGGCAACCCGCAGCATGTACAGGCGATGCACGACGCGCACACCGGCGCCGAGGTGCGGCACTGGCTGCCGCGCGTGATGCAGCTCAGCGCCCTGACGGGCGCCGGCGTGGATCGCTTCTGGGCCGCCGTGACCGAGTTCCGCCAGTTGCAGACGGCCAATGGCCGACTGGCCGCGCGCCGCGAGAAGCAGGCCCTGGCCTGGATGTGGGAGCGCATCGAGGCCGGCCTGCGCCAGGCCTTCCGCCAGCATCCGCAGGTGCGCGAAAGGCTGGCCGGCGTGTCCGCGGGGGTGGCCGCCGGCCATGTCGCCGCGTCGACCGCCGCGCGCCAGCTGCTCGCCCTGGCCGCGGAGCTCCCATCCCCCGAATCCCGGACGGCGACCGATGCGCCGCCCACCTCATCCCCAACCGACAGGACACCATGAAGGACATCCTCGAAGAACTCGAACGCCGCCGTGCGCAGGCGCACCAGGGCGGCGGCCAGAAGCGCATCGACGCGCAACATGCCAAGGGCAAGCTCACGGCGCGCGAGCGTATTGAACTGCTGCTGGACGACGGCACCTTCGAAGAATGGGACATGTTCGTCGAGCACCGCAGCACCGACTTCGGCATGGCAGACAACAAGATCCCCGGCGACGGCGTGGTCACCGGCTACGGCATGATCAACGGCCGGCTGGTGTTCGTCTTCAGCCAGGACTTCACCGTCTTCGGCGGCGCGCTCAGCGAGGCCCACGCCGAGAAGATCTGCAAGGTGATGGACCAGGCCATGAAGGTCGGCGCACCCGTCATCGGCCTCAACGACTCGGGTGGCGCGCGCATCCAGGAGGGCGTGGCCTCGCTCGGCGGCTATGCCGATGTGTTCCAGCGCAACGTCATGGCCTCGGGCGTGGTGCCGCAGATCAGCCTGATCATGGGCCCCTGCGCCGGCGGCGCGGTGTATTCGCCGGCCATGACCGACTTCATCTTCATGGTGAAGGACTCCAGCTACATGTTCGTCACCGGCCCCGAGGTCGTGAAGACGGTGACGCACGAGAGCGTCACGGCCGAGGAACTGGGCGGCGCCGTCACCCACACCACCAAGAGCGGCGTGGCCGACCTGGCCTTCGAGAACGACGTGGAGGCGCTGATGATGCTGCGCCGCCTGTACAACTACCTGCCGTTGTCCAACCGCGAGAAGCCGCCGGTGCGCCCCAGCGGCGATCCGGCCGACCGGGCCGACCTCTCGCTGGACACGCTGGTGCCCGACAACGCCAACAAGCCCTACGACATGAAGGAGCTGATCCTCAAGGTCGTGGACGACGGCGACTTCTTCGAGCTGCAGCCCGACTACGCCAAGAACATCGTGATCGGTTTCGCGCGCATGGAAGGCCAGAGCGTGGGTATCGTCGCCAACCAGCCGCTGGTGCTGGCCGGCTGCCTGGACATCAAGAGCTCGATCAAGGCGGCGCGCTTCGTGCGCTTCTGCGATGCCTTCAACATCCCGGTCGTCACCTTCGTGGACGTGCCCGGTTTCATGCCCGGGACCAGCCAGGAATACGGCGGCATCATCAAGCACGGGGCCAAGCTGCTCTATGCCTATGCCGAATGCACGGTGCCGAAGATCACGGTCATCACGCGCAAGGCCTATGGCGGTGCGTACGACGTGATGGCCTCCAAGCACCTGCGCGGCGACGTGAACCTGGCCTGGCCGCGCGCAGAGATCGCGGTGATGGGCGCCAAGGGCGCGGTGGAGATCATCTTCCGCGAGGAGAAGAAGGACCCCGAAAAGCTCGCCGCCCGCGAGGCCGAGTACAAGGCCCGCTTCGCTAACCCCTTCGTGGCCAGCGCACGCGGCTACATCGACGACGTGATCCTGCCGCACGAGACGCGCAAGCGCATCTGCCGCAGCCTGGTGATGCTGCGCGAGAAGAAGCTGGAGAACCCGTGGCGCAAGCACGGGAACATTCCTCTTTGATGAGCCCGGGAGCGCTACACATGTTCAAGAAGATCCTGATCGCCAACCGCGGCGAAATCGCCTGCCGCGTCATCAAGACGGCCCGCAAGATGGGCATTGCGACGGTTGCCGTGTATTCGGACGCGGACCGCGACGCCCGCCATGTCGAGCTGGCCGACGAGGCCGTGTACATCGGCGCCGCGCCCTCGCGCGAGTCCTACCTGCAGGCCGACCGCATCATCGAGGCCTGCAAGAAGACCGGCGCCGAGGCGGTGCATCCCGGCTATGGCTTCCTGTCGGAGAACGAGGCCTTCGCCAAGCGCGTGGAGGAAGAGGGCATCGTCTTCATCGGCCCCAAGCACTATTCCATCGCGGCGATGGGCGACAAGATCGCGTCCAAGAAGCTGGCGAACGAGGCCAGGGTCAACACCATCCCCGGCTACAACGAAGCCATCGACACGCCCGAGCAGGCGGTGGAGATCGCCAAGGGCATCGGCTATCCGGTGATGATCAAGGCCAGTGCTGGCGGCGGTGGCAAGGGCCTGCGTGTCGCCTTCAACGACAAGGAGGCGCTGGAGGGCTTCACCGCCTGCCGCAACGAGGCACGCAATTCCTTCGGCGACGACCGCATCTTCATCGAGAAGTTCGTGGAACAGCCGCGGCACATCGAGATCCAGGTGCTGGGCGACAGCCAGGGCCACGTCATCTATCTCAACGAGCGCGAATGCTCCATCCAGCGACGCCATCAGAAGGTGATCGAGGAGGCGCCGTCGCCCTTCATCAGCGATGCGACGCGCAAGGCCATGGGCGAGCAGGCCGTGGCGCTGGCCAAGGCCGTGAACTACCAGTCCGCCGGCACGGTGGAGTTCGTGGTCGGCAAGAACCAGGACTTCTACTTTCTGGAGATGAACACGCGCCTGCAGGTGGAGCACCCGGTCACCGAGTGCATCACCGGGCTGGACCTGGTGGAGTTGATGATCCGCGTCGCGGCCGGCGAGCCGCTGCCGTTGACCCAGGCCGACGTGAAGCGCGACGGCTGGGCCATCGAATGCCGGATCAATGCGGAAGACCCGTTCCGCAACTTCCTGCCATCGACGGGCCGGCTGGTGAAGTTCCAGCCGCCGGCCGAGTCGCTGTCGGCTTCCGAGCCGAACGCGCCCGATGCTTATGGCGTGCGCGTGGACACGGGCGTGTACGAGGGGGGCGAGATCCCCATGTACTACGACTCGATGATCGCCAAGCTCATCGTGCACGGCCGCGACCGCGCGCATGCCATCGCGCTGATGCGCGAGGCGCTCAACGGCTTCGCGATCCGCGGCATCCACAGCAACATCCCCTTCCAGGCGGCGCTGCTGGCGCATCCCAAGTTCGTCAGCGGTGACTTCAACACCGGCTTCATCGCCGAGCACTATGGCCATGGCTTCCGGGCCGAGGACGTGCCGCACGACGACCCCGACTTCCTTGTCGCCCTGGCCGCCTATGCGCACCGCCGCTATCGTGCGCGCGCCTCGGGCATCAGCGGCCAGCTGGCGGGCCATGGCGTGAAGGTGGGTGAGCAGTTCGTGGTCGTCACGCTGGCCGCAGACGGCGAGCATCGCCACACGCCGGTGAGCGTGACCGACTTCCAGGGCGCCACGGGCGCGAGCGCGGTGCAGGTCGGGAGCCGCAGCTACCAGCTCGAAAGCCGCTCGCCGCTCGGCGGCATCCGCGTCGAAGGGCGCGTGAACGGCCAGCCGTTCACGGCCCAGGTCGAGCGCGGAGCCGGCAAGAACCCGCTGGCCCTGCGCGTGCAGCACAACGGCACGCAGATCGAGGCCATGGTGCTGTCCCTGCTGGGTGCGCGCCTGCAGTCGCTGATGCCCTACAAGGCACCGCCGGACATGAGCAAGTTCCTGCTCTCGCCCATGCCCGGGCTGCTGGTGGACGTCGCCGTCAAGGAAGGCCAACAGGTGCAGGCCGGCGAGAAGCTCGCCGTCATCGAGGCCATGAAGATGGAGAACGTGCTTTTCGCGGCGCAGGACGGCGTGGTGGGCAAGATCACCGCCGGCAAGGGCGAATCGCTGGCGGTCGATCAGGTGATCCTGGAGTTCAACTGAATGGGCGTGCCTACGACCGAGCGCATGGCCACGACCCTTGAACGTCCCGTGGTGCTGCGCCGTGCGGCACCTGCGGCCTCGGGTACCACCGCCCCGCGGTGGCGCGTCGAGGAGGTGCAGGCCCTGCTGGACCTGCCCTTCAACGAGCTGCTGTTCCACGCGCAGACCGTGCACCGCGAACATTGGCCGGCCGGCGACATCGAGCTGGCGACGCTGCTCTCCGTGAAGACCGGGGGCTGCCCGGAGAATTGCGGCTACTGTCCGCAGTCCTCCGAGTTCGACACCGGCGTCAAGGCGCAGAAGCTGATGAGCGTTGAAGAGGTCACCGCCGCCGCCCAGGCTGCGAAGGAGGCCGGTGCGACGCGCTTCTGCATGGGCGCCGCCTGGCGTGCACCCAAGGACCGCGACATCGAGAAGGTGGCTGAACTGGTGCAGGCCGTGAAGGGCCTGGGCCTGCAGTCCTGTGCCACGCTGGGCATGCTGGAAGCCCATCAGGCCCGGACCCTGCGCGACGCCGGCCTGGACTACTACAACCACAACCTCGACACCGCGCCCGAGTACTACGGCGACATCGTCGACACCCGCACCTACCAGGACCGGCTCGACACCCTGGCCCACGTGCGCGCGGCCGGCATCAGCGTCTGCTGCGGCGGCATCGTGGGCATGGGCGAGGCGCCGGTGCACCGCGCCGGCCTGCTGGCGCAACTGGCCAACCTCGATCCCTATCCGGAGTCGGTGCCCATCAACAGCCTGGTGCGCGTGCCGGGTACGCCGCTCGCCGACAGCGATCCCATCGATCCGCTGGACTTCGTGCGCGTGATCGCTGTCGCGCGCATCCTGATGCCCAAGGCCCGCGTGCGGCTGTCGGCCGGCCGACAGCAGCTGGGCGACGCGGTGCAGGCGCTGTGCTTCCTGGCTGGCGCCAATTCGATCTTCTACGGCGACAAGCTGCTGGTCACCGGCAATCCCGATGTGGAGGCCGACCGGCAGTTGCTGGCCAGGCTGGGTCTGCGCGGCCATGACGTGGCTGCCAATGAAGGAGCATGCGAATGAGCACCCAACGTCCGTTCAAGGTCCTGGGCGTCCAGCAGATCGCCATCGGCGGTATCGACAAGCGGCGCCTGGCCACGCTGTGGGTCGACATGCTGGGGTTGGAGATGACCGGCACCTTCAAGAGCGACCGCGAGAACGTCGACGAGGACATCTGCGCCATCGGCAGCGGTGCCTTCAAGGTGGAAGTCGACCTGATGCAGCCGCTGGACCCCGAGAAGAAGCCAGCCGTGCACACCACGCCGCTGAACCACGTGGGCCTGTGGATCGACGACCTGCCGCGCGCCGTGGAATGGCTGACGGCGCAGGGCGTGCGTTTCGCGCCGGGCGGCATCCGCCGCGGCGCGGCCGGCTTCGACATCTGCTTCCTGCATCCCAAGGGCAACGAGGAATTCCCCATCTCCGGCGAGGGCGTGCTGATCGAGCTGGTGCAGGCACCGCCGGAGGTGGTGAAGGCCTTCGGCGCGCTGGCGGCGAGCGCTGGCTGAGGCCGCCCGCGCCGTCCTGGGCGGCAGACAAGCGCTGGTGCGCAGGTTGTTTGCCTACCGGTGGCGGTAGTCTCAGACGCCGGGGCGGCGCCAGAGGGCGAGCGCGCCTGCAAGCAGCCACATGCCTGCGCCGCAGCCCTTGTTGAGCCATTGCAGGCTGCGCTTCGACAACCAGCGCACGACCTGCGTCCCCGCGCCGGCGTAGGCGAGCATCACTGCCGTGTCGATGGCGATGAATACGCAACCCAGGACGAGGTACTGCGCTGCCTGAGGCGCATGCACGTCCACGAACTGCGGCAGGAAGGCTGCGAAGAAGAGCAGGGCCTTCGGATTCGTCAGGGCCACTGCCAGGCTGCGCAACAGGGCCTTGCTGCCCTGGGCCGGACCGTCGGGTGTGGCAGCGATGGCGGTGCGCAGGTCGGGCGCGGCGCTGCGCCACATCCTGAGGCCAAGCCACGCCAGGTAAAGCACCCCTGCCACACGCAGCGCATCGAAGACCCAGCGGGAGGCCGCCAGGACCGAGCCCAGGCCCAGCGCCACGACGCTGATGACCACCGTGCTTCCAAGGCTTGCACCGGCGATGCCCCACGCAGCCCGCCGCATGCCGCCTGCAATCCCGTTGGACAGGGCCAGCAGCATCGTCGGGCCCGGGGTGATCGCGAGGATGGCGGAGGTCAGCGCGTAGAGGGCGAGGGTGTCCGCAGCCATGCCTCTGGCGTGCTCAGTGGTGCGAGCTCGGCTGCCGCGCGGCGCGGGCGCGGGCCATTGCCGCCTCGACGGTACGGCGTTTGCGTTCCGCGGTCTCATCCGGCATCTGCTGCGACCCCTGCGTCGCGGGCGCATTGTCGGGCGGCGACTGACCAGCAACCGCGTTCCCCATTTCCAGCCGATGTGTGCGCGCAAGGTATCGCTGGCGGGCATGGTCCGCCTGCTTCTGTGACCATGCGGCCCAGCCGCTGAGGCCAGGCGTGACCACTTCCAGGCCGATGCAATCCACCGGGCACACCGGCACGCACAGTTCGCAGCCCGTGCAGTGGGCTTCGATCACGGTGTGCATGCGCTTGTGGAACCCCAGGATGGCGTCCGTGGGGCAGACCTCCAGGCAGCGGGTGCAGCCGATGCACCAGGCTTCATCGATCACGGCCAGGGTTCGGGCGCCCTCACTGCCGCATTCGGGGTCGAGTGGGCGTTCGTCCCGGCCGAGCAGTTGCGCCAGCCGCCGCACGCCCTCGGCGCCGCCCGGTGGGCAGCGGTCGATGTCGGCGCTGCCATCGGCCATTGCCGCCGCATAACCGGCACAGTCCGGGTAGCCGCATCGGGTGCACTGCGTCTGGGGCAGGGCGTCGAGCAGGCGGTCCCTATGCATGCGGGGCATGGGCTTCGCAGGTTCGTTGCTCAGGCGCGGGTGCGCCGGCGTGCGGGGGACTTGCGGGGGGCAGCGTCAGCTGCCGACGGCGAGGCGGCTGCCACAGGCGGCGGCTCGGCCACCTTGCGGGCGGGCTGTGACGTCTTGCGGACGGCCGCCTTGCGGGGCGCCGGGGCCGCTGCAGAAGGGGCGGGCGCTGCTTGCTCGGCCGGCACAGCGGCGGGCGTGACCGCACGTGGGGGGCGGCGGCGAACATCTTCCGCGGCCAGCGGAGCGTCATCGCGCGTCTGGGGCTGGTCATGCGCGGCGATGAAGGCGCGCACCTTCGGATAGACCCTCTCGCGCCAGCGGCGGCCGCTGAAGATGCCGTAGTGGCCGGCGCCTGCGACTTCGTAGTGCTCGCGGTGCTCCGCGGGGATCTGCGTGCACAGGTCGTGTGCGGCACGGGTCTGGCCCGAGCCGGAGATGTCGTCCAGTTCGCCTTCCACGGTCAGCAGCGCCGACTGGCGGATGTCCTGTGGCCGCACGCGCTCGATCTGGCCTGCCTCGTTGCGCACGTCCCAGGTGCCATGCACCAGCTTGAACTCCTGGAAGACGGTGCTGATCGTCTCCAGGTAGTAATCCGCATCCATGTCGAGAACGGCGTTGTACTCGTCATAGAACTTGCGGTGGGCCTCGGCGCTGGCATCGTCGCCCTTGACCAGATCCTTGAAATAGTCGTAGTGGCTGGTGGCGTGGCGGTCGGGGTTCATCGCCACGAAGCCGGTGTGCTGCAGGAAGCCGGGGTAGACCCGGCGCCCTTCGCCAGGAAAGCCCTGCGGCACGCGGTAGATGACGTTGTTCTCGAACCACTCGAAGCTCTTGTTCGTCGCCAGGTTGTTGACGGAGGTCGGTGAGCGGCGCGCGTCGATGGGGCCGCCCATCATCGTCATCGTGAGCGGCGTGGCCTCGCCGCGGCTGGCCATCAGCGAGATGGCCGCCAGCACGGGCACCGTTGGTTGGCAGACGCTCATCACATGGCAGTTGCCGTACTCGGCTTGAACGTGGCGGATGAATTCCTCCACGTAGTTGACGTAGTCGTCCAGGTGGAACTCGCCGTCGGACAGGGGCACCGTACGGGCGTTCTTCCAGTCGGTGATGTAGACCTTGTGGCCCTGCAGCATGGTGCGTACGGTGTCGCGCAGCAGCGTGGCATAGTGGCCCGACAGGGGCGCCACGATCAGGACGACGGGCTGGCTCTTGAGCGTGGCCAGCACCTCCGGGTCGTCCGTGTAGCGCTTGAAGCGGCGCAGTTGGCAGAAGGGTTTGTCCACCTCCACGATCTCGTGGATGACCACGTCGGCGCCGTCCACCTCGACGGACTGGATGCCGAACTCGGGCTTCTCGTAGTCCTTGCCCAGTCGGTAGAGCAGGTCGTAGCCGGCGGCCACCCGCTGGGCCATCGGCAACTGGCTGAACATGGAGCCGTTGCCGTAGAGCTTGGAGACGGCCCGTGCGAAGTCCGCAAAGGGCTCCATCAACGAGCGCTGGGCTTCATAGAGGTGGTACAGCATGGGGTCTGGAGGCGCAAGTTTCGCTGCGCCGCAATATAGCAGCGGGTCCTGACGTGAGGGCGCGCGGGCGGCTGCGGCAGTGGCGCCGCGCGGCACAAGTCGCGGATCAGGATGTGAAAGGGGCGCCCGCGTCCTTGAACGCCGCAGAAATCGGGCGTTCAGCTGCCGACGTAGCGGCCCGGCCGGTGGTTGATCCAGAGGAACCCGCCCATCACCACGGCGCCGAGGATCGACCAGCCGACCCGTGCCGGCTCCACCACGAACAGGGCGGCCAGCAGCACGGCGCAGTCGATGGCCAGTTGCACCTTGCCGGCCCGCCAGCCGCGGCGCTCCTGCAGATAGAGCGAGATGACCGTGGCTCCGCCCAGGCTGGCCCGGTGGCGGGCCAGGAACAGGCAACCTGTGCCCAGCATCAGGCCGCCGAACACGGCGGCGAAGGCCGGGTGCAGCGCCTGGATCGAGATGAAGCGGGGCGCCAACTCCGTCAGCACGGACAGCAGCAGCACCGCCGCAAAGGTCTTGACGGTGAACTCGCCGCCCATCTGCTTCCAGGCAAAGCCGTAAAAGGGCAGATTCAGCAGGAAAAACCCCTGTCCGAGCCCGATCCCGGTGGCGTAGTGCAGCAGGAAGGCCGCACCGGCGGTGCCGCCCGTGAGCAGACCCGCCTGGCCGAAGAGCACCAGCGCCATGGCCACGAACAGCGTGCCGGCGCACAGGGCCTGGATATCCTCGAAACGGGAATGACGCAGCGACGGCAAGGGAGGGCGACCGGAGATGTCCATGGGGGGATGCTACGCAAGAAGTGCGCCGAGTGCCTTCGCTTCCGAATGAAATTTACGGATTGCAATCCGGGAAATCCACGACTTGCGCCGCCGACGGCACGGCTTGCCAGAAATGACCTTCATGCCCGTGGGTGACCCTGCCTCAGGCAATGGTTTTGCCTGCTGACACGTCTTGGCGCGCAACGCCCGGCCTGTAGGCGCCGGCGAGGGGCAACAGTGTGGTCACCCCGCAAGAAAGTCCGCTGTGACCGCCTTGCCCAGAGCCGACCATTGAAGGAGTTCGACCGTGATGCTGCAAGTCTCTGCCCGCCTGTCCACGATGAGCACGCCGCCAGCCGACCCGGCCGAATTGCCGGTCCAGCCCGACCGCGGCACGCCACCGACGCCCGGGCAGTTGCCCCCGTCGCCGGTGGTGCCGGCCATGCGTGGCAAGGTGTCCCTGCGCATGCGGGTGCATCACTCCTTCATGCGTGCCGCCGCCTTCAGGTGGCGCACCCTCTGAGCGCCGGCGCCATCGTCGGGCCAGCTTTGTGCTGGCCTAACAGGTGGTGAATGCCGACGCAAGCCGGGTCACTAATGCCGACCGTGTGCCTGTCCGTGGGCAATGTGATGCGATGCGGGGATTAATATCCTTCCATACCGCCTTCAGGTGGTTTTCGTTGTCGGCGCGTCGCCGATGTCCTGAATACGAGGGAAGGTATTTCATGTCCGTCACCCAGAATCTCGAAGCCGCTGCCAACGCCGTGGTCGAAGACCTTGCCAGCGATGTCCGCGGCGTTCTGTCCAACAAGGACCTCGAAGGCGTTCCCCAGCTCAAGGCGCTGAAGCAGCGCGTCGACACCAAGCTCGCGATCGCCCGTGAGCTGGCCGCCGAGAAGAGCAAGGTAGCGGCCAAGAAGGCCAAGGAGGCTGCCCAGACCGCCAATGCCTATGCGCACGATGAGCCCTGGCAGATCGCCGGTGCGGCCCTGGCCGTCGGCGTGCTGGTGGGCCTGCTGATCGGCAGCCGCCGTTGATGGCGACCATCCTGAGTCGCCACCCGCGCCCCTGCGGAGGAGGTCGGGCATGAGCCGACTGCTCGACATGCTGGGCCTGGGTCCGCGGCTGCGGCGCTGGAAGGCGGCCGGTGCGGAGGCCGCGCTGGGTGTCCACGACCGTGCGCAACTGGCGGGCCTCGCCTGGCAGGATGCCCGTGCGCCGCTGGCGCAATCGGCGCTGCTGTCGGCGCTGCTGGCCCTGGTCAGTGTTGTGGTGGGTGTCGTTCTTTCGGCGGCCGTGGTCGTCCACTACTGGGATGGCCCGTTTCGTGTCCGCGCGGCCTGGTGGGTGGCTCTGGCGTGGACCGTCGTCTGGGTCGTGCTGCTGGCGTTGCTGCTGGCGCGGGTGAGGCAGACCTCGCAGGCTGTCCATCCCTTGGCGCAGGAACTGCGGCGCGACCTGTCCGGCGGTGCAGAGCCCGACGCCGCCCCGGCGCGGCCCGATCCCGTTCAAGTCGCGGCAATGCGTGAAGAAGTCCTGGCCCGGATCGCCGAGCAACGCGCGCGGCGGGCGTTGTTGCAGGAGCGCCGTGCGGCCGCCGAGGCCGAGGCCGCAGCCCGTGCTGCAGCGCAACCGCCAACGCAGCCTCTGTCGGCCACTGCCATGCGCATGGCGCGTGAGCATCCCATCGCGACCGGTGCCGCAGCCGCTGCCATGGTTGCGGTGCTGGGCCCGCGGCGGCTGGTCCGCTGGGCCGGCTGGGCATTGCCGATCCTCTGGAAACTGCGCTGAATGCCGCCGAGGCCGGCCCCAGCGCCGGTCTCGCGCTTTTTTCCGGCCGCCGTGTAGGTCAGCGGGCGCCGCGCAGCGCCTTGGCCACCTCGGTCACCAGGCCCGGACCGCGGTAGATCAGACCCGTGTAGATCTGCACCGCATCGGCGCCCGCGGCGATCTTGGCCTGCGCATCGGCACCGCTCAGGATGCCGCCGACGCCGATGATCGGGAAATCGGCGCCCAGCGCTTCCCGCAGTTGCCGGATCACGCGGTTGCTCGCTTCGCGCACCGGTGCCCCGGAAAGCCCGCCAGCTTCCTGCCCATGCGGCAGCCCTTGCACCGCATCGCGCGCGAGCGTGGTGTTGGTGGCGATCACGCCGTCCATCCCCTGGCGACGCAGAGCGCCGGCAATGACGGCCACCTGCGCGTCTTCCAGGTCAGGGGCGATCTTCAGGAAGATGGGCGTGCGCTTGCCGGTGCGCTCGTGCAACTGCGCCCGCCGGTCGGCCATCGCTCCCAGCAAGGCGTCGAGCGCCTCGTCGCTCTGCAGGCTGCGCAGGTTGGCCGTGTTGGGGCTCGAGATGTTGACGGTCACGTAGTCCGCGTGGGCATAGACGCCGTCCAGGCAGGCGAGGTAGTCGTCGGCAGCCCGCTCGATCGGCGTGCTCGCGTTCTTGCCGATGTTGAGTCCGAGCAGCATCGGCAGGCCGCCGCGGCGCTGGCGGAAACGCGCGCGCTTCACGTTGGTCACGAAGCTGTCCAGGCCTTCGTTGTTGAAGCCGAGCCGGTTGATCAGGGCCTCGGCCGTCGGCAACCGGAACATGCGGGGGCGCACATTGCCCGGCTGCGCCCGGGGGGTGACCGTGCCCACCTCCACGAAGCCGAAGCCCATCGCCGCAAAGGCGTCGATGCAGCGGGCATTCTTGTCCAGGCCCGCGGCCAGTCCCACGCGGTTGGGCAGGCGCAGGCCCGCCAGTTCGATGGGGTCTTCCACCCGCCTGGCCGTGTACAGCGCGGCCAGGGGCGTGTTCTGCGTCCTTGCCAGTTGCGCCAGCGTCAGCTCGTGGGCCGCTTCCGCATCCATGCGAAACAGGAAGGGGCGGGCAAGGCCGTAGAGGCCGGTGGCGGGAGCGGGCATCTGATAATTCGCGTTTTTTCGGACAACCCAGGATTCTCCCCGATGCCCAACGCCGCCATGACCCAGGATGAACTCAAGGCCCAGGTGGGCCGCGCCGCCCTCGACCACGTGGTCCGGGGCGAGATCGTGGGCGTTGGCACGGGCTCCACGGTCAACAAGTTCATCGAGGCGCTCGCCACGATCCGCGACCAGATCAAGGGCGCCGTGTCCAGTTCGGAAGCCTCGACGCAGCGCCTGAAGGCCCTGGGCATTCCTGTGTTCGACAGCAACGAGGTCGATGAACTGGCGGTCTACATCGACGGGGCGGACGAGATCGACGGCCGCGGCTACATGGTCAAGGGCGGGGGCGCGGCGCTGACCCGCGAGAAGATCGTCGCGGCCCAGTCGCGCCGCTTTGTCTGCATCGCGGACGCCTCCAAGCGCGTGGAGGTGCTGGGCCGCTTTCCGCTGCCGGTGGAGGTGATCCCGATGGCGGCGCGCCGGGTGGTGCGCCAGTTTGCGGCCCAGGGCGGCACGGCCACGCTGCGCACGAAGGACGGCCAGCCGCTGGTGACGGACAACGGCCAGCACATCCTGGACGTGAACGGCCTGTCGATCCGTGAGCCGCTCGCTTTCGAGTCGGAGGTCAACCAGTGGCCGGGCGTGGTCACCGTGGGCGTCTTTGCGCACCAGAAGGCCAGCCTGTGCCTGCTGGCCACGCCGGAAGGCGTGCAGACGCTGCGCTACTGACCGCCAGCCGGGGCACTCCCGCCTCGGTGCTTAAAAGCGGATGCCTGCCGGATTGGCAGGCGTCGGCCCGATTGGTGGCGGGATGATGGGCGCTGGCGCTTCGGGGGCCGCCGGCACAGCGGGTGTGGCTACGGGTGCAATGAGCGGACGGGCCTGGGGCGGGGTGTACCCCGGCGGCAGACTGTTGCGGCCCGGATAGCCGGCCGCATCGAGATACTGCGACCACTGGGCATCGGCATAGCCGCGCAGCTGCTGGCTGCCGATGGCCAGCAGCGGCAGGCCGGTCTGGCCGCTGAGGCGCTGCAGCGCCTCGATCTCCAGATTGGTATTGACCGTGCGCTCCTGGAAGGGGATGCCGCGGCTGCGGAGCATGGAGCGCCCTTCATCGCAGGGGGCGCAGTCCCGCTGGGTATAGAGCGTGACCGGGTAGCGTTGCACAAGCTGCCGCAGCTCGAAGGGCAGGGCTGCGGCGCCCGTGTCGATGTCGTTGCCGCTGGGCGCTTCGACCGGCCGGGCGGCCGTGGAGGGCGCACGGTCCGAGAAAGTGACCCGGCCCTGCGCGTCGATGGAGCGGTACAGGGGCTGGGCGCACGCCGCGCCCCACAGCCCGGCGGCGGCCAGGCCCACAGCGAGCAGCCACGCAGTCCGGCGGCGCAGGGCGGGGGCGGTAAGCGCGGCGCTCACGCCAACGCTTCTTCTGCGAGCGGCTCGCTCATGCCCTGGTGGCGCAGCAGGGCGTCGATGCTCGGCTCGCGGCCACGGAAGGCTTTGAACGATTCCATCGCGCTGCGGCTGCCGCCCGCTTCCAGGATCGCTTTGCGGTAGCGGCGGCCGGTCTCCACGCTGGGCAGGCCCTGGGCATCGACCGTCTCCTCGAAGGCCGCATAGGCGTCGGCCGACAGAACCTCGGCCCACTTGTAGCTGTAGTACCCGGCCGCATAGCCGCCCGAGAAGATGTGGGTGAACGTCATGGGCGTGCGGCTGAATTCGGGCGAGGGCAGCACGGCCACCTCGGCGCGCACTTCGTTCAACAGCGCCATCACGGCGCCGGGCTTGGCTTGGCTGGCGTCGAGCTGGGTGTGCAGCAGCATGTCGAACAGCGCGAACTCGATCTGGCGCAGCGTCTGCATGCCGCTCTGGAAGTTCTTGGCGGCGATCATCTTGTCGTAGAGCGCGCGGGGCAGCGGCGCACCGGTATCGACATGGGCCGTCATGTTCTGCAGCACGTCCCATTCCCAGCAGAAGTTCTCCATGAACTGGCTGGGCAACTCCACGGCGTCCCACTCCACGCCGCTGATGCCCGAGACGTCGTGCTCGTTCACCTGCGTCAGCATGTGGTGCAGGCCGTGGCCGAACTCGTGGAAGAGGGTGATCACGTCGTCGTGCGTGAGCAGCGGCGGCTTGCCGTCCACGCCCTCGGCGAAATTGCACACGAGGTGCGCAACGGGCGTCTGCAGCCGCTGGTCGTCGGGGCGCAGCCAGCGTGCGCGCACGTCATCCATCCAGGCGCCGCCACGCTTCGCCGCGCGGGCCGAGGGGTCCAGGTAGAACTGGCCCACCTTCTGCGCGCCCTGGGGCGTCTGACGCTCGATACGGTAGAAGACCACGCTCGGATGCCACACCGGTGCCTCGTCGCGGCGGATCTGCACCTCGAACAGGTTCTGCACGATCTTGAAGAGGCCGTCGAGCACCTTGGGCGCCGGGAAGTAGGGCTTGACCTCCTGCTCGCTGAAGGCGTAGCGGGCTTCCTTCAGCTTCTCGCCGATGTAGCTCCAGTCCCAGGGCTGCGGATCGGCGATACCCAGTTCGCGGCTGGCGAAGTCGCGCAGCTGCACCACGTCGCGCTGGCCGTAGGGTTTGGCCTTGGCCGCCAGGTCGCGCAGGAAGCCGATCACCTGCTCGGGCGATTCCGCCATCTTGGGCACCACCGACAGTTGGCCGAAGTTGCGGTAGCCCAGCAGTTGCGCCTCTTCCTGGCGCAGCTTCAGGATCTCGAGGATGAGCGGGGTGTTGTCGAAGGCCGGATCACCGAACTCGCTGGCGCGGGTGACATAGGCGCGGTAGAGGTGTTCGCGCAGCGCACTGCTGCGGGCGAACTGCATCACCGGCAGGTAGCAGGGCATCTTGAGCGTGAGCTTGTAGCCGGCCTTGCCGTCAGCCTCTGCCGCAGCGCGCGCGGCCGCCACCACGTCTGCTGGTACACCGTCCAGGTCAGACAGCTCGGCATAGAAGGCGAAAGCGTCGGTGGCGTCCAGCGCGTGCTCGCTGAACTTCTGGCTGAGCTCGGCCTGGCGTTCCTGGATCTCTGCATAGCGCTCGCGTGCCGCGCCCTGCAACTCGGCGCCGCCCAGCACGAAGTTGCGCATCGCGTTGGCGTGGGCCTTGCGCTGCTCGGCGTTGAGTGTGGCGACGTCGATGGCCTTGTACTTGGCGTAGAGGCGCTCGTCCGCGCCCAGGCGCGTCCAGAAGGCGGTGACGCGCGGCATGGCCTCGTTGTAGGCCGCCCGCAGCGCAGGCGTATCGGCCACGGCGTTGAGATGCCCTACGGCGCCCCAGGCCCGGCCCAGGCGCTCGGTGGCCACGTCCAGGACCCGGGCGATGGCGCCCCATTCGGCGGGGAAGGCGGGGGCCGTGACCTCCTCCAGTGCCGCTTCGGCCTGCTGCAGCAGCGCGTCGATGGCGGGGGCCACATGTTCGGGCTGGATGCGGTCGAACAGGGGCAGATCGGAGAAGTCGAGCAGCGGATTGGAGGTCATGCTGCCGATTTTGAGGCAAAGCCCGGCGCTTCAAGCGGCGGACATCGCCATGGCCGCGATGCAGGCCGGCTATTGCGGCCCCGGCATCCGCGGTGGCTCAGGCTGCGGCGACGCGCTCGGCGGATTCGAGCGTGTTGACCAGCAGCATGGTCACCGTCATGGGGCCGACACCGCCGGGAACCGGCGTGATCCAGCCGGCCACCTCCTTGACGGCCGCGAAGTCCACGTCGCCGCAGAGCTTGCCCTGCTCGTTGCGGTTCATCCCCACGTCGATGACGATGGCGCCAGGCTTGACCATGTCGGCCGTCACCGTGTTGCGGCGGCCCACGGCGGCCACCACGATGTCGGCCTGGCGCACATGGTGGGCCAGGTCGGCGGTGGCGCTGTGGCAGATGGTGACGGTGGCGTTCTTGGCCAGCAGCATCAGCGCCATCGGCTTGCCCACGTTGTTGCTGCGGCCGATGACCACCGCATGCTTGCCTTTGATGGGCACGCCGGTGCTCTCCAGCAGCTTGATGCAGCCGTAGGGTGTGCAGGACCAGAAGCCCGGCAGGCCGGTCATCAGCGCGCCGGCGCTGGCCACGTGGAAGCCGTCCACGTCCTTCTCGGCCGCGATGGTCTCGATGACCTTGTCGGCATCGATGTGCTTCGGCAGCGGCAGTTGCACCAGGATGCCGTGGATCGCCGGATCGGCATTGAGGGCGCGCACCCGCTCCAGCAGGTCCGCCTCGGTCATCGTGGCCTCGTAGCGCTCCAGCACCGAGTGCATGCCGGCCTGCTGGCAGGCGTCGACCTTCTTGCCGACGTAGACCTGGCTGGCCGGGTCTTCGCCGACCAGGATCACCGCCAGGCCCGGCGTGATGCCGCGGGCCTTGAGGGCGGCAGTGCGCTCGGCCACTTCGGCGCGGATCGTGCGGGCCACGGCATTGCCGTCGATGAGTTGTGCGGTCATGGGATTTGCTGGAAAGTGGAATGAAAAACGCCCGCGGCCAAGGCCGAACGGGCGTGGTGAGGGAGCGGCGGGGCGTAGCGGCGGCGTCAGGCCTTGGCGGTCTGGCCCAGGGCGATCTTCAGCAGATCGGCCACCGTGTTGGCGTTGAGCTTTTCCATGATGTTGGCGCGGTGCGCCTCCACCGTCTTGATGCTGATGCCCAGGTCGTCGGCGATCTGCTTGTTGAGGCGGCCGGCGACGATGCGCTCGAGCACCTGCGATTCGCGGCCAGTGAGCTTGGACAGCAGGGCGTCGCGGCTGGCCGATTGCTGGTACTGCGCGAAGGCGGTGCGGGCGTGTTCGAGCATGCGCTCGACCAGCGACACCAGGGCTTCTTCGTTGAAGGGCTTCTGGATGAAGTCCATCGCCCCCTTCTTCATCGAATCGACCGCCATCGGCACGTCGCCGTGCCCGGTGATGACCACGATGGGCAGCGGCGATTTGCGCTCGATGAGCTTGTCCTGCAACTCAAGCCCCGACATGCCGGCCATGCGGATGTCGACGATCAGGCAGGCCACTTCGCGCGGGTCGTAGCGGGCCAGGAAGGACTCGGCGGATTCGAAGCAGCGGACCCGGTAGTCCTTGCCTTCGAGCAGCCACTGGAGCGAGTCGCGGACGGCCTCGTCGTCGTCCACCACATAGACCGTGCCCTTCTTGGGGATCAAACTCATGCGCTTACCTTTGCCTCTCAGGAAATCGAGGAGCCTGCGCCGGCCTTGCCTGCCGCGGCGGGCGGTTGGCCGGTGGCGGTCCAGTCGGGGGAACGGTCGTCGGTCGCTACGGAATCCGGAGCGCCGTCCACTGGAATCCAGAAGGAGAAACGGCAGCCGACGACCTCCGATCCATTGTAGAGGTTCTCCGCCTGCATCCTGCCCCTGTGCGACTCGACGATGCTGCGGCAGAGATTGAGGCCGATGCCCATGCCTTCGGCCTTGGTGGAGAAGAAGGCCTCGAACAGCCGCTCCATCACCTCGGGCGCCAGGCCCTTGCCGGTGTCCTGAACGGCGAACTCGATGGCCTGGTGGCCCTCGACCTTGCGCGGCACCACACGCAACTCCACCGTACGGCGCGCCGGCGGGCGCTGGGCCATGTCGATGGACTCGGCGGCGTTCTTCATCAGGTTGACCAGCACCTGCTCGATGAGGATGGGGTCGACATGCACCGTCGGCAACCGTGCCGCCACATAGTGGTTGAGCCGCACGTTGCGCCGCTTGAGTTCGATGCCGGCCAGTTCCACCGCCTCGCCCACCATGGTGGCGACCTCGGACGGCGTTCGGTTGGGCTCGCTGCGCTTCACGAAAGTGCGGATGCGCTGGATGATCTGCCCCGCCCGCTGGGCCTGCTTGGCCGTCTTCTCCAGCGCCCCGAGCAGGGCCTCGGTGTCGATCTGCTGGCCACGGATGCGCGACATCATGCCGTTGCAGTAGTTGCTGATGGCCGTGAGCGGCTGGTTGAGTTCGTGCGCCACGCTGGAGGCCATCTCGCCCATCGTGATGAGGCGGCTGGCGGATTGGGCGCGGTCGGCCTGCTGGGCGGCCTGCTCCTCGGCATCGCGGCGGGCCGTGATGTCGGTGGCGATCACCAGTTGCGCCAGGCGGCCGTCGACCCAGGTCAGGTAGCGCGAACGCACCTCCAGCCACTTGTTGAGGTGCGGCACGAAGATCTCGTTGTTGGCGGGCTGGGCCGCGGTGAGCGTGTCGGTGGGCAGACCGGCCAGCGGGTCGACATCGTCAAGATCGTTCTCGTTGCTGGGCGAGGGCGCGGCCCCGGCCTGCGCCACCATGCCCAGGTGGCCCACCGTGTCCGAGCCGAACCACGCCCGGTACATCTTGTTGGCGAAAAGCAGTTCCTCGCTGCCGAGCGGCGCCACCGACACCGAGGCGTCCAGCGCCTCCAGCACGGTGGTGAAACGCTCGTGGGAGGCCGACAGCTGCTCGCGGATACGGGTCGGCTCGGTGATGTCGGTCATCGACGTCATCCAGCCGGTCTGGTGGCCGTGGGCGTCGACCAGTGGGGACACGTACAGCCGGGCCGGGAAGATCGTGCCGTTCTTGCGCCGCACCCGCACCTGGAAGCCGCCCGGCAACGCCCGGCCGTGGATCTCCTCCTCCAGGCGCTCATTCATGAGTTCGGTGTCGGTCTCCAGCCAGTAGGGGAAGGGCGGCTTGCGACCGACGAGCTCTTCCTCGCTCCAGCCGGTCATGGTGCAGAAGGCGGCGTTGACGTAGCTGATGCTGCCGTCCAGGTCGAGTACGCGCATGCCGGTCAGCATGGAGTTTTCCATGGCGCGGCGGAAGTTGGTCTCGGCCTGTAGCGCCTGCTGAGCGGCCAGGCGCCGGCGGGTGTGGCGCCAGGTGCCGATCAAGAGGCCGCTGGTGAGCACCGACAGGGCCGCCACGAGCCAGAACAGCCCGTTGCCGATCAGGCCGAGCGAGGTTCGCCAGGCCTGCGCACGCAGCACGAGGCTGTTGCCGACCGGAGAGACGGGCACCTCGTATTCATTGGTGGGCTCCGCCCAGGGCAGCGGCCGCGATTCGGCCGGGCTGCGGCTGTTGGTCGTCGTGCCGGCCAGCAGCTTGCCGGTGCTGTCCAGCAGCGAGACGGCGTACTTGGCCGAGACCTCGGGCGGGATGCCATAGCGCAGCAGCCCGTCGACCGAGAACTCGCCCAGCACCGTGCCCGCGAACAGGCCCTGGTCGAACAGGGGAATGTGAAGCTGCAGCGGCGCAGTGCGGTCGCCTGTGGCGTTGGGCTGCGAGTAGACCGGCTGGGCCAGCTCGCGCGCGAGCGCGTAGTGGGTCTCGATGTCGCCTGGCCGCAGCAGGTCGCCGGCCATGTGCTGCTGCGCGGGCGGCACGCTGGGCGAGGCATAGGTTGCGCGCCAGACCCGCCGGTCGTCGATCCAGCTGACCGACTGCAGCTCCGGGAACTGGCTGACCAGCGACTCGGCGCGGCTGGTGAATTCGATGGCGTCGACTTCATGGTTGCTGGCGTCGCGCGCCAGGCGCATCAGCTGCTCCTGCCGCTCCAGAAGGCGCAGGCGCAGCCGCTGCTGCGCATATTCGACATCGCGGCGCACGGATTCGCGTTCGCGCTCCAGTTCCTCGGCACGCAGATACCAGAAGGCCGCCACGATGGCGGCCAGGAAGAGCAGCACCGCCGCCATCGGCACCAGCATCGCCACACTGTCCTGCAGCGGCGGGGTCTGGCGTTTCCACCAGCGTTGCCACCACGACACGAGTGGGAGAGGATGGCCGGCGGTGGGCTCGGGGGGGGAACGCATCACGCGAGTTTAGAAGAGCGCCTGCCCCGCAATTTCTGCTGCAAAGCAGCATGAATTTCATATTAAGAAACGCCATGGCACCATTTGGAATCGCCTTTTTTTTATGAGACACTGCGCCGCCCGCGCGATGCGGCCTTTCTTCCTCTCTCAATTAACGTACGCCACGTACACACCGATTCAAGGAGACCCGGATGTCGGCCAACCCCGAGAAACCCACTGGCGCCGCAGCAAACGAAGCTGACGTGCAAGAGATGCAGGAATGGAAGGACGCGCTGTCGGCCGTCATCCAGAACGAAGGCGCCGATCGGGCGCATGCCCTGCTCGAAGAGCTGCTGGAGCATGCGCGCCAGAACACGGTGGACATGCCTTTCTCGGCCAATACCGGCTATGTGAACACCATCGAGCCCAGCGAGGAAGCCCGCAGCCCCGGCAACCTCGAGATCGAGCAGCGTCTGCGCGCCTACATGCGCTGGAATGCCATGGCCATGGTGGTCAAGGCCAACCGCCACCATCCGCCCGAGGGCGGTGACCTGGGCGGCCACATCGGCTCCTTCGCCTCGCTGGCCAGCATGTTCGGCGCCGGTTTCAATCACTTCTGGCACGCCGAAACCGAAGGGCACGGCGGCGACCTGCTCTACATCCAGGGCCACGTCTCGCCCGGCATCTATGCGCGCGCCTACCTCGAAGGCCGCCTCACCGAAGAGCAACTGCTGAATTTCCGCCAGGAGGTCGACGGCAAGGGCCTGTCCAGCTATCCCCACCCCAAGCTGATGCCGGAGTTCTGGCAGTTCCCGACGGTGTCCATGGGCCTGGGCCCGCTGATGGCCATCTACCAGGCGCGCTTCCTCAAGTACCTGCATGCCCGCGGCATCGCCGACACCAGCAATCGCAAGGTGTGGGTGTTCTGCGGCGATGGCGAAATGGACGAGGTCGAGTCGCTGGGCGCCATCGGCCTGGCCGCGCGCGAGAACCTCGACAACCTGATCTTCGTCATCAACTGCAACCTGCAGCGCCTGGACGGCCCGGTGCGGGGCAACGGCAAGATCATCCAGGAGCTCGAAGGCGAATTCCGCGGCGCCAACTGGAACGTCATCAAGCTCATCTGGGGCAAGGGCTGGGACGCCCTGCTGGCCAAGGACCATGACGGCGCCCTGCGCAAGATCATGATGGAGTGCAACGACGGCGACTACCAGGCCATGAAGGCCAACGACGGCGCCTACGTCCGCAAGCACTTCTTCGGCCGCGATCCGCGCACGGCCAAGATGGTCGAGCACATGACCGACGACGAGATCTGGAACCTGCAGCGCGGCGGCCATGATTCGCAGAAGGTCTACGCCGCCTTCCACGCCGCGCAAAACCACACCGGCCAGCCCACCGTGCTGCTGGTCAAGACGGTCAAGGGCTTCGGCATGGGCAAGATTGGCGAGGGCAAGAACACGGTCCACCAGACCAAGAAGCTGGGCGACGAGGACATCAAGGCCTTCCGCGACCGCTTCAACATCCCGATCCCCGACAGCCAGATCGCGGACCTGCCCTTCTACAAGCCGGCCGACGACACGCCGGAAATGAAGTACCTGCACGAGCGCCGCAAGGCACTGGGCGGCTACCTGCCGCACCGCCGCACCAAGGCCGACGAGAGCTTCACCGTGCCTTCGCTCGACACCTTCAAGGCCGTGCTCGAGCCCACGGCCGAAGGCCGCGAGATCTCGACCACCCAGGCCTACGTGCGCTTCCTGACGCAGCTGCTGCGCGACAAGGCCCTGGGCCCGCGTGTGGTGCCCATCCTGGTCGACGAGGCCCGCACCTTCGGCATGGAAGGCCTGTTCCGCCAGGTCGGCATCTACAACCCGCATGGCCAGCAGTACACCCCGGTCGACAAGGACCAGGTCATGTACTACAAGGAAGACAAGGCCGGCCAGATCCTGCAGGAAGGCATCAACGAGGCCGGTGGCATGTCCAGCTGGATCGCCGCCGCCACCTCGTACAGCACGAACAACCGCATCATGGTGCCGTTCTACGTGTACTACTCGATGTTCGGCTTCCAGCGCATCGGCGATCTGGCCTGGGCGGCCGGCGACATGCAGGCCCGCGGCTTCCTGCTGGGCGGCACCTCGGGCCGCACCACGCTGAACGGCGAAGGCCTGCAGCACGAGGACGGCCACAGCCACATCCTGGCCAACACCATCCCCAACTGCGTCAGCTACGACCCGACCTTCGCGCATGAAGTGGCGGTGATCCTGCATCACGGTCTCAAGCGCATGGTGGAGAAGCAGGACAACGTCTACTACTACCTGACGCTGCTCAACGAGAACTACGCGATGCCCGGCCTGCAGCCCGGCACCGAAGAACAGATCATCAAGGGCATGTACATGGTCCGCCAGGCGCCGGCCCTGGACAGCAAGGCGCCGACGGCGCAGCTGCTGGGCAGCGGAACCATCCTGCGCGAATCCTTCTTCGCCCAGGAACTGCTGGAGAAGGACTGGGGCGTCGCCGCATCGGTCTGGAGCTGCCCGAGCTTCAACGAGCTGACCCGCGACGGCCAGGACGCCGACCGCTGGAACCTGCTGCACCCGACCGAGACGGCCCGCGTGCCCTTCGTCGCGGAGCAACTGGGCAAGACCACGGGCCCGGTGGTCGCGTCCACCGACTACATGAAGGCCTATGCCGAGCAGATCCGTCCCTTCATCCCGAAGGGCCGCAACTACAAGGTGCTGGGCACCGACGGCTTCGGCCGCTCGGATTTCCGTAGCAAGCTGCGCGAGCATTTCGAGGTGAACCGCCACTACATCGTGGTCGCCACGCTCAAGGCCCTGGCCGAGGACGGCGCGGTGCCGGCCGCCAAGGTGGCCGAGGCCATCAAGAAGTACGGCATCAACGCCGACAAGATCAACCCGCTCTACGCGTAATCCACCCACGGAACTGAAACGCCTCGAAGGCGGGAGACACGAACATGGCAGCAGTGGAAGTGAAAGTGCCCGACATCGGCGACTTCGACGAAGTCGCGGTGATCGAAGTGCTGGTCAAGCCCGGTGACACGGTCAAGGCCGAGCAGTCGCTGATCACGGTCGAATCGGACAAGGCCTCGATGGAGATTCCGTCGTCGGCCGCCGGCGTGGTCAAGGAAGTCAAGGTCAAGGTCGGCGACAAGGTCAAGGAAGGCTCGATCGTCCTGATCCTGGAAGGCGAGGGCGCTGGCGCGCCGGCCGCACCGGCTGCAGCGCCGGCCGAGGCCGCCGCGCCCGCCCCGGCGCCGCAGGCCGCGCCCGCGCCGGCACCAGCCGCCGCGGCGCCGGCTGCGGCCTCGGGCCCGGTCGATATCAAGGTGCCCGACATCGGCGACTTCAAGGACGTCGCGGTGATCGAGGTGCTGGTCAAGCCTGGCGACGTGGTCAAGGCCGAGCAGTCGCTGATCACGGTCGAGTCGGACAAGGCCTCGATGGAGATTCCGTCGCCGGCCGCCGGCACGATCAAGGAACTCAAGGTCAAGGTGGGCGACACGGTCAACATCGGTGACCTGATCGGCATGCTGGAAGGCGCCGCCGGCGCCGCGCCCGCTGCCGGCCCGGCTGCACCCGCACCGGCACCGGCCCCGGCGGCGAGCCCGGCCCCCGCGCCTGCCCAGGCGGCCGCGGCGCCCGCACCGGCGGCTGCCAGCGTGCCTGCGCACGACCCGACCAAGACGCCGGCCACCGGCCTGCCGCATGCCTCGCCCTCGGTGCGTAAGTTCGCCCGCGAGCTGGGCGTGCCGCTGGAAGAGGTCAAGGGCAGCGGGCCCAAGGGCCGCATCACCCAGGAGGACGTGCAGGGCTTCACCAAGTCGGTGATGGCCGGTGCGACGCAGACCAAGGCGCAGGCGGCGAAGGCCCCGGCCGGCGGTGGCGGCGCGGACGGCGCGGCCCTGGGCCTGCTGCCCTGGCCCAAGGTCGACTTCGCGAAGTTCGGCGCCGTCGAGCGCAAGGACTTGTCGCGCATCAAGAAAATCAGCGGCGCCAACCTGCACCGCAACTGGGTCATGATCCCGCACGTCACCAACAACGACGAAGCGGACATCACCGAGCTGGAAGCCTTCCGCGTCTCCACCAACAAGGAGAACGAGAAGTCGGGCGTGAAGGTCACCATGCTGGCCTTCGTCATCAAGGCCGTGGTCGCGGCCCTGAAGAAGTTCCCCGAGTTCAACACCAGCCTGGATGGCGACACCCTGGTCTACAAGCAGTACTTCAACATCGGCTTCGCGGCGGACACGCCCAACGGCCTGGTGGTGCCGGTGCTCAAGGACGCCGACAAGAAGGGCATCCTGCAGATCAGCCAGGAGATGGGCGAGCTGGCCAAGAAGGCCCGCGACGGCAAGCTGGGTGCGGCTGACATGCAGGGCGGCTGCTTCTCGATCAGCTCACTGGGCGGCATCGGCGGCACGCATTTCACGCCCATCATCAATGCACCCGAAGTGGCCATCCTGGGCCTGTCCAAGGGTCAGATGAAGCCGGTGTGGGACGGCAAGCAGTTCGTGCCGCGCCTGACGCTGCCGCTGTCGCTGTCGTACGACCACCGCGTCATCGATGGCGCCCTGGCCGCGCGCTTCAATGCCTACCTGGGTCAGCTGCTGGCGGACTACCGCCGCATCGTGCTGTAAGGAGACCACGGCATGAGCGAACAACAGGTCAAGGTTCCGGACATCGGCGACTTCAGCGAAGTGGCCGTGATCGAGGTGCTGGTCAAGCCGGGCGACACCATCAAGGTCGAGCAGTCGCTGATCACGGTCGAGTCGGACAAGGCGTCGATGGAGATTCCCTCCAGCCACGCCGGCGTGGTCAAGTCGGTGGCCGTGAAGGTGGGCGACAAGGTGAGTGAAGGCTCGGTGGTGCTGACCATCGACGCGGCAGAGGCGGCTGCTTCGGCGCCCGCACCGGCTGCCTCGCCGGCGCCTGCAGCGGCGGCGCCCAAGGCGGCGCCTGCGCCCGCACCGGCGGCGCCGGCTGTGCCTCCGGCGCCCGCCGGCAGCTACAGCGGCCAGGTCGACATCGAGTGCGACACCCTCGTGCTCGGCGCTGGCCCCGGTGGCTATTCTGCTGCTTTCCGCAGTGCCGACCTCGGCATGAAGACGGTGCTGGTGGAGCGCTATGCCACCCTCGGCGGCGTCTGCCTCAACGTGGGCTGCATCCCCTCCAAGGCGCTGCTGCACGTGGCGGCGGTGATGGACGAGGTCAAGCACTTCGCGGACCTGGGCGTGGACTTCGGCGCGCCCAAGGTGGACCGCGCCAAGCTGCTCGCCCACAAGAACAAGGTGGTGGGCAAGCTCACCGGCGGCCTCACGGCCATGGCCAAGATGCGCAAGGTGACTACCGTGCGCGGCGTCGGCAGCTTCCTGGATGCCTACCACCTCGAAGTGGACGAGAGCACCGGCGAGGGTCGGGCCACCACCGGCAAGAAGCAGGTGATCCGCTTCCGCCACTGCATCATCGCGGCCGGCTCGCAGGCGGTGCACCTGCCTTTCATGCCCAAGGACGACCCGCGCGTCGTGGACTCCACCGGCGCACTGTCCCTGGCGACCGAGCCCAAGCGCATGCTGATCCTGGGCGGCGGCATCATCGGCCTGGAAATGGGCACGGTGTACTCGTCGCTCGGCGCGCGCCTGGACGTGGTCGAGATGATGGACGGCCTGATGCAGGGCGCCGACCGCGACCTGGTCAAGGTGTGGCAGAAGATGAACGCGCCGCGCTTCGACAACATCATGCTCAAGACCAAGACCGTGGGCGCCGAGGCGACCAAGGACGGCATCAAGGTCATGTTCGAAGGCGAGGGCGCACCCAAGGAGCCGCAGGTCTACGACCTGGTGCTGCAGGCCGTCGGCCGCACGCCCAACGGCAAGAAGATCGGCGCTGAGAAGGCCGGCGTGTCGGTGACCGACCGTGGCTTCATTCCGGTCGACATCCAGATGCGCACCAATGTGCCGAACATCTTCGCCATCGGCGACATCGTCGGCCAGCCCATGCTGGCCCACAAGGCGGTGCACGAGGCGCATGTGGCGGCCGAGGTGATCGCTGGCGAGCAGAAGGGCGACAAGGAACTGGCGAGCGCCGCCTTCAATGCACGGGTGATCCCGAGCGTGGCCTACACCGACCCCGAGGTGGCGTGGGTGGGCCTGACCGAGGACCAGGCCAAGGCGCAGGGCGTCAAGGTCAAGAAGGGCCTGTTCCCGTGGACAGCCTCCGGCCGTGCCATCGCCAACGGCCGCGACGAAGGCTTCACCAAGCTGCTGTTCGACGCCGAGACGCACCGCATCGTGGGCGGCGGCATCGTCGGCACCCATGCCGGCGACATGATCGGCGAGGTGGCCCTGGCCATCGAGATGGGCGCCGACGAGATCGACATCGGCAAGACCATCCATCCGCACCCTACGCTGGGCGAGAGCATCGGCATGGCGGCGGAAGTGGCGCACGGCACCTGCACGGACCTGCCGCCGCAGAAGCGCTGACCGGCAGCACCTAGGCGCAGCTTCGAGGCTGCGTCCGGCGGCCCGGCCGGGCGACCTTCGGGTCGTCCTGCCGGGCCGCTTTGCCATGGGCGCGCTGCCCGCTGTCGTGGCGTGGGGCCTGAGACAATGCCGGCCCCGACGATTCCTGCCTCACGAGAGCGCACAGAGCGACCCATGCCCACCTACCGTTCCAAGACCTCCACCGCCGGCCGCAACATGGCGGGCGCCCGTTCCCTGTGGCGCGCCACCGGCATGAAGGATGACGATTTCTCCAAGCCGATCATCGCCATCGCCAACAGCTTCACCCAGTTCGTGCCCGGCCACGTGCACCTGAAGGACTTGGGCCAGCTCGTCGCCCGCGAGGTGGAGGCCGCCGGCGGTGTCGCCAAGGAGTTCAACACCATCGCCGTGGACGACGGCATCGCCATGGGCCACGACGGCATGCTGTATTCGCTGCCCAGCCGCGACGTGATCGCCGACTCGGTGGAGTACATGGTCAACGCCCACTGTGCCGACGCGCTGGTGTGCATCTCCAACTGCGACAAGATCACCCCGGGCATGCTGATGGCGGCCATGCGGCTGAACATCCCGGTGGTGTTCGTCTCCGGCGGGCCGATGGAAGCCGGCAAGGTGCGCCTGGCGGTGCCCGGCACGGCCAAGATCGAGATCCGCAAGATGGACCTGATCGACGCCATGGTGATGGCGGCCGACAGCAAGGTCAGCGATGCCGACCTGGCCGAGGTCGAGCGCTCGGCCTGCCCGACCTGCGGCAGTTGCTCGGGCATGTTCACCGCCAACTCGATGAACTGCCTCACCGAAGCCCTGGGTCTGTCGCTGCCGGGCAATGGCACGGTGGTCGCCACGCATGCCGACCGCGAGGGCCTGTTCAAGAAGGCCGGCCACCTGATCGTGGAACTGGCCAAGCGCCACTACGAGCAGGACGATGCCAGCGTGCTGCCGCGTGCCATCGGCAAGAAGGCCTTCGAGAACGCGATGACGTTGGACATCGCCATGGGCGGCTCGACCAACACCATCCTGCACATCCTGGCTGCGGCCCAGGAGGCCGGCATCGACTTCGACATGGCCGACATCGACCGCCTGTCGCGCGAGGTGCCGCAGCTGTGCAAGGTCGCGCCCAACACCAACAAGTACCACATCGAGGACGTGCACCGCGCCGGCGGCATCATGGCCATCCTGGGCGAACTGGCACGCGCCGGCCGCCTGCACCTGGACGTGCCGACGATCCATGCACCCACGCTGGGCGACGCGCTGGAACAGTGGGACATCCTGCGTACCAGCGACGATGCCGTGAAGCGCTTCTACATGGCCGGCCCGGCCGGCATTCCGACGCAAATCGCCTTTAGCCAGGACACGCGCTGGCCCAGCCTGGACATGGACCGGGCCGAGGGCTGCATCCGTAGCATCGACCATGCCTTTTCCAGGGAAGGCGGCCTGGCGGTGCTGACCGGCAACATCGCCAAGGACGGCTGCGTGGTCAAGACGGCGGGCGTGGACGACAGTCTGCTGGTCTTCGAAGGCCCAGCGCACGTGGTGGAGAGTCAGGATGAGGCCGTCGAGCACATCCTGAACGACCAGGTGAAGGCCGGCGATGTGGTGGTGGTGCGTTACGAAGGCCCCAAGGGTGGGCCCGGCATGCAGGAGATGCTCTATCCCACGAGCTACATCAAGTCCAAGGGCCTGGGCAAGGCCTGTGCGTTGCTGACGGACGGCCGCTTCTCGGGCGGTACCTCGGGCTTGTCCATCGGCCATTGCTCGCCGGAGGCCGCAGCCGGTGGCGCCATCGGCCTGGTCCGCACGGGCGACCGCATCCGCATCGACATTCCCAACCGAACGATCGACGTGCTGTTGAGCGACGAGGAGTTGGCGAAGCGCCGCGCCGAGCAGGATGCCAAGGGCTGGAAGCCCGCACAGCCCCGCCCGCGCAAGGTGTCCGCGGCGCTGAAGGCCTACGCGCTGCTGGCCACATCGGCAGACAAGGGCGCCGTGCGCGACCTGTCGAAGCTGGAAGACTGAGAAGGTGTGAGCAAACCCGACATGCCGCTCGTTCTGCCAAAACACGCCCACTTCGCGTTGCAAATGCTCGCCATAGCCCGAGCTATGGCTGCGCCTTGCGCCTTGATTGGCCGCGTTTTGGCAGCCCGCTTGGCCACGCCGGATTCATTCACACCTTTTGAGGCTGGCGATCCGGCGCGGCGGCAACGCCGCGCCACGATCCGCCGGCGCCATAAATGAAAAAGCCCGCTGCGAGAGCGGGCTTTGTGTTGGAAAGGAAAGAGCCGTGCGGCTTATTCGCCAGCCGATTCGGACAGCACCCGGCGGGCGCCGTTGAAGCGGCTCGTCCAGTAGCTCTGGTTCATGTCTTCCACACGCACTTCCGAGCCGGAGCGGGGGGAGTGAATGAATTTGCCATCGCCCACGTAGATGCCTACGTGACTGAAGGCGCGGCGCATGGTGTTGAAGAAGACCAGATCGCCGGGCTTGAGCTCGCTGCGGTCGATCTTTTCGGTGGCGGCCGCCTGCTCTTCGGCGCGGCGGGGGAGGACCATGCCGATGGTCTGGTTGTACATCGCGCGGACAAAACCGCTGCAATCGAAACCGGTCTCGGCGTTGTTGCCGCCGCGGCGGTAGGGCACGCCCAGGAAGCTCATCGCGCTGACCACCAGGTCGGAGGTCTTGTCGGCCACGGCCTGACGTGCGTGCTCGACGCGGCCGAGAAGACCTTTGTCGGCAAGGAGCTTGTCCATTTCCGTCGTCCGGTCGGTTGCTGGGGCAGCGTGTGCTGCGGTGGCAAGGAGCAGGGCCAGAGCGGGCAGGACGAAAATTCGCATGGGCCCGTAGGATATGGACGACACCTGGGCGTGTCAACCAATTTCGCGAATTGGAAGTCAGGCTTAAGTCATTGATTTGCAAGCGCTTTCAGCGAATGCTGAAAAATTCGGTTGTAACAGCGGCGCTCTTCATTGCCCCAGGTAGATTGAACCTCCCGCCCGCTCCTCCTGTCAGCGTGAAATAGTTGTCGGAAAACACGATCTGGTGAAGGAGTTGCGATGAACTTGTCTGCCCGTTTGTTGGCCGCTGCGATGGCGGCCCTGAGCGCTGGAGCGAGCAGCGCTCAGGAACTGCCGCCGCGCCCGCAGACCATCGTCTCGGGCCTCGAGCACCCCTGGGCGCTGGCCTTCCTGCCGGATGGGCGTTTTCTCGTCACGGAGCGCCCGGGCCGCCTTCGGGTGATCGGGTCCGACGGCCACATGGCCCCACCCGTCGAGGGCCTGCCGCCCGTTGCCGCCGAAGGGCAGGGCGGCCTCCTGGACGTGGCACTGGATGCCGGATTCGCCGCCAACCGCACGCTGTACTTCTGCTTCGCGGAGCCCGGCCCCGGGGAAACCAACAGCACGGCGCTTGCACGTGCCGTGCTGTCGGCCGACGCACGGCGGCTTGAGCAGGTCCGCGTGCTCTTCAGCCAACGGCCCAAGGTGGCGAGCCGGGCGCACTTTGGCTGCCGCATCGCCCAGGCGGCGGATGGCAAGCTTTTCCTGACGACGGGCGATCGCTTTTCGCGCAGCGCGGACGCCCAGCGGCTGGACAACCACCTCGGCAAGGTCATCCGCGTCGATGCCGAGGGCCGCGCACCCGCCGACAACCCGTTTGTCGGCCGCCCCGGTGCTCTGCCCGAGATCTGGAGCTACGGACACCGCAACATGCAGGGCGCCACCATCGGGCCCGATGGGCGCCTCTGGACCCACGAGCACGGCGCGCAGGGCGGCGATGAGATCAACATCGCGCAGCCCGGCCGCAACTACGGTTGGCCGGTCATCACGCACGGCGTCAACTACGGCGGCGCGCCCATCGGCGAGGGCATCAAGGCCAAGGAAGGGATGGAGCAGCCCCTGCACCAATGGACGCCATCCATCGCGCCTTCTGGCATGGCCTTCCTGACCAGTGACCGCTACGGGCCGGCGTGGAAGGGCAGCCTCCTGGTCGGTTCGCTCAAGTTCGGCCACCTGGACCGCATCGACATCCGGGACGGCAAGGTGGTCGGCGAGCAGAAGCTGCTGGCGTCCGCGCGCGAACGCATCCGCGACGTGCGGCAGGGGCCGGACGGGCTCATCTACGTGTTGACGGACGATGACGACGGCAAGCTGATCAGGCTGCAGCCGTGAGCACCAAACGACGCCGGGCCATCGTCGTGGCCCCGCCGGGAGATGGCGGGCGAGTGCGGCCTTCTCAGGGGCCCGTCGCGCTGCAGCGCGGCAACGGAGCCTGGGCCAGCAGCCGCTGCCAGAGCGGGCGCCAGGCTGGCCAGTCGTGCCCGCCCGGCGCTGTCAGCACGCGCTGCGGCGGCAAGGCTGGGGCCAGCACCTGGTGCGTGGGCGCCAGGCGGTCGTCGACGCCGAAGGCCAGGTAGAGCGGCATGCGGACCGCGCCGGGCCCGACATAACGCTGCAGGCAGGTCCAGGCCCGCACGCCGATGGCATCGGCCGTCTCGGCCGGTGGACGCCAGCGTCCCGGGCCGCCCTGGGCAGCCACCGCGGCGGCGGTCTGCGGCTCGCCCAGGTAGGGGGCGATGAGTAGAAGCCCGTCGACCTCCGCAGGATGCTCGTCGGCATAGAGCAACGCGCCCAGGCCGCCCAGCGAGATGCCGGCCAGCCAGATGTGGCGGTAGCCCTGCGCCCGCGCTGGCGCGATCACGTCGGCATGCAGCCGGTCGACCACGCTGCGGTCCTTGTAGTAGCCCATGTGGGCGTCCGCCCGGACGAGATCGGCCCGAAGGCCGGCCGTGTGGAAGGTCTCGATGAAGCCTTCGCTCGACAGCTCGTCCAGCGCCATGCCGCGGCCGGGCAGCAGCACGATCAACGTATCGGCGGGACTGCAGGCACCGGCGTCGCGCACCGTGGGCATCGGCACGACGGGCGTCCGTGGCAACCAACTGCAGCCGGGCAGCCCCGTCGCGGCGAGGGCTGCGGTCGCCCAGGCGAGGGCGCTTCGGCGCCGGACCGGCGCCTTCATGGCGCCGCCCCCTCCGTCGCGGATTTCGCCGCCCTGGCGTGCCGCAGAGGCGGGCGGGGCGCAACAGATGGAGCAGGGGGAGGGACAATCGCCAGCATGCGGCCCATTGTGGCCATCTCGTGTTTTTCCGTCCTGCTTCTTCTCTTTCGCGCCCCATGCTCCTCGACGCCGACCAATCCCAACTCCTGCTCATCGACTACCAGCCCCGGCTGATGCCCGCCATCCATGAGGGTGAGGCGATCCTGGCGAATGCGCAGCGGCTCGCGCAGATGGCCGGCCTGGCCGATGTGCCGGTGTTCGGCACCGAGCAGAACCCCTCCCGCCTGGGTCAGATGCCGGCCGAGTTGCGCGACCATTGCCGCCGGGTGATGGCCAAGATGCAGTTCAGTGCCGTGGCCGAGGGCCTGGGTGAATGGCTGCGTCCGCCGGCCCGGCCTGTGCAAGGCAATGCGCGCAGCCTGCCGCGCCACCTGCAGAAGCCGCAGGCCGCGGCACCCGAGCGCGCCAGCATCGTCATCGCCGGCTGCGAAGCCCATGTCTGCGTGCTGCAGACGGCGCTGGAACTGCTGGAGGACGAGTTCGAGGTCTGGGTGGTGACCGATGCCTGCGGCTCGCGCACCGAACGCAACCGCGATGCGGCCTTCGACCGTCTCGCTGGCGCCGGCGCGGAGCTGGTGACGACGGAAATGGTCGGCTTCGAGTGGCTGCGCAGCGCCGAGCATCCGGCCTTCAAGGAACTGCAGGCCCTGATCCGCTGATCCGGCGCGGTGGCGGGAGCGCACGAGGGTGCACCCTGTCAGCCTGTCGCAAGGCCGTCTCCAATAATCGCGAATGCGGTGCTGCCCTTTCGGGTTGGTGCCGTCCACAAGGCGCACCTTCGACGCCCACGACAAGGAGACAAGCAGGCCATGAGCAGCTATCAGGAGTTCTACCGTCGTTCCATCGACGCGCCCGAGGCCTTCTGGGCCGAGCAGGCCCGGCTGATCGACTGGCGCCAGCCGCCCACCACCATCCTCGATCGCAGCCGGCTGCCGTTCACCAACTGGTTCGGTGGCGGCACCACCAACCTCTGCCACAACGCCATCGACCGCCACCTGCCGCAGCGGCAAAATGCGCCGGCGGTGATCGCCGTCTCCACCGAGACCGGCACCGAGCGCACCTACACCTACGGCGAACTGCACCGCGAGGTGCAGCAGATGGCCTCGATGCTGCGCAGCCTCGGGGTGGGGCGCGGCGACCGGGTGCTGATCTACATGCCCATGGTCGCTCCCGCCGTGTTCGCCATGCTGGCCTGCGCCCGGCTGGGTGCCATCCACAGCGTGGTCTTTGGCGGCTTCGCCAGCGCTTCGCTCGCGTCGCGCATCGACGATGCGCAGCCGAAGGTGATCATCAGTGCCGACGCCGGCTCGCGCGGCGGCAAGGTGGTGGCATACAAGCCGCTGCTGGACGAGGCGATCCGGCTCGCCACGCACAAGCCGTCGTCCGTGCTGTTGGCCGACCGTGCCCTGGCGCCCATGGACCTGGTCCCGGGCCGCGACCACCGGATGGATGAACTGGCGCCGGCCCATGCTCAGGCCGAGGTGCCCTGCGAATGGATGGACGCGGCGGACGTGAGCTACACGCTCTACACCAGCGGCACCACGGGCCGGCCCAAGGGCGTGCAGCGCGACGTGGGCGGCTACGCCGTGGCGCTGGCCGCCAGCATGCGACACATCTTCCAGGCCAGCCCGGGCGAGACCTATTTCTGTACCAGCGACATTGGCTGGGTGGTTGGCCACTGCTACATCGTGTACGGGCCGCTGATTGCGGGCATGGCGACCATCGTGTACGAGGGGCTGCCCACGCAGGGGCTGGACGGTCGGCCCGACGGGGCCATCTGGTGGCGACTGGTCGAGAAGTACAAGGTCAACGTGATGTTCTCCGCGCCGACGGCCGTGCGGGTGCTCAAGAAGCAGGATCCTGCGTTGCTGCGCAAGCACGACGTTTCCAGTCTGCGGGCGCTGTTCCTGGCGGGCGAGCCGCTGGACGAGCCGACCGCCCGCTGGATCAGCGACGGCCTGGGCGTGCCGATCATCGACAACTACTGGCAGACCGAGTCGGGCTGGCCCATCCTGACGGTGGCGCACGGCGTGGAGAAGCAGCCCACCAAGTTCGGCAGTCCGGGCGTGCCCATGTATGGCTTCAAGGTCAAGCTGGTCCACGAAACCACCGGCGAGGACCTCACGACGCCGGGCGAGAAGGGCGTGGTCGTGATCGAGTCGCCCACGCCGCCCGGCTTCATGCAGACCGTGTGGCGCGACGACGAGCGATTCATCAACACCTACTGGCGAAGCATCCCGGGTATCGAGGTCTATTCGACCTTCGACTGGGGCATCCGCGATGCCGATGGCTACTTCTACATCCTGGGCCGCACGGACGATGTGATCAACGTGGCCGGCCATCGGCTGGGCACGCGCGAGATCGAAGAGGCCATTTCCGCCCATCCGGCCGTCGCCGAGGTGGCGGTGGTCGGCGTGGCCGATGCGCTCAAAGGCCAGGTCGCGGTGGCGTTCGTGGTGCCGCGCGCGGGCGTCGGCGACGAGGCCGCCGCCCTGAGGCTGGAGGGCGAGGTCATGAAGACCGTCGCCGACAACCTGGGTGCGCTGGCGCGGCCGGCGCGGGTGCACTCGGTGGCGGCGTTGCCCAAGACGCGCAGCGGCAAGCTGCTGCGCCGCGCCCTGCAGGCCGTGTGCGAGCGGCGCGATCCCGGCGATCTGACCACCATCGACGACCCGACCAGCCTTCAGGCCATCCAGCGCCTGATCGGCTGAACTTCGTGGTGTGTTCTGTTGTCAGATTCGCGGCGCACAATGGTGCGTTCCGAATCACCGCGGCAGTGCGCGCGTGCGGCGTGGCACAATCCCGGGTGTACTCAGGCCCTTCCCCAGCCACAGTCGCATCCGCCATCCGGTTCAGCCGTGTCGCGGAAGGTTTTCTTAACCAGCTAATGCTTCCCCAAGGGAAGCGGAGGTCAGCGGAACATGAGCGATTCCCCCGCGTCCATCTACAACGCCTACCAAGGCAACAGTTACCTCTTCGGCGGCAATGCGCCCTATGTCGAAGAGATGTACGAGAACTATCTCGCCAATCCGGGAAGCGTGCCCGACAACTGGCGCTCGTACTTTGATGCACTCCAGCACGTGCCGGCGTCGGACGGAAGCGATTCCCGCGATGTTCCGCATCAGCCTGTCATCAATGCCTTCGCCGAGCGCGCCAAGCAGGGCGGCACCCGCGTGGTCGAGGCCAGCGGCGCCGACTCCGAGCTGGGTCGCAAGCGCACCGCCGTCCAGCAGCTGATCGCCGCCTACCGCAACGTCGGCGCCCGCTGGGCCAACCTGGATCCGCTGCAGCGCGCCGAGCGCCCGGCCATCCCCGAGCTGGAGCCGTCGTTCTACGGCTTCGCCGACGCCGACCTCGAGACGGTCTTCAACACCAGCAACACCTTCTTCGGCCGCGACACCATGTCGCTGCGCGACCTGCTGAACGCCCTGCGCGAGACGTACTGCGGCACCATCGGCGTCGAGTACATGTACATGACCGACCAGGCGCAGAAGCGCTGGTGGCAGCAGAAGCTCGAAGCCGCACGCACCAACCCCAAGCTGAGCGCCGAGAAGAAGAAGCATGTGCTCGAACGCCTGACGGCCGCCGAAGGCCTGGAACGCTTCCTGCACACCAAGTACGTCGGCCAGAAGCGCTTCTCGCTCGAAGGCGGCGAAAGCTTCATCGTCGCCATGGACGAGCTGGTCAACGGTGCCGGCGCCAAGGGCGTGCAGGAAATCGTGATCGGCATGGCCCACCGCGGCCGCCTGAACGTGCTGGTCAACACCCTGGGCAAGGCGCCCAAGGACCTGTTCGCCGAGTTCGACCACACCGCGCCCGAAGACCTGCCCAGCGGCGACGTGAAGTACCACCAGGGCTTCAGCTCGGACGTGACCACGCCCAGCGGCCCGATGCACCTGAGCCTGGCCTTCAACCCCTCGCACCTGGAAATCGTGAACCCGGTGGTCGAGGGCTCGGTGCGCGCCCGCATGGACCGTCGCGGCGACAAGCGCGGCGCCTCGGTGCTGCCCGTGCTGGTGCACGGTGACGCGGCCTTCGCCGGCCAGGGCGTCATCATGGAAACGCTGGCCCTGGCCGAAACCCGCGGCTACTACACCGGCGGCACGATCCACATCGTCATCAACAACCAGATCGGCTTCACCACCTCCGATCCGCGCGACAGCCGCTCCACGCTGTACTGCACCGACGTCGTCAAGATGATCGAGGCGCCCGTGCTGCACGTGAACGGCGACGATCCCGAGGCCGTGGTGCTGTGCATGCAACTGGCCCTGGAATACCGCCAGGAGTTCAACAAGGATGTGGTCGTCGACATCATCTGCTTCCGCAAGCTGGGCCACAACGAGCAGGACACCCCCTCGCTCACCCAGCCGCTGATGTACAAGAAGATCGCCGCCCACCCTGGCACGCGCAAGCTGTACGCCGACAAGCTGGCGGCCCAGGGCCTGGGCGAGACGCTGGGTGACGACATGGTCAAGGCCCAGCGCGCCGCCTTCGACGCCGGCAAGAACACCGTCGACCCGGTGCTCACCGACTTCAAGCGCAAGTACGCTGTCGACTGGAGCGCCTTCGCCAATAAGAAGTGGACCGACGCTGCCGAGACCGCGCTGCCGCTGGCCGAGTGGAAGCGACTGGCCGAGAAGATCACCACGGTGCCGGAAGGCTTCACGGTGCATCCGCTGGTCAAGAAGGTGCTGGACGACCGCGCCGCCATGGGCCGCGGCGACGTCAACGTCGACTGGGGCATGGGCGAGCACATGGCCTTCGCCTCGCTGGTGGCCAGCGGTTACCCGGTGCGCCTGTCGGGCGAGGACTGCGGCCGCGGCACCTTCACCCACCGCCATTCGGTGCTGCACGACCAGAACCGTGAGAAGTGGGACACCGGCACCTACGTGCCGCTGCAGAACGTGGCCGAGAACCAGGCCCCGTTCGTCGTCATCGACTCCATCCTGTCCGAAGAGGCGGTGCTGGGCTTCGAATACGGCTATGCGTCCAACGACCCGAACACCCTGGTGATCTGGGAAGCCCAGTTCGGCGACTTCGCCAACGGCGCCCAGGTGGTGATCGACCAGTTCATCGCCTCGGGTGAAGTGAAGTGGGGCCGCCTGAACGGCCTGACCCTGATGCTGCCGCACGGCTATGAAGGCCAGGGCCCCGAGCACAGCTCGGCCCGCCTGGAGCGCTTCATGCAGTTGTCGGCCGACACCAACATCCAGGTGGTGCAGCCCACGACGGCCAGTCAGATCTTCCACCTGCTGCGTCGCCAGATGGTGCGCAACCTGCGCAAGCCGCTGGTCATCATGACCCCGAAGTCGCTGCTGCGTAACAAGGACGCGACCTCGCCGGTGTCGGAGTTCATCAAGGGCGGCTTCCAGACGGTCATCCCGGACGTCAAGGAACTGAAGGCCGACAAGGTCAAGCGCATCGTCGCCTGTTCGGGCAAGGTCTACTACGACCTGGCCAAGAAGCGCGAGGAGAAGGGCGCCGACGACGTGGCCATCATCCGCGTCGAGCAGCTCTACCCCTTCCCGCACAAGGCTTTCGCGGCCGAGGTCAAGAAGTACCCCAATGCGGCAGACATCGTGTGGTGCCAGGACGAGCCCCAGAACCAGGGTGCCTGGTTCTTCGTGCAGCACTACATCCACGAGAACATGCTCGACGGCCAGAAGCTGGGCTACTCCGGGCGTGCCGCCTCCGCGTCGCCGGCCGTGGGTTACGCCCACCTGCACCAGGAGCAGCAGAAGGCGCTGGTCGACGGCGCGTTCGGCAAGCTCAAGGGCTTCGTCCTGACCAAGTAAGTCCCCGCCACGGAGGCCGGCGCGTTGCGCCGGCCTGCTGTTCTTGCGCGCCCCATTTTTTTGTCGTTCGCGGGCGTGTTTCCCTCGAATAAGCAGAGTCCATAAAAATGTCCATCGTTGAAGTCAAGGTTCCCCAGTTGTCCGAGTCCGTGGCAGAAGCCACGATGCTGCAGTGGAAGAAGAAGGCCGGCGAAGCCGTCACGGCCGATGAAATCCTGATCGAGATCGAGACCGACAAGGTCGTGCTCGAAGTGCCGGCCCCGGCGTCCGGCGTGCTGGCCGAGATCGTCCAGGCCGACGGCGCCACCGTCGTCGCCGACCAGCTGATCGCCAAGATCGACACCGAAGGCAAGGCCGGCGCAGCCGCGCCCGCACCGGCTGCCGCCGCGGCTGCGCCCGCCGCATCGGCCCCGGCTGCCGCAGCGCCCGCCGCGACCGGTGGCGCCAAGTCCGACGTGGCCATGCCCGCCGCCGCCAAGCTGCTGGCCGACAACGGCCTGAAGACCAGCGACGTCGCCGGCTCCGGCAAGGACGGCCGCGTGACCAAGGGCGACGTGCTGTCGGCCGTGGCCGGTGGCGCCACCGCCGCCAAGGCACCTGCCGTTCAGATCCCGACCGGTGCCCCCAAGACCTCGCTGCCGCAGGTCGCCGCCCCCACCGCTGCCAACCTGGGCGACCGCCCCGAAGAGCGCGTGCCGATGAGCCGCCTGCGCGCCCGCATCGCCGAGCGCCTGCTGCAGTCGCAGTCCACCAACGCCATCCTGACCACCTTCAACGAGGTGAACATGGCCCCCGTGATGGACCTGCGCAAGAAGTTCCAGGACGCCTTCACCAAGGAGCACGGCACCAAGCTCGGCTTCATGAGCTTCTTCGTCAAGGCGGCCGTGCACGCCCTCAAGAAGTACCCGGTGCTCAACGCCTCGGTCGACGGCAACGACATCATCTATCACGGCTACTTCGACATCGGCATCGCCGTCGGTTCGCCGCGCGGCCTGGTGGTGCCGATCCTGCGCAATGCCGACCAGATGAGCTTCGCCGACATCGAGAAGAAGATCGCCGAGTTCGGCAAGAAGGCCCAGGAAGGCAAGCTGTCCATCGACGAGATGACCGGCGGCACCTTCTCCATCTCCAACGGCGGCACCTTCGGCTCCATGCTTTCGACGCCCATCATCAACCCGCCCCAGTCGGCCATCCTGGGCGTGCACGCCACCAAGGACCGTGCCGTGGTCGAGAACGGCCAGATCGTGGTGCGCCCGATGAACTATCTGGCGATGAGCTACGACCACCGCATCATCGACGGCCGCGAAGCCGTGCTGGGCTTGGTCGCGATGAAGGAAGCGCTGGAAGATCCCTCGCGCCTGCTCTTCGACATCTGATCGCCCCGGCTGCGTGAGCGATGGCGCTGCGCTGCACCCAGTACTTTCTCGCCACGCGCGAGCGCGACGACCGCAAGTCGATCGAGCTCGCGTGGATTGAGCGGGTGGTGCAGGCGCCGCAGCATCGCCATCTCCAGGAAGACGGCCGCAGGCGCCTGTGGGCGCCGGTGCCAGAGGCGGAAGGCCGATGGCTGCGCGTCGTGCTCCTGGAGGACGGCGAGACCGTCCACAATGCGTTTTTCGATCGGAGCTTCAGGCCATGAAGGTCACGTACTTCCAGGACACGGACACCCTCTACATCGAGTTCCGCAGCGGCCAGGTGGCCGAGACGCGCGACCTCGACGAGAGCACGCTGCTGGAGTTCGACGACCGGGGCCGCATGTGCGCCATGACGATCGAACACGCCAGCGAACGCGCAGACATTCCCGCCTTTTCATTCGAGCAGGTTGCCGCACGCCCCGTCGGCGCGCAACCGCACCAAGGACACCCATGAGCACCAAGCAATTCGACGTCATCGTCATCGGCGGTGGCCCCGGCGGCTACATCGCTGCCATCCGCGCGGCCCAACTGGGCTTCAACACCGCCTGCATCGACGAATGGAAGAACGGCAAGGGCGGCCCGGCACCGGGCGGCACCTGCACCAACGTGGGCTGCATCCCATCCAAGGCCCTGCTGCAGTCGTCCGAGCATTTCGAGCACGCCAACAAGCACTTCGCCGAGCACGGCATCACGGCCTCCGACGTCAAGATGGACGTGGCCAAGATGCTGGCCCGCAAGGACGGCGTGGTGAAGCAGAACAACGACGGCATCCTGTACCTGTTCAAGAAGAACAAGGTCAGCTTCTTCCACGGCCGCGGCTCCTTCGCGAAGGCAGCCGAAGGCGGTTACGAGATCAAGGTCGCCGGCGCTGCCGAAGAGACGCTGGTCGGCAAGCACATCATCGTGGCCACGGGCTCCAACGCCCGCCAGCTGCCCGGCGTGCCCTTCGACGAGGAGACCGTGCTGTCCAACGACGGCGCGCTGCGCGTCGGTGCCGTGCCCAAGAAGCTGGCGCTGATCGGCTCCGGCGTGATCGGCCTGGAGATGGGCTCCGTGTGGCGCCGCCTGGGTGCGGACGTCACCATCCTCGAAGGTCTGCCGACCTTCCTGGGCGCCGTGGACGAGCAGATCGCCAAGGAAGCCAAGAAGGCCTTCGACAAGCAGGGCCTGAAGGTCGAGCTGGGTGTGAAGGTGGGCGAGGTCGCCAAGACCCAGGCCGGCGTCACCATCGACTACACCGATGCCAAGGGCGAAGCCAAGAAGCTGGAAGCCGACAAGCTGATCGTCTCGATCGGCCGCGTGCCCAACACCATCGGCCTGAATGCCGAGGCCGTGGGCCTGAAGCTGGACGACCGCGGCGCCATCATCGTGGACGACGAGTGCAAGACCAGCCTGCCCAACGTGTGGGCCGTGGGCGACGTGGTGCGCGGCCCGATGCTGGCGCACAAGGCGGAAGAAGAGGGCGTGGCCGTGGCCGAGCGCATTGCCGGCCAGCATGGGCACGTCAACTTCAACACCATCCCCTGGGTGATTTACACCAGCCCCGAGATCGCGTGGGTAGGCCGCACCGAGCAGCAGCTCAAGGCCGATGGCGTGAAATACAAGGCCGGCACCTTCCCCTTCCTGGCGAACGGCCGCGCGCGCGCGCTGGGCGACACCACGGGCATGGTGAAGTTCCTGGCCGATGCAACGACCGACGAGATTCTGGGCGTGCACATCGTGGGCCCCATGGCCAGCGAGCTGATCTCGGAAGCCGTCGTCGCGATGGAGTTCAAGGCCTCGGCCGAGGACATCGCCCGCATCTGCCACGCGCACCCGTCGCTCTCCGAGGCGACCAAGGAAGCCGCGTTGGCCGTCGACAAGCGCACGCTGAACTTCTGAGTTGGCGCTCCCGTCCGTCAAGGAGGCCTACGAGGCCGAACTCAAGGGCCGCGGCTACACCGCCGATCCCGCGCAACTGCGCGCGGTCGACGCGCTGGACCGCTGCGCCCGCGAGTGGGCCGAGTACAAGGCCCAGCGCTCCAACGCCTTCAAGAAGCTGATCCATCGCCCGGCCGTGCCGCGCGGTGTCTACATGTATGGCGGCGTCGGGCGCGGCAAGAGCTTCCTGATGGACTGCTTCTTCAATGCGGTGCCCATCAACCGCAAGACACGCCTGCACTTCCACGAGTTCATGCGCGAGGTCCACCGTGAGCTGGCAGACCTGCAGGGCATCCAGAACCCGCTCGATGAGCTGGGCAAGCGCATCGCCAAGCGCTTCAAGCTGATCTGCTTCGACGAGTTCCACGTCGCCGACATCACCGACGCGATGATCCTGCATCGCCTGCTGGTGGCCTTGTTCGAGAACGGCGTGGGCTTCGTCACCACCTCCAATTTCAAGCCCGACGACCTGTACCCCGGCGGGCTGCACCGCGACCGCATCCTGCCGGCCATCGACCTGCTCAACGCGAAGCTCGAGGTCATCAACGTGGACAACGGCACCGACTACCGGCGCCGCACGCTGGAGCAGGTGCGCCTGTACATCACGCCCAACGACAGTGGCTCCGAGAAGGAGCTGCGCAAGATCTTCGACAAGCTGGCGGAGAAGGGCGACGACAACCCGGTGCTGAACATCGAGAAGCGCGAGATCCGCGCCCGGCGTCGTGCTGGCGGCGTGGTGTGGTTCGACTTCCGCACGCTGTGCGGCGGCCCGCGCTCGATGAACGACTACCTTGAGATTGCCAGCCAGTTCCACACCGTGCTGCTGTCCGACGTGCCCGAGATGCCGGTGCGCATGGCCTCGGAAGCGCGGCGTTTCACCTGGCTGGTGGACGTGTTCTACGATCGCCGGGTGAAGCTCGTGCTCTCGGCCGCGGTGCCGCCGGAGCAGCTCTACACCGAAGGGCCGCTGGCGCACGAGTTTCCGCGCACCGTCTCGCGACTGAACGAAATGCAGTCGGCCGAGTTCCTGGCGCTGGAGCGCCGTACCGTGGACACCCGCCTCACATGAGCTTTTCCCTTCGCCTTGTCGCGTTGATGCTGGTCGCCGTGCCGGCGGGCACCGTGCTTGCCCAATCCGCCGTGTCGGCGGCTGCGCCCGGTTCGGCACAGGCGGCGGACGAACGCGAGCGCATCGGCGTCGAGCGCAAGGCCGAAGAGGTGCGCTACTCGGCCCGCCGGGCTCAGTGCTACCAGCGCTTCGCCGTCGATGACTGCCTCAATGCCGAGAGCCGTCTGCACCGCGAGACGCTGGATGGGCTCAAGCGGCGTGAAGCCGTGCTCAATGATGCGGAGCGCCGCCAACGAGGCGAAGACGCCCTGCGCCGCATCCAGGACAAACAGGCCAACCCGCCTGCGCGGGACCTGCCCCAGGAACGCGACCGGAACCGGCAGGCCCAGCAGGACCGAGAGCAGCGCAACGCCGACCATGCGGCCAGCCGGGCCGCCACCGCCGCGCAGGCGTCGCAGCGCCGGCAGCAGTTCGAGGACCGGCAGAAGGCGCAGGCCGAGAAGGCGGCCGAGCGGGCCCAGCGGCGCACCCAGGATGCCGCAGAGCGCGAACGCTACGAGCGTCGACAGGTCGACGCCCAGCAGCGTCGCGCAGACGCCCAGCGCCGCAATGCCGAGCGCACCAAGCCGCCGGCGGCGCCGCTGCCGGATCCGGCAGCCAAGCCCTGAGTCCGCACTCGCCAAGACGTGCCGCGGCGGTGCCCGCTTATGGGGCGGGCCCTCCATGTTGCAGGGCGGGCGCCGGCTTGGCGGCGAGAGGCTGAAGCCGCCGTATCGGCGGCCGTGCTCAGCGCCGCGGGCTGCTGTCCATGAACGCGTCGAGCGCGGCGGAGGAGGGCGTGGCCGGCTTGCCGGGCAGTTCCTCCACCTTCACCAGGATCAGCGACAGGTTGTCGCCCGCCCCGCCGGCGCGGCGACGCGCCTCGTTCACCAGCATCTCGGCCGCTGCGCGGGCCGGGTATCGCGCGATGACCGCTCCGAGCTCCTCGGGCGTGAAGTAGTGCCAGAGCCCGTCAGAGCAGGCCATCAACGCGTCGCCGGGCTGGACGCCATCGATGGCCTCGAGGTCCATCGGCGGCAGGGTGGACTGCATGCCGAGGCAGCCCACGAGGATGTTGGCCTTCGGATGGCGCAAGGCCTCGTCCTCGTCCAGCTCGCCGCGCTGCACCAGCACCTCGACATAGGAATGGTCGCGCGTGCGGCGCACCAGGCGGCCGCGGCGGAACAGGTAGATGCGCGAATCGCCGGCGTGGATCCAGGCGCCCCGGCCATCGGGGTCGAGCAGGAAGGCCGCCACGGTGCTGTGCGGCTCCTGCTCGCTCGACAGCGCGGTCAGCCGGATCACGGTGTGGGCTTCGTCGACCAGCTGGCGCAGCAGCCGGTCGGGATCGTCCGTGCCCGGTGCATAGCGGGCGAACAGCTGCTGCGCCGTCATGATGACCTGCTCCGATGCCTTGCGGCCGCCGCTGCGGCCGCCCATGCCGTCGGCGACCACCGCGAGGAGGCAGCCCGGGCGCTGGGGATGCCCGATCAGGGCGACCTGATCCTGTTGGTAAGGCCGGTCTCCCTGGTGGAGACCCGTGGCAGCGGACAATCGGAAACCGGTGTGAGGCATTGGCGCGGTCGGCGCCGCGGCGCGCCAACGAGAAGGCTATGTGGCTGTCTGACACCCATTATCGAGCGATCCAGTGACACCGTTAAACACAATTCACAGTTTCTCCTTTGTCGAAAGCTTGTGTCTGCCAGGAGCGACGCCCAGGCGCCCTTCGACCGGGAGGAAAGGCTAGATGGCGCTCGCTGACGAGGTGATGGATGTCTTCGCCGACGGCGGGGCCTTGTCGCAGGCGGCGGACCAGTTCCGCGTGCGCGAGGGCCAGACGCAGATGGCGCTGGCCATCGCCCACACCGTGGCCGAAGGGGGGCAACTGGTGGTGGAGGCGGGCACGGGCGTGGGCAAGACCTTCTCGTACCTCGTGCCGGCCTTGCTGAGTGGCGAGCGTGTGCTGCTGTCGACCGCCACCAAGGCCTTGCAGGACCAGCTCTTCGGGCGCGACCTGCCACGTCTGCTGGAGGCGCTCAACCTGCCGCTGCGCACTGCCTTGCTCAAGGGACGGGGCAGCTACCTCTGCCTGCACCGCATGGCCCAGGCCCGGCATGACGCCGGGGGGGAGCGGGGCGTGGCCCATGCGCTGGCCAAGGTCGAGCGCTGGGCGCTCACCACGCGCACCGGCGACCTGGCCGAGCTGCCGGGCCTGGACGAGCGCTCGCCGGTCATTCCGCTGGTCACCTCCACCCGCGACAACTGCCTGGGCCAGCAGTGCCCGCAGTTCAAGGCCTGCCACGTCAACCTGGCCCGGCGCGAGGCGCTGGCGGCGGACGTGGTGGTCATCAACCACCACCTGTTCTTCGCCGACCTCGCGGTGCGCGAGTCGGGCATGGCCGAGCTGCTGCCCAGCGTGCGCGTGGTGATCTTCGACGAGGCGCACCAGCTCAACGAGACGGGCGTGCAGTTCCTGGGCCTGCAACTGGGTACCGGGCAGGTGCTGGACTTTGCGCGCGACCTGCTCGCCGCCGGGCTGCAGCAGGCACGCGGCCTGGCCGACTGGCAGGACGTGGCCGGCAAGCTCGAGCACGCGGCCCGCGAACTGCGCATGGTGGCCGGCAAGGGCTGGCCCGGCGCCAAGCTGCGCTGGAACGGCGCCGCCCCCGAAGGCATCGGCGCCACCCAGTGGCAGGGCGGCCTGGACACCCTGCGCCGCGCCGCGGAAGACGCCGCTGTCGCGCTGGACACAGTCAGCGAGCTTTCCCCCGACTTCGTCCGCCTGGCCGAGCGCGCCGGCCTGCTGGTCGAGCGGGCAGGCCTGCTGACCGAACCGTGCCCGCCCGATGCGGTGCGCTGGGTCGACATCGGCACCCAGCTGCGACTCGTGCAGTCACCGCTGGACATCGCCGATGCGGTGCGCAAGCGCGTGCTCAAGGCCGACCGCCCGGCGCCGTCCCCGCAGGAGCAGGGCGGGGAGTCGCGCAGCCGTGCCTGGATCTTCACCTCGGCCACGCTGGGCGACGACCCGCAACTGCGCTGGTTCACCGAGCCGTGCGGCCTGGACGAAGCGCAGGTGCTGCGCGTGGCCAGCCCCTTCGACTATGCGCAGCAGGCCGCGCTCTATGTGCCGCGGCAGTTTCCCCGGCCCGCCGATGCCGGCCATCCGGACGCCGTGGCGGCGCTGGCGGCCAAGGGCGCGCTGCGGCTGGGTGGCCGCACGCTGGTGCTGACGACCACGCTGCGCGCGCTGCGCACCATCGGCGACGGCCTGCGCGAGCGCCTGCGTGCCGCCGGCAGCGACGTCGATGTGCTGGTGCAGGGCGAGTGGCCCAAGCGCGTACTGATGGAGCGCTTCCGCGCGGGCGCCGACGCGGGCGCGACCGGTTGCGTGCTGGTGGCCTCCGCCTCGTTCTGGGAGGGCTTCGACGCGCCGGGCGATGTGCTGCAACTCGTGGTGATCGACAAGCTGCCCTTCCCGCCGCCGGGCGATCCGCTGGTGGAGGCGCGCACGCGCCGGCTGGAGTCGCAGGGCCGCAGCGGCTTCGGCGACTACTCCATCCCCGAGGCGGCCGTGGCGCTCAAGCAGGGCGCGGGCCGGCTCATCCGGCGCGAAAGCGACCGTGGCGTGCTGGTCGTGTGCGACACGCGCCTGGTGTCCATGGGCTACGGCCGCCGCCTGCTCGCCGCGCTGCCGCCCATGCGCCGGCTGGCGGCCGAGGCCGACTTCGAGCAGGCACTCGACGATCTGACGCAGCCCCCCGGCTGAACGGACGAAAGGCCGCGCGCCCATGTTCCAGAGGCCGCCTTCGGGCGGCTTTTTCATGGGTATTTCGGTCGCCGTCGATGACCCGGCGAAGCCCGGGAAAACGGGCGTCTACGTGTATTTGCGTAGCCGCTTCTTCGTGTTAACCCGGAGGAAAAGTCACCGATGCGACGCCTGCGCGCCGCAGGGGCCCTCCGGTACGTAATTCCCCTCTGCAGTCGGTCAGATTCCGATCAGTGTGGCAGCCGGAGCATCCCCTCCGCCCCAGCAGCTGCGGCTGCAAAGGAGACATTGGCACCCCGCCGGATCCCCCGGCGCGAGAGGGACCAACCGATCCACAACATCAACATGACGACGCTTCGCCTCCCCTTATGAACGATCGCAACCTCAACCGAGGCTTGTTCCTCATCGCGCTTGCACTGCTGTTCGGCGTGCCGGCCTTCAACTACCAGATCGGCAGCTTCGCGCACGCCGGCCCGGGCCTGTTCCCGGCCATGGTCAGCGGCATGCTGCTGGCCATCGGGATCATCACCGTGATCCGCTCGCGCTTCGTCAAGCCGATCCCGATGTCGGTCAACTTCAAGAACATCGCGATCATCCTGGCCAGCCTGTGCACCTTCGCGCTCGTGTCCACCTACGTGAACATGACCGTGGGCATCGTCGTCATGGTGTTCATCGCCTCGCTGGCGGCCAGCGGCAAGTATTCCTGGGTACGCAACGTCAAGGTGGCGGTGGTGCTCGTGGGTTTCGCCTTCGGCTTCCAGAAGCTGCTGGGCCTGAACCTTCCCCTGTACTGATCGGAGCCTGCACACCATGGAAGCTCTCCATAACCTGGCGTTCGGCTTCGAGCACGCGCTGACCATCCACAACCTGATGTACTGCGCCATCGGCTGCGTGGTCGGCACCCTGGTGGGCCTGCTGCCCGGCCTGGGCCCGCTGGCCACCATCAGCCTGCTGCTGCCGCTGACGTATTCCATCGACACCACCGGCGCGCTGATCATGCTGGCCGGCATCTACTACGGGGCGCAGTACGGCGACAGCGTGTCGGCGATCACGATGAAGATCCCGCACGCGAGTTCGATCGTGGCCTGTATCGACGGCTACGCGATGACGCTCAAGGGCAAGACGGGCCTAGCGCTGTTCACGGCCGGCTTCTCCAGCTTCATCGGCGGCACCGTGGCCATCATCGTGCTGACCTTCCTGGCACCCAAGCTGGGCGAGGTGGCCTTCCTGTTCGGCCCCGCGGACTACTGCGCGCTGATGATGGTGGGCTTCGTCTGCGTGAGCTTCGTGACCACCGGCAGCCTGCTCAACGGCCTGGCCATGTGCCTGATCGGCGTGCTGCTCGGCCAGATCGGCACCGACGTCAACAGCGGCGTGCAGCGCTACACCATGGACCTGCCCTTCCTCGCCGACGGCGTGGGCCTGGTCAGCATCGCGCTGGGCTGCTTCGGCATCGCCGAGATCACCAAGAACCTCGACAGCGGTGAAGAGCGCTCGCCCTTCAACGGCAAGATCCACCTGATGCCCACCTGGGAAGAGTTCAAGCGGATCATCCCCAGCGCCCTGCGCGGCAGCGTGATCGGCTCCTTCCTGGGCATCCTGCCCGGCGGCGGCCCGGCCATCGCCCAGTTCGCGGCCTACGCCATCGACAAGAAGGTCAGCAAGTACAAGCACGAGATCGGCACCGGCTGTATCGAAGGCGTGGCCGGCCAGGCCGCAGCCGACGAAGCCGCAGCCCGCACCAGCTTCATTCCGCTGATGTCCATCGGCATCCCCGAGAACGCCGTGATGGCGCTGATGATGGCCGCCTTCATCATCAAGGGCATCCAGCCCGGCCCGAACATGATCGCCGGTCACCCGGAACTGTTCTGGGGCCTGGTCGCCTCGATGTGGGTCGGCAACTGCTTCCTGATCATCCTGAACGTGCCGCTGGTGCGCTACTGGCTGTCGGTCTTCAAGATCCCGTACGCCGTGCTCTTCCCGGGCATCCTGTTCTTCTGTTGCATCGGCACGTACAGCGTCAACAACAACCTCGAAGACCTGTACATCACCGCCGCCTTCGGCCTGCTGGGCTTCCTGTTCATGAAGTTCGACCTGGATGCCGCGCCGCTGATGCTGGGCTTCATCCTGGGCCCGATGCTGGAAGAGAACTTCCGCCGCACGCTGCTGCTGAGCCGCGGCAGCTTCGGCATCTTCTTCGACCGGCCCATCAGCGGCACGCTGCTGTCGCTGATCGGGGTGTTCATCGCATGGCAGACCATCGGCTTCTTCATCAAGACGAAGAAGCAGAAGAACGGAGCCGCCGCATTGCCGGCGGCGCACGAGACCGCCTGAGCGCGCGTGCAATCTGCTGCAGAAGGGGCCTTCGGGCCCCTTCTGCTTTTTGGGCGCGGCCGCACAGTGCCCATGGGCGGGTTGAGGCCCGCATCCTCGCGCGGGCCGATCCCCGCGATGCCACCGGCGCCGGTCTGATGGCCCCGCGACAGCAGCGATTGCTGGCGGCACCCACAATGAGCGTCCCGTCGCCCGCTGCCATCCGCTGCGGCGCTTTCATCCCTCTTCCGGAGACGTCCATGCCCGAGATCCTCCCCGCCACCGCCCTGCAACTGCGCTCGCTCGTCCAGGCCGACGGCACGCTGCGGATCAGCCTGGAAGAGGTGCCCGTACCGCAACCTGGCGCCGACGAGGTGCTGATCCGCGTGCAGGCTACGCCCATCAATCCCTCCGACATCGGCCTGCTGCTCGGCCCTGCGGACCTTTCGACCGTGCAGGTCTCGGGCAGCGCGGAGCGCCCCGTGGTGATTGCGCGCATCCCGGAGCGCGCCATGCCCGCCGTGGCCGCCCGCGTGGGCCAGAGCCTGCCGGTGGGCAACGAAGGCGCCGGCCTGGTGGTGGCCGCAGGTTCCTCGCCGGCCGCGCAGGCGCTGCTGGGCCGCACCGTGGCCCTGATCGGCGGCGCCATGTATGCGCAGTACCGCACCATGCCTGCGGCCCAGTGCCTGCTGCTGCCCGAGGATGCAACGGCGGCGGATGGCGCCTCCTGCTTCGTCAACCCGCTCACCTCGCTGGGCATGGTCGAGACCATGAAGCGCGAGGGCCACACGGCACTGGTGCACACGGCGGCCGCCAGCAACCTGGGCCAGATGCTCAACCGCATCTGCCTGAAGGACGGCATCGGCCTGGTGAACATCGTGCGCAAGCCCGAGCAGGCGGCGCTGCTTCACGGGCAGGGGGCCGTGCATGTGTGCGACAGCAGCGCGCCGGACTTCATGGCCCAGCTCACCGAGGCGCTGGTAGCCACCGGCGCGACCATCGGCTTCGACGCCACCGGCGGCGGCACGCTGGCCGGCCAGATCCTGCAGTGCATGGAGGCGTCCATTGCGCGCCGAACGCCCAGCGAATACAGCCGCTACGGCTCGTCGGTGCACAAGCAGGTCTATCTGTACGGTGGCCTGGACACGCGGCCCACCGAGATCCACCGCAGCTTCGGCATGGCCTGGGGCGTGGGCGGCTGGCTGCTCTTTCCCTTCCTGCAGAAGATTGGCGAGCCGGCGGCGCAGGCGCTGCGTGCGCGCGTCGCGGCCGAGCTCAAGACGACCTTTGCGAGCCACTACGCGCGGACCGTGTCGCTGGCGGGCGCACTGAGTGCCGATGCCATCGCCTTCTACGGCGCGCGAAACACGGGCGCGAAGGTGCTGATCGATCCGTCGCGCTGAACTGAAAAGCACCCCCATGCCGCTTCGCGGCTCCGCCTCTCTCGCGCCTTCGGCTTGGAGGGGGCGCACCCCGCGTCCTGGCGAAGCCAGTTCCGCGGGTGCCCTGGCATGGCCTGCTCCGCGGCCGCATGATTCGAATCGGTGCGCCTGTGGAGCCCCTTGGCTGCTGTCAGAGCGGCTCCAGTCCGACCTTCTTCATCATGGCCTGCGTCGAGCGCATCTCGCGCTTGAAGCCATCGACATAGGCGCTGCCTTCCTGGATGTCCACCTGGCCGCCTTGCTCCTGCAGCTGGGCGATCACGCGCGGCTGCTTGAGCGCCTGCACGAAGGCGGCCTGGATGCGCTCGACCACCGCATCGGGCGTGCCGGCCGGCACCGAGATGCCACCCCACGAGATCAGCTCGACGCCGGGCACGCCGGCCTCTGCCAGCGTCGGCACCTGCGGCAGCACGGCGTTGCGGCGCGGACCGGTCACCGCCAGCGCACGCAGTCGACCCGCCTGGATCTGGGGATAGGCCACAGCCAGGATGGGCGCGCCGAACACCACCTGGTTGCCGAGCACCGCGGTGCACAGCTCCGACGCGCCCTTGTAGGGCACGTGCAGCGCGCTGCCCTTGATCGCGTCCAGGAACATCTCAACGCCGAGGTGCGAGGGCGTGCCCACGCCGCCCGAGGCGTACTCCACCTTGCCGGGCCGGGCGCGGATCTGCCGGACGAGGTCGTCCACGCTGCGGATGTCCGAGTCGGCGTTCACGATCAGCACCACGTCGGCGCTGGTCAGCCGCATGATGTGGCGGAAGTCCTTGAGCGCGTCGAAGCCCGGGCTCTTGTACATGAACATGTTGGCCGCCATGGGCGCGGCCGAGTAGATCCAGGTGTAGCCATCGGCCGGCGCGCGGGCCACCAGCTTGGCCCCGATGTTGCCGCCCGCGCCGCCGCGGTTCTCGATGACCACGCTCTGGCCCAGCATCGGGCCGACTGCCTCGGCCAGGATGCGTGCGGTGTTGTCCGGGCCCGTGCCGGCCAGGTAGGGCAGCACCCATTTGATGGGCCGGCTGGGGTAGGGCTCGGCGGCACGGGCGAGGGGTGCAGCCAGGGGCGCGAGGGCGGCGGCGAGGCCAGCCCCCACCAGGCGGCGGCGGTTGATGTCGGTCATCTTGCTTGTCTCCTTTTTGATTCTTGAGAGGGCGGGCGTCCACGGCGCCGGCCAGTGCCGGGCGTCAGCCGGCGTTGTCGGGCGCGAGCAGCTCCTTGGCGATGGTGTTCTTCTGAATCTCGCTGGTGCCGGTGAGCACGCGATACATGCGCAGCATGCGGAACAGGAACTCCACGCGCCGACCCTGCACGATGCCTTCGCCGCCATGCACCTGCACCGCTTTGTCGGCCACACGGAAGGCGGTCTCCGAGCAGAAGAGCTTGGCCATGGAGGCCTCGGCCCGCGCGTCGCCGCCGGCATCGAGCTGGCGGGCGGTGGCGATCATCAGCGCGCGCGCCGCCGCCAGCTCGGTGGCGGCCTCGGCCAGCATGTGCTGGATGGCCTGGAATTGCGCGATGGCGCGACCGAACTGCCTGCGCTGCATCGCGTAGTCGCGCGCATCGCGCAGCGCCACCTGTGCCAGGCCCACCATCGCCGGGCAATGCAGCAGCCGGTTGACCGTGATGCGGCCCAGGGCCAGCGCCAAGCCGCGGCCGGGCTCGCCGATGCGCTGGCCGGCCGGTATGCGGCAGCCCTCGAGCACGATGTCGCCGGTGCTGCTCTGGCCGGCCATGGTCTTGTAGTTGCACTCGACGCGCACGCCCGGCGCACGCAGGTCGACGAAGAAGGCCGTCACTTCGCGCTGCTCGCTGCCCTCGGGCGCGGTCGAGGCCATCAGCACGGCCGCATCGGCGAAGGGCGAGCCCGAGATGAAGCGCTTGCGGCCGGTGAGGACGTAGTCGTCGCCATCCCGAACCGCACGCGTCTGCACCGCGCCGGCGTCGGAGCCGGCTTCGGCCTCGGTGAGGGCGAAGCAGATTGCCAGCTCGGCCTGTGCCACGGGCAGGATGAACTGGGCCATCTGCTGCGGCGTGGCATGGCGCACCAGTGCGCCCACGCGCGGCGGGCCGCTCAGCTCGCCCAGCACATGCGGCGCGAAGGGTGAGCCGGTGGCGTAGATGGCTTCTTTGACCAGCACATGGTCCAGCACCGACAGGCCGAGGCCGCCCAGCTGCTCGGGCAGGGTGAGACCGTAGAAGCCCAGTTCGTGCGAGCGTCGCCAGACCTGGCGCAGCAGGGCGCGGTCGGGGCTGTGCTCGTGGTCGAGCTGGTGTTCGCGCGCCAGGTCGGCCAACTCACCATTCATGAAGTGCTGAATGCGTGAGATCAGTTCGGCGGCGCGCTCGCTGCCTTCGAAGGGGCCGCGGAAGAGAGGGGCGGAGGTCGTTGCGTTCGTCATGGCATCGCCCTCGTTCAATTGACCATCCGCGACTGGCCCTGCCAGTACGGCGCCTGCACCGCGCGGCGCATCACCTTGCCGTTGGGGTTGCGCGGCAGCGCCGCCACGAACTCGATGTGCCGCGGCCGCTTGAAGCCGGCCAGCTGCGCGCTGCAGAAGGCGTCGATCAGCCCCGCATCCGCCGTGCGGCCGGGCTTGAGCACCACATGCGCCGCCACCGCCTCACCCCATTTGTCGTCGGGGATGGCAAAGACGCAGGCGTCCTGCACCGCCTCGTGCTGGTACAGCACGGCCTCGACCTCGGAGGGATAGACGTTGAAGCCGCCGCTGATGACCATGTCCTTCTTGCGGTCGACGATGTAGACGAAGCCGTCCTCGTCCATGCGGGCCAGGTCGCCGGTGTGGTAGCGGCCGTCCTTGAGCACCTCGGCCGTCAGCTCGGGCGCGCGCCAGTAGCCGGCGAACACGTCGTCGCCACCGACCACGATCTCGCCGATCTCGCCCATGGCCACGGGTTCGCCCGCGTCGTCCAGGATCTGCACGTCGCACTCCAGGAAGGGCCGGCCGCAGGAGGCCAGGCGCTCGGGGCGGGCGGCGCGGGCATGCAGGTGGTCCTCGGTGCTGAGGGCGCACACGCCGGAGGTGGTCTCGCCCGCGCCGTAGCCCTGCGACAGCACGGGGCCGAACACGTCCATGGCGCGAAGGATGCGCGCGGGTGCCATCGGCGCCGCGCCATAGCCCAGCCGCTGCAGGTCGGGCAGCGGGCGGTACTGGCCCTCCAGCTCGGCCAGCAGCATGTTGATCATGGTCGGCACCATGAACGTGTGGGTGATGCGCTCGGCCTTCATGTCGGAGAGAAAGCGCGCGGGCTCGAAGCCGTTGAAGATGCGGATGGTCACGCCGCTGCACAGGGCCGGCACGATCTGCATGCCCGAGGCATGAGTGATCGGCCCCACCAGCCCCAGTGAATGGCCACTGCGCATGCCTTCGCTGCGGATGAGGAACTTGCGCAGCTGTGCAAGCCGGTTGCCGAAGGTCTGCATGGCGGCCTTGAGCACGCCCGAGCTGCCGGAGGTGTAGTGCAGCACGGCCAGTTCGTCGGCGTGCACCGGAACGGCGTCGAAGCGGTCGCTGGCGCGGGCCAGCAGGCCTTCGTAGCCTTCGTCGCCGGGCGCGTCCAGCAGCACCAGCCACGGCGTGCCGCGCAGGTGGGGGCGGATGGCCTCGGCCCGCTCGGCGGTGGTGACGATCAGCGTGGCCTCGCTGTTGGCCGCGACCTCGCCGACCTCGGCCGGCGACAGGCGTGCGTTGAAGGGCGCCTTGACCAGGGCGGCCTTGTAGCAGGCCAGCTCCAGTTCCACGATCTCGGGGCAGTTGGGCAGGTAGATGCCGACGCGGTCGCCGCGCACCAGGCCCAGGCCGAGCAAGGCGTTGGCGAGGCGGCAGGCGCGCTGCTCCAGCTCGGCATAGGTCAGGCTGCGATCGGCGCTGCGGACCGCGACCTGCCGCGCATGGGCACGGGCGCTGCGGGCGACGAGGGTGGCCACGTTCGTCACCGGACGGACGGCGGGCGCGGAAGGGCTGGCGTTGTTGATGGCTGTCTCCTGGAATCTCGACCGGCTGCCGCGCGGACTGCGTGCGCGTCCTGCGGCGGTGTCGGTCACTGTTCCAGAAGGCCGGTCATCGCGGAAATACCGTTTGCTGATGCCGGGGCATCAATGCAAGTGATGGCCTCCCGCCGCAGGCAGGCGGGCGCGCGTCGCCGTTCAGGGCCGTTCGCGATGCAGCCACTCGGCTTCCCAGGCGCCTTGGTCGATCAGCCGGCGCGACTGGCTGAGCAGGGCCTCCATCACCGCCTGGGTGGCGGCATCCCGCACCCGTCCGGCAGGCAGGGCGAGGCTGTAGGTCCGCACCAGTTCGGGCTGCACCACGCGGGCGACGACCCAGTCGGCGCGGGCGGGCGGCGCATCGTGCAGCGCACAGGCCGGCGTGAAGGTGAAGCCTGCGCCATGCAGGTAGAGCGAGCGGATCACGCGTGCGGAGTCGTGCTCGTGGACGATGTGCAGCGCGGTGCCCCGCGCGGCCGCGGCTTCTTCCACGCTGCGGCGGATCGAGAAGCGGCGCGACTGCAGCACCAGCGGCAGGCGGGCGGCATGGTCGAAGTCCAGCGTGGGGCGGCCGGGCGGCGTGGCCGCCTTGCGCCGGCCCTTGGGTGTGGACGGCTGAAGCAGAGCCCGAACGCCGCCATCGGCGTCCTGTCCGCAGACGAACATGGCCTCGCGTGCCAGCGGCCGGCATTCCAGCCCGTCGACGGCCGGCGTGTCCACCAGGACGCCCAGGTCGGCGCGGCGGTCCAGCATGGCCTTCTTGACCATCAGGCTCAGGTCGTCGAGCACAAAGACCCGCACCCGCGGCGCCGTCTCGCGCAGGGCCATCAGCACCGGGCCCATCAGCAGCGAGGCGAGCAGGAAGGGCAGGGCGATCGTCACCGAGCCCTCCGGCCCCTGGGGCAGTTGCCGGATGCGGTCGCGCATGGCGTCGGCGTCCGACAGCAGGCGCCGGGCGTCCTCGTAGAGCTGCAGGCCGGCGGAGGTGGGCGTGACACCGGCATGCGAGCGCTCCAGCAGTTGCGTGTCGAGCTCCGCCTCCAGCTTCTTGATCTGCGCCGTCAGGGCGGGCTGTGCGATGTAGAGCGAGGCGGCTGCGCGGGAGAGGCTGCCCGCTTCGAGCACGGCGATGAAGTAGCGGAGGCTGCGCAGGTCCATGGGTGGCGCGCAGCATAGCCGCGCACTCGGCGCGGTGTCAGTCCCAGGCGGGCGCCAGGTTCTCCGGGTTGGCCAGGCGCTCGTTGCGGTCCAGCGCGGCGATCGCGGCCATGTCCTCCGACGTGAGCTTCAGGTCCTTGGCCTTCAGGTTGGAGGCCAGGTTCTCACGCTTGGTGGAAGACGGAATGACCGAGAAGCCCTGGGTCAACGCCCAGGCCAGCGCCACTTGGGCCGGGGTGGCCCCGTGCCGCTGCGCAATCTCGGCCAGCGCGGGCTCCTGCAGCACCTTGCCGTAGGCCAGCGTCATGTACGAGGTGAGGTGCACGCCTTGCATGCGGGCATAGTTGACCAGCTTGACGTTCTGCAGATAGGGGCTGATTTCGACCTGGTTGGTGGCGATGGCGCCCTTGCCGGCCAGCTCGATGGCCTGCTGCAGCAGCGCGATGGTGAAGTTGGAGACACCGAACTGCGCCGTCAGGCCCTGGTTCTGCGCTTCGGCCAGCGCTTCCAGCGTCTCGCGCAGCGGCACGGCGCGGCCGGGCGACGGCCAGTGGATCAGCGTCAGGTCGACCTGCTCGGTCCGCAGCTTCTGCAGGCTGTCCTTGAGGCTGGGGATCAGTGCGTCTGCGCCGAGCTTGTCGACCCAGACCTTGGTGGTCAGGAAGAGCTGGGAACGGGGCACGCCCGATTCGGCGATGGCCTGGCCGATCTCGGCCTCGTTGCCGTAGATCTGCGCCGTGTCGATGGCACGGTAGCCCACGTCGAGCGCATTGCGGACGGAATCGATGACGGTCTGGCCCTTGAGGCGGAAGGTGCCCAGACCAAAGGCGGGAATGGGGGCGGGGATGCTCATGATGGAATGTCCTCGTGACAGGCGTGAAGGGTTGGATGAAGCCTAGCCGCCGCGGCAACGCGCGGCTGGCGGCCGATGACCGCGCCGTGCGTCAGCAGGCGACGCAGTCGTCGCCGTTCTTGCGGGCGTTTGAGCAGCCTTGCGCATCGCGGCGGTCCAGCCGGCCGGCCCAGGTGGTGAGCGCCCAGGCGCCCAGCACCACCAGCGCGCCGATCCAGCCGGTGTGCACCAGGCCCATCCGCTCGACGATCAGGCCGCCCAACCCCGCGCCACCGGCGATGCCCAGGTTGAAGGCCGCGATGTTCAGGCCCGAGGCCACGTCCGCGCCCTTGGGGCTGAAGCGCTGCGCCTGCTGCACCACGTAGACCTGCAGGCCCGGCACGTTGCCGAAGGCCACCGCACCCCAGGCCAGCACCGTGGCGACCATCAGCAGCGGATGCGGTGCGGTCAGGCTCAGCACGCCCAGCACCGCGGCCAGGCCCAGGAAGATGCGCTGCAGCGCCGGCACCGGACCCAGGCGGTCGGCCAGCCGGCCGCCCCAGAGGTTGCCCACGGCCACCGAGAGGCCGTAGGCCAGCATCACGCCGCTCACGGCGTTGGCCGAGAAGCCCGTCACCTGCTGCAGCAGTGGCGCCAGGAAGGTGAAGGCGATGAATGAGCCGCCATAGCCCACCGCCGTCATCGCATAGACCAGCAGCAGCCGCGGCTGGGCCAGCACGGCCAGTTGCTCGCGCAGGGCGGCCGGCGGGCTGTGCGGCACGTTGCGCGGCACGAACACGGCGCTGCCCAGCACCGCCACCACGCCCAGGCCGGCGACGGCCAGGAAGGTGGCGCGCCAGCCGAGGTGCTGGCCGATCAGCGTGCCCAGCGGCACGCCCGTCACCAGCGCCACGGTGAGGCCGGTGAACATGAGGGCGATGGCGCTGGCCGCCTTCTCCTTCGGCACCACGCTGGCCGCGATGATCGAGCCGATGGAGAAGAAGACGCCGTGGGCCAGGCCGGTGAGCACGCGTGCCACGATCAGCGACTCGTAACCCGGCGCGCGCCAGGCCACCAGGTTGCCGAGCGTGAACAGCAGCATCAGCCCCAACAGCAGCGCCTTGCGCGGAAGCCGGCCGGTCAGCGCGGTGAGCAGCGGCGCGCCGACGGCGACGCCCAGGGCATAGAGGCTCACCAGCAGACCGGCCGAGGGCAGCGTCACGCCCAGGTCGGCGGCAATGGTGGGGATGAGGCCGACGATCACGAACTCGGTCGTGCCGATGGCGAAGGCGCTGAGCGTCAGCGCGAACAGGGCAATGGGCATGGAAGGCACCTCGCGGCCGGGGCCGCACAAGCAGTCGAACAGGTCGATCAGGATGGAAGGCCGCCAGTCTCCGCCCACGCGCTCTTGCGAAAAACCCGTCTATAAACCAAACACTTTTGATCTGGAATCAAGAATGAAGACGACGCTGGACGAGATGCACACCCTGGCCGCCGTGGTCGACACCGGCGCCCTGTCGCGGGCGGCCGATCAGCTGGGCATGACCGTCTCGGCCGTCAGCCGCACGCTGGCGCGGCTGGAGCAGAAGCTCGGCACCACGCTGATGCGCCGCACCACCCGCCGGCTGGAACTGACGGAGGAAGGCGCCGCCTTCCTGGCGCGCGCACGCGCCATCCTGGCCAGCGTCGATGCCGCCGAAGAGGACATGGCCGCACGCCGCGAGCGCCCCGCCGGCCGGCTGCGGGTGGACGCCGCCTCGCCCTTCATGCTGCATGTGGTGGTGCCGCTGGTCGCGGGCTACCGGGCGCGCTACCCGGAGGTCACGCTGGAATTGCACAGCCACGACGGTTTGATCGACCTGCTCGAACACCGCGTGGACGTGGCCATCCGCATCGGCCGCCTGCGCGACTCCACGCTGCATGCGCGGCCGCTGGGCAGCAGCGCGCTGCGGCTGCTGGCGTCGCCGGACTATCTGGCCGCGGCCGGCACGCCGCGCCGCGTGGCCGAGCTCGCGCGACACACGCTGCTGGGCTTCACGACGCCCAGCAGCCTCAACGAATGGCCGGTGGCCGATGCCGAAGGCCATCCGCTGCGCATCGAGCCCGCCCTCGCGGCCTCCAGCGGTGAGACGCTGCGGCAATTGGCGCTGGAGGGGGCGGGCATCGCCTGCCTGGCCGACTTCCTGACCGCGCGCGACATCGCCGAAGGCCGGCTGGTGCCAGTGCTTCCGCGGCTCACGCGCGACGTACGGCAGGCCGTGCAGGCGGTGTACTACCGCAACACGCCGCTCACGGCGCGGATCGCGTCCTTCATCGACCACTTGGCTGCCCACTGGCCGGATGCGCCGGTGGCTGCGGGAAGGGCATCGAGGCAACGCTGAAGGCAACGGCGCTTGTGCATGCCGGCCCGGGGGCACGCGGGCATACCCCAAGGTGCGGCTCCTCGGCGCACAAATACATTACGCTCGAAATGCAAAATGTGAATGCAGGCCAGCCGCAGTGGCCGCCCTCCGCGGCGTTTGTGCGACTGTCCCATCCGAAGGCGCTCCCATGACCGCATCGTCACGTCCAGGCCGCCGCTCCCATGCCGAGCGCAGCGCGCAGACGCGCCAGCACCTCATCAGCACGGCCATCGACCTGATCGGGCAGCAGGGCTTCGGGCAGATGTCCATCCACGCGCTGGCCCGCAGCGCGGGGCTCACCTCTGGCGCCGTGCAGCACCACTTCGAGTCCAAGGCCGTGCTGATGATGCGGGTGCTCGACGAGCTGCTGCGCAGCCACATCGACGCCGGCGAGTTCTGGCCGCCTGTCGCGCTGGGCGCGCAGGAGCGCGCCGCGCGCTTCCTGCAGACGCTCCATACCTTGGTCTATGCCCAGCCGCGCTTCCTGGTGGCCTGGAACATCTACCTGGGCTCGCGCGGCCAGCCCGAGGTGCTGGACCACATTGCCCGGCAGCGCGATGCGCTCGATGCGCAGCTGTCGCAGGGCTTCTTCGCCACCTTTCCGGAGTTGGCGGCGCAGCCTGACCGCGAGGCGCTGCTGGGCCTCGTGTTCTCGACGCTGCGCGGGCTGGGCCTGCTGCAGCTCTTCGAGGGCCACGGCCGCACGCAGCCTTCTGCCTCCGCCTCGGCCCAGCTCGCGTTGCTGGCGGAACTGATCGCGGCGCGGTGCGCGGCACCGGCCGCCGAGCCACCTTCGCGCAGGGCCAAGCCCGCCCGCCGTCGCGCGCCCCCCGGTTGATCCCTCGACGCCGTACGCCCGCTGCTTTCCCCGATCCCTCACAAGACCTCAGGAGACACCATGACGATTTCCCTTCGCCGGCGGCTTGCCGCCCTGGCGGGCCTCGGCTCGCTCTTCGTTGCCGCAGCGGCCAGCGCGCAGGCGCCCGCCTATCCCACCAAGCCCATCCAGCTGATCGCCCAGCAGCCGCCGGGCAGCGGGTCCGATGCGATGACGCGGGTCTGGGCCGACTGCGCGGCGCAGGCGCTGGGCCAGCCCGTCGTGGTGCAGAACCGGCCGGGCGCCAACGGCATCCTGGCTGTCAGCGCGCTCAAGGGCCAGGCGGCCGACGGGTACACGTTGATGAGCATCGGCATGTCGCAGATGAGCATCACGCCCTACACCTATCGCCAGCATCCCTACGACCCGTCGACCGACTTCGACGGCGTGGCCGTGCTGGGCACCTCGCCCCTGGTGCTGACGGTGCCCGCTGGCGAGGGCGTGGCTCGGCTGGCGGACCTGCAGAAGCTGGCGGCGGCCACGCCCGGTGGGCTGAACTTCGGTTCGCCGGGCAAGGGCAGCCCCGCGCACCTGCTGACCACGGCCCTGCTCGACAGGCTGGGCGTGGCCGGCACCCATGTGCCCTTCGTGGGCGAGGGCGCAGGCATGGCGGCGCTGATGGGCCATCAGATCCAGGCCATGACGCTGGTCGGTGGCACCGCGGCTCCCCAGGTCAAGGCCGGCAAGCTGGTGGCGCTGGCGGTCTTCGACAGCCAGCGCTCCGCGCTGATGCCGGACGTCCCCACCATCGCCGAGCTGCTGCCCGCCGCTGCCGACCTGGCTCGGCCCTCGTGGATCGCCATCGTGGCCAAGGCCGGCACGCCGCCGCAACTGCTGGCGCGGCTCAATGCGGTCAGCGAGGGCTGCCGCAGCAATGCCCAGTACCTCCAGCGACTGGAGACGATGAGCGTGACGCTCACGGCCTCCAAGCCGGCCGATGTGCGCGCCTGGGCTGCGCGCGACGCCGCGGTGTGGCGGCCGCTCATCGACAAGCTGGGCCTGGCCACCGAATGAGCGAAGGACCGCGTCGCAAGACTGGCACGAGGCCCGAGCGCCCTGCGCAATGGCGAGCGTGACTGAAGCGCGCGGCGCGCCCGAAGTGCAGCTCTCGCACGGCGGTCGCCTTCGTGGCCGGCGGGAGGCCGGGCTTCGCGTCTTCAAGGGCATCCGCTACGCGCTGCCGCCCTTCGGCACGCGTCGCTTCGCGCCACCCGTTGCCGCTGCGCCGTGGCAGGGCGTGCGCGAGGCGCTCGACTTCGGCCCCGCCTTTCCCCACTGGCCGCGCCATGCCGCGCCCGACGCCGATCCGGTGGGCGGCGAGGATGCACTGTCGCTCAACGTCTGGGCGCCCGACGCGCCGGCCGACGCGCGCCTGCCCGTCATGGTCTGGGTGCACGGTGGCGGCTTCGTGCGCGGCAGCGCGTCCGAGCCGCTGTACGACGGCGCGGCCTTTGCGCGGCAGGGCGTGGTGTTCGTCTCCATCCAGTACCGACTGGGCGTCGACGGCTTCGCGCACCTGCCGGATGCGCCGCCCAATCGCGGCTTGCTCGACCAGCTGATGGCCCTGCGCTGGGTGCAGGACCACATCGGCGCCTGGGGCGGCGATGCAGCGCGGGTCACCGCCTTCGGCCAATCGGCGGGGGCGGGGGCCATTGCCTGCCTGATGGGCCTGCCTGAGGCCCGCGGGCTGTTCCAGCGCGTCATCCTGCAAAGTCCCAGCGTGGCTTGCCAGACGGTGGAAGAGGCCCAGGCTGCCCTTGCGGCCATCGGCGAGCTGGCCGGCGTGGCGCCCGATCGGGGGGGCCTGGCCCAGGCGCCGCTGGCCCCGCTGCTGCGCGCAGTGCAGCGGCTGACGCAGGATGCCGGTCTGCGCCGCGCGATGGGGCTGGCGAGCCGCCATCTCTTTCCGCTGCGGACGGTGCTCGACGGCCGGATGCTGGTGGCGCCACCCCTGCAGGCCTTGCAGACGGCGTGGCAGCAACCCTCGTCCTTGCAACTGCTGGTGGGCCACAACGCCGACGAGATGCGGCTGTACCACGTGCCCGGCGGCGGGCTGGCGCGCATCACCGAGGCCGATGTGGAGGACTTCGCCCGCAGCGCCGGCGTGGCGCTTCCCGTGGCGCAGGCAAGCACCTCCGGCGAGCGCCTGTGCGCCCTGCAGTCCGACTACCACTACGCCGCGCCCGCGGCGGCGCTCGCACACCTGGCGGCCACGCGCGCAGCCTCGGCCCATCGCTACCGCTTCGTCTGGCCGTCGCCCGGCTTCGACGGGCACCTGGGCGCGGCGCACGGCGTCGAGTTGCCCTTCGTGTTCGGCAACTTCGACAACGCGGCGGCGCGCGAGCTGACGGGCACCTCGCCCCCGCGTGCGTTGTCGCAGCAGATGCAGCAGGCCTGGGTGCGCTTTGCGAAGACCGGCGATCCGGGCTGGGCCGCGCACCGGCTCGAGCTCCCCTGCGTGCAGGTCTTCGGCGAGCTCGGGGCCCCGGCGCCCCCGTGAGCGACGGCGTCTGAGTGACGACGTCGGTGGCCGTCCCCGGCGCTCTCGTCGATGCTTGCCGTCAGCCAGGGCGCCGCACAATGCGCCGCCGCGCCCCGGGGGCGTGGCGTTCCGCGATCCGAGGAGACACCGCCATGCACGACTACTACGCCGCCCGCGCCGCCGAATACGACCGCATCTACGCCAAGCCCGAACGGCAGGCCGACCTTCGGGCGATGGAGGCCTGGCTGCCGACCGTGCTCGCCGGCCGCCATGTGCTGGAGGTGGCCTGCGGCACGGGCTACTGGACGCAGTTCTACGCAGCGGCCACCGCCGGCGTGGTGGCGCTCGACGGCGCGGTGGAGACGCTGCGCATCGCCGAGCGCCGGCTGCCCCATGCGCCGGTGCGCTGGTTGCAGGGCGACGCCTATGCGCTGCCGGTGGCGGCGCACGCCTTCGATGGCGCCTTTGCCGGCTTCTGGTGGTCGCACATTCCGCTGGGCCGCATCGACGCCTTCCTGCAGGGCCTGCACCGGACGCTCAAGCCCGGCGCCCAGCTGGTGTTCATCGACAACCTCTTCGTGCCCGGCAGCAGCACGCCCATCGCCGAGCAGGACGGTGACGGCAACACCTGGCAGTTGCGGCGACTGGCGGATGGCTCCGTGCATCGCGTGCTCAAGAACTTTCCCAGCCGCGACGCGTTGCTGTCGGCCGTGGCGCCCTATGCGCGCATCAGCGAATACCGCGTGTGGCAGCACTTCTGGGCGCTGTCCTATTCGCTGCGCGCGTGACGCCCGGGTGGTCTGGCGATCTTGGTCAGCTCGCTGTCAGACATGGGTGAAAAGGCGATGAATCCAAGAAAAAGTACTGGGAGTTAAGGGTTAATACCATGTAATTTAGGAGACTTTTTGGCGTTGCAGACTCGCGTTCAGCCCAGGCCTTCTGGGCGCTTCCAACCGCTTCCGTCAAGAGAAGCAAAACGCTTCATCTGGAGTTCAACGCATGAAAAAGAGTCTCGCGGCACTGGCCGCCATGGTGGTGTGTGGCGCCGCGTCCGCGCAGTCGACGGTCACCCTGTTCGGTGTGCTCGACGCCGCCGTCAGCCATACCAGCAACAAGGGCGAGCTGGTCCTGACCAACCCCACGCTGGCCACGCTGGTCAACCCTTCGCTCGCCCTGCTGCCGCAGTCGGTCGAGGCCAGCCGCACCGAGCTGCGCAATTCGGGCCTGAGCTCCAGCCGCCTGGGCTTCCGGGGCGTCGAGGACCTGGGCAACGGCCTGAGCGCCAGCTTCTGGCTCGAAGGTGCCCTCAACAACGACGACGGCACCGGCGCTGCCAGTGGCGCGCTGAACTTCCAGCGCCGCTCCACCGTGAGCCTGGCCGGCAGCTTCGGTGAAGTGCGCCTGGGTCGCGACAACTCGCCGGCCAAGGTCAACGACGACACCTTCGATCCCTTCGGCGCCACCGGCGTCGGCGGCTCGCTGATCGCCTCGGCCTACAGCCACGGCCGCGTCAGCAATGCGCTGCAGTACTACCTGCCTGCCGGCCTGGCCGGCGTCTACGGCAACGTGATGTATGGCATGTCCGAGCGCGCCAGCATCTCGCCCCTGGGCCTGAACCAGCGCGACTCCGACGAAGGCCGCTACGCCGGTGCCCGTGTCGGCTACGCCAACGGCCCGCTGGACGTGGCCCTGGCCTATGGCCAGCTCGACAACGTGGACGGCGCCAACAAGGGCAAGGACACGATCAGCGTGCTGACCGACCGCCGCTTCAAGGACAAGATCTTCAGCCTCGGCGCCACCTGGGACTTCGGCGTCGCCAAGCTCTTTGGCGAGTATTCGCGCCGCGAGCTGGACCGCGAACTGCTGGCCCGCGACTACGTGGCCGGCGTGCTGACCGTGCGCCCCACGGTGAAGACGCAGGGCTACCTTCTGGGCGTGAGCGTGCCCGTGGGCGCCGGCATCATCCGCGCGTCGTATGCCAACGTGCGCTACGACAACGACAGCGTGGCGCTGTTCCAGCCCGAGAAGCGCGAAGCCAACAAGTTCGCCCTGGGCTACCAGCACAACCTGTCCAAGCGCACCGCCCTGTACGCCACCGTCTCGCGCGTGACGAACAAGAACGGCGCCAACGTCACGGTCGGCGGCCCCGCCTTCGTGGCGCCCACCATCCCGGCCGGCCTGACCGGCGTGGGCTACCAGGCCAAGAGCTCGACCGGCTACGAGTTCGGCGTGCGTCACTCCTTCTGAGCCTGACGCAAGCCGCCCCGGGTGCCGCGGTCTGCTGGCGCATTCGACCGCGACGCCCGGGGGGCGGGCCGCAGGGCCTGCCACCATCCTTCACGGCGGCCTGCCTGCCGATGAGGGGTGTCTCCCGCCGGGCATGGGCTGTTGTCCACGCCCGCGCCGCAAGACTCCAAGGACCTCCTGCAGGTTCACTTCAGCCCGCCTGCGTGCGGGCCTTTTTCATCGCCGGGGCGCCACGGTGAAGCCTACGGTGATCTCGCCATCGGCCCACTGCGCGAACACCTGCCCGCCATGCATGGCCGCCACCGCGCGCACGATGGACAGGCCCAGCCCGTGGTTCTCGCCGCTGTTGGGCCGGGAGCTGTCGCCGCGGTAGAAGCGGTCGAACAGCCGTGCTAGCGCCTCGGGCGCCAGGGGCGCGCTGGGGTTGCTCACGCTGACGCGCGCGCCACCGGCCAGCGGCTCGATGCGTACGCCGATCACGTCGCCGCCCGAAGAGTGCTGGATGGCGTTGTGCAGCAGGTTGCTCAGCGCGCGGCGGAAGAGGGCGGTCTCGATGGGTGCGATGGCGTCGCCCTGCACGTCCACGCGCAGGCCGGCCTCGTCCAGCAGCACGTCGAAGAACTCCACCGTTTTGGCCACTTCCAGCGCCAGCGGCGCGTCGACCAGGCGCCGGGCGCGCTCGCCCTGTTCGGCGCGGGCCAGGAAGAGCATGTCGGCCACGATGGAGCGCAGCCGCTCCAGCTCCTCCAGGTTGGACTGCAGCACCTCGCGCAGCGCGGCGGCGTCGCGCTCGCGTGCCAGCGTCACCTGCGTCTGGCCGATCAGGTTGGCCAGCGGCGTGCGCAACTCGTGGGCCACGTCGGCGTTGAAGGTCTCCAGCTGGCGGTAGGCGCCGTCCAGCCGGTCCAGCGCGGCGTTGAAGGACTGGCCCATGTCCGTCAGCTCGATGGGCAGGGCGGGCAACTGCAGCCGCTGGCCGCGGTTGTCCGGGCCGATGCCCTGGGCCTCGGCCGACAGGCGCTGCAGCGGGCGCAGGCCGACACGAGCGACCCAATAGCCCATCAGTGCAGCCACGCCCGCGCCGGTCAGCGCCAGCAGGGCCATGGCGGCCTCGAAGGTGTGCAGGGTCTGGCGCGGCGCGGCACCGCTCACGCCGGCGATGAGCTGAACCTCGGGCCGCACGTCGTTGGCCGGCAGCCGTGCCGACATCAGCGCCATGGGCCGGCCGTTGGGGCCGAGGGGCAGCTCGACCACCCCGTCCTCCTCGTGCAGCGCATCCGCCATGGCCTGGGCGCCGTCGGCCCAGCGGAAGCCGGGCGCCTCGCTCCACATCCAGTAGCGCACCTCGCCGTTGCGGCTTTCGAGCGCGGAGATCTTCTCGCGGACACGCAGGCCCAGTTGCGACGAGCGGCCATGCTCCAGCATGTAGCGCACATCCTCCAGGCGGCTCTGCACCTCTTCGCGCTCGTGGCGCCGCAGCTCGTGCCGCAACACCTGCAACAGCGCCACACCCAGCAGCGCGAAGATGAACACCGCCACGGCGGTGAACATCAGCGCCAGACGCAGGGCGATGGAGCCGCGGCGCATGCCCTCAGTCGTCGTCGCCGCCGGCAGTGCCCGGCGCGCGCTCTTCCAGCACATAGCCCATGCCGCGCACCGTGTGCAGCAGCGCTTGGGCGAAGGGCAGGTCGATCTTGCCGCGCAGGCGCTTGATGGCCACCTCGACCACATTGGTGTTGCTGTCGAAGTTCATGTCCCACACCTGCTCGGCGATGGCGGTCTTGGACAGGATGTCGCCCTGGCGCCGTGCCAGCAGGGTGAGCAGCGCGAATTCCTTGGCCGTGAGGTCGATGCGCTGGCCGGCGCGCAGGGCGCGGCGGCTGATCAGGTCGATCTGCAGATCGCCCACGCGCAGCAGCGTGGGCTCCTGCGCGCGGCCGCGGCGCGTGAGGGCCTGCAGCCGGGCCTGCAGCTCGATGAACGAGAAGGGCTTGACCAGGTAGTCGTCCGCGCCGCCCTGCAGGCCCCGCACCCGGTCTTCCACGCCGTCGCGGGCGGTGAGCATGATGACCGGCGTGCCCTTGACGGCGCGCAGCGAGCGCAACACCTCGAAGCCGTCCAGGCCCGGGAGCATGGCGTCGAGCACGATGACGTCGAAGTCGTGGTGCAGCGCCAGGTGCTGGCCGTCGATGCCGTCGTAGGCGACGTCCACCGTGCAGCCCTGCTCGGTCAGGCCCTGGCTGAGGTAGTCGGCCGTCTTGCGCTCGTCCTCGACGATCAGCACCCGCATCATGGCTGGGCGGCCTCCAGCCGCGGCGTGGCGGCGCGTGCGGCACCCGCGGCCTTGCGGCGCATGTACCAGTGGTGGGCGCGGTCGAGGTAGAGGTAGACCACCGGCGTGGTGAAGAGCGTGAGCACCTGCGACAGCAGCAGCCCGCCCACCATGGCATAGCCCAGCGGCCGGCGCAGCTCGGAGCCGGCGCCGTGGCCCAGCATCAGCGGCAGGCCCGAGAGCAGGGCGCACATGGTGGTCATCATGATGGGGCGGAAGCGCAGCACGCAGGCCTCGAAGATGGCGTCGCGCGGGCTCATGCCGCGGTCGCGCTCGGCATGCAGGGCGAAGTCCACCATCATGATGCCGTTCTTCTTGACGATGCCGATGAGCAGGATGATGCCGATGAGTGCGATCACGCTCAGATCGTAGCCGCCCGCCATCAGGATCAGCAGCGCCCCCACGCCGGCCGAGGGCAGGGTGGAGAGGATGGTGAGCGGGTGGATGTAGCTCTCGTACAGCAGGCCCAGCACGATGTACACCGCGATCAGCGCCGCCAGGATCAGGTAGGGCTGCGTGCGCAGCGATGCGCTGAAGGCCTGCGCCGTGCCCTGGAAGCTGCCGGTGAGCGTGGGCGGCACGCCCATCTCGGCCTGCGCCTGCTGGATCTGCTCGACCGCCTGGCCGAGCGCGAAGCCGGGCTTGAGGTTGAAGGAGATGGTCGCCGCCGGGAACTGGCCCTGGTGGTTCACGGCCAGGTAGCTGGTGCGGGTGGTGTCCAGCTTCACGAAGGTGGACAGCGGGATCTGCTGGCCGTTGATGGGCGAGGTGATGAACAGCCGGTCGAACAGGCTCGGGTCCTGCTGCAGTGCAGGCGTCACTTCCAGCACCACGTTGTAGCTGTTGAGCTGGGTGAAGTACTGCGCCACCTGGCGCTGGCCGATGGCGTCGTACAGGGTGGCGTCGATCAGTGCCGGCGTGATGCCATAGCTGGAGGCGCGCTGGCGGTCGATGGTCAGGCTGGCCATGGGCGCGGCGTTCTGCTGGTCGGAGCTCACGTCGGTCAGGGCGGGCAGCTGCTGCAGCCGCTGGGTGATGCGCTGCGTCCAGGTGTCGAGCTCGCCCAGGTCGGTGTCGGTGAGCGTGTACTGGTACTGCGTGCGCGCCAGCCGGCCGCCGACGTTGATGTCCTGCCCGGCCTGCATGTAGAGCGTGATGCCGGGCACGCGCGCCAGCTTGGGCCGAAGGCGGCCGATGATCTCATCGGCGGTCTCGGTGCGGCCGTCTTCCTTGGGCTTGAGGCCGATGAAGAAGTTGCCCGAGTTGAAGGTGCTGGCACCGGCCTGCAGGCCGAAGGCGGTGACGTCCGGGTCCTGCCGCACGATGTCGGCCAGGGCCAGCATGCGCCCGTGCATGGCCTCGGACGAGGAGTCCTGCCCTGCCACCGCGGTGCCGAAGATGTAGCCCGTGTCCTGCTGCGGGAAGAAGCCCTTGGGGATCACGATGAACAGCGCCACCGTGGCCGCCACCGTCGCGATGAAGCTCATCAGCGTGATGAAGGGATGGCGCAGCACCACTTCCAGCGCACGGCGGTAGCCGCCGATCATGGCCTCGAAGCCGCGCTCGAACAGGTCGAAGAGCTTGCCGTGCTTCGGTGCGGCATGCGTGCCGTCGCCATGCGGGTTCTTCAGGAACTTGGCGCACAGCATGGGCGTGAGCGTGAGCGATACCACCACCGACACCGCGATGGTCAGCGTCACCGTCACCGCGAACTCGCGGAACAGGCGGCCCACGATGCCGCCCATCAGCAGCAGCGGAATGAACACGGCCACTAGAGAGACCGAGATCGAGACGATGGTGAAGCCGATCTCCTGCGCCCCCTGCAGCGCCGCCTGCATCGGCGGCATGCCGTCCTCGATGTGGCGGTAGATGTTCTCCAGCATCACGATGGCGTCGTCCACCACGAAGCCCACCGCGATGGTCAGCGCCATGAGCGAGAGGTTGTCCAGCGAATAGCCCAGCACGTACATCACGGCCGCCGTGCCCAGCAGGGCCAGCGGCACGGTCACGCTGGGGATCAGCGTGACGGTCATGCTGCGCAGGAAGACGAAGATCACCGCCACCACCAGCGCCACCGACAGCACGAGCGTGAACTCCACGTCCTTGACCGAGGCGCGGATGGTCTGCGTGCGGTCGATGATGGTGCTGACCGTCACGCTGGGCGGGATCGAGGCCTTGAGCTTGGGCAGCGCCGCGAAGATGCGGTCCACCGTGTCGATCACGTTGGCGCCCGGCATCTTGGTGATGGCCAGCGAGATGGCCTGGCCCGGCTCGATGTGGCTGCCCTCGGGCTCGGCCTTGCCGGGGAAGGCCCAGGCGGCGATCTTGGCGTTCTCGGGCCCGTCCACGGCCACGCCCACGTCGCGCACGCGGATGGGCGCGCCGTTGCGATACGCCAGCACCATGTCGTTCCACGGTGCGGCCTTGAGCAACTGGTCGTTGGTGTAGACGTTCATGGCCTGCGCGGCGCCGTCCAGCGTGCCGGTGGGTGCGCTCACCGTGGTGTTGGCGATCACGCCGCGGATGTCCTCCAGGCTCAGGCCCAGGCCGCGGATCTTGGCCGGGTCGACCTGGATGCGCACGGCCGGCTTCTGCTGGCCGAACACGTTGACCAGGCCCACGCCCTCGATGCGCGAGATCTGCTGCGCGAGGATGTTCTCGGCGTAGTCGTCCACCTGCGTCATCGGCAGCACCTGCGACTGCACGGCCAGGATCAGCACCGGCGCATCGGCCGGGTTGATCTTGCGGAAGCTCGGCGGGCTGGGCAGGTTCTTGGGCAGCTGGCCGGTGGCCGAGTTGATGGCGGTCTGCACGTCCAGCGCGGCACCGTCGATGTTGCGGTCCAGGTCGAACTGCAGCGTGATCTGCGTCAGGCCCAGCGAGCTGGTCGAGGTCATCTGCGACAGGCCGGGGATCAACGAGAACTGCCGCTCCAGCGGCTGCGCCACGTTCGAGGCCATGGTCTCGGGACTGGCGCCCGGCAGGCGGCCGGTGACCTGCAGCGTCGGGAAGTCCACCTGCGGCAGTGGTGCCACGGGCAGCATCGGCCAGGCCACCAGGCCGATGAGCAGCAGCGCCACGGCCAGCAGCGAGGTGCCGATGGGCCGGCGGATGAAGGCGGCGGAAATGCTCACGAGGCGGCTCCCTGTGGGCCGTTGGCGGCCTTGGCGCCGGCAGGCTTGTCGGCGCCCGGGGCGGCGCCCTTGCCCTCGCCGCCTTCTCTGGCCTCGCGCACAGCGGTGCCGGGCGCCAGGCGGAACTGGCCGTCGGTCACCACGCGGTCGCCCGCTTTGAGGCCCTTCGTCACCACGGCGGTGTTGCCCTCGCTGCTGCCCACCTCGATGGGTTGCACGCGCGCCTTGTTGTCGGCATCGACCACGTAGCTGAACAGCCCGTTGGGGCCGCGCTGCACGGCGGAGACGGGCACGGTCAGCGCATCGCGCCGCTGGCCCAGGACGAGCCGGGCATCCACCGACTGCCCCGGCCACAGCTTGTGGTCGGGGTTGGCGAATCGGGCCTTCATGGCGATGGTGCCGGTGGTGACGTCGATCTGGTTGTTCAGCAGCGTGAGCTCGCCGGTGGCCAGCACCTCATGGGTAGCGCGGTCGATGGCCTGCACCTGCAGCGGCGCCGGTCCGTGCAGGGCCGTGTTGATGGCCTGGAAGGCGCTTTCGGGCAGGGTGAACTGCACGGCGATGGGGTCGATCTGGTTGATGACCAGCAGGCCGGCCGCGTCGGTGGCGTGGACGATGTTGCCGGGGTCCACCAGCCGGGCGCCGATGCGGCCCGACAGCGGCGCGGCGAGCGTGGCGTAGCTCAGCTGCACCTGCGCGGCCGAGACGGCGGCGGTGTCGCTCTGCACGGTAGCGGTGAGCTGGCGCACCAGGGCGGCCTGGGTGTCCAGCTGCTGGCGGGTGGCGGCGTCCTGCTGCTGCAGCTCCGTATAGCGCTGCAGGTCGGCGCGGGCATTGGTCAGCTGCGCGTTGTCGCGCGCCAGCGTGCCCTGGGCCTGGGCCAGGGCCGCCTGCAGGGCGCGGGCATCGAGCCGCGCCAGCACCTGGCCGGCCTTCACGTCCTGGCCTTCCTTGAAGTTGACGGCCTCCAACTGGCCGTCCACCCGCGTGCGGACGGTGACCGAGGCCATGGGCAGCACGCTGCCCATGCCGGTCATGGCCAGGGGCACGTCCTTGCGCTGGACCGTGGCCAGGCGCACCGGCACGGCGGTTGGGGCCTTGGCGGGCTCGGCGGCGTGCGCGTCACGGTGCAGGCCGGGATGCCAGGCGGCGATCAGCAGGGCGACGGTGGCGACCGCCGCGCCGACCGTGCGGCCGCGGCGGGAGACGAGGGGGGTGCGATGGGGCAGGGACATGGCGTTCGACGGAAAGACGGATCAGCGCGTGGCGGGGCTGGCGGAGGCAGCGATTTCGGCGGAGGGGGCGGACGCCGCCGTGGGCGTCGCGGCAGGCGTGCCGGCAGGCGCGGCGTCGGCGGCGTCGCTGGCGTGGGGGATGGCGGGCAACTGGCCCGTGCCCCAACCGCCGCCCAGCGCCTTGACCAGCGCGACGCTGGCGGCGTACTGCCGGCCTTCGAGCTGCAGCGCGCTGCGCTCGGCCGTCAGCGCCAGCGCCTGGGTGGTGACGACGGTGGTGTAGTTGGCGGTGCCGGCGCGGTACTGGCTCAGCACCACGCGCAGCGAGTCGCGGGCGGCGGTCACGGCGCGGTTCTGCGCCTCGCGCTCGCGGGCCAGCTCGCGCAGGGCGGCCAGGTTGTCCTCCACGTCCTGGAAGGCGGCGAGCACCGTCTGGCGGTAGCCGGCGGCGGCACCGTCGAAGGCGGCGCGCGCCTGCGCCACCTTGGCGCTGCGGGCACCGCCGTCGTAGATCGAGGCCGCGAGCGCGAAGCCCAGCGCCCACACCTTGTCGGGCGTGCGGGCCCAGGCGGTGAGGCCGGCGCCCGAGAAGCCGCCGCTCGCACTGAGCGTGAAGTCGGGGTAGTACGCGGCAGTGGCCACGCCGATCTGTGCATTGGCGGCGGCCACGCGGCGTTCGGCACCGGCGATGTCGGGGCGGCGCTCCAGAAGCTGCGACGGCAGGCCGGGCGGCATCACGGGCAGCGCCAGCGCGGAGGGCGCCTCGCCGGCCAGTGGCTCCAGCGAGAACTCGCCCGGCGTCCTGCCCAGCAGCACGGCCAGCGCATGTTCCAGCTGGCGGCGGGTCAGGTCGATGTCGATGGCCTGGGCCTCGGCCGAGGCCAGGTTGCTTTCGGCCAGCGCCACGTCCGAGCGCAATGCGGTGCCGGCGCGGTACTGCGCCTGCGCCAGCCGCAGCGAATCGCGGTAGCCCGCCACGGTGCGCACGTAGAGCGCCTTCTGGCGGTCGTCCAGGCGCAGTTGGATGTAGTCGTTGACCACGGCCGCCTGCAGCGTGAGCCGGGCCGCGGCCAGGTCGGCGGCGCTGGCCTGGGCGCTGTCGGCCGCCGCTTCGGCGCCGCGGCGCACCTTGCCGAAGAAGTCCGGCTCCCAGGCCGCCTGCAGCGACCAGGCATGGGTGTCGCCCAGCACCGAGGTGCCGCTGCTCTTGCTGCGCCCGCGCCCGCCCGAGGCGCTGGCGCCCACGGTCGGGAAGAAGCCGGCTGAGGCGCCGTCGACCAGCGCCTGCGCCTGGCGGTAGGTGGCCGAGGCCTGGGCCAGCGTGGGGCTGGCCGTCATGGCCTGGGCGACCAGCGCGTCCAGTTGCGGATCGCCGAACTGGCTCCACCATGGCGAGTCGGCATCGGCCGCCTTCGGCGCCGCGGGGCGCCAGGGGCCGTCTTCCTTGAAGGCGCCCTGGCTGGCGCCACTGGGCACGGGCGGCGGCTGGTAGTCGGGACCGACGGCGCAGCCCGCCATCAGCAGGGCGGCGCACAGGGCGGTCAGCGGGAGCTTGGGCGAGCGCCGCCGTGCAAGGGCAGGGCGCTCGCGGCGCGGGAAGCGGTCGTGGGCGAGGGAAGGCATGGGCAGCATGGCAGACACGGCCGCCACTGTGGGCGCCGGGGGCCGACGCCTCGCTGACGGCAAGATGACAAAGCTGTCAGGTGGCGCGGCCGGAGCCGACGCACCCCCGGTGTAGACTGCGCGGTTTTTCGATCCGGCAACCCCCATGGCGCTCACCACCGTGCGCACGGGCCTGACCGGTGCGGCGCTTGTGCGACTGCTGGCCGGCCTTGCCGGTCCGCGGGCGCAGGTCCGGGATTCCAGAGACGCCTTCGCCGACCGCCTGAGCCACTGGCTCGGCTGGACGGACGCCATCTCGCTGTCAGCGGCCCTCGAACGGCCGCTGCCGGCCCCGAGCGCTGCCGGCGCCCCTTCCACCACCGACGATCCCTGGCCGCAGGAGCAGGCCGAGGTCGAGCGCGTGCGCGCCGTGCTGGCTCACGGCCATGCCAAGGAGGCCGCCGCCGCCGGCCGCTCCACCTTCGAGCAGGGCATCGGCTTCTCGCCCTATCGGCAGCGCTACCTGGCGCGCCAGCAGGCGATGGAGATGGCCATTGGCCTGCTGCGCGAGCGGCTGCGTGCCGTGGTGGCGGCCCGCTCGCCCGAACTGGCGCGGCTGGCCGCCGTCGATGCCGTGATGGCCCAGACCCTGGGCCCGCATGAGGACCGGCTCATGGCCGGCGTGGCGCCGATGCTCGAGAAGCACTTCCGCCGCCTCGCCGAGGCGCATGGGCCCGAGGACGAAAGCTGGCAGGAACCCTTCCGCCAGGACCTGCACACCGTGCTGCTGGCCGAGCTGGAGCTGCGGATGCAGCCCGCGCTGGCCCTGCTCGAAGCCCTCCGGCCACCGGGCGCCGCCGCGCCGACGGTGGCCACACCAGGAAACAAGGACGAATGACGAGACTGATTGCCAAGGCCCTGCAAGGGGCGGTGTTCGCGGCCGGACTGGCCGCCGTGCTGTGGGTGGGCGCCGGCTACCTGGGCCGCCAGCCGCTCGCGCTGGCGGTGATGGTGCTGATCGGTGTGTTCTATCTGGTGGGTGGCGTGGAGCTGCTGCGCTTCGACCGCGCGACCCGCGCACTGGCCCGCGCGCTCGACAGCCTCGGCAGCGCCCCGGCCGATGCCCGCCATGCCTGGCTGGTCCCGGTCGAGCCCGCGCTGCAGGGCGCCGTCCGCCAGCGCATCGAAGGCGGCCGCGTCGCCTTGCCCGGCCCTGCGCTCGCGCCCTACATCACCGGCCTGCTGGTGCTGCTGGGCATGCTGGGCACCTTCATGGGCATGGTCGTCACCCTGGACGGCACCGGCGCCGCACTGACTGGGGCGACCGAGCTGCAGGGCATCCGCGATGCGCTGTCGGCCCCGGTGCGTGGCCTGGGCCTGGCCTTCGGCACCTCGGTGGCCGGCGTGGCCGCCTCGGCGGCGCTGGGCCTGATGTCGGCCCTGGCCCGCCGCGAGCGGGTGCAGGTGGGCCAGCAGCTGGACGCCGCCATCGCCGGCCCGCTGCGCGCTTTCTCGGCCACGCACCACCGCGAAGCCTCGTTCAAGCTGATGGAACAGCAGGCCGGCCTGCTGCCCACGCTGGTCGAGCGGCTGCAGGCCAGCATGGAGGCGCTGGAGCGCCAGCAGCAGGCCTTGAACGAGCGGCTCACCGCCGATCAGGCCCGCTTCCACACCCAGGCCGAATCGGCCTATGTCGCGCTGGCCGCCTCGGTCGAGCGCAGCCTCAAGGAAAGCGTGGCCGAGGGCGCGCGCCTGAGCGGCGCCGCCATCCAGCCCGCCATCGAGGCCACGCTGGCCGGCCTGGCCCAGGAAAGCGGCCGCCTGCAGGCCGCCATGGCCGAGCAGGTGCGCCGCCAGCTCGACGGCGTGGCCGAGCGCTTCGGCCAGGCCACCACCGAGGTCGCCGGCCTGTGGCGCAATGCCCTGGCCGAGCAGCAGGCGGCGCAGACCGCCGGCAGCCGCGCCTTCGACGAGGCGCTGGCCCGTTTCTCCGGTCATGCCGAGCAGCGCGATGCGGCCCTGGACGAGGCGCTGGCCCGCTTCACCCAGCACACGCAGCAGCACAGTCTGGCGCTGGCCGATGACCTGGCGGCCCACCTGGACCGCCAGTCCGAAACCCTCGGCCAGCGATGGGCCGAGACCTTGTCGCAGCAGGCCGCCGGTGCCGAGCAGATGGCCGTGCGCCACGAGGCCGCCCTGCAGCGCGCTGCCGAAGGCTTCGTCGGCCAGGCCGCCGCCCTGCGCGAAGGCGTCGCAGCCGCCCATACCGAGCTGCAGACCCGCCTGGCCGCCCACGACGACACCCGCCTGGCCGCCTGGACCGGCGCGCTGCGCAGCCTGGCCGAGGAACTGCATCAGCAGTGGCAGCAGGCCGGCGCCCAGGCCACCGGCGAATGGCAGTGCGTCGGCGAGACGCTGTCGCGCAGCGTGCGCGACATCACCGCCGGTGCCGAGGCCCAGGCCCAGCGCCTGCTGGCCGACCTGGACCGCCGTGCCACCGCCGACGAAAGCCGCCTGGCCGACTGGCGCGCCGCGCTCGAAACCACCGCCACCGCGCTGCGCGAGGAATGGCGCGCCGCCGGCGCCGAATCCGCCGGCCAGTGGCAGCAGCTGGGCGACGCCCTGCGCCACACCGCCGCCGAGGTGGGGGGCCATGCCGAGGCGCAGGCCCGCCGCACCCTGGCCGAGATGGAACGCCGCGCCGCGCTGGACGACGGCCGCCTCCAGCAATGGACGGCCGCCCTGGAGACCATGGCGGCCAACCTGCGCGAGCAATGGCAGCAGACCGGCAGTGCCGCCGCCGACCAGTGGCTGCAGGCCGGCCGCGCCGCCTCTGCCGAACTGGAGCGTGCCAGCGGCCAGATCGCCGGTCAGCTCGAACGCGCCAGCACCGGCGCCGCCGAGGCCCTGGCCCTGGCCAGCAGCCAGGCCGCCGGCCAGTTGCAGCAGGCCACCGGACAGGTGGCCGAAGGCCTGCAGCGCGCCACCGGCGAGGCCGTGGGCCAATGGCAGCAGGTGGGCGAGCAGCTGCGCCAGGCCGCCATCGACATCGGCAGCACCGCCCAGGCCCAGGCCGAGCGCACCCTGGCGCAGATCGAGCAGCGCGCCGCGCAGGAGGCCGAGCGTCAGGCGGCCTGGACCGGCGCCCTCGAAACCACCGTCGCCACCCTGCGCACGCAGTGGGAGGCGGCCGGCGAGCACGCCACCGGCCAGTTGCGCGAAGCCGGCGCCGCCCTGGCCCGCACCGCCACCGACATGAGCACGCAGATGGAGGCGCAGGCCCGGCGCACCCTGGCCGAGATCGGCCAACTGGTGCAGGCCGCCGCCGAAGCACCCCGCGCCGCGGCCGAGGTCATGGGCGAGCTGCGCGAGCGCATCAGCGACAGCATGGCCCGCGACCAGGCCACGCTGGAGGAACGCGAGCGCCTGATGCAGACCCTGGGCACGCTGCTGGAGGCGCTCAACCGCCAGGCCACCGAGCAGCGCGGCGCCATCGATGCGCTGGTGGACACCACCGCCGGCCTGATGGAGCGCGCCAGCGGCCAGTTCGGCGAGACCCTGCAGGCGCAGGTCGAGCGCTTCGGCCAGGCGCTGGACGCCCAGGCCGCGCGCCTGGACGAGGCCGGCACGCAGCTGGGCGCCAGCGCGGTCGAAGTGGCCAGCCTGGGCGAGGCCTTCGGCGGCGCCGTGCAGCTCTTCGGCCAGGCCAACGCCGAGCTGCTGACCCAGCTCAAGGGCATCGAGACGGCGCTGACCAAGTCCCTGGCCCGCAGCGACGAGCAGCTGGACTACTACGTGGCCCAGGCCCGCGAGGTGATCGAGCTGAGCATCGGCGCGCAGAAACAGATCATCGACGACCTGCAGCACCTGGCCGCCCAGCGCGGGGTGGAGGCCGCCGCGTGACCGGCGCCGCGCGAGAGTCGCGTTGGAACTCCTTCCCCCTCTGGGGGAAGGCAGGGATGGGGGCCAGCATGACGCAGGCGCTGATCGAGGCGCCGCAGGCCCCCACCCCAGCCCTCCCCCAGGGGGGGAGGGAGCAAGGCGCATCCGGCGCCCCAGCCCTCCCCAAGGGGGGGAAGGAGCAAGGCGCATCCGGCGGAGCCGCACCATGGCAGCCCTGAACGACGACCTCGTCGACGGCGGCGCCGAGCCGGCGGTGCCGGTCTGGGCCGTCTTCGGCGACCTGATGGCCGGCGTGCTGGGCGCCTTCGCGCTCATCCTCGTCGCGGCGCTGGGCATGCAGATGGAGCTGGCCGATCGCCTCAAGGCCGAGGTGCAGCAGCGCGAGCAGGCCGCCCGCCGGCTGCAGACGCTGGAGCAGGCCCTGGCCGGCCCGCTGGCCGCCGGCCGCGTGACGCTGGCGGACGGCCGCATCGGCATCAGCGGCAGCGTGCTCTTCGCCTTCGCCTCGGACGAGCTGCAGCCCGAGGGCCGCCAGCTGCTCAAGACCCTGGCCGGGCCGCTGGGCCGCTACCTGCGCGAGCGCGGCGAGATTCTGATGGTCAGCGGCTTCACCGATGACCGGCAGGTGCGCGGCGACAGTCGCCGCTTCGCCGACAACTGGGAGCTGTCCGCCCAGCGGGCGCTGACCGTGACCCGCGCGCTGATCGATGAGGGCATTCCGGCCGATGCCGTGTTCGCCGCGGCCTTCGGTTCGCAGCAGGCCGTCGCCTCCAATGCCGACGCCGACGGCCGCGCCCGCAACCGCCGCGTGGAGATGGCGCCCATGCCGCGGCCCGCCCGCACCGAGGCCGGCAAGGCCGCGGCCAAGCCCTGATGAGTGCGATGACCGCACTGCAGGCGCGCCTCGCCGCCTGGCGCGATGCCGGGGCGGACCGGGCCGATCCCGCCGCATTCCTCGCGATGGAAGCGCTGGCGCGGCGCACCGTCGGGCAGCCGCAGCGGATCCAGCACCTACTCATGCCCCGGTTGGAGGCAGCCCTCGATCGCTATGCCGCCGGCCTGGCTGCGCGGCCGGGTCAGGCCAGCGAAGCGCCGGCGACGGCGACGCGCGGCGCCCTCGGCCAGCTGGCCGATGCCCTGGCGCAGCGTGGCCGCAGCGCCCCCGAGGATGGGCCACCGCTGCTGGCGACGGCCGAGGGGCAATCCCGGCCGCCGGAGCTCAAGGCGCTGCGGCGCTTCCGCGGCACCTGGTCGCGCCTGTCGGCCCAGCAGCGGCTGCGCGAGGCCACCGCGCAGGTGCCGGCGCAGGCGGGGCCGCTCAACTCGCACCACCTGGTCCACCGGGCGCTGGCGCTGATGCAGCAGCTGTCGCCGGGCTACCTGGAGCATTTCGTCGGCCACGTGGATGCGTTGCTGTCCATCGAGCAGCTGCAGTCGCCGCCCCCGCCGCCGCCCGTCAAGGGCGAGTTGCGCGCCGCGACGCCGCGCCGCAAGTCGGCGCGGGGCCGTTGAACGCCTGCAGGTCGGCGCCGCTTGCCGCGCGGGATGACGGAAAAGCAGGGCGATTCGCAGGCTTCGATTCACAGTTCGCGACAATGTCGGCCGTCGCCCCGGCGGCCACCACCCGCCGTCTTGCCGACGGGCCCTGACCAGATCACAGCGCAGATGAATTCCCCCCTTCCTGTCGACGGCGGCGCCATGGGCGCGGCGGTGCGGGCCCATGACTGGGCCGCGACGCCGCTCGGGCCCGCGGAGCAATGGCCGGGCGCGCTGCGCAACGCGCTGGGGCTCATGCTCAATTCGCCCGAGAGCATGTACCTGGTCTGGGGCGATGCGCTGACCTTCTTCTTCAACGACGCCTACCGGCCGATCCTGGGGCCGCGGCTGGATGGCGCGCTGGGCCAGTCGCTGCCCGTGCTGTGGTCCGACGCCTGGGAGGCCGTGCGTGGCCCGCTGGAGCAGGCGCTGGCCGGCCAGGCCAGCCGCTTCGTCGATGTGCCGATCACCATGGCGCGCTATGGCCGCGAGGAGCAGACCTGGTGGTCGTACTCGTACTCGCCCATCTACGACGGCGACTTGGTGCGCGGCGTGTTCTGCTTCACCACCGAGACCACGGCCCGTGTGCTGGCCCAGCAGCAACTGGCGGCCGAGGCCGAGCAGCAGCGACGCATCCTCGACGAGCTGCCCGGCTTCGTCTGGACGGCCGACCGGGCCGGGCTGGTGCGCTACGTCAGCCCGCGCTGGACGGCCTTCAGCGGCCAGCCGCGCGAGCGCTTCCTGGACGAAGGCTGGGGCGACTTCGTGCATCCGGACGACCTGCCGGCGCTGGCCGGCGCCTGGCAGCGCGCGGTGAAGGCCCGCATGCCCTACGAGGCGGAGTTCCGCATGCGCAGCCGCCGCGAGGGCTACCGCTGGTGGCTGTCACGCGCGCACCCCGTGGCGGGAGAGGCCGACAGCGCCATGGCCTGGGTGGGCATCTGCACCGAGATGGACGCCATCATCGACGCGCGCGAGATGCTGAGCCGCTCCCGCGACGCCCTGCAGGACGCCGTGAGCGAACGCACCCGCGAGCTGGAGGCCGCCGAGGAGGCGCTGCACCAGGCCCGCAAGATGGAAGCCATCGGCCAGCTCACCGGCGGCCTGGCCCACGACTTCAACAACATGCTGGCGGCCGTCTCCGGCGCGCTGGAGCTGATGGACATTCGGCTGCGGCAGAACCAGCCCGAGCACCTGGCCCGCTACATCCGCACGGCGCAGGACGCCACGCGCCGCGCAGCCGCGCTCACGCACCGGCTGCTGGCCTTCTCGCGCCGGCAGACGCTGGCGCCGCGGCCCACGCAGGTGGACGAGCTGGCGGCCGGCATGGTCGAGCTCATCCAGCGCACTGTGGGCCCGCAGGTGCACATCGTCACGCATGCCGAGCCGGCCCCCTGGCCGGCGCTGGTCGATCCGTCTCAACTGGAGAACGCGCTGCTCAACCTGTGCATCAATGCCCGCGACGCCATGCCCGATGGCGGGCAGGTGCTGATCGAGACGCTCAATGTCCACATGGCCGGCGCCGCCGCCCGCGCCCACGACCTGCCCGAGGGCGACTACCTGCTGTTGCGCGTGACCGACAACGGCGTGGGCATGCCGGCGAACGTGCTGGGCAAGGCCTTCGATCCCTTCTTCACCACCAAGCCGCTGGGACAGGGCACGGGGCTGGGGCTGTCGATGATCTACGGCTTCGCGCGCCAGTCCGGCGGGCAGGTGCGCATCGCATCCGAGGTGGGGCAGGGCACGGTGGTGTCGATCCACCTGCCCCGCGCGCTCGAGGGCGCGGTACCCGCGGCATCGAACGGCATGCAGGCCGAGCCCGACATGGCGGCGCAGGCCGACTGGCCCGTGCTGGTGGTGGAGGACGAGGAGGCCGTGCGCCAGATCGTCGCCGAGACGCTGCGCGACCTGGGCTGCCGGGTGCTGGAGGCCGCCGACTCGTTGGCCGGCATGGCGATGCTGCGCGATTCGCCCGAGGTGCGCCTGCTGATCACCGACGTGGGCCTGCCGGGTGGCATGAACGGGCGGCAACTGGCCGACGCGGCGCGCAGCCTGCGACCGGCGTTGCCGGTGCTCTTCATCACTGGCTATGCGGAAAACGCGCTGCTCAGGGACGGCCAGCTGGAGCCGGGCATGGCGGTACTGACCAAGCCCTTTTCGGTGCACCAGCTCACCAGCGAGCTGCGGCGCCTGCAGCAGGCCTGGCCCATCACACCGGCAGCGGACCCCGCGGCATGAGGAAGTCGCGCGAGAGCTGACCCGGCCGCGTCACGCCGAGCATGGCGAGGTTGCGGTCCACTTCGGCCGACAGCAGCTGAATGGCATGGGCCACGCCCGCCTCGCCCGCCACCGCCGCCGCGAAGTTGAAGGGTCGGCCCACCCACACGAAGCGCGCGCCCAGCGCCAGGGCCTTGAGCACGTCGCTGCCGCGGCGGATGCCGCCGTCCATCATCACCGCCATATCGCCGGCCACGTCCATTACGGCCGGCAGGGTGCGCAGTGCCGAGACGGCCCCGTCGAGCTGCCGCCCGCCGTGGTTGGAGAGCACGATGCCGTCGGCGCCATGCTGGCGGGCCAGCGCGGCGTCCTGGGGCGACACCAGCCCCTTGACCACCAGCGGTCCGCGCCAGCGGCGGCGGATGCGGGCGATGTGCGACCAGTCGAAATGGTCGCGCTTGGAGAAGTCGCGCTCCACGTTGCGGGAGATGACCGGCGCGCCGCGCTCGGCGAAGGAGTTCTCGAAGTGCGGCATGCCGTCGGCCAGCGTGCGCAGCAGCGTGCCCAGCGTCCAGCGCGGGTGGGTGAACCCGTCCCAGGCCAGGCGCAGGCTGGGGCGTAGTGGGGTCGAGAAACCGGCACGGATGTTGTTCTCGCGGTTGCCGGCCACGGGCACGTCGGCGGTGATCACCAGCGTCTCGAAGCCGGCGCGCTCCACGCGGTCGAGCAGGGCGTCGATGCGCTCGGGCTGGCCCGGCAGGTAGGCCTGGAACCAGCTGCCGGGGCCGGCTGCGATGACCTTCTCCATCGGCGTGAGCGAGCTGCCGCTCAGTACGTAGGGGATGCCGGCGCGTGCGGCGGCGCTCGCCATGAACTCGTCGCCGCGGTAGGCCGAGAGCGCGGCGATGCCCATCGGCGCGATGCCGAAGGGCGCGGCGTAGCGGCGGCCGAAGAGCTCCGTGCCCAGGTCGCGCTGCGACACGTTGGCCAGCACGCGCGGCACGAAGCCCCAGTCGGCGAAGGCGCGGCGGTTGTCGTCCAGGCTGCTGTTGGTCTCGGCGGCGCCGGCCACGTAGCCATAGATGGCGCGCGGCAGGCGACGCGCGGCCAGGCGCTGGAAGTCGTCGAGGGCCAGCACCTCGGCCAGCGGGCCGCGCGCGGCGCCGCCGCTGAAGGCGCGCCAGGGGTCGTGGGCCGGCGCCGGGGCGGTGGCGGGCGGTGGGGCGAGGGCGGCGTCGGCGGCGTCGGCGGCGGGTGTCGAGGGCTGGGTCATGGGCAGAGGGTGAAGCTGTCGGCCTGCGCCGGATCGGCGGGCGGGCGACGAGGTGGGACTTTAGGCAGTCCTGCGAGTGAGTGAAAGCGAATAATCCGGCGCAGTCCATTCCACGGAAATCGAACAAGTGACGCTCAAGCAACTGGAAGCCTTCTACTGGGCCGCGACCTGCGCCAGCTTTGCGCTGGCGGCCGAGCGGCTGCACCTGAGCGTGTCGTCGCTCTCCAAGCGGCTGGCCGAATTGGAGTCGGCCCTGGGCGCGCCGCTGTTCGACCGCGCGGGCCATCGCGCCCGGCTCACCGAGGCCGGCCAGCGCCTGCTGCCGCTGGCGGCCGACCTGCTGCAGCGTGCCGAGCAGGCCCGGATGGCCGTGGGGCCCGGCGCGGCGCTGGGCGGTACCGCGCACCTGGGCACGGGCGAACTCGCGTCCATGACCTGGCTGGCGCGCGCCGTGGCTTGGCTGCGCGCGCGTCATCCGGCGCTGGAGCTGCGCATCGAGGTGGACATCGGCGCGCACTTGGCGCGGCGTGTCGCGCAGGCCGAGCTGGACGCCGCCGTGATCTCGGGCGCCGCCTCGCGGCCGACCTTGAGCGCCGTGCCTCTCGGGCAGGCGGCCTTCGTCTGGTGCGCCTCGGCCGCGCTGGCGGCCGGCGTCGAACGGCTGGATGCCGAGTCCTGGTCGCGCCACACGCTGGTCGCGCTGCCGCGCGGCTCGGGCGTCACGCAGTTGCAGGACGGCTGGATGGCCCGCGCCGGTGCCCGGCCGCGCGCGGTGCTGAGTTGCAGCCAATGGGGCGCGGTCGCCAGCCTGCTGGCGGCGGGGCAGGGCATCGGCATGCTGCCGCGCGGGCTGGCCGACGGACTGGTGCAGCGCGGCGTGCTCTGCCGCCTGGCCGCCACGGAGCCGCTGGCGACGCTGGACTACGGCTTCCACTTCCGCCACGACGATCCGCGGCCCCTGGTGGCGGCGCTGCGGGAGGCCTGCCTGGAGACGGCGGACTTCGACGTGCCCGGGCCCTTCTTCTGAGAATCTCAGGGGCAGAACAGCTCGGCCAGCAGGTCGATCATGCGGCCGGCCCTGGGATCGTCGATGCGGTAGTACACCGTCTGGCCCTCGCGCCGGCTGGCGACCAGGCCGTCCTCGCGCAGGCGGGCCAGGTGCTGCGACAGCGCCGACTGGCCGAGGCCCACCTCCGCCTGCAGCGCGCCCACCGACAGCTCGCCGTGCTTGCCCAGCAGGCACAGCACCAGCAGACGGGATTCGTTGCCCAGCGCACGCAGGAAGGCGGCGGCCTGCTGGGCGCCTTCCTGGAGCAGGGCGTGCTCGGGGTTGATGTGGGTCATGGATGGTGCAAACGCGCTGGCCGGCGTTGGTTGAATATTAGGTCTTCCTAATATGATGGCCTTGTGCTGGGTCGAGTGTCGCGGCTTCGTGGCCGGCCCTGCCGAGCAGGAATCCGCCATGACCGACTACCGACAGATCACCCACGACATCTCCGCGCAACTCGTGCCCTTGCAGCAGACCGTGCCCGGCGTGATGAAGGGCTTCGCCGACATGGGCAAGGCCGCCATGGCCGAGGGCGCGCTCAGTGCCAAGACCAAGGAGCTGATCGCGCTGGCCGCGGGCGTCGCGGCCCACTGCGAGGGCTGCATCGGCTTCCACACCAAGGCGCTGGCCCGGCTGGGCGCGACCGAGGCCGAGGTGCACGAGGCGCTGGGCGTGGCCATCTACATGGGCGGCGGGCCGTCCGCGATGTGCGCCGCCAGTGCCGTGGAAGCCTTCCGCCAGTTCTCTGCGGCGTCCGCCTGAGTGGCGGCGCCCTTGTCCATCTCACTCATCGAGGAGCACTCATGACCCCCAATGTCGGAACCCTGGACCGCGTGCTGCGGATCGTGGCAGGCCTCGTGCTCATCGGCCTGGCGCTGGCTGGCGTGATCGGTGCCTGGGGCTGGATCGGCCTGGTGCCGCTGGCCACGGGGCTGCTGCGCTTCTGCCCGGCCTACACGCTGCTCGGCCTGCGCACCTGTCCGGCCAATTCGTCGCGCTGAGGGCGGCCGGCGCGCGCTCGGCGCGCTGACGCCGGCGCGTCCGGCCCGGCCGGGGTCGCTTCCTAGAATGGTTCGTTGCCCTCATCCAGGAGACGTTCCATGACAGAAGACAGCATCGAGTTCAACTCGCGCGACGGCATCCGCATCCAGGCCTGGCGCTGGTCGCCCGAGGGTGCGCCGCGCGGCATCGTCCAGGTCCAGCATGGGCTGGGCGAGCACGGCGGGCGCTACCGCCGCTTCGGCGAGGCGCTGGCCACCGCGGGCTACCTGGTCTATGCGCCCGATGGCCGCGGATCGGGCCGCACGGCGCAGGGCCGATATGGCCATTGGGGCCGCGACGGCTGGCCGGGCTGGGTGGACGACCTGCTGCAACTCAACCACCGCATCCGCCAGGACCATCCCGGCCTGCCGCTGGCGCTCATCGGCCACAGCATGGGCTCCTTCGCCACGCAGCAGTTCCTGCTCGACCATTCGCGGGACGTGGAGGCGGCGGTCCTGCTGGGCTCGACCGAAGTCTCCGGCATCGTGGCCATGATGACCGCGCCGGGGCCCGTGGACCTGAGTTCGCTGAACCAGGGCTTCGAGCACCGCACCGGCTTCGAATGGCTGAGCCGCGATGCGGCCGAGGTGGACCGCTACTGCGCCGACCCGGCCTGTGGCTTCGTTCCGGAGCCCTTCACCGGCATCGAGACGCTGGCCCGCGCCGCGGACCCGGCGGTGCTGGCCGGTATCCGGTCCGATCTGCCGATCCTGATCCTCTCGGGCGATGCCGATCCCATCGCGGGCGGCGGGGCGGCCCTTGAAGTGGTGGCGCAGCGCTACCGCGATGCGGGTGTCAAGGATGTGGAGCTGACGCTGTATCCGCAGGCCCGGCACGAGTTGCTGAACGAGACGAACCGCGACGAGGTGACGGCGCGGATCGTGGGCTTTCTGGATCGGACGATCGGGGGGTAGGGTGGGTTGAAGGCCCTGGAGCCCAGGTTTCTTCAGGTCTTGGGCCTTTTTGGCGTTTGGGGCCTTGCTTGTCGCTGGGGTGCGCGCCGTCGCCGGGCCCAGGGCGCGCGGGCTCATACGGGGTCGGTCGGCCCTGTGGGCCGACTCCGCTGCGGTGCTCGGATGAACGGGCCGCGGCAGAACTCGCTACGCGCTTCGCGCTGCGCTCAAACAACTGCCGCGAGTCAGTTCACGAAGCAGGCCTGTCCTTCGGCAGGCCTGCAGCCCGTCCATCCTGCGCGCCTCGCCGACCCCGAAATCGCCCTCGCGCCCTGGGCCCGGCGCCGGCGCGTGGAGGCGGGCGTTGGGCATCCAAGAGGCCGGAGTTGCGCGGAAATCAACCACGGTGGCGCACCGGCCCCCATCCCTGCCTTCCCCAGCGGGGGACGGAGTCCGGCCAGGGCGGCAAGATAAGCAGTGAGCGGTGAGCGGTGAGCAGTGAGCAGTAAGCGGTGAGCGGTGAGGGGCGCAGGACGTGATGCCAGCCGATCAACCGCAACGCAGGCCCTGGTGCCGGTGAGGGCGTGGCGGCGCGCCTGTGGGGTGCCGAGCAGCGCAGGGCGGACGGGCTGCGGGCCTGCCGAAGGACAGGCCCGCTTCGTGATCTGACTCGCGGCAGTTGTTTGAGCGCAGCGCGAAGCGCGTAGCGAGTTCTGCCGCGGCCCGTCTGTCCGAGCACCGGAGGGGAGTCGGCGCGCAGCGCCGACCGCCCCACTTGAAGCGCCGACACGCCCTCACCGGCGCCAGGGCCGGACCATCGACCGCGACTACCGACTACCGACTACCGACTACCGACTGCGGACCGCAAACCGCAAACCACTATCACCGCCACCGGACGCAGCAGCAAAACACCCCAGGCCCAAGCAACCGTCAGCTCAACCCACAGCAACCAGCCCTCAGAACTTCGCCCGCAAGGTCAGCATGATGTTGCGCGGATCCGCGTAATTGGCGTAGTCCAGGTTGGCCCAGTACTTCTTGTTCGTCGCGTTGTTGATGTTCAGCGTCGCGCTCAGCCGCTCGTTGAACTTCCACGTCGCTCGCAGGTTCAGCACCGCCACCGGCGGATCGGTCACCGTCACCGTGCCCAGGATCGGATGCGGAATGTTGAAGCCCTCGATCTTGGTCTGCCACTGCAGCCCGCCGCCCACCGACAGCGGCGACAGCGGGCCGCTCAGCTGATAGTCCGTCGACAACTGCAGCAGATATTCCGGGAAATTGGCGTAGATCAGGTCGCTCGCATTGCGCTCCACCTTCGTGCGCGTCAGGCCCGCACTCACACGCCAGCGCGGTGTCACGAAGCCGGCCAGTTCGGCCTCGAAGCCGTACGAGCGCGTGCCGTCCACCGCCCGGTAGGCCGAGCTGTTATCGGGCAGCGTGCCGGCCGGCACGCTGGAGTCGCGCACACCGAAGTTGTCCTGCTTGGTCTCGTAGATCGCGAAGTTGCCCGTGAGGCGACCGTCCAGCAGGTTGCCCTTGATGCCGATCTCCGCATTGCTGCCCGTCACCGGCGCCAGCGGGTTGTTGTTGGCGTCGCGGTAGTTCTGCGGGTTGAAGATGCGGCCGTAGCTGGCATAGATCGATGCATCCGGCGTGACGTCGTACATCAGGCCCACGAAGGGCGTGCTCTTGCGCTCCACCTTCTGCACGCCGGTAGTGCTCACGTACTGACCCGCCGTGTTGAAGCTGCTGGTCGCACGCTCCCAGTTGGTCAGGCGCACGCCGGTCATGAGCGACAGCGCATCGGTCAGCCGCCAGCGGCCCGACGCATACAGGCCGGTCTGGTCGGTGGTCTGCTCGTTCCAGGCGCCCGTCTTGCGGTAGTAGGGCTGCGGCGCGTAGCCGTTCCAGGCGTAGATGTTGGGGATGTCGTAGCGCCAGCTGGACAGCGAGGTGTAGCTATCGGCGCGCGTCACCGTGTGGTAGTCGGCAATGCCCAGCACCACGTCGTGCGTGCGGCCGCCGATGTGCAGCTTGCCCGACAGGTAGGTGTCGATGGCGTTCTGCGTCTCGGTGCCGCCGCCCACGGACCCGTACAGCGTGATGCCGGCACCGGTCAGGCGGTTGATGAAGGGCGCCGACAAGGTGGTGCGTCCGTAACCATAGGTCCGCAGGCTGAAGGTCTCGCCCTCGGTGCGGGCAATGCTCGCGCGCAGGCTCCAGTCGTCGTTGAACTGGTGCTCCAGGTTGGCATACAGCGTCTCCGATTCGCGGCTCCAGCGCGTCCACGAGGGCGAGAAGCTGGTGGAGACCGGCAGGTCGATCTTGCCGCCGTCCGTGGCAAAGCGCGGGATCGTTCCCCAGATGGGCGCCTTGGGGTCGTTCTTCTGCCGCTGGTAGCCGATGGAGGCCACGGTGCTGCTGCCCAGGTCGGCCTCCACCACGGCCAGCATGGCGTTCTTGTCCTCCGAGTAGCGGTCGCGGAAGGAGTCCCTCTTCTGCGGCGCGATGACGAAGCGGCTGCGCACGCTGCCGTCGGCATTGAGGGGCACGTTCAGGTCCAGCTCGGCGCGCTTGAAGTCCCACGAGCCGGCCGACAACGACACCGAGCCGGAGAACTGCCGCTGCGGCCGCTTGCGCGTCAGGCTCACCGTGGCCGAGGGCGTGCCCACGCCGGTCAGGATGCCATTGGCGCCGCGCACGACATCGATGCGCTCGTACAGCGCGGTGTCGAACTCCTGGTTGGTCGTGCTGCTGTAGCTGGGCAGGCCATCGATCTGGAAGTCGGTGATCTGGAAGCCGCGCGCAAAGTACAGCGGGCGCTGCGTGTCGTAGAAGCTCACGGCCACGCCGTTCACGTTGCGCAGCACGGCGTCGATGCTGGTGAGCGACTGGCGCTCGATCTGCTCGCGGGTGACGCTGGTGACGGACTGCGGCGTCTCGCGGGCCGTGAGCGGCAGGCGGGTGGTGGCACTTTCGCGCGCACCCTGCACCGTGACCGCATCGAGCGACTTCTGGAGCGACCGCCGCGCGGCAGGCGCCTCGGGGGCTTCGGCGGCCGGTTCCGCGGTCTCCGCGGTCGTCTGCGACCAGGCGGGCAACGCACCCAGCGCGAACGCGGCCAGGGCCAGCGGACGCAGGGGGAGGCGCGGGGAGGAGAAAGAAGAAGGGACGGCCGAACGCGACCGGCGGCAAGCAGGCATGCAATGCTCCTGGGGCAGGAATGAAAGGGCTGGCTGGCAGCGCTTTCCCCACAGGGACGCACAGCTTGCTATGGCGAAAAACGGCAGATTGTAAGAAGCCGTGCCAAGCCCCCACGGCGGGGTCGGTGCGTCGGCCTCCGGCGCGCAAGGGCCCACGCCGGCAGGATCAATCCGATCGGTTCATGATCGGCGCCATGTCCGATTCGCAGCAGTTGCCCCTGTCCATCCTCGACCTGTCCCCGATCCGCGACGACGGCGATGCGGGACAGTCTTTCCGCCACTCGCTCTCGCTCGCCCAGCATGGCGAGGCGCTGGGCTTTCGCCGCTACTGGCTGGCCGAGCACCATGGCATGCCGGGCATCGCCAGCGCGGCCACCTCCACCCTGCTGGCCTACATCGGCGCCGGCACCCGGTCGATCCGCATCGGTGCCGGCGGCGTGATGCTGCCCAACCATTCACCGCTGGTCATCGCCGAGCAGTTCGGCACGCTGGAGTCGCTGTACCCCGGCCGCATCGACCTGGGCCTGGGCCGCGCACCGGGCTCGGACCAGCGCACCTCGCGCGCGCTGCGGCGCGACTTGGCCAGCGATGCCGACCAGTTTCCGCAGGACGTGCTGGAGCTGATGGATTTCATGAGCCCCGAGCCGCGCCAGCCCGTGCTGGCCGTGCCGGGACGCGGGCTGCAGGTGCCCGTGTGGATCCTGGGCAGCAGCACCTTCGGTGCGCAACTGGCGGCGCACCTGGGCCTGCCCTATGCCTTCGCCTCGCACTTCGCGCCGCAGCAGCTGATGCCGGCGTTGCGCATCTACCGCGAGACCTTCAAGCCCTCCGCCCAGCTGGCCAAACCCTACGCCATGGCCGGCTTCAACATCTTCGCGGCGGACGATGAAGCCCAGGCGCACCTGCTGGCCAGCTCGTGGCAGCAGTCCTTCGTCAACCTGCGCAGCGGCCGGCCGGGACGGCTGCCGCCGCCGGTCGCGGGCTACCGCGAGCGCATCGGCCCGTCCGAGAACATGCTGCTCGACAGCGTGCTCTCATGCGCCGCCATCGGCACCAAGGAGACGGTGCGCGCCGGCCTGCAGGACTTCATGGACCGCACCGGCGTGCAGGAAGTGATCGTCGCCAGCGGCATCTACGACCATGCCGCACGGCTGCGCTCGTACGAGATCGCGGCCGAGGCCGCGCGCGAGCTGCGCCTGCCCGCCTGAGGCAGGCCGGCGAAAGGCGGCGGCGCCTTGTGGAGCCGCCGCCGCGCCCGATCAGAAGCGGGCCTTGACCGCCGCGACCGGGCCCTGGAACTTGATGCGCAGCCCCTGGAGGCCGGGGTCGTCGCGCTTCAGGTCCACGTCGGTGACGGCATAAGCCAGCGACACGCCCACATTGCGCCACGGGAACCATTCCGCACCCAGCTGCGCGTTGTAGATGCTGCCGTGCACGCCGCTGCTGCCGCCCTTGCGGATGCCCGAGGCATCGAAGAACAGGCGCAGGTCGGGCGAGATGGCATGCCGCACGCCCACTTCCAGCATGGGCGCCACGGCGTCGTCGCTGTCCTGGCGGCTGTAGTTGCCGCTGGTGCCGTAGAAGCCCAGGCTGGGCAGATTGGCGCTGGCTGCGGCGAAGGCATTGGTCTCCAGCTTGACCTTGTAGTAGCCGATGCCGGCGCCGATGCCGAACACCGTGTTGCCCGAGCCGAACCAGTAGCGGTAGCCCAGGCGGGCCACGTCCAGGTCGAAGTTCAGGTTCAGGCCGGCCGTGCCGGTGACGCCGAAGGGGCCACTTGTGTAGCCCGCGGTGCCGGCGTTGGCGTAGTTCTGGCTGTAGCGGAAGGCCTCGAAGGAGATGCCGTGGTTGTCGCCGAGCAGGATCTCGCCGGCGATGCGCGGCAGCGCCTTGCGGTCGGCGGTCACGTCGCCGGTATTGAAGGAAGCGAAGGAATTGCCCACGGTCGCGCTGACCTTGGGCTCGGCATAGAAGGCGCCGACCGACAGGCTGATGCGGTCCAGCGCGGGCGAGACGGTCGGGCGCAGGGCCGGATCGGTGGCCATCGCGGTCTGCTGTTGGGCCAGGGCGGACAGTGGCAGCAGCACGGAGCCGGCCGCCAGGGCCAGGGGCACGCCGGCGCGGCGCAGCGGACGGGGCGAGGAAGTGGAGGGCGAGAAGCGGGGCATGGTGCCGGTTCCTTCGACGGAATGAATGATGTGCGCAGAGGTGCGTGAAGCGGACGGACCGGCGGCCGGTGGTTCTCCAGGTGCCAGCAGAACCAGGCGGCATGCCGACCATCCAGTGGCAGCAGCCTATCGATGGGAAGGCCGCACCCAAGCGGAAGGCGTCGCCCGCGGATGTAGGACGGTGGCGGCGTCCAGAGCTCGCGAGGTCGACGCTGCCCGTCAGCGTCTTCCCGGCCGTCTACGGCTTCACGTGGCTTGACGGAGCGGACAAATATTGCAAACATCGCAAAAATGACATTTCAAATCGGCGAACTTCCGGCACTCTTGAGGGCCATCCGTGCCTCCCTCAACCTCACGCAAGAACAGCTGGGCCAGCGTCTGGGCGTTTCCTTCGCCACAGTCAACCGATGGGAAGGAGGAGGATCGCAGCCGCAGAGAGCGGCCGCTGCGGCCATTGAGGCGCTCGCGGCCGAGGCAGGCCTGTCGGCACACCAAATCAGCCCTGAGACAGCCGCCGTCGAGGTCAGCCGTCGCCGCAAGACGAGCCTGCACGTCGCGACCACCACCACCAAGCCGATGGAGCAGATGCTCTGGGATGCCGCGTGCTCGATTCGCGGCGAAAAGGACGCAGCCAAGTTCAAGGACTACCTGCTGCCGCTGGTCTTCCTCAAGCGTCTGTCCGATGTGTTCGATGACGAAGTCGAACGCCTGGCCGAGGACTACGGCGACAGGAGAACCGCCCTGCAGATCGCCGAAGCCGACCATTCGCTGCTGCGCTTCTACCTGCCGCCGGAGGCACGATGGGGCGTGATCAGCGGTCGCGAGCCCTTCGCATGGCCCGCGGACGACCGGGGGCGCAGCACGGCGCCCAAGGATGCTGGCGAGCACCTCACCCGCGCGCTGCGCGGCGTGGTCAAGCACAACCCCAGCCTGTCCGGCGTGATCGATGTGGTGGACTTCGCCGCCGAGCGCAACGGCGAGCGGGACATCAACCCCGCCAAGCTGCGCGAGGTGATCGAGACCTTCTCGGACCCGCGCTACCGCCTGGGCTTGGCCGACGTGCAGCCCGACTTCCTGGGTCGGGCCTACGAGTACCTGCTGCGCAAGTTCGCCGAAGGTTCCGGGCAGAGTGCGGGCGAATTCTTCACGCCCACCGAAGCCGGCTTCCTGATGGCGCACATCCTGCGCCCGCGGCCGGGCGAGACCTGCCACGACTTCGCCTGCGGCTCTGGCGGCCTGCTCATCAAGCTGCAGCTCGTCTCGCGCGAGCTTGACCCGATCGCCAAGGTGCCGCTCAAGCTCTACGGCCAGGAACTGGAAGGCGCCAGCTATGCCGTGGCCCACATGAACGCCACGATCCACGACATGGACATCACGCTGGCCCGCGGCAACAGCATGCTGAACCCCAAGTTCCGCACGCCGGACGGGCGCATCCAGGCCTTCGACATCGTGATCGCCAACCCGATGTGGAACCAGCCCTTCGACGCGGACAGCACCTTCGCCCACGACCCGTACGACCGCTTCCGCACCACCGGCGGCATCACCAGCGGCAAGGGCGACTGGGCCTGGCTGCAGCACACGCTGGCCTGCCTGAACGACCACGGTCGCGCGGCCGTGGTGCTGGACACCGGCGCGGTGACGCGCGGCAGCGGTTCCAAGAACGAAGACAAGGAGCGCAACATCCGCAAGTGGTTCGTGGAGCAGGACCTGATCGACGGCGTGATCCTGCTGCCCGACAACCTGTTCTACAACACCACGGCGGCCGGCATCATCGTGGTGCTGAACAAGCGCAAGCCCGCGGCGCGGCAAGGCCGCATCGTGCTGCTGAATGCGAGCAAGCGCTTCAGGAAGGGCCGGCCGAAGAACTACCTGCCCGAGGATGCGATACGTCCGCTGGCGGCGATGTACCTGAAGGGCGAGGCTGTCGAGGGTGAGTTGGCGGTCATCACGCAGGCGCAGGCGGCGGAGGCGGACTACAACTTGAGTCCGAGCCGGTGGGTCAACTGCAACGAACAAGACAAAGATGCAGACCTTGGCGCCCTGATCCGCGAGTTCAATAGGCTCTGCCAGGACGAAGCGAAGCTTGATGCCAAGCTCGCCAAGTTGCTCCAGACCATTGGTGAGTGAGCAATGCCGACGATTCGATCAATCACTCAACGCACCAGAACGTGGAACCCCAGCCAACAGGCGCGCCAAGAGATTCGGTATGTCGATGTGTCTGCTGTCTCCCGAGAGAAGCTTCAAATCGGTGCCGCCGAGGTCATTCATGCTGCGACGGCACCGAGCAGAGCAAGAAAGCTCATTGAAGCCGACGACACGATCATTGCGACCATACGTCCAGGCTTGAAAAGGATCGCCAAGGTTCCGCCGGTACTTCACGGAGAAGTGGCGTCTACCGCTTTTTGTGTACTCAGGCCCGACAGGACTATCGTTGACCCCGACTACCTGTTCTATGCGGTTGCGAGCGATGACTTCATCGCCGCACTGGCGCTTCATGAGACGGGCGCCAGCTATCCAGCGATCCGTGACCAGGACGTTCTAGACAGCGAAATCCCACTGCCAAGTCTGGACGTACAGCGCCGAATCACGATCCTTCTGAATGCGGTTCGCGCTTCGCTTTTGCAGCAGTTTGACCTGATCACCGCAGCCGAGCGACTTAAGGCAGCATGCACGGAAGTAGTGTTCTCGCGCGGACTGCACGGGGAGACCAAGGAGGAAACGGATATTGGCTCCGTTCCACTGAGTTGGGAGGTGGTGCCCCTCGGTAGTCTGGGCCGAGTGGGAAATGGCTCTACTCCGAAGAGAACTGTTAGCGCGTATTGGGACGGCGGGCACTATCCCTGGCTGACGAGCGCTAAGGTGTACGACCGCGACGTCATTCGTGGTGACGAGTTCGTTACGGACACTGCGCTTCGGGAATGCCATCTTCCCAAGGTCCAGCCTGGCGCGCTGCTGATGGCGATCACTGGTCAAGGCAAGACACTGGGACATTGTGCTGTTCTCCGCACGGAGGCCACGGTCAGTCAGCACGTGGCATATGTGCAGACCGACACCACCCGCGCGAATCCTGCCTTTCTGCGTGGCTACCTGGAAACGCAATACGACTATCTGCGCCAAGTCGGCGCAGGTGGCGGCAGCACCAAAGGTGCGCTGACCTGCGCGTTCCTGCGCAGCTTGCCAGTTCCCTTGCCGCCGTTAGCGGAGCAGAACGAGATCGCGGAAATCCTCGACGCCATCGACGCCAAGATCGCTCTGCATCAAAAGAAGCGAGCCGTGCTCGAAGAGCTGTTCAAGGCACTTCTGCACAAGCTGATGACCGGCGAGATCGACGTCAACGATCTGGACCTCAGCGCACTGCAACCCACCGCCTGAATCAACGCAAACCAGGGAGAAAAGATGAAGAAGGAACTGATCACCAAGCTGCACAAGAGCTTCGAGGACTGCGCCCACCAGAAGGACGGCGTGGAGTACTGGCTGGCGCGCGAGCTGCAGGCGCTGCTGGGCTACAAGGAGTGGCGCAACTTCAGCCAGGTCATCGACAAGGCCAAGGTCGCCTGCCAGAACGCCGGTCAACCGGTGGCCGATCATTTTGTTGACGTCAACAAAATGATCGAGCTCGGCAAGACGGCAGAGCGCGAGGTAGAAGACATCGCCCTCACCCGCTACGCCTGCTACCTGATCGCCCAGAACGGCGACCCGCGCAAGGACGCCATCGCCTTCGCGATGACCTACTTCGCGGTGCAGACGCGCAAGCAGGAGCTGATCGAAACCCGCATCGCCGAGTGGGAGCGGCTGCAGGCCCGCGAAAAGCTGACGCTGTCGCAGAAGGAACTGTCTGGCGTGCTCTACGAGCGCGGCATCGACAGCCAGGGCTTCGGCCGCATCTTGAGCAAGGGCGACGCCGCCCTGTTCGGCGGCCTGAGCACGCAGAACATGAAGGGGCGGCTGGCGGTGCCGGAGGGGCGGCCGCTGGCGGACTTCCTGCCCACGATCACGATCAAGGCCAAGGACTTCGCCAACGAGATCACCAACACGCAGGTGAAGCAGCGCGACCTGCGCGGTGAGACCAGCATCACCCATGAGCACGTCAAGAACAACCGCGACGTGCGCAAGCTGCTGACCGACCGGGACATCGTGCCCGAGGAACTGCCGGCCGCGGAGGACGTGAAGAAGCTGGAGCGCCGGCTGAAGTCCGAGGCCAAAAAGCTGCCGAAGCAGGCCTCCAGGCTGGCCGGCCCCGAGAAATAGCACCTTGCCCTGAAAGCCCATCCCCATGAGTGAACTCAAGATCGGCGAAGCCGGCAGCGTCCAGTTCCCGATGGTCGACCATGCGGTCGAAGTCGGCTGGACGCCGTTGAAACCGGCGGATGCGCTGTACCGGCGCGGCGGCGAAGCAGGCGGCTTCCTGCGCGGCGAGCTGACGCACAAGCTCCGGGCGTTCAACCCATGGCTCAATGACGAAGGCGTGCGCGGCGTGATCGACGCCCTGGAGGCGCTGCCGCCCACCATCGAAGGCAACCGCCAGCTCCTGGCCTGGCTGCGGGGCGAGCAGGGCTGGTACGACGAGGCCGAAAAGCGCCATCGGCGCGTCACGCTGATCGACTTCGGCGTGCCCGCTGCCAACGACTTCCACGTGACCTGGGAATGGAAGATCAAGCCGCCCGCGCGCAAGGGCAACCGGGCCGACGTGATGTTCCTCGTCAACGGCGTGCCGATGTGCATCGTCGAGCACAAGAACCCCAAGGACGGCGACGCCATCGAGCGCGGCATCAAGCAGCTGCGCCGCTACGAGCTGGAGACACCCGAGCTGCTGGCCAGCACCCAGCTCTTCAACGTGACGCACCTGCTGGACTACTGGTACGGCGTCACCTGGAACGTCACCCGCCGCGACATGGCGCGGTGGAAGCAGATGCCTGAAGAGACCTACCGCTTCGCGGTGCAGTCCTTCTTCGAGCCCACCGACTTCCTGCGCACGCTGCAGCACTGGATCCTGTTCTACGTGCAGGACGGCGAAACGCGCAAGTCGGTGCTGCGGCAGCACCAGCAGCGCGCCATCCAGGCGGTGCTGGACCGCTGCGCCGACCCGAGCAAGACGCGCGGCCTGATCTGGCACACCCAGGGCTCGGGCAAGACGTTCACGCTGCTGACGGCCGCCCGGCGCATCCTGGAGGACAAGGCCCGGTTCCAGAATGCCACCGTCATCCTGGTGGTGGACCGCACGGAACTCGAAGGTCAGCTCAAGGGCTGGGTGGAGCGTCTGCTGGGCGAGATGCAGAAGCAGGACATCGCCACCAGGCGGGCCAACTCCAAGGCCGAGCTCCAGTCGTTGCTGGACGGCGACTTCCGCGGCCTGATCGTCTCGATGATCCACAAGTTCGAGGGCATCGCCAAGGCCAGCTGCACCCGCGACAACGTGTACGTGTTCATCGACGAGGCGCACCGCTCGGTGGCCAAGGACCTGGGCACCTACCTGATGGCGGCCTTGCCCAATGCCACCATCCTCGGCTTCACCGGCACGCCCATCGCCAACAACGCGCAGGGCGAAGGCACGTTCAAGATCTTCGGCGCGCAGGACGACCTGGGCTATCTGGACAAGTACTCGATCAAGGAGTCCATCGAGGACGAGACCACGCTGCCGATCAAGCATGTGATGGCACCTTCCGAGATGACCGTTCCCGCGGAACAGCTGGACAAGGAGTTCTTCGAGCTGGCCGACGCCGAGGGCATCACCGACATCGACGAGCTGAACAAGGTGCTGGACCGCTCGGTCGGCCTGCGCACCTTCCTGTGCGCCGACGAGCGCATCGAGAACGTGGCGGCATTCGTGGCCCGGCACTTCCAGGACAACGTGATGCCGCTGGGCTACAAGGCCTTCGTCGTCGCGGTCAACCGCGAGGCCTGCGCCAAGTACAAGCGCGCCCTGGACAAGCTGCTGCCGCCCGAGTGGACCGTGCCGGTCTACACCGACAACGCGGCGGACATCGTGGACCGGCCGCTGGTGGCCCAGCTGCAGATCAGCCCTGAGCGCGAAGAGGATGTGCGCCTGCTGTTCAAGAAGCCCGACCGCGAGCCCAAGATCCTGATCGTCACCGACAAGCTGCTGACCGGCTACGACGCGCCGCCGCTGTACTGCCTGTACCTGGACAAGCCCATGCGCGACCATGTGCTGCTGCAGAGCATTGCACGGGTCAACCGGCCCTATGTGGATGCCCAGGGCGTCAGCAAGAAGGTTGGCCTGGTGGTGGACTTCGTGGGGGTGCTGCGCGAGCTGAGGAAGGCACTGAAGTTCGACTCTGCCGATGTGAGCGGGGTCATCGAAGACCTGGACGTGCTGCTGGCCGACTTCCTGCAGAAGATCGTTCAGGTCAAGGCAGACTACCTGGGCGATGTGGGCGACGGCAGGGCCGACGAGCAGTTGGAGCGGGTGGTCTACGGGCGCTTCCTGGACGCCGCGGTGCGCAAGGCCTTCTTCGAGCGCTACAAGGAAATCGAGGCCCTGTGGGAAATCCTGTCGCCTTCGCCCGAGCTGCGCGACCACATCGCCATCTACAAGCAACTTTCGGTGCTGTATGCCGCCGTGCGTAACGCCTATGCGGAAAAGGTGGGCTTCATCGCGGATCTGGCCTACAAGACCCGCCGGCTGATCGAGGAGAACGCCACCCAGCAGGGCCTGGGCCGGCTGACCAAGAGCATCACCTTCGACACCAAGACGCTGCAGTCGCTGCGGGACGACTCGGGCACCGACGAAGGCAAGGTGTTCAACCTGGTCCGGGGTCTGCAGAAGGAGATCGACGAGGACGCCAGCGCCGCGCCTGTTCTGCAGCCGTTGAAGGACCGGGCCGAGCGCATCCTCAAGGACATGGAACAGCGCCGGACCACCGGCCTGGCGGCCATCGACCAGCTTGCAGCCCTGGCTGCGGAAAAAGAGGAAGCGATGAAAGCGACGGCAGCGAGCGGCCTGTCCAGCCGTGCCTTCGGCGTCTACTGGACGCTGCGCGACGACCCGGATCTGAAGGCAGCCCACATCGACCCCATGACGCTGGCGCGGGAAGTGGAAGTCCAGTGGGACAAGTTTCCGAATGCCGCCGTCAACTCGGACGAAAGACGGCGCCTGCGCGGTGCGCTGTACCAGCCCTTGCTGAAGCTGACCACGGCAGCCATGACGCGCGTCGTCGACACGGTCGTCGCCACCTTGCTCAAGGATTCGGAACGATGAGGGAGGGCTCGGGTGATCGGGCGCGGCGTGCTGCGGGGCGCCGCAGAGGATCTGGCGACGCCGTGCAGGAACTGCGGCAGCGGACCATGGCCTGGGCCGTCAGGCTGCGGGTCAATCCTCGAACCGTGCGCGTTCAGGACATGGACAGGAAGTGGGGCTCTTGCACGTCCAGTGGCACGGTGACACTGGCCTACGACCTGGTGCACCGGACCGGAGACTTCCAGGACTACGTCATCGTGCACGAGTTGCTGCACCTGCGCCTGCCCAATCATGGGCGCCTGTTCAAGGCCCTGCTCACGGCGCACGTGCCCGGCTGGCGCGAGCTGGAAGCTACAGCCGCGTCAGGGCCCGCCGCACGATGGCCGCGCTGAACGGGCTGGCCACGCGGGCCACGAAGCGGCCGAAGTCGGCATGGGCCGCGTCGTCGGCGCGATCGGAGACGGTGCGCACAGCCGCAAACGGAACACCCCAGTCGTGGCAGACCTGGGCGACGGCGGCGCCTTCCATCTCCACGACCAGCGCATCGGGCAACGCGTTGCGCAGCGCCGCGCTCTCCGCCGCCGTGGCGACGAAGCGGTCACCGCTCACGATCAGGCCGCGGTGCAGCCGCGCCTGCGTCAGCGCGAACTCGGCCTGCACCTCGGCCGGCAGGTGCGTGGGCAACGCGGCCAGCACCTCCTGCGCCGCGGCGGCCAGGGCGTCGGCCAGCGCGGCGTCGGCCGCAAAACGGGCCACGCCGGTCAGTGGCACCTCGTGCCGCGGAAAGAGCGGCGAGGCGTCCATGTCGTGCTGCAGCAGCTCACGCGCCACCACCACGTCGCCCACGGCCACGCCGTCGCCCAGGCCGCCGGCCACGCCGGTGAAGAGCACGGCCCGCACGCCGTAGCGCGCCAGCAGCACGGCGGCCGTGGTGGCGGCGGCGACCTTGCCGATGCGCGAGAGCACCACGACCACCGGCCGGCCCTCCAGGTGGCCGCGCCAGAACTGGCGGCCGGCGACCGTCTCGGCCTGTTCGTCGGGCATGGCGGCAAGCAGGGCCGCCAGCTCCTCGTGCATGGCGCCGACGATGGCGATGGGGGCGTCTTCTGCAGCGCTCACGCGCACAGCTTCGCCGTCATCAGCCCCAGCCGCTGCAGCGCCTGCCAGGGGTCGGCGGGCCAGTCGGGCTGCTTGAGGCCCTTGACGATGCCGTCGGTGACATGCGCGGCGCGCAGCAGGCGCGCCAGCGCGCGCGGGGTGAGGCGCGGCAGCACGCGCTCGAAGGCGCGTTCGCGCGGGCCCCAGATGCGGTTCTCGCGCAGGGCCATGGGCAGCGGACGGCCCGCCTCCATGGCGTCGCGCACGCGCTTGAGGGCGCGGATGTCCTCGGCCAGCGTGTAGTGCACCAGCACCGCCGCCTCGCCCTCGGCCTGCAGGCCGCTGAGCATGCGGGCCACGCGCGGGGCGTTGCCCGAGAGCACCGCGTCCGACAGCTTGAACACGTCGTAGCGTGCCACGTTGTTGACGGCGGCCTCGACCTGTTCCCAGCCCAGCTCACCCGGCGGGTGCAGCAGGGCGAGCTTCTGGATCTCCTGATGGGCGGCGAGCAGGTTGCCTTCCACCCGGTCGGCGAAGAACTGCAGCGTGCGCTGGCCCTCCTCGCCGGCCTTCACGCGCTGGCCCTGGCGCGCCAGGCGCTGGGCGATCCACTGCGGCAGGGCGCCGCGTTCGACCGGGTCGACCTGCAGCGTGACGCCGTGCGACTCCAGGGCACCGAACCAGGCCCCGCTCTTGGTCATCTTGTCCAGCCGCGGCAGGAAGACCAGCGTGAGCGTGCCATCGCTGGCCGAGGCCCCCTCGGCGATCTGCTGCAGGGCGGTACTGCCGTCCTTGCCGGGCTTGCCCGACGGGATGCGGATCTCGATCAGCTGCCGGTCGGCGAAGAGGCTGAGCGAGCCGCCCGCGGCCAGCACGCTGCTCCAGTCGAAGTGGGCGCCGGCCACGGTGAAGCTGCTGCGCTCGGTGTAGCCGGCCGCGCGGCCCGCCGTGCGGATGGCGTCGGCCGCCTCCTGCACCAGCAGCGGCTCGTCGCCGTGCACGGTGTAGAGGGTGCGCAGGCCCTTGGCCAGGTGCGCGTCGAGCTGGGCGGCGGCCAGTTGCATCGGGACGACGGACTCAGGACGCGGCGGGCGGCTTGGCCGCCGCCAGGCGGCGCACCAGCTGCTGGGCCATGTCCTGCATCATGTCGCGGTACAGGAAGTTCTGTTCCGCTTCCTTGGCCAGCACGGTGTTCTCGTTGTAGCTGATGTCGCGCGACAGCGTGATCGAGGTCTTGGGGATCAGCTCGCGGCCGTCCTTGGTGCGCAGCCGGTAGCTGATCTGCAGCGTGATCGACAGGTCGCGGGCCTGGCCCGTGGAATTGGTCGAAAGGATGGCGCTGTTGCGGGACTCGTCGCTGAGCTCACAGATGGCCTCGGCCTCGGCCACCGGGTCGGTGTTGGCCAGCACCTTCAGGTCGCCCTGGCCGCGCAAGGCGCGGCGCAGCTCGGCGGCCACGCCCGGTACACCGGTCACGGCGATGGAGCGGAAGGGAAACTGCGCGGCCCCGCGCAGCCGGAAGCCGCAGCCGCCCAGCAGCGCGGCCACGGGCAGCATGGCCGCACCCGCCAGCAGGCCGCGGCGCGAGACGCGCTGCGCCGTGTCCGACGGCCGCCCGGCAAGGCGCGCGCCCGTCGTCATGCCACCACCACGTTGACCAGGCGACCCGGCACCACGATCACACGCTTCACGGCCTGGCCGTTCGCATGCTTGGTGAAGGCCTCGCTGGCCACGGCCAGGGCCTCGATCTCGGCCTTGTCGGCGCTGGCCGGCACCACCACGGCGCCGCGCAGCTTGCCATTGATCTGCAGCATGAGTTCGACCTCGTCCTGCGCCAGGGCGCTTTCGTCGACCACGGGCCAGGGCGCATCGAGCAGCACGCCCTGCGCATCCGCGTAGCCGAGCTGCTTCCACAGCTGGTGCGTCAGGTGCGGCGTGACCGGGTAGAGCACCCGCAGCAGGATGCCGAAGCCTTCGCGCAGCGCGGCCACGCCGCCTTCCTCGCCCTCGGCCTTGAAACCTTCGAGCGCGTTGAGCAGCTTCATCGCGCCGGAGACGACGGTGTTGTACTGCATGCGCTGGTAGTCGTAGTCGACCTGGCGCAGCACGGTGTGCACCTCACGGCGCAGGGCCTTGGCGGCCTTGCCGGGCGCGGCGCCATCGGCGGCGGGCATCGCGGCCAGCGCCTGGCCGAAGTTCCACACGCGACGCAGGAAGCGGAAGCTGCCTTCCACCGCCGCGTCGTTCCACTCCAGCGTGGCCTCGGGCGGCGCGGTGAACATGGTGTACAGGCGCGCGGTGTCGGCGCCGTACTTCTCGATCAGCTCCTGCGGGTCGACGCCGTTGCGCTCGCTCTTGCCCATCTTGCCGACGCCGCCGTACTCGACCACCGTGCCGTCGGCCGTGGTGCCGCCGGTGATGCGGCCCTGCGCGTCCAGCGTGGGCGTGACCTCGGAGGGCGGGAAGTAGTCCTTGCCGCCCTTGGCGTTGCGCTTGAAATAGATGTGGTTGAGCACCATGCCCTGCGTGAGCAGGCGGGTGAAGGGCTCGTCGATCGTCACCAGGCCCAGGTCGCGCATCACCTTGGTCCAGAAGCGCGCGTACAGCAGGTGCAGGATGGCGTGCTCGATGCCGCCGATGTACTGGTCCATGCCGCTGCCGCCAGCGGCATTGCCCTGGCCCCGCATCCAGTAGCGGGCGCCGTCGGCCACCATGGCCTGGTCGTTGGCCGGGTCGCAGTAGCGCATGAAGTACCACGAGCTGTCCACGAAGGTGTCCATCGTGTCCGTCTCGCGGCGGGCCGGCTTGCCGCAGGTGGGACAGGTGCAGGCGAGGAAGTCCTCGCGCTTGTTCAGCGGATTGCCGCTGCCGTCGGGCACGCAGTCGGTGGGCAGCACCACGGGCAGGTCCTGCTCGGGCACGGGCACGGGGCCGCAGTCGGGGCAGTGGATGATGGGGATCGGCGTGCCCCAGTAGCGCTGGCGGCTGATGCCCCAGTCGCGCAGGCGCCAGGTGGTCTTCTTGGCGCCCAGGCCCTTTTCCTCCAGCGCGTGCGCCACGGCGTCCACCGCCTCCTGGTGGCGCATGCCGCTGAAGTTGTCGGAGTTGATGGTGACGCCGCGCTCCTTGTCGGCATACCAGTCCTGCCACTTGTGGAAGTCGAAGTGCGGCTCGTCGTCCACCAGCACCACCTGCACGATCGGGATGCCGTACTTGTTGGCGAAGGCGAAGTCGCGCTCGTCATGCGCCGGCACGCCCATGACGGCGCCGTCGCCGTAGCTCATGAGCACGTAGTTGCCGACCCAGACGGGGACCTGTTCGTCGGTGATCGGGTGCGTGACCGTGAGGCCGGTGGGCACGCCCTTCTTCTCCTGCGTGGCCAGCTCGGCCTCGGTCACGCCGCCGGCCTTGCACTCGGCGATGAAGGCGGCGATCTCGGGGTTGCTGGCGGCGGCATGCGCGGCCAGCGGGTGCTCCGGCGCCACGGCGCAGAAGGTCACGCCCATGATGGTGTCGGCCCGCGTCGTGAAGACGTACATGCGGCCGTCCTGGATCGGCGCACCGTCCGCACCGCGGATGTCGTGCGTGAAGGCGAAGCGCACGCCGCTGCTCTTGCCGATCCAGTTCTCCTGCATCAGCCGCACGCGCTCGGGCCAGCCGGGCAGCTTGTGCTGCACGTGGTCGAGCAGCTCTTCGGCGTAGTCGGTGATCTTGAGGTAGTAGCCGGGGATCTCGCGCTTCTCGACCGGCGCGCCGGTGCGCCAGCCGCGGCCGTCGATCACCTGCTCGTTGGCCAGCACGGTCTGGTCCACCGGGTCCCAGTTGACGACCTGGGTCTTGCGGTAGGCGATGCCCTTCTCGAGCATCTTGAGGAACAGCCACTGGTTCCACTTGTAATAGCTGGGGTCGCAGGTGGCGACCTCGCGGCTCCAGTCGATGGCCAGGCCCATGGCCTGGAGCTGGCCCTTCATGTACGCGATGTTCTCGTACGTCCACTTGGCCGGCGGCACGCCGTTCTTGAGCGCCGCGTTCTCCGCCGGCAGGCCGAAGGCGTCCCAGCCCATGGGCATGAGCACGTTGTAGCCGCTCATGCGCAGGTAGCGCGCCAGCATGTCGTTGATGGTGTAGTTGCGCACATGGCCCATGTGCAGCTTGCCGCTGGGGTACGGCAGCATGGAGCAGGCGTAGTACTTCTTCTTGCCCGCGACTTCGGTCACGCGGTAGGCATCGGCGGCGGTCCAGTCGGCCTGGGCGGCGGACTCGACTTCACTCGGTTGGTAGGTGGGATTCATGGGCTTGGCACAGGCGCCCGGCGCAGGGCGGGCCGGGGACCGGCGATTATCAGGGCTTGGCGCAGGCCGCACGGGGTGGCCCGTTTCTCGCTTGCGGCGCGGGCGACCACCGGTACCGCCCTGGCCTCCCGTCCCGCCGGACGGCGCAGGGTATTCGCTACATTTGGAACCCCTGCGGCGTCCTCTTCGCCTTCCCCCTTTTCCGAATGCTTTCCGACGGCGAAATCCAGTCCCTCATGCGGGCCGAGCATGGCGACCCCTTCGCCGTGCTCGGCCCGCACCGCGTGGCCGGCGGGCTGCGCATCGCGGCCCTGCTGCCGGGGGCGCGTCAGGTGGCGGTGCTGCATGCGGCCTCGGGCGATCCGCTGGCGGTGCTGCAGCGCCAGGGCGACTCGGATGTCTTCGCCGCCCTGGTGCCCGCCGCCCCGGCCGAACTGGGCTACCTGTTGCAGGTGCAGTGGGACGACGGCCATGCCTCCCGCCTGCACGACCCCTACCGCTTCGGGCCCGTGCTGTCCGACCTGGACGTGTGGCTGCTGGCCGAAGGCACGCACCTGCGGCCCTTCGAGGTGCTGGGCGCGCATCCGCGCGTCCAGGCCGGCGTGCACGGCGTGGCCTTTGCCGTCTGGGCGCCGCATGCGCGACGGGTGTCGGTGGTGGGCGACTTCAACACCTGGGACGGTCGCCGCCACCTGATGCGGCGGCGCCCCGAATGCGGCGTGTGGGAGATCTTCGCGCCGCACGTGCAGCCGGGCGATGCCTACGAATTCGAGATCCTGGCCGCGGACGGGGCGCTGCTGCGGAAGGCCGACCCCTACGCCTTCGGCGCCCGCCTGCGGCCCGGCACCGCCAGCGTGGTGCGCGAATTGCCGCCGCCCCTGCCGCTGCCGCCCGAGCGCGCTGCCGCCAACCGGCGCGACGCGCCCATCAGCATCTACGAGGTGCACCTGGGCTCCTGGCGCCGCAAGAACGGCCATGAATGGCTCAGCTACCGCGAGCTGGCCGAGACGCTGGTGCCCTATGCCGCCGGGCTGGGCTTCACCCACCTGGAGCTGCTGCCCGTCAGCGAACATCCCTTCGACGGCTCCTGGGGCTACCAGCCCATCGGCCTGTATGCGCCGACCTCGCGCTTCGGCACGCCGGAGGACTTCCGCCATTTCGTTCAGGCCGCCCATGCCGCCGGGCTGGGCGTGATCCTGGACTGGGTGCCGGCCCACTTTCCCACCGATGCACATGGCCTTGCGCGCTTCGACGGCACGGCGCTGTACGAATACGAGGACCGGCGCGAGGGCTTCCACCGCGACTGGAACACGCTCATCTACAACTGGAAGCGCACCGAGGTGTGCAACTACCTGGTCGGCAATGCGCTTTACTGGCTGGAGCGCTTCGGCATCGATGGCCTGCGGGTGGATGCGGTGGCCTCCATGCTGTACCGGGACTACAGCCGCCCGCACGGCGAGTGGCTGCCCAACGAACACGGCGGCCGCGAGAACCTGGAGGCCATCGCCTTCCTGCGCCGCATGAACCAGGTGGTGGGCACCGAGCGGCCCGGCGCCGTCACCTTCGCCGAGGAATCGACCAGCTTCCCGCGGGTCACCCAACCGCCCGAGGCGGGCGGCCTGGGCTTTCACTACAAGTGGAACATGGGCTGGATGAACGACACGCTGGCCTACGCCCACACCGATCCGCTGCACCGCCGCCACCAGCACCGGCAGATCACCTTCGGCCTGATGTACGCCCACAGCGAGAACTTCGTGCTCCCGCTGTCGCACGACGAGGTGGTGCACGGCAAGGGCCCGCTCATCGACAAGATGGCCGGCGGCGACGACTGGCAGCGCTTTGCCGGGCTGCGGCTTTTGTACGGCTGGCAGTGGGCCTATCCGGGCAAGAAGCTGCTGTTCATGGGTGGCGAGTTCGCCCAGACGCGCGAATGGAGCCACGACCGCGGCCTGGACTGGCAGTTGCTCGACCACGCGCCGCACCAGGGCGTGCAGCGCCTGGTGCGCGAGCTCAACCGCATGTACCGCCACTTTCCGGCCCTGTTCGAGCAGGACTGCGAGCCGCAGGGCTTCGAATGGATGGTCCACGACGACGAGGCGCAGTCCGTCTTCGCCTTCGTGCGCCGCGCCCCCGACGGCGCCCTGCTGCTGGCGGTGGCCAACTTCACGCCCGTGGTGCGCCACGACTACCGCGTGGGCGTGCCCCGGGCCGGCGCCTGGCGCGAGGTGCTCAACACCGACAGCGAACGCTTCGGCGGCAGCGGCGTGGTCAACGGGATGGCCAACACGGTGCCCGAGCCGATGCACGGCCAGGACCAGCACCTGGCGATCGCCGTGCCGCCGCTGGCGGTGACGTGGTGGACCCTCGCATGAGCCTGCTCGCCGGTCGGCCGCATCCCCTCGGCGCCACGCTCCTGCCCGGCGGCGGCGTCAACTTCGCCCTCGTCGCACCGCGGGCCGAAGCGGTGGAGCTGTGCCTGTTCGACGCCGAGGGCCGCCACGAGCAGCAGCGTCTGAAGCTCGCGCACTGCACCGACGGCGTCTGGCACGGCCTGCTGCCGGCGGCGCGCGCCGGGCTGGTCTACGGCTGGCGCGTGCACGGCCCTTGGGCGCCGCACGAAGGCCAGCGCTTCAACCCGGCCAAGCTGCTGCTGGACCCGTATGCGCGCGAGGTGGTCGGCCAGTACCGGGGCGAAGACCTCTTCCTCGGCCATGTCCCGGGCCAGCCCGAGGTGCGCGACCCACGCGACAACGCCGCCATCGCCCTCAAGGCCCGCGTGACCGCCCCGCTGCCGCCGCTGGCCGTGCCGCGGCCGCGTATCGCGGCGGGCGAACGGGTGCTCTACGAGCTGCACCCCAAGGGCCACACCATGCTGCATCCGGCCGTGCCGCCGGAGCACCGCGGCCGCTATGCCGGCCTGGCCCAGCCGGCGGTGCTCGACCATCTGCATCGCCTCGGCGTGACCACGCTGAGCCTGATGCCCGTGCAGCACCGCGCCGACGAGGAGCGGCTGCAGAAGCTGGGCCTGGCCAACTACTGGGGCTACAGCCCCATCGGCTGGTTCGCGCCCGAGGCGCGCTATGCCAGCGAAGGCGGCAGTCCCGTGGCCGAGTTCCGTGCCCTCGCCGAGGCGGTGCATGCGCGCGGCATGGAACTGGTGATCGACGTGGTGTTCAACCACAGCGCGGAGACCGACGAGCTGGGCCCGACGCTCTCGCTGCGCGGCATCGACAACGCCCTCTACTACCGCCTGCGCGCCGACGCCCCGGCCTTCTACGAGAACTGGAGCGGCTGCGGCAACTGCCTGGACTTCTCCGAGCCGCGCGTGGTGCAGCTGGCCATGGACGCCCTGCGCCACTGGGTGACCGAGCTGGGCGTGGACGGCTTCCGCTTCGACCTGGGGCCCATGCTGGGCCGCGGCACGGATGGCGGCTTCGACGCCCGCGCACCCTTCCTGGCCGCCTGCCTGCAGGACCCGGTGCTCTCGCAGGCGCTGCTGATCGCCGAGCCCTGGGACATCGGCCCCGGTGGCTACCAGCTGGGCGCCTTTCCGCCCGGCTGGCTGGAGTGGAACGACCGCTTCCGCGACACGCAGCGCGCCTTCTGGCTGCACCGGGCCGTGGGCCGCGGCGACTTCGCACACCGGCTCGCCGGCTCCAGCGGCGAGTTCCACCACGACGGCCGGGCGCCCACGGCCAGCGTCAACTTCATCACCGCGCACGACGGCTTCAACCTGCGCGACCTGCTCAGCTACAACGAGCGCCACAACCTGGCCAACGGCGAGCAGGGCCGCGACGGCCATGCCCACAACCTCGGCCACAACCAGGGCGTGGAGGGCGACACCGACGACGCGGCCGTCCTGGCCCGCCGCCGGCGCCTGGCGCGCACCCTGCTGGCGGCGCTGATGTGCGCCCAGGGCACGCCCATGCTGCTGGCGGGCGACGAGTTGGGCCACAGCCAGGGCGGCAACAACAACGCCTACTGCCAGGACAACGAGACCACCTGGATCGACTGGGCCCGCGCCGATGCCGCGCTGGTGGACTTCACCGCCCGCCTCACGGCCCTGCGCCGCCGGGCGGCGCCGCTGCGCCGCACCCGCTGGTGGCCCGCCGAGCCGGCCGCGAACGAGCCCCGCCTGCGCTGGCTGGCACCCGAAGGCCGCCCCATGGAACCCGCCGACTGGGAACGCGGCCAGGCCCACGCCATGGCCGTCCGCTTCGAGGGCGAGGCGGGCGAGGGTGACTGGCTGCTGCTGGTCAACGCCGGGAATGGCCCGGCACCGTTCGTGCTACCTCCTGGCGACTGGCACCTGCACCTGGCCACCGACGACGAGACACCCACCGCGCCGCGCAACCTGTCCACCCACGAGACGGTGCCGCCCGGCACGCTCTGGCTGGCCGGGCCGGCCTGACGACGGCTGACTTTGCTTTCCACAAGACCGACACCGACCCCACAGGAGACTCACGGGATGGACCATTCCCTCGAAACCCATCAGCTGGTGCGACGAAGCATCGCCCTGGTCCTGGCCGGCGGCCGGGGCTCGCGGCTCAAGCAGCTGACCGACCGCCGCGCCAAGCCGGCCGTCTTCTTCGGCGGCAAGTTCCGCATCATCGATTTCGCGCTGTCCAACTGCATCAACTCCGGCATCCGCCGGGTGGCGGTGGTCACCCAGTACAAGTCGCATTCGCTCATGCGCCACCTGCAGAGCGGCTGGAACTTCCTGCGCGCCGAGTTCGGCGAGATGGTCGAGGTGCTGCCCGCCCAGCAGCGGGTGAGCGAAGACCACTGGTACCGCGGCACGGCCGATGCCGTCTACCAGAACGCGGACATCATCCGCTCGCGCTCGCACCGGCACGACTACGTGGTGGTGCTGGCCGGCGACCACATCTACAAGATGGACTACTCCATCATGCTGCGCGACCACGTGGCCAACGGCGGCGGCTGCACCGTCGGCTGCATCGAGGTGCCGCGCGAGGAGGCCACGGCCTTCGGCGTGATGGCCGTGGACGAATCCCGCCGCGTCACCGCCTTCATCGAGAAGCCGGCCGACCCGCCCCCGATGCCCGGCAAGCCCGATGTGGCGCTGGCCAGCATGGGCATCTACATCTTCGATGCCGAGTACCTCTACCGCCTGCTGGAGGAAGACGCCGACAACCCCGAATCGGAGCACGACTTCGGCAAGAACATCATCCCGCGTGCCGTGGCCGAGGGCCGGGCGCTGGCGCATCCCTTCGGCATGTCCTGCGTGAGCCGGGTGCAGGGCGTGGTGCCCTACTGGCGCGATGTGGGCACGATCGACGCCTTCTGGTCGGCCAACCTCGACCTGGCCTCGATCACGCCCGAGCTGGACATCTACGACGACGACTGGCCGATCTGGACCTACCAGCGCCAGTTGCCGCCGGCCAAGTTCGTGCCCGACCGCGACGGCAACCCGGGGCAGGCGGTGAACATCATCGTCTCGGGCGGCTGCATCGTCTCGGGCTCCGGCGTGCGCAACTCGGTGCTGTTCTCCGGCGTGCGGGTGCATTCCTTCTGCGACATCGAGGAGGCGGTGATCCTGCCCGACGTGACCATCGGCCGCGGCTGCAAGCTGCGCAAGGTGGTGATCGACCGCGCCTGCGTGCTGCCCGACGGGCTGATCGTGGGCGAGGACCCGGTGGCCGACGCCGAGCGCTTCGAGCGCACGGCCGGCGGGGTGGTGCTGATCACGCGCGAGATGCTGCGCCGGCTCGGTCTGCAGCAGCCGGTGGAGAACCTCGCCAGCTACGGAAAGGGTGGCTCGGCCTGATGCGCATCCTGCAAGTGAGCGCGGAGCTGTTCCCGCTGCTCAAGACCGGCGGCCTGGCCGACGTGACCGGGGCCCTGCCCCTGGCCCTGGCGGCCGCGGGCGCCGACGCCCGCGTGCTGCTGCCCGCCTTTCCCGCCATCGCGGCCGGCGTGGCCGATGCCCGGCCGGTGGCGACGTTCCACGCACCCTGGGGCGAGCCGGCCCTGCTGCGCTTCGGCTACATCGACGGCGGTGCCGGCCGGCTGCTGCCCACCTACCTGGTCGATTCGCCCGCCCTGTACGACCGTCCCGGCAACCCCTACGAAGGACCAGGCAAGCAGCCCTACGGCGACAACCACCGCCGTTTCGCCATGCTGGGCTGGGCGGCCGCGCTGCTGGCCCAGGGGCTGGACCCGCTGTGGCGCCCCGAGCTGCTGCATGCGCACGACTGGCACGCCGGCCTGGCGCCGGCCTACCTGGCTTTCGCGCGCCAGCGCGGCCAGGGCGCGGACGTGCGCAGCGTCTTCACCATCCACAACCTGGCCTACCAGGGCCAGTTCGGCGGCTGGGCCTTCGCCGAGCTGGGTCTGCCGCCCGAAGCCTTCCAGGTCGAGGGACTGGAATACCACGGCGACGTGTCCTTCATGAAGGCGGGCCTGTTCTACGCCGACCGCATCACCACCGTCAGCCCCACCTACGCCCGCGAGATCCAGACGCCCGAGCAGGGATTCGGCCTCGACGGCCTGCTGCGCGCGCGCAGCGGTGCGCTGCACGGCATCCTCAATGCGGTGGACGAGACGGTGTGGAACCCCGCCACCGACAGCCACCTGGCGCAGCGCTTTTCCATGCCCGAGGGCCGGCGCATGGCAGGCAAGGCCCGCTGCAAGGCGGCCCTGCAGCACGAGCTGGGCCTGGCGGTGGACGAGCGCGCGCCGCTGTTCATCGTGATCAGCCGGTTGACCGAGCAGAAGGGCCTGCACCTGGTGCTGGGCGGCATCGACGGGCTGCTCGAACGCGGCGGCCAGCTGGCCTTGCTGGGCAGCGGCGACGCCTGGATGGAGCAGGCCTTCCGCGAGCGCGCCGCCGCGCAGCCCAAGCGCATCGCTGCGCGCATCGGCTACGACGAGCCGCTGGCCCACCGCCTCTTCGGCGGCGCCGACGTGGTGCTGGTGCCCTCGCGCTTCGAGCCCTGCGGCCTGACGCAGATGTACGGCCTGCGCTACGGCGCCCTGCCGCTGGTGCACCGCGTGGGCGGCCTGGCCGACACGGTGGTGGACTGCGCGCTGGAGAACATGGCCGAGGGCACGGCCACCGGTTTCGTCTTCGAGCGCTTCGAGGGCGAGGACTACGCCCGCGCCCTGCGCCGGGCCTTCGCCCTGTACGAGCGACCCGCCGACTGGCGCCGCGTGCGGGCCACCGCCATGCGCCGGCCGGCCGACTGGGGCACCGCCGCTGAGCACTATCTCACGGTCTACCGGGAGGCCCTGGCCCATTAAATGCTGGGGAACCTTCGGCGCCGGGCCCCTTCCCATCCACGAAAGCTTTCAAGAACGCCATGACTCCAGCCGACTTCGAATACGACCATCCCGATCGTGACGTTGCCGCCTTCAAGCGCTCCGTGGCGACCAAGCTCATGTACGCCGTCGGCAAGGACCCGGTGGCCGCCAGCCAGGACGACTGGCTCGCCGCCACCGCCCTGGCCGTGCGCGACCAGCTGGTCGAGCGCTGGATGGCGACCACGCGCGCCAGCTATGCGCAGGACGTCAAGCGCGTGTACTACCTGTCGATGGAATTCCTCATCGGTCGCACCTTCACCAACGCCCTGCTGGCGGTGGACCTGTACGACACCGTCAAGGCCGCGCTGGCCGACTTCGACATCGACGTCAGCGCCCTGGCCGAGCGCGAGCCCGACGCGGCACTGGGCAACGGCGGCCTGGGCCGGCTGGCAGCCTGCTTCCTGGATTCGATGGCCACGCTGGGCGTGCCGGGCATGGGCTACGGCATCCGCTACGAATACGGCATGTTCCGCCAGCGCATCATCGACGGCCAGCAGGTGGAGACGCCCGACTACTGGCTCACGCGCGGCAATCCCTGGGAATTCCAGCGGCCGGAGGTCAAGTACCGGGTGCGCTTCGGCGGCCATGTGGAAGGCCGCCAGGCCTACGGCACCGCCAAGTGGGTGGGCACCCACGACGTGCTGGCCATCGCCTACGACACCATCATTCCGGGCTACGGCACGCAGGCCACCAACACGCTGCGGCTGTGGTCGGCCCGCGCCACCGAAGAGATCGACCTCTCGGCCTTCAACCGCGGCAATTACTTCGAGGCGGTCGAGACCAAGAACCACTCCGAGAACGTCTCGCGCGTGCTCTACCCCGACGACTCCACGCTCTCGGGCAAGGAGCTGCGCCTACACCAGGAGTACTTCTTCTGCAGCGCCAGCGTGCAGGACCTGGTTCGCCGATACCTGCGCACCCACACGGGCTTCGACCAGCTGCACGAGAAGGTCAGCATCCACCTGAACGACACGCACCCCGTGCTGGCCGTGCCCGAGCTGATGCGCCTGCTGGTGGACGAATACGACGTGGGCTGGGACGAGGCCTGGGCCCAGACGCAGAAGGTCTTCAGCTACACCAACCACACGCTGATGCACGAGGCGCTGGAGACCTGGCCGGTCGAAATGCTGGGCCGCGTGCTGCCGCGCCACCTGCAGATCATCTTCGACATCAACGCCCGCTTCCTGGGCGAGGTGGCCGCCCAGGTGGGCCAGGACACCGACCTGATGCGCCGGCTGTCGCTGGTGGACGAGTCGGGCGAGCGGCGCGTGCGCATGGCCTACCTGGCGGTGCTGGCCAGCCATTCGGTCAACGGCGTGTCGGCGCTGCATTCGGAGCTGATGAAGCAGTCCATCTTCGCGGACTTCGCGCGGCTCTTCCCGGAGCGCTTCAACAACAAGACCAACGGCGTCACGCCGCGCCGCTGGCTGGCCCAGGCCAACCCGCCGCTGGCCGCGCTGCTGGACAAGCGCATCGGCCGCGGCTGGCGGCGCGACCTGTCGCAGCTCGAAGCCCTCAAGCCCATGGCCGAGCAGCCCACCTTCGTGCGCGCCTTCCGCCATGCCAAGCGCGAGAACAAGCTGCGCCTGGCCAACTGGATCGAGCAGCACATGGGCGTGGTGGTGGACACCGACGCCATGTTCGACGTGCAGGTCAAGCGCATCCACGAATACAAGCGCCAGCTGCTGAACGTGCTGCACGTCATCACGCGCTACCACCGCATCCTGGACGATCCGCACGGCCACCATGTGCCGCGCGTCGTGATCTTCGCGGGCAAGGCGGCCTCGGCCTACTTCACCGCCAAGCAGGTGATCCGGCTCATCAACGACGTGGCCGCCGTCATCAACGCCGACGAGCGCGTGGGCAAGCTGCTGAAGGTGGTGTTCCTGCCCAACTACTCCGTGAGCCTGGCCGAGATCATCATGCCGGCGGCCGACCTGTCGGAGCAGATCTCCACCGCCGGCACCGAGGCCTCGGGCACCGGCAACATGAAGTTCGGCATCAACGGCGCGCTGACCATCGGCACGCTGGACGGCGCCAACGTGGAGATGAAGGAGAACGTCGGCGACGACAACATCTTCATCTTCGGCAACACCACGCCGCAGGTGGCCGAGATCCGCGCCAAGGGCTACCGGCCACGCGACTTCTACGAAGGCAATGCCGAGCTCAAGCGCACGCTGGACGCGATCCAGTCGGGCGCCTTCTCGGCGGGCGAGCCGGGGCGCTACCAGGGCCTGTTCGACACGCTGGTGAACTGGGGCGACCACTACCTGCTGCTGGCCGACTACGCGGCCTACGTGGCCAAGCAGGCCGAGGTGGACGCGCTCTACCGCGACGCCGACGCCTGGGCGCGCAAGGCCATCCTGAACGTGGCGGGCATGGGGGCGTTCTCGTCCGACCGCACCATCGCCGAGTACGCACACGACATCTGGCGCACCAGGCCGGTGGTGCTGGGCAAGGCGGGCTGAGGGCGGCGCGCGGTCACCGTTTGGCGCCGCTGCGGGGCAAGAGGCGGTCGGCCACGGACCGGCGGCCAAGCCTGCTTTTGGCCGATGCGCCGGCCGACGCAGTTGCTCAGCGTGGCGACGCGCCAGCGCGATCGATGGACGCCGGCTCGGCCACGAAGCCGATGCGCTGGATGCCCGCCTCGCGCGCCGCATCCATCAGCGTGACGATCTCGCCATAGGGCCGGCTGCGGTCGGCGCGCAGTTGCAGTTCGATGTCCGGCACGCCCGCGGCGGCGGTGCGCAGCCGCTGCGTCAGCGCGTTGGCATCGGCAACGGGCTGGTCGTCCACGAACAGGTGGCCCTGCGCGTCCAGCGCCACGGTGATGGCGCGCGGCTGCTCCACCGGCGCGGCGGCCCCTGCAGCGGGCAGGTCGAGGCGGATCAAGCTGGCCATCAGCGGCGCCGTGACGATGAAGATCACCAGAAGCACCAGCATCACGTCCACCAGCGGCGTGACGTTGATGTCGGCCATGGGCCGCGCAGCGGGGCCGGTGCGCGGGTTCAGGCGGTCGGTGCTGCGGCCGAAGGCCATGGTGCGGGGTCGTCCTGCTTGGTGGGGATGAGAGCTCGCCCGGCTGTAGCAAGCGGCAGAGCGGCGATCAGGCCGTCACCGGCATCGGCCGCGCAGGGGGCATCGGTGCCGTCGCCGGCTCGGGTGCGAACACGGCCAGCAGGTCGTGCGCGAAGCCTTCGAGCTCGGCCTCCATGTGTCCGATGATGCGGCCGAAGACGTTGTAGGCCGCCACGGCCGGCAGGGCCACGGCCAGGCCGAAGGCGGTCATGATCAGCGCCTCGCCCACCGGGCCGGCCACCTTGTCGATGGTGAAGCCGCCCGCCTGGCCCGCGATGCTCACCAGCGCGCCATGGATGCCCCACACCGTGCCGAGCAGGCCGACGAAGGGGGCGGTGGCGCCGATGGTGGCCAGCAGGATCTGCCCCGCCTGCAGCTGGCGCAGCACGGCCTGCAGCGCATCGCGCAGCGCCCGGGTGAGCGGGGCCTGCGGCTGGCCCAGGGCCTGCAACGTGTCGGGCGCCGTGCGCGCAGGCAGCGACTGCACGGCCTGCGCCAGCGGCAGCACATGGCGGCGCGGGTCGAGTCCTGCCAGTCGGGCCACGCCCTCGCCCACGTCCGGCGCCTGCCAGAAGAGCGCCACCGCGCGGGCCAGCCGGCCGGCGCCGCCGCGCAGCACCCACGCTTTCCACAGCAGCGTGACCCAGCTGGCCACCGACATCAGCAGCAGCAACAAGGCGACGCCGCGGCCGACGGCGTCGGCCTGGTCCAGCAGCGAAAGGGCACCCATCGTCTGCTCGCGCGGTCGCGTTGGAGGGGATGGCGCGCTCAGCGCAGGCCGAGCACGTCGAACATGTCGAACAGGCCGGCCTTCTGGCCGGCCAGGAAGCGCACCGCGCGCAGGCTGCCCTGGGCATAGCCGGCGCGGCTGCTGGACTTGTGCGAGATCTCGATGCGCTCGCCCGTGCCGGCGAACAGCACGGTGTGGTCGCCCACGATGTCACCGCCGCGGATGGTGGCGAAGCCGATGGTGGAGGGGTCGCGCTCGCCCGTGACGCCTTCTCGGGCGTAGACGGCGCAGTCCTTCAGGTCGCGGCCCAGCGCGTCGGCGATCACCTCGCCCATCTTGAGCGCGGTGCCCGAGGGGGCGTCCACCTTGTGGCGGTGGTGGGCCTCGATGACCTCGATGTCGTAGCCGGTGGAAAGCGCCTTGGCCGCCATCTCCAGCAGCTTGAAGGTGACGTTGACGCCGACGCTCATGTTGGGCGCCATGACGATGGCGATGTCCTTGGCGATCTCGGCGATCTCGGCCTTCTGCGCATCGCTGAAGCCGGTGGTGCCGATCACGGCCTGCACACCCAGCTCGCGGCAGACGGCCAGATGGGCCATCGTGCCTTCGGGGCGGGTGAAGTCGATCAGCACCTGCGCACCGGCGAGGCCAGTCCGCAGGTCGGCCGTCACGGCCACGCCGGAGGCAAAGCCCAGGAAAGCGCCCGCATCGCCGCCCAGCGTGGGGCTGCCTTCGCGGTCGAGGGCGCCGGCCAGCTGGCAGTCGTCCGCGGCGCGCACCGCCTCGATCAGCATGTGGCCCATGCGGCCGGAGGCGCCCGCGACGGCGATGCGGTGCGAGGCGAAAGACGGAGAGGAGGCGACGGGAGCGGCGGTCATGCGCGTTCGCTTTCGGTGCGGGAGGGCAAGAACAACAAAGGCCGCCGGGCCGGCCGCGTTGCGACGGCGGCGACCGGCGGCCTGGGGAGAAGGTTCAGCGGGTTTCGAGCGGCGGGTAGCTCGGCGGCAGCGGCTGGGTGCTGCGCGGCAGGTCCTGCGTGGGCGACGCGGACACGGCCGGTTTGAATTTCTTGAGCTCGTCTTCCGAGGCCTGCAGCTCGGGCACCTTGCCGCTGCGCTTGCGGGTGTCCAGCGTGGCGACGAATTCCTCTTCGGAAGGCATGGTGTCGCCCTCGAAGCGGGCCAGCGTGTCGCCCTCGAAGAACACCGTCAGGCGGCGTTGCTGCGGCTCGACGCCCTGGCGGCGGATGGTGAAAACGTAGTCCCAGCGGTTGGCATGGAAGACGTCGGTGAGCAGCGGCGTGCCCAGGATCTCGCGCACCTGCTGGCGCGACATGCCGGTCTTGAGGGCGTCCACCTGCTCCTTGGAGACGAAGTTGCCCTGCACCACCTCGACCTTGTACGGCGTGATCGCGTTGAGGGCGCCGCGCACACGATCACCGGTGCTGCTGCAGCCGGCGATGCCGACGCCGACCAGCAGGACGGCCGCCAGACGAAAGCCGCTCGGGCGGAGAAGTTGTCCAGGCATGGGGAAAAAGCGTGGCGATATGATCCGGGCATTGTAGCGGCCGGCCTCTGCCAGGGCGGCTCCGACCCACAGGCAGCGCGGGCATGCCACCCGCCTCGCCAATGCCGGAATCCACCATGGGCAACATCGAAGAACTCAAGAGCACCGGCCTCAAAGCCACCCTTCCCCGCCTGAAGATCCTGGAGATCTTCCAGACCGGCGGCCAGCGCCACATGACGGCCGAAGACGTGTTCCGCGTGCTGCTGAACGAGCGCTCCGACATCGGCCTGGCCACCGTGTACCGCGTGCTGACCCAGTTCGAGCAGGCCGGCATCCTGGAGCGCAGCCACTTCGAGAGCGGCAAGGCCGTCTACGAACTCAATGAGGGCACGCACCACGACCACCTCGTGTGCACCGTCTGCGGCAAGGTCGAGGAGTTCTACGACGCCGAGATCGAGCGCCGCCAGCAGATGATCGCCAAGGACAAGGGCTGGGAGTTGCAGGACCATGCCATGTCGCTCTACGGCGTGTGCAACGACTGTAGAAACCGATAAACACCCCCCATGCCGCTTCGCGGCTCCGGGCGGCCGCCAGAGGCGGCTGCTCTTCGGGCACGTCCAAGCCTGCACTGGCAGTCTTGGAGCCGCGGCCCTCAGCCCCTCTCTGGCGCCTTCGGCTTGGAGGGGGGCGCACCCAGAGGCCTGGCAAAGCCAGTTCCTCGGGTGCCCTGACATGGCCTGCTCCGCGGCCTTTTGATCAGGGGAAGCAGGAGCCAGCCGATGCCGTCTAAAGACGGCCCGCCTGCCGCTGAACAACGGCTCATCAATGAACGAAGCCCCTTCCGGGGCTTTGTTCATTCGGAGGACTGCGGCTCACGCGCCGCCGTTTTCCATCGCCTTGTGGTGGCGGGCGACGAAATCGGCATAGGTGTCGATACCGCGCAGTTGCAGGATGGAGTTGCGCACGGCGGCTTCGACCAGCACGGCGATGTTGCGGCCGGCCACCACCTGGATGACCACCTTGCGGATCGGCACGCCCAGCACGTCCTGCGTGAGCGGCTCGGCGGGCATGCGCTCGTAGTCGCGCTCGAAGGAGTCGCGGCGCACGAGGTGCACGATGAGCTTGAGCCGCATCTTCCGGCGCACCGCCGTCTCGCCGAAGATGGCCTTGATGTCCAGCAGGCCGATGCCGCGCACCTCCAGCAGGTTCTGCAGCAGGTCGGGACAGCGGCCCTCGATGGTGGCCTGGTTGATGCGGAACAGGTCGACCGCGTCGTCGGCCACCAGGCCATTGCCGCGCGAGATCAGCTCCAGACCCAGTTCGCTTTTGCCCAGGCCCGATTCGCCGGTGATCATCACGCCCATGCCCAGGATGTCCATGAACACGCCGTGCATCGAGGTGCGCTCGGCGAAGTGCTTGGACAGGTAGGCCCGCAGCACGTCGATGACGAAGGCCGAGGATTCGCGGGTGGCGAAGAGCGGCAGTTGCGCCCGCTCGCAGATGGACAGCAGTTCGTCCGGCGCGGCCTGGCCATCGGCCAGCACCAGCATGGGCGGCTCCAGCGTGACGATGCGGGCCACGCGCCGGGCGCAGTCCTCGGGCGATCCGCGCGTGAGGTACGCGACCTCGCGAGCGCCCATGATCTGCACGCGGTAGGGATGGATGTAGTTCAGATAGCCGACCAGGTCGGCGGCCGAGCGGGCATTGCTGATGACCTCGGGGTCGAACTGCCGCTCCGAGGCGCCGAGGCCCGCCAGCCACTCCCAGCGCAGGGAGCCGCGGAAATCCTCGAACATCGCATCGGCACTGATGACGGTGGGCTTCATGCGGCCATTGTCCACAGAGGCGAGCCCCCGTCGGGGCACCCGCGCGACGTCATGAGAAAGCAGGAAAGGGCGCGAGCCCCGGGGCGTGCGCCCCTCAGACCACCTGGGCCGAGCGCCAGCCCGCGATCAGGGCATGCAGCTCGCTGGCGTCGACGCTGCTCTTGATCTTCTCGCGCAGGGGCGCATCGCTCAGCATCTCGGCGATCTCGGAGAGGATCTCCAGATGCTTCTGCGTGGCCGTCTCCGGCACCAGCAGGAAGATGAGCAGCGCCACGGGCTGCTCGTCGGGCGCGTCGAAACCGATGGGATGGGCCAGCTGGAAGACCGCCGCCATCGGCGATTTCAGGCCCTTGATGCGACCGTGCGGGATGGCCACGCCATGGCCCAGACCGGTCGAACCGAGACGCTCGCGGGCGAACAGGCTGTCGGTGATGAGCGCGCGGCCGAGGCCGTGCAGGTTCTCGAACAGCAGGCCCGCTTCCTCGAAAGCACGCTTCTTGCTGGTGGCGTCCACGCTCACGAGCACTTGAGCGGACGGCAGGATGGATGCGAGTCGGTTCATGGTGGGGGGCGAATCGGGGCGCGATTATGCACCCGGGCTAACCCTTGTACCAGACATGGAAAAGCCGCCCGGAGGCGGCTTTTCAAGAGGATTTGCCCCGAGCAGGGGCTCGGCGGCATGGCAGGCGGTGTCGCCTGCGGGACTTCACATCAGGCGCTTGGGCGAGGGATGTCCATGATCCTGGAGACGGTCCTTGTGGCGGACGACCTGGCGGTCGAGCTTGTCCATGAGTTCGTCCACCGCCGCATACAGGTCGGCATGGCTGGACTCGGCGAACATGTCGTTGCCCTTCACGTGGATGCTGCATTCGGCGCGTTGCCGGCGTTCCTTTTCCTTCTGCTTCTCCACGGTAAGGATCACCTTGACGTCCACCACGCGGTCGAAGTGCCGCGTGATGCGGTCGAGCTTGGTGGTGACGTAGCTGCGCAGCGAAGGCGTGACGTCGAGGTGATGGCCGCTGATCGTCAAATTCATGAATGACCTCCTGGAATTGACGGTTGGGGAAATGGCCGGTTCTTCGAAAGGAAGGCGCCGGCCGGCGGAACTCAAGCGGGTGCGCGAGGCAATGCGGGATGTCGGCGGGGCGGTCTGACGATGTGGGATGAAGGCGCGTCGGCGCGTTGAATTCACTATGCGCGCGGCGTCATCGAATTGCAATGGAGGAATGTTTGAGCGCCATCAGGAGATGTTCGCGCCGCTGCATCTTCGATAGCGCGGGGGCCCGCATTCAAGAGCCCGGACGCCAGGCGGCGCGCAGGCGCTGGCGCAGGTCCAAGACCTCGGGCGGGACAGGGGCATGGGGCACGACGGGCGGCGGTGGCGGCCAGGTCACGCGGTCGAAATGGTGCAGGTCCGCATCGGGGATGAAGCGAGTGCGGCCTGCATACAGATGCCGGTCGCCGAAGCGCGACTGCTGCGTGACATGGAAGCGCTGCGGCACCAGCAGGTGCAGGTGTTCCCGGGCGCGCGTCATGGCGACGTAGAGCAGGCGCCGCTCCTCCTCCAGCTCGTGCGCGCCCTGCGCCACGTCGGCCGGCATGCAGCCGTCGACCACGTTGAGCACGTGCACCGAGTTCCATTCCTGGCCCTTGGCGGAATGGATGGTCGAGAGGATGAGGTAGTCCTCGTCGAGCAGCGGCGGGCCGGGCCGGTCGCTGGTGGCGTCGGGCGGGTCGAGGGTCAGCTCGGTCAGGAAGCGCTCGCGCGACGCGTAGCCGCGGGCCAGTTCGGCCAGTTGCTGCAGATCGCCCAGTCGCAGCGGCGCGGCCTCGTACAGGCGCTCCAGGTGCGGCGCGTACCAGTCGATGGCGATGGCCAGCTCCTGTGGCCAGCCATCGCCGCCGGCCTTGAGCGCCTGCCAGGCGCGGGCGAAGTCCTGCCAGGCCTCGCGCACCATGGGTGGCGGCACGAAGGCGGCCAGCGCGGCGGCCGGGTCGGCGGCAGCCTGCATCGCGTCCATCAGCCGGCCTGCGGTCGCGGGACCGATGCCGGGAATGAGCTGCACCGTGCGGAAGCCCGCCAGCCGGCTGCGCGGGTTGTGCACGAAGCGCATCAGCGCGAGCAGGTCCTTGACGTGGGCCGCTTCCAGGAATTTGAGGCCGCCGAACTTCACGAAGGGGATGTTGCGGCGCACCAGTTCCAGCTCCAGCGCCGCGCTGTGGCTGGCCGTGCGGAACAGCACTGCCTGCCGCTTGAGCGCCAGACCGCCTTCGCGGTGGGCCAGCACGCGGTCGGCCACCCAGGTGGCCTGGTGCGCCTCGTCGGGCACCAGCACCAGCTGCGGACGGCCCGCGCTCGGGCGGTCGGTCCACAGGCGCTTGGCATGGCGCTCCTGGGCATGGTCCATGACGGCATTGGCGGCGTTGAGGATCGGCGGCGTGCTGCGGTAGTTGCGCTCCAGCATGAGCACGCGCGCCGGCGGGTCGAAGGCGGCCGGAAAGTCCAGGATGTTGCGCACCGTCGCGCCGCGGAAGCCGTAGATGGCCTGGGCGTCGTCGCCGACGGCCGTGACACCACGGCCGTCGGGCTTGAGGCGGCGAAGGATCTCGTCCTGCAGCCGGTTGGTGTCCTGGTATTCGTCGACCAGCACATGGTCGAAGCGGGCGCTCACCTGTGCGGCGAGGGCCGGTTCTTCCATCATCGTGGCCCAGGCGAGCAGCAGGTCGTCGAAGTCCAGCGCGTTCTGCTGGGCCTTGGCGTCCACATAGTCGGCGAACAGGGCCGGCAGCTGTTCCTGCCATTCGGCGCACCAGGGGAAGGACTGGCGCAGCACCTCGGCCAGCGGCAGCCGGGTGTTGACCACGCGCGAGTAGATGGCCAGGCAAGTGCCCTTGAGGGGAAAGCGCCGGGCCGTCTGCGACAGGCCGCGGGCGTGGCGCACCCAGCCCATCAGGTCTTCGGCATCGCCCCGGTCGTGGACGGTGAAGTCCGGGTCCAGCCCGAGCTGGACCGCATGGTCGCGCAGCAGCCGTGCGCCGACACCGTGGAAGGTGCCGGCCCAGGGCAGCGCCGGCAGGCTGCCTTCTGCGAGGCCGAGCACGCGGGCGGCGACCAGGCCGGCGCGGCGGGTCAGCTCCTGCGCGGCACGGCGCGAGAAGGTCAGCAGCAGGATGCGCTGCGGGTCGGCGCCCGCGGCCAGCAGGTGGGCGACCCGGTGGGCGAGCGTGCTGGTCTTGCCGGCCCCGGCACCGGCGATGACCAGCAGCGGCCCGCCCGGCATCGCGCGCTCGCCGACGCCGTGCAGGACGGCTGCCCGCTGGTCTTCGTTGAGCCCGGCCAGGGCCGCTTCCAGGCGCCCGGCCACGGTGTCGGCGGCGACCGTGGACGCTTCGTTCACAAGGGTGGACATGACGCCACAAATGTACTGGATGCCCATCCAGATCGGGGCATTTCACGCCCTGCTGCGGTGCATAATCGCGCCCGCTGCTTTACCGGAGTACCGACCTTGGACACCTCCCCGTCTCGGCAGCTTTCAGCTCCCTTCTGACCTTCGCGTCGCGCGTGCCGGCCGGTGCGCGGGTGGCGGGCTGAAAGCGCCAACCACCCCCTTCCTGTCGCCCATCGTCCCGCAACGCCTTCGCTTTCAGGGGAGCACGCCATGCTCAACATCTTCACGCTCGCCAACGGCCGCCTCGTCCAGGAGGAAATCGAGTCGCTGGAGGAGCTGTCCCGCTTCCAGCCCATCTGGGTCGACCTGGAGTCGCCCAGCCCGGACGAGAAGCGCTGGGTCAAGCAGTACTACGGCCTGTCCATTCCCGAGGACGTGACCGACGAGGACATCGAGGAGTCGGCCCGCTTCTACGAAGAGGACAACGGCGACCTGCATGTGCGCAGCGACTTCTTGATCGCCGACGCCGACGAGCCGCGCAGCGTGCGCGTCGCCTTCATCCTCAACCAGCACAACGCCGAACTGAAGAGCCGCGGCGTGCTGTTCTCGATCCACGACGAGGACGTGCCGGTGTTCCGCCTGCTGCGCATGCGCGCGCGCCGCGCGCCGGGGCTGATCGAGGACGCCAAGGAGGTGCTGCTCAAGCTCTTCGACGCCGACGCCGAATACTCGGCCGACACGCTCGAAGGCATCTACGACGAGCTCGAAGCCGCCGGCAACTTGGTGCTCAAGGGCAACGTGAGCGACGAAATCGCCGGCGAGGTGCTGGGCCTGATCGCGCGCCAGGAAGACTTGAACGGCCGCATCCGCCGCAACGTGATGGACACCCGCCGCGCGGTGAGCTTCATGATGCGCAGCCGCATGCTCAATGCCGACCAGTTCGAGGAGGCGCGGCAGATCCTGCGCGACATCGAATCGCTGGACAGCCACACCGCCTTCCTGTTCGACAAGATCAACTTCCTGATGGACGCCACGGTCGGCTTCATCAACATCAACCAGAACAAGATCATCAAGATCTTCTCGGTGGCCAGCGTGGCGCTGCTGCCGCCGACGCTGATCGCCAGCATCTACGGCATGAACTTCAAGTTCATGCCCGAGTTGGAGTGGAGCCTGGGGTATCCGTACGTGCTGCTGCTGATGGCAGCCAGCGCCGTCGGGCCGATGCTCTACTTTAGAAAGCGCGGCTGGTTGAAGTAGGCCCACCCCCTTGGCGCCTGCGGCGCCTCCCCCTCAAGGGGGCGCACGCAGCGGCCCGGCAAAGCCGGTTCCGCGCGCGCTCCCGCGTGGCCTGCTCCGCGGCCCGATGTCGGGATGTCCGGGCAGGCGCTCAGGCGGCTTCGCGGTAAAAGCGCGCGCCCTGCACGCCGCGCGACGTCATCGGACCGACGGCGGCGCCGATGGCGGCGATGTGGTCGGGGGTGGTGCCGCAGCAGCCACCGACGATGTTGACCAGGCCGTCGGCGGCGAATTCGTGCACCAGGCGCGAGGTGACGTCGGGCGTCTCGTCGAAGCCGGTCTCGCTCATCGGGTTGGGCAGGCCGGCGTTGGGGTAGCAGCTGATGAAGGTGTCGGTCGCCACGCGGTTGAGTTCCTGCACATAGGGCCGCATCAGCGCGGCGCCCAGGGCGCAGTTCAGGCCAACGGCCAGCGGGCGCGCATGGCGCACGCTGTGCCAGAAGGCGGTGACGGTCTGGCCGCTCAGGATGCGGCCCGAGGCGTCGGTGACGGTGCCGCTGATGATGATCGGCAGGCATTCGCCGCTGGCCTCGAAGTACTCGTCGATGGCGAAGAGCGCGGCCTTGGCGTTGAGGGTGTCGAAGATGGTCTCGACCAGCAGCACGTCCGAGCCGCCCTCGACCAGCGCGGCGGTCTGCTCGTAGTAGGCGGCGCGCAAGGTCTCGAAGTCGATGTTGCGGGCGCCCGGGTCGTTCACGTCGGGGCTGATGCTGGCGGTGCGCGGCGTCGGGCCCAGGGCGCCGGCCACGAAGCGCGGCTTGTCCGGCGTGCTGAACTTGTCGCAGGCCTCGCGCGCCAGGCGGGCGCTGGCCAAGTTCATCTCGCGCGCCAGGCCGGCCATGTCGTAGTCCTCCTGCGCGATGGTGGTGGCACCGAAGGTGTTGGTCTCGATCAGGTCGGCGCCGGCCGCCAGATAGCCTTCGTGGATGTCGCGGATGACGTCCGGGCGGGTCAGGGACAGCAGCTCGTTGTTGCCCTTCACGTCCTTGTGGAAGTCCTTGAAACGATCGCCCACGGCCCCGGGGCCGGTGTAGCCCTCGCCGCGGTACTGCGCCTCGCTGAGCTTGAAGCGCTGGATCATGGTGCCCATGGCCCCGTCGAGGATGGCAATGCGCTGGGCCAGGATGGCCGGCAGCTGCTGGGCGCGGGTGTAGGTGGGCAGATTCATGGGGGCGCGATTGTAAAAACCCGCGCCTGCCCCGGCCGCTAACATGGCCGGCCGCTGCCCGCCATGACCGATTCCTTCGCCACGCCCCCCCTGCAGCCCGGCCTGATGGTCCTGCACGGCAACCGGCCGGAAGACCTGCGGCAGTTGCTCGTGGCCTGGCTGGCGCGGCATCCGCTCGCGCCGCTGGAGGACGAGGTGGTGCTGGTGCAGAGCAACGGCATCGCGCAGTGGCTCAAGCTGGCGCTGGCGGCCGATCCGGCCCGCGGCGGGCTGGGCATCACGGCGGCCTTCGACGTGCAGCTGCCGGCGCAGTTTCTGTGGCGGGCCTACCGCGCGGTGTTGGGCGCCGACACGGTGCCCGAGCGCTCGCCGCTGGACGAGGCGCCGCTCGCCTGGCGGCTGATGCGCCTGCTGCCTGCCCTCACCGCCCGCGCGGCCGAGACCGATCCGCGCTTCGCGCCGCTGGCCCGATTCCTGGCCCACGATCCCGAATCCCGCAAGTGCCACCAGCTGGCACTGCGGCTGGCCGACCTGTTCGACCAGTACCAGGTCTACCGCGCCGACTGGCTGCAGGACTGGGCCGCCGGCCGCGACCAGCTCCAGACGCTGCGCGGCGGCACCCGCCCGCTGCCCGAGGACCAGCACTGGCAGGCCCGCCTGTGGCGCGCCCTGCTCGACGATCTGGACGGCCGCGCACCGGCTGATGCGACGCAGGGCCTGGCGGGCAGCCGCGCCGGCGTGCACCAGCGCTTCATCGACACCCTGGCCGCGCACGAAGGCCCGCCCCCGGCGGGCCTGCCGCGGCGGGTGATCGTCTTCGGCATCTCCGCCCTGCCCGCGCAGACGCTGCAGGCGCTGGCGGCCCTGGCGCGGCACGCGCAGGTGATGCTCTTCGTGCACAACCCCTGCCGCCACCACTGGACCGACATCGTGGCCGACCAGGACCTGCTGCGCGGCGCCTACCGCCGTCAGGCGCGCCGCCCCGGCATGCCCGCCGTGCTGGACGAGGCCGCGCTGCACCAGCATGCCCATCCGCTGCTGGCCGCCTGGGGCAAGCAGGGCCGCGACTACCTGCACCTGATCGACGGCTTCGACGAACCCGACCGCTACCGCGGCGCCTGGGCCGGCATCGGCAGCGGCCGCATCGACCTCTTCAGCGATGACACGCCGCCCGAGCACAGCCTGCTGCGCCAGCTGCAGGACGACATCCTGGAGCTGCGCCCCCTGGCCGAGACCCGTGCCCGCTGGCCCGCCGTCGACCCGGCGCGCGACATCTCGCTGCGCTTCCACACCGCCCATTCGCCGCAGCGCGAGGTGGAAGTGCTGCACGACCAGCTGCTGGCCCGCTTCGACGCGGACCCCACGCTGCAGCCGCGCGACGTGATCGTGATGCTGCCGGACGTGGATGCCTACGCCCCCCATATCGAGGCCGTCTTCGGCCGGCTGACGCGCAGTGACCCGCGGCACATTCCCTTCACCGTCGCCGACCAGGGCCAGCGTGGGCGCGAGCCGCTGCTGGTGGCCCTCGAGGCGCTGCTGGCCCTGCCCGACAGCCGCTTCGCCGCCAGCGACGTGCTGGACCTGCTCGAAGTCCAGGCCGTGCGCGAACGCTTCGGCCTGGCCGAGGACGAGCTGCCCGTGCTCAAGCGCTGGATCGAAGGCGCCGGCGTGCGCTGGGGCCTGGATGCCGATCAGCGCGCGCAGCAGGGCCTGGGCGCCGCCGGCGAAGCGAACAGCTGGCGCTTCGGCCTGCAACGCATGCTGCTGGGCTATGCCGCTGGCGACGGTGAGGCCTTCGACGGCATCGCGCCCTTCGACGAAGTGGGCGGGCTGGACGCCGCCGCCCTCGGACCCTTGGCGGCGCTGCTGCGCGCCATGGAAGTCACGCTCGACACGCTGTCGCTGGAAGACACGCCCACCGTCTGGGCCGAACGCCTGCGCGCGCTGCTGCAGCGCTTCTTCGCGCCGGCCACGCCGCGCGAGCAGGTGCGCGTGCAGGAACTGCTGCAGGGCCTGGACCGCTGGCTGGACGACTGCGCCGCCGCCGGCTTCGACGAGAAGCTGCCGCTTTCGGTGGTGCGCGAGACCTGGCTGGGCCAGCTGGGCAGCGGCGGGCTGGCCCAGCGCTTCCTGTCGGGCGGCGTCAGCTTCTGCACGCTGATGCCCATGCGGGCCATTCCCTTCCGCGTGGTCTGCCTGCTGGGCATGAACGACGGCGACTTCCCGCGCCCGGTGATGCGCGCCGACTTCGACCTGATGAGGGACGACTGGCGCCCCGGCGACCGCTCGCGCCGCGACGACGACCGCTACCTGCTGCTGGAGGCGCTGCTGTCGGCGCGCGAGCAGCTCTACCTGAGCTGGATCGGCCGCGACGTGCGCGACCACAGCGCCCGCGCGCCCAGCGTGCTGGTGGGCCAGCTGCGCGATCACCTGGCCGCCGGCTGGCACTTGGCCGGCCACGAGCACGACCGCGACGCGCTGCTGGCCGCGCTGACCACCGAGCATCCGCTGCAGCCCTTCAGCCCGCGCTACTTCGCGCCCGAGGCGCCGCGCGCGCCGGCCGTGGACGGCCTCTACACCTATGGCCGCGAGTGGCAGGCGGCTCATTCCGCGCAACCGCCCGACCGCGACGAGCAGGCCCTCCCGCCCTGGCAGCCCGAGGAGCCCATCGCCCTGCGCCCGCTGGAGGACTTCCTGGCCCAGCCCATCGAGGCCTTCTTCGCCCAGCGCCTGCATGTGCGCTTCGGCCCCGGTGCGGACGGCAGCGAGGACGTGCTCGACGACGAGCTCTTCGCCCTGGGCGGCCTGGAGAACTGGGCGCTGGAGCAGCAGCTGCGCCAGGCCCTGCAGCCCTGGTGCGACGCGCAGCCCGGCCCGGCCGCCGTCCGGGCGGCGCTGGGCACGACGCTCGCGCAGCAGATCGACCGGCTGGCGAGCGAAGGCCGGCTGCCGCTGCAGGCCTTCGGCACGCTGGCCGGCCAGGGTCTGCGCCAGCGCGTGGCCCGCACCTTCGATCACTACCTCAAGGCCTGCGAGGCGTGGCCCGAGGTGGAGGCCGAGCCCGTGCTGCTGCACTGGCGGCATGCGGCCAGCGGCGTGGCGATCGAGGATGCCCTGCCGCCGCGGCGACTGGCCGCTGGCGGTGGTGCAGGTGCGGGTGGAGGCCCGGCATCCGGCTCCGCCACCGCCGAGCCCGCGCGCCTCGTGCTGGCCCAGGGCCGGCTGCACAAGGGCAAGGAGCTGTCGTGGCACCACGTGGTGCGCCACTGGCCGGCGCACCTGGCGCTCAACTGGGCGGCCGGCCCCACGCGCACCGTGCTGGTCAGTGAATCGGGCACCCTGGTGCTGCCGACGCTGACCCGGGCCGATGCGGACGAAGCGCTGGGTCAGCTCGTCGAGGCCTGGCTCGCCGGCCTGCGCCAGCCGCTGCCCCTGGCATGCCGCACCGGCTTCGCCGCGCTGGCCGAGGACATGGCCGGCAACGCTGCCCGCATGGCCTACGACGGCGGCATGCAGCGCCAGGGGGAGTGCGAGCGCCCTGCACTGGCCCGCGCCTATGCCGACTTCGCCGCCCTGGACAGCGCCCGCACCACCGGCGATGGCCGCGGCCTGTTCGACTGGGCCCAGGCGCTCTACGGCCCGCTGTGGCGACAAGTGCCCGCCGCACGCCGCGGCGCCACGAAGGAGGCCGAGTCGTGAACGCCACCCTCCCCGCCGTCCAGCCGCTGGACCCGCTGCGCTTCCCCCTGCACGGCCTGCGCCTCATCGAGGCCAGCGCCGGCACCGGCAAGACCTACACCATCGCCCTGCTCTACCTGCGCCTGGTGCTGGGCCATGGCGGGCCCGGCAGCGCCTTCGGCCGGCCGCTCACGCCGCCCGAGATCCTGGTCGTGACCTTCACCGAAGCCGCCACCCAGGAGCTGCGCGAGCGCATCCGCGCCCGGCTGGACGAGGCCGCGCGCGTCTTCGCCGGCGAGGCCGAGGCACCGGCCGGCGACGCGCTGGCCGCCCTGCTCGCCGACTACGCGCCCGAGGCCCGCCCCGGCTGCGCCCACCGCCTGCGCGTGGCCGCGCAGTGGATGGACGAATCGGCCATCGCCACCATCCACGGCTGGGCCTGGCGCATGCTGCGCGAGCACGCCATGGGCAGCGGCAGTCTGTTCGCCCAGACCCTGCAGACCGACCTGCAGGCGCTGCAGCAGCAGGTGCTGCACGACCACTGGCGGCGCCACTACTACCCGCTGGACGCCGCCGCCTCGCGTGCGCTGCTGGGCTGCTTCGCCAACCCCGAGGCCCTGTGGCAGGCCGTGCGCCCGCTGCTCGCGCAAGGCGATGCGCAGCTGCGGCTGCAAGGCAGCGCCTTCGACGGCCAAGCCGACGCGCTGGACGCCCTGCGCCAGTTGGGCCGCAGCATGGCCGAGGCCGACGCGTGGGAGAACGCCGCGCGCCAGGCCTGGCAGGCCGACCGCGCCACGCTGGAGCGCCTGTGGCACGACGCCCGCCCGCACCTCAACGGCAACAGCTACCGCGGCAAGGACGACGACGCCACCTTCGACGGCTGGCTGCAGGCGCTGGCCGACTGGAGCGCCGGTGCCGAGGCGCCCGACAACATCGCCCGCTTCGGCCGCGCAGGCGCCAAGCTCAAGAAGGGCCAGGCCCTGCCCGACCATCCCGCGCTGGACGCCATCGACGCTTGGCAGCAGGCGCAGGTCGCGGCCCAGCCCGCGGGCCTGCGTGCGCACCTGGCCGTGCATGCCGCCCGCGCCCTGCGCGAAGCCCTCGCGGCCGAGAAGCTGCGCCGCGCCGAACTGGGCTTCGACGACCTGCTGCTGCAGCTGGACCGCGCCCTGGCCGGCCCGGGCGGCGCGGCGCTGGCGGCGCGCATCCGCACCCGCTTTCCGCTGGCGCTGATCGACGAGTTCCAGGACACGGACCCGGTGCAGTACCGCATCTTCCGGCGCATCTATGGCGAAGCGGGGGATGGCGGCGACGGCAGTGGCCCAAGCGGTGGCGATGGCGAAAACGGAAGCGGCGCCGGGGCCGGCGACATGCACGGCGCCGGCCCTGCTGCCGCCCCCCGCACCGCCACCGGCCTGATCCTGATCGGCGACCCCAAGCAGGCCATCTACGCCTTCCGCGGCGCCGACATCCGCACCTACCTGCGCGCCCGGCGCGACACCGCCGCGCAGGCCGATGCGGCGGGTGGCGCCATCTATGCGCTGGACACCAACTTCCGCTCCACCACCGCCGTGGTGCAGGCCGTCAACCGCGTCTTCGCGCAGGCCAGCCGCCATCCGCGCGGGGCCTTCCGCTTCGCGCAGGCGGACGGCGACCCCGTGCCCTTCGTGCCGGTGCGCGCCCGCGGCCGGAGCGAGGCTTTGTGGCTCCAAGGCGCGCCCGCGGCCGCCCTCACCCTCTGGTCGCAGGAGCCCGAGCCCGACGCCGGCCGCGACAGCGTCGGCACCGCCGACTACCGCGCGCAGATGGCCGAAGTCTTCGCCAGCGCCGCCGTGCGCTGGCTGGCCGACACCGGCGAGGGCCGCAGCGGCTTCCGTCAGTCCGACGGCCGCTGGCAGCCGCTGCGGCCGGCCGACATCGCCGTGCTGGTGCGCAGCGGCACCGAGGCCGCCGCCATCCGCGGTGCGCTGGCCGCGCGCGGGCTGCGCAGCGTCTACCTGTCGGACCGCGAATCGGTCTTCGCCACGCCCGAGGCCCAGGACATGCTGCGCTGGCTGCGCGCCGCCGCGGAGCCGGGCGACGACCGGCTGCTGCGCACCGCCCTGGCCAGCCGCAGCCTGGGCCTGCCGCTGGCCGGACTGGCCCGATTGGAAGAGGACGAACTGGCCTGGGAAGAGACCGCCCTGCGCTGGCAGTCCTTCAACGCCTGCTGGCTGCGCCACGGCGTGCTGCCGATGGTGCATGCGCTGCTGCATGCCTACGACCTGCCCGCGCGCTGGCTGGCTGCGCCGGCTGGCAGGGCCGGCGCGCTGCCTGCCGAAGCGCCCGCAGGGATGGCGTCCGGGCCCGATGTGCGCCCCCAGCCTGACACGCGCAGCCCAACGCCCGTCGATGAGGCGGATGCGCCCGACGGCGCTGCACCCGCCGCGACCGCCCTCGGCGGCGAACGCCGGCTCACCAACGTGCTGCACCTGGCCGAATGGCTGCAACGCCGCGCCCTCGACCTGGACGGCCCGCATGCGCTGATCCGCGCCCTCGCCCAGCGCCTGGCCGAGCCGGGCGGCGAGGAAGAGATCCTGCGGCTGGAGAGCGACGCCGCCCTGCTCAAGGTCGTGACCATCCACAAGTCCAAGGGCCTGGAGTACCCGCTGGTGCTGCTGCCCTTCATCGCCGCCTGGCGCGAGGAGAAGGCCTCCGCCACCAGGTCCATCGGCTTCCACGACGCCGAGGCCGATGCCCGCGTGATCGAGCTGGACGGCAAGCACGAGGAGGCCGCCGCCCTGGCCGACGAGGAGCGGCTGGCCGAGGACATGCGGCTGCTCTACGTGGCGCTGACCCGCGCCCGGCATGCGCTGTGGCTGGGCGTGGCGCCCCTGTCGGCTGGCAGCGGCAGGAAGGTGGCGCTGGACCGCGGCGCGCTGGGGCAGGTATTGGGCGCTGGCGCGGCCATCGACAGCCTGGCGGGCTACCGGGCGGCGCTGCACACGCTGGCGGGCAATGCGGGCAATGCGGGCGACGCCGCCGCGACGACGGCAGCCGGAGCGTCCTCCGCGTCCGGGGTGGGCGGCGCATCCGGGGCAGCCCGGACAGCCACGCCCTCCGACGCATCCGCCGCGGCTGGCGCATCTGCCGCCTCCGGCCCGCCCACGCTCGTCATCGAACCCGCACCCTCCCCCGACGCCCGCATCTGGCGCCCACCCGTCCCGCCGCCACCCGGCACCGCCCGCACGCCGCTGCGCCACGGGCATGCGCCTTGGTGGATCGCCAGTTATTCCGCACTCGTGCAGCAACTGGGCGGCAGCGGCACCCTGGCGCAGGACGCCCCGGCGCCCGCCGCCGAGCCCGAGGACGCCCGCCAGGACCAGGCGCTGGAAGAAGCCATCGCGCCCGCCGACGTCGCGCCGGAGGAGCGTCCCGCCACCGCCCCGCGCGGCGGCAGCTGGCATGCCTTCCCGCAGGGCGCCGAGGCGGGCAGCTTCCTGCACGGCCTGCTCGACTGGTGCGCGCAGCAGGGCTTCGCCCGCGTGCTCGAAAGCCCCGAGGCCCTGCGCGACCTGATCGCCCGCCGTTGCACCGTGCGCGGCTGGGAGGCCTGGATCGAGCCGCTGTGCGACTGGCTGCCGCGCTGGCTGCGCACGCCCTGGCCGCTGCCCGATGCCGCACCCGCCACGCCGGCCGGCCTGGCGCGGCCGAAGTCCGAGATGGAGTTCTGGATGCCGGTGCACCGCGCCGACGCGCGCAGCATCGACGCGCTGGTGCAGCGCCACCTGCTGCCCGGCCAGCCCCGCCCACCGCTGCCACCCACGCAGCTGGCCGGCATGCTCAAGGGCTTCATGGACCTGGTCTTCGAACACGACGGCCGCTGGTGGGTGGCCGATTACAAGTCCAACTGGCTGGGCCCGGACGACGCGGCCTATGGCGATGCGGCGATCCAGGCCTCGCTGCTGGCCCATCGCTACGACGTGCAGGCTGCCCTCTACAGCCTGGCGCTGCACCGCCTGCTGCGCAGCCGCCTGCCGGGCTACGACCCCGACACGCACTTGGGCGGCGCGCTCACCGTCTACCTGCGCGGCGCCGATGCGCCCGGCCACGGCATCTGGGCCGTGCGGCCGCCGCGCGAACTGATCGAGGCACTCGACGCCCTGCTGCGCGGCCCCGAGGAAGGCGACGCCGAATGACCCGCCGCACCGACGCCACGCAGACCGCGCCCGTGACGCCCACCGCCGACCTCTTCGACGCCGAGCCCGCCGAAGCCGCCGCCGGGCAGCGGCGCGACGCCCTGCTGGCCGACCTGGACCGCTGGGTGCAGCAGGGCTGGCTGCGCGAGCTGGACCGCAGCTTCGCCCTCTTCTGCCGCGACCATGATCCCGAAGCCGGCGCCGAGCTGCTGCTGGCCGCCGCCCTGGCCAGCCACCAGCTCGGCCGCGGCCATGTCTGCCTGGACCTGCAGGCCACGCTGGCCGACGGCCGCCACAGCCTCTCGCTGCCGCCCGACACCGCCAGCGCCGCCGCGGTGGGCGACGGCCCGCAGCGCTGGCTGCAGCCGCTGCGCCTGGCCGCCTGGCGCGAGGCCCTGACCGCCAGCCGCCTGTGCGGCCGCGGCGACCCGGCCGAAGGCGCCACGCCGCTGGTGCTGCAGGGCCCGCGCCTGTACCTGCGGCGCTACTGGCAGTACGAGCAGCAGGTGCGCGCCCGCATCGAGGCCCGCCTGGCGCCCGCCCCCGTGGCACCGGCCGCGCGCATCCGCCCCGTGCTCGACCGGCTCTTCGGCGCCGGCGACGGCACGCCCGACTGGCAGAAGATGGCCTGCGCCCTCGCGCTGCGCCAGCGCTTCGCCGTCATCACCGGCGGGCCGGGCACCGGCAAGACCACCACCGTGGTGCGGCTGCTGGCGCTGCTGCAGTCGATGGCGATGCATGGGGGCGACGGGCGACAGCACGGCGCGGAAGCGGCGCCGGATACCGGTGCCCGTTCAGCCTCCGATGCGGGTGCCGGCACGCGCGGCATGCCGGGCGCCCCGGGCCGGCCGCTGCGCATCCAGCTGGCCGCACCCACCGGCAAGGCCGCCGCGCGGCTCACCGAGTCCATCCGCGGCGCCCTCGACCCGTTGCCCTGGCACCAGCTGCCCGGCGGCGCCGGCCTGCGAAGCCATGTGCCGGCCGAGGCCCGCACCCTGCACCGCCTGCTGGGCAGCCGCCCCGACACCCGCCGCCTGCGTCACCACGCAGGCCATCCGCTGCCGCTGGACGTGCTGGTGGTCGACGAGGCCTCCATGGTCGACCTGGAGATGATGGCCGCCCTGCTCGACGCCCTGCCCCCACAGGCCCGGCTGGTGCTGCTGGGCGACAAGGACCAGCTCGCCTCCGTCGAGGCCGGCGCGGTGCTGGGCGAACTGTGCAGCCGCGCCGAGGCCGGCCACTACGCCCCGGACACCCTCGCCTGGCTGCAGGCCGCCACCGGCCAGACGCCGCCCGCCGATCTGCAGGACCCGCGCGGGCAGCCGCTGGACCAGGCCATCGCCATGCTGCGCGTGAGCCGGCGCTTCCATGCCGGCAGCGGCATCGGCCGGCTGGCGACAGCCGTCAATGCGGGCCGGGCGGCCGAGGCGTTGGCGCTGTTCGACGACGGCCCCGCCGACCTGCGCCGCTGCCGCCTCAGCGCTGCGCCGGGTCATCTGGCGCAGGACGCCGCCCTGCGCGCCCTGCTGCTGGCCGACGACGGCATCGACGACACCTCGGCGGCGGGCGCGCAGCCCGACGGCCGGCAGCCTGTCGGTCCGGCCCACTGGCTGCGTCGCATCCACGAGGCGCGCCCCGACTCCGACGCGCCCCGCGCCGAATGGGACGCCTGGGCCGCGGCCCTGCTGCAGGCCAGCGGCCGCTTCCAGCTGCTGTGCGCGTTGCGCGAAGGTCCGTGGGGCGTGGCGGGCCTGAATGCCGCCATCGCCGAACTGCTGCACGCCGAAGGCTGGATCGCCGCCACCCAGGGCTGGTACGCCGGCCGGCCGGTGCTGGTCACCCGCAACGATTCGGCGCTGGGCCTGATGAACGGCGACGTGGGCCTGACGCTGCAGCTGCCCGCCCGCTTCGACGATGCCACCGGCCGACCGGTGCCCGAGGCCGGCACCGCGCTGCGCGTGGCCTTCGCCGCGGCCGACGGCTCGGGCGGCGTGCGCTGGACCCTGCCCGCGCGGCTGCAGGCCGTGGAGACCGTCTTCGCCATGACGGTGCACAAGTCGCAGGGCTCGGAGTTCGAGCACACCGCACTGCTGCTGCCGCCCACCGCCAGCCCGGTGCTCACGCGCGAGCTGGTCTACACCGGCATCACCCGTGCGCGGCGCTGGTTCACGCTGGTGGCGCCGGCCGGGCGTGGGCAGCGGGTGCTGGAGGCGGCCATCGGGCGCCAGGTGCTGCGTGCCAGCGGGCTGATGGCACCACCGGGCGGCTGAGAAGGCGCGGACACGCCGAGCGCGCCGGCGCCCTCGCACAGGCGGCCACCGTATCGGCTCCCTGGGTGGCCGATCTGGCCGCAGGTCCCCCATTCATGGGACGGCGGCCGGCGCTCCAGAATCGACACTCGCCGCGGTCCCATCCCCCCCGCGGAGCCCCCATGCCCACCCCCCTGAAGATCGCCTTCACCTCGTGCGCCGAGGCCACGCAGTTCCCCAGCCAGCCGGTGTGGACGCGCATCGCCGAAGCCCAGCCCGACCACCTGGTGCTGCTGGGCGACGCGGCCTACTACGACGTGCATGGGGCCGATACCGCCAGCGTCCAGGCCATGAGTGCCGAGCAGTTCGGCCGCCATGCCCACCGGCGCCTGCAGCAGCAGCTGGACTGCCCGGAGTTCCGGGCGCTGGTGGCCCAGGTGCCCACCTCCGCCATCTGGGACGACCACGACTTCCTCTGGAACAACGCCTGCGGCGCCGACCTCGCCGCCGATCCGCAGTGGCGCGACCATCTGGCCTATTCGCGCTGCCTGTTCAGCGCCTTCCGCGCGGCGCTGGCCGCCAGGCCGGGCCCGGGGCGCATGCCCCTCTTCGAGACCATCGACCACACCCGGCCGCCGCCCGCGCCCGGCTACCAGCGCGTGCCGCTGGCCGACGGCGTGGTGCTGCACCTCACCGACGGGCGCAGCTTCAAGGCCGGCAACGGCCACAAGGCGCTGCTGGGCCAGCCGCAGATGGCGGCGCTGATCGCGGGCTGCGCCGAGCCGCAGGCGATCCACATCGTCGCCTCGGGCGTGGTGTTCGAGCGCGACACCTGGCTGGCCAACAGCGCGGACCAGGGAGAGACCTGGGCCGACTGCCATCAGGAACACGACCAGTTGCTCGCCCTGGCGGCGCAGCGGCGCCTGCTGCTGCTCAGCGGCGACATCCATCGCAACGCCTTCCGCCGCTATCAGCGCTACGCGGGCGAGACCTGCCTGTTCGAGGCCACGGCCTCCGGCGCCGCCCTGCCCGCCTGGATGATGACCAGCCGCAATCCCACCACGCTTCACCACTGGGGCCTGGCGACGGTCCATGACGACCGCGTCGAGGTGGGCCTCTACCATTCGGGCGGCCTGGCCGAGCGCCACACCATCCCCCGCGACGACTGGCAATGATTACCCCACCGACGAGCACTTCCGGCAGGCCGGCCCGCGTCGCCCTGGTCGAGGACGATGCCGGCATGCGCCAGCGCATCGCCCATGCGGTGACGGGCGACGCCGGGCTGGCGCTGGTGTTCGAGGCCGCCACCGCGCAGCAGATCCTCGACTGGCTGCCCCGGCAGCCGCTGGACGTGCTGCTGGTGGACCTGGGCCTGCCCGACCGCCCGGGCCTGGAGGTGATCCGCGCCGCGCGCCGGCTGCAGCCCGACTGCGCGGTGATGGTCATCACCATCTTCGGCGACGAGGCCAACATGGTGCGGGCCTTCGAGGCGGGCGCCAGCGGCTACCTGCTCAAGGACGGCACCGAGCACGACCTGGGCCTGCACATCCGATCGCTGCGTGCGGGCGGCTCGCCCATGTCGCCCATCATTGCGCGGCAGCTGCTGCGGCGCTGGCAACAGACCGGCGGCACGGCCCTCCCGGGTGGGCGCGGCGCCGCGCCGGCCAGTCCGGCGCAGGCCGGTGCGGCGCCCGCGGCCGAGCGGCTGTCGCCGCGCGAATTCGAGGTGCTGGACCTCATCTCCCGCGGCTTCACCTATGCCGAGAGCGCCGCCCGCATCGGCGTGTCGGTCAGCACGGTGCAGACCCATGTGCGCAACATCTACGGCAAGCTGGACGTGCACAACAAGTCCGAGGCCGTCTACGAAGCCCGCAACCTTGGCCTGCTGCCCTGAGGATCCGCACGCCGGACGCATCCCCCGCGCGCGCCGGCTGGCGTGGCGCCTCGCCCTCCTGCTGCTGCCCGCCCTTCTGTGCGCGCCCGGGCCGGCCACCGCCGCACCCGCGGCCGAGCTGCTGACGCTGAACGCGGCCGAGGCGGTGGTGCGCGTGGCCGGCGAGCCGCCGCGCCCGGCCCGCGCCGTCCCCCTGCCCTTCCGCTGGGCCGACCAGTCGCCGCGCCAGGCCGGCGGCGCCACGCTGACGCTCGACCTGCCCGTCCCGGCTGCGGGCACGGAGGACCGCCTCCATGGCCTGCTCTTCGAAGCACTGGGCAACCAGGCCGCCATCTACGTGGACGACCGGCTCGTGGCGCGCTGGGGCCAGTTGGGCGACCCTGGCTTCGATGCCGGCCGGGGCCCGCGGCTGGTGCGGCTGCCCGCCGACCTCGTCGACGGCGCGGCCGCGCCCCTGCGCGTGCGGATCGAGCTGAGCTTCCAGCCGCAGCGCGGCGGCGGCGTCTCGGCGGTGCGCTGGGGACCACTGGCCCGGCTGGAGGCGCTGGAGGCCCAGGAGCGGCTGTGGCGCAATACGCTGTCGCTGGTGTATGCCACGGGTCTGCTGTTGATGGGCGGTCTGGCCGCGGGCCTCTGGTGGCGCCAGCGCGATCCGCTCTATGGCTGCTTCGGCGTGGCCGCGGTTGCCGGCGCACTGCGCAACTTCGACCAGAGCGGCCTGCAGATGCCGCTGCCCTGGCCCGAATGGGGCGCGCTCGTGGCCATGAGCTATGCGGTCCACATCGCCCTGCTCGCACGCTTCGTCACGCTCGCGCTGCGCCAGCCCTCGCCCCGGGTGCTGCAGCTGCTGAGCGCGATCCTGTGGGCCGCGGTGCTGCTGGCAGCCGCCTCCTTCGCGCTGCGCCGGCCGCTGCTGTGGACGGCCGCGCTGGCGCTGCTGTGCGGGGGCGGCATCCTGAGCCTCCCAGGCGTGGTGCGCGAAGCCGTGGCGGGCCGGCGCCCGACCGCCTATGCCCTGCTCGTCGCCGGGGTGCTGGCCATCGCAGCCGGGCTGCACGACCTGCTGCACGTGCGCATCGGCCTGGGCGGGGCGAGCTGGGTGCCGCTCACCCCGCATGCCATGTTCGGCTTCGTGCTGATCCTGGCCGGCATGGTGGTCGAGCGCTACAGCCGCTCGGTGCGCGAGTACCGCGACCTGGCTCGCTCGCTCGATGCGCGCGTGGCCGAGCGCGAGCGCCAGCTCACTGCCGCCATGGACGCGCTGCAGGCCGAGCGCGAGCAGCAGGCCGTGCTGCTGGAGCGACAGCGCCTGATGCGCGAGATCCACGACGGCGTCGGCTCGCAGCTGGTGGGCCTGCTCAACCTGGTGGGCCGCCCGGGCGCCGACCCGGCGTTGATGGAGGCGCAGGTCAAGCTGGCGCTGGACGAGTTGCGCGTGGCCGTCGATTCGCTTCAGCCGCTGGAAGGCGACCTCACCGTGGTGCTCGCCACGCTGCGCTACCGGCTGCAACCGCGCCTGGAGGCGGCCGGCCTGACGCTGGAATGGGAGGTCGACAGCCTGCCGCCGCGCGCCGACGTCACGCCGCAGACGGCCATGCAGATCCAGCGCATCCTGCTGGAGGGCTTCACCAACGTGCTGCGCCATGCGCAGGCGCGGCGCATCCGCCTCGAAGCGCACTGGCATGCCGGCCCGCCCGAGCGCATGGAGATCGTGCTGGCCGACGACGGCCGCGGCTTCGCGGCGGACGGTCCGCCCGCGGGCGGCCAGGGCCTGGCCAGCATGCGCAGCCGCGCCGCCGCCATCGGGGCCACGTTGGCCGTGACGTCGACGCCGGGGCAGGGCACCGCCGTGCGACTGGACTGGCCGGTACGGCGCGAGCCCAGCATGCGCCACTGAGCGTTGAACGCGCGCCAGGCAGACGGTCAGCGGGCCCCGGTCCCTGCGCTCAGAACACCTTCCCCGGATTCATCAACCCCAGCGGATCCAGCGCGGCCTTGATGGCGCGCATGGCGTCGAGTTCTTCGGGCGTGCGGCTGGCGCCCAGGTAGGGCTTCTTGTGCAGGCCGATGCCGTGCTCGGCCGAGACGCTGCCGGCAAAGCGGCCGACCATGCCGTAGACCAGCTGCTCCGCCGCCTCGGCATCGCCGCCGATGCTGGCGCCATCGATCGAGAGGTGCAGGTTGCTGTCGCCGATGTGGCCGAAGAAGACGCTGGTGTGGCCCGGCCAGCGCGCCTCCAGCGCGGCGCGGCATTCGTCGACGAAGCGGCCGATCTGCGCCATCGGCAGGCTGACGTCGAAGTTGACCGGCGGACGCAGGTTGGCCGGAAGCTCGGCGGTGGCCTCGCGGATCTTCCAGAAGGCCGCGGCCTGGGCCTGCGACTGGGCCAGGGCGGCATCGACCACCAGGCCGGCCTCCATGGCCTCGGCCAGGGCTTCTTCCACCTCGGCCTGCAGCGCGGCCTCGCTGCCGCCGTCCAGATCGACCAGGGCCATCAGAGGATGCTCCGTGTCGAAGGGCTCGCGCAGGTGCTGCCAGGCCATGGAGGCGGCCACGAAGTCGCGCCACATCAGCTCGAAGGCGGCGACGCCGCCGGCGAAGCGGGACTGCAGTCGGCCGAGCAGGGCGAGGGCGGCGTCGTAGTCGGGCAGGGCGGCCAGCAGCGTGGCACGCGCACGGGGTGCCGGATGCAGGCGGAAGAGGGCGCGGGTGATCACGCCCAGCGTGCCTTCCGCGCCGACGAAGAACTGCTTGAGGTCGTAGCCGGTGTTGTTCTTCTGCATGGGCCGCAGCATGGGCAGCACGCGGCCGTCGGGCAGCACGGCCTCCAGGCCCAGCAGCTGCTCGCGCATCATGCCGAACTGCAGCACGCCGTTGCCACCCGCGTTGGTGGCCAGGGCACCGCCCACCTGGGCCGAGCCGCGGGCGCCGAAGTCCACACCGAAGCGCAGGCCGGCTTCGGCAGCGGCCTCCTGCACGGCCTGGATGGTGACGCCGGCCTGGGCGGTGAGGGTGCGCGTGGCGGCATCGACCGACTCGATGGCGTTCATGCGTTCCAGCGACAGGGCGACCGCGCCTTCGACAGGCATGGCGGCGCCGGCCAGGCCGGTGAGGCCACCCTGGGGCACGACCGGCACGCGGTGCTCGGTACACAGGCGCAATGCGGCCGACACGGCCTCGGTGCTGCGCGGTCGCAGCAGGGCCAGCGGGCGCACGGGCGGCAGGCCGCTCCAATCGGCCAGGTGGCGGTCGGGCACGGCCTCGCCGGGCGTGACGGCGTCGGCGCCGAGGGCCTCGATCAGGGCGGCGAGGAAGGCCGGCGGAGCAGCGCGGCGGACGCCCGCCGGGCCGCCTGCCATGCCCTCGCCTGCGGCAAGCGTGCCCTGCGAGGCCGCCGGATGGCCGCTCATGCGCGCGCTCCGTCGGCAAAGGCCAGCATGGCCTCCAGCATGCGGCGCACGGTGGGCTGCACGCGCGCGGCCACGTCGGGCAGGTAGTCGAAGGGAAGGCGTTCCTGCATGTAGCTGCTCTGGGTCATTTCGAGCTGCACCGCATGCACGCCGCGTGCCGGCTGGCCATGGTGGCGGGTGATGTAGCCCCCGGTGAAACGGCCGTTGAGCACGCTGGTGTGCGCCGTGTCGGCGCGGGCGATGGCCAGCAGTTGTTCGGCCAGCTGCGGGTCGCAGGCCGCGCCCTGGGCCGTGCCCAGGTTGAGGTCGGGCAGGGTGCCTTCGAAGAAGCGCGGCAGCACCGAGCGGATGGAATGCGCGTCCCACAGCATGGCGATGCCATGGGCGGCGCGGATGCGTTCGAGCTCCTCGGCCAGCTTCGCGTGGTAGGGCACCCAGATCGCCTCGCGGCGGGCGGCGATCTCGGCCTCGGTGGGCTGGTCGGCCGGGTCCGCGTACAGCGGCGTGTCGTCGAAGGTGTCGACGGGGCACAGGCCCGTCACGCTCTGGCCCGGGTACAGGCTGGCGCCGTCCGGCGGCCGGTTCAGGTCGATCACATAGCGCGAATGCGTCGCCACCAGGACCGAAGCGCCGAGTTCGTCGGCGAAGTCGTAAAGGCGCTCCAGGTGCCAGTCGGTGTCGGGCACCTGGCGGGCCTCATCGGTCAGGCGCGCAGCCAACGCGGGCGGCACATGCGTGCCGACGTGCGGCATGGAGATCAGCAGCGGCCGCGTGCCCTGGCGGAAGCGGAAGGGGGGTTCGGTGGTGGTGAAGGCGGTCATGGCAGAAGCGAGTGTGAAGGCGGCCGTGCGCCCGCGCTGGCGCGGGGGCACGGCACCGAAAAGCAAAGGGGTTCGGGCGCGCTCATGGGCCGAGCTCCGGTGCGGCAGAGCCGGCGCTCAGGCCCCACCGGCCAGCAGTTCGCGCCGGGCCTGGACGAACGCCCGCTGGGCCTCGGCGCGCAGCGGATGGCGGCCGGCATCGACCGTCTTGCGGCCGGCCACGTACGCCTGCGCGAGCGGGCGCTGGCGGCCGGCGGCGAAGACATGGGCCGACAGCATCTGCGGCGCCTCCAGCCCGGCCAGCACCGGATGGGCCGCGTCGAGCACGAGCATGTCCGCCTGCTGGCCCACGGCCAGGCCACCGAGCGCGCGGCCCGACGCCTGTGCGCCGCCGCCCACGCCCGACAGCCATAGGGCGGTGGCCACATCGGGCTGCGCCGCGGTGGCGGCCACGTTGCGCTGGCGGCGCAGCAGGCGCTGACCGTACTCCAGCATCAGCAGCTCCTCGGCCGCATCGACGCAGGCATGGCTGTCGGAGCCGATGCCCCAGGCGCCGCCGCCGGGCCGCCTGCCGGCGCCGGAGGCCGTCGAGGACGCACCCTGCCGGGCAGCGGGGTCCGGTTCTCCGTCGCCGCCACCGGCGGTCCACCGCGGCAGGTCGAACAGGCCGTCGCCCAGGTTGGCCTCGGTGGTGGGGCACAGGCCCGCCACCGCGCCGGTGGCGGCGGCGCGACAGTATTCGTCGGCGTCCATGTGCGTGGCATGCACCAGGCACCAGCGGGCATCGACCGGCGCATGGTCCAGAAGCCAGGCGACGGGGCGCTGGCCGCTCCAGGCGACGCAGTCCTCCACCTCCTTGGTCTGCTCGGCGATGTGGATGTGGATGGGCGCGGTCGCGTCCTGCGCGGCCAGGCCGGCCAGCGCGTCGCGCAGCGCCTCGGGCGGCACGGCGCGCAGCGAATGCGGCGCCAGGCCCAGGCGCGCGCCCTGGGCCTCACAAACCGGACGCAGCGTTTCGAGCAGCCGCAGCATCGACGCGGTGCTGCGGATGAACCGGCGCTGGCCTTCGGCCGGCGCGGCGCCGCCGAAGCCGCTGGTCTGATAGAGCACCGGCAGCAGCGTCAGGCCGATGCCCGCACGCTCGGCGGCGCGCAGCAGGGCGCGGGCCAGCTCGGCATCGTCGGCGTAGGGATGGCCGTCGGTGTCGTGGTGCACGTAGTGGAACTCGCACACCGCCGTGTAGCCGGCCTCCAGCATGTCGACGTAGAGGCCGAAGGCGATGGCTTCCAGCTGCGAAGGGCTCAGCCGCAGCGCGAAGCGGTACATGAGGCTGCGCCAGCTCCAGAAGCTGTCCTGCGCCTCGGCGCGGTACTCGGTCAGGCCCGCCATGCCGCGCTGGAAGGCATGCGAATGCAGGTTGGGCATGCCGGGCAACAGCGGGCCTTCGGCACGCGGCATGCCGGGCTCGGCGGAGGCGCCGGGCTGGACGGCGGTGAGGCGGCCGGCGGCGTCCCAGTCCAGGCGCACGTCGCGCGCCCAGCCGCCAGGCAGCAGGGCGTGATCGGCGAAGAGGCTCCCGGCGCTCAAAGCGCGCCCTCCGCGATCCTGCCCTGGCGGATGACGCAACGCACGGGCCGCTGGCCGAACCAGTAGGCCAGCTCGGCGGCCTCCTGCACGTTCCACAGCACGAAGTCGGCGGCGCGGCCGACGGCCAGTTCGCCATGCGTGGCCGAAATGCCCAGCGCCCGCGCGGCATGGGTGGTGACGCCCGCCAGCGCCTCGGGCACCGTCAGGCGGAACAGGGTGCAGGCCATGTTCATCATCAGGAGCAGGCTCAGGCAGGGCGAGGTGCCCGGGTTGTGGTCGGTAGAGACGGCCATGGGCACGCCGGCCGCGCGCAGGCCGGCGATGGGCGGCAGCTGCGTGTCGCGCAGCGTGTAGTAGGCGCCGGGCAGCAGCACGGCCACGGTGCCGGCCTGCGCCATGGCCGCGATGCCGGCGGGCGACAGGTGCTCGATGTGGTCGCAGGAGAGGGCGCCGTAGCGTGCCGCCAGGGACGCGCCGCCCATGTCGCTGAGCTGCTCGGCATGCAGCTTGACCGGCAGGCCCAGCGCCTTTGCGGCCTGGAACACGCGCTCGGTCTCTTCGAGCGAGAAGGCGATGCGCTCGCAGAACACGTCCACCGCGTCCACCAGGCCTTCGGCATGCAGCGCGGGCAGCATCTCGCGGCAGACGAGGTCGATGTAGTCGCTGCTGCGGCCCGCGTATTCGGGCGGCAGCGCGTGGGCGCCGAGGAAGGTGGTGCGCACCGTCACGCCATGGGCGGCGGCCAGGCGGCGGGCCACGCGCAGCTGCTTGCGTTCGTGCTCCAAGGCGAGGCCGTAGCCGGACTTGATCTCGATGGCGCACACGCCCTCGGCCAGCAACGGCGCAAGGCGGGCGCTGGCGGCGTCGAACAGCGCGTCCTCGCTGGCCTCGCGCGTGGCCCGCACCGTGGAGACGATGCCGCCACCGGCGCGCGCCACCTCTTCGTAGCTGGCGCCGGCCAGGCGCATGGCGAATTCGTTGGCGCGCTGGCCGCCGTAGACCAGGTGGGTGTGGCAGTCGACGAGGCCCGGCGTGACCAGCGCGCCGCCGCCGTCGTGGCGGGGCAGGGCGTCCGCGCCGGGCGGCAGCGCATCGGGGGTGCCTCGCCACACGATGCGGCCATCTGCCACGGTCAGCGCCAGCGGCTGGCCGTCGCTGCCGCGCAGGCCGGTCCACAGGCCGTCGGCGCTGGGGCGTTGGGAGAAGGGCAGGGCGGTCATAGCGGCATCAGGCGGATGGCGATCAGGCGCGCCTCGCCGCCCTCTGTGTCAGGCACCGCCTCCGCGGGGCCCGCGACATCGGCCCACCAGAGGCCTTGGCCCGCTTCCAGCGGCGCTGCGGTGCCGGTGCGCCAGGTGCCCGAGACCGCCAGCAGCAGCCCGTGCGGCGCGCCGGCCAGGCGCACCGCATGGTCGTGCACCGTCAGCTCGGCCTGCCAGCGGCCGCGCCGCGTCATCAGGTTGAAGTCGGTCGAGGTGCTGCCCAGCCGACTGCAGGCGATGGCCGCCTCGCCGGCAAAGGCGAAGGGCTGCAGCGGCACGTCCAGCCGGTGGTCGATGCCCTCGCCGGTCAGGTGCAGGCCGTTGCCCGCCAGCAGCAGGATGCGGCGGTCGATGCCGGCGAAGGTGGAGAAGGGGCCATCGGCATCCACGGTCGCCACCGAGCAGCGCCAGCCGAAGTCCTCCAGCCCGGCGCCGGGCGGCCAGCAGGCGATCTCGCGCGTGCGGCCGCCGCCGTTCTTCCAGGGCGTCGCCGGGAGCCGGTCGAGGTCGAAGCGGTGCAGGGTCGTCATGGCGATGTCTCCGTGGGCGGGTGTCACTTCAATGCACCAGGCCGCCTTGACGCAGCCGGCGTTCGAAGTGGCGCAGCACCAGCGTCACCGTGCCGGTGAGGGCGAAGTACACGGCCGCGATGGCCAGGTACACCTCCAGCGAGCGGTAGGACACGCTGATGATCTTCTGGCCCTCGTGCATCACGTCGTGGATGGTCAGCAGCGAGACCAGGGCCGAGTTCTTGATGAGCGCGATGAACTCGTTGCCCAGCGGCGGGATCATGCGCACCACCGCCTGCGGCAGGATGATGTGGCGCATGGCCTGGCCCGGCGTCATGCCCAGGGACTGGGCGGCCATGGTCTGGCCGCGGTCGATGGACTGGATGGCACCGCGCACGATCTCCGACACATAGGCGCCGCTGTACACGCCCAGGCCCAGCACGCCGCACAGGAAGGCCGGCAACAGCAGCCCGAAATGCGGCAGCCCGAAGAACAGGATGAACAGCTGCACCAGCAGCGGCGTGCCGCGGATCACGGCCACATAGGCGGTGCACACGCTGTAGAGCCAGCGGCGCTGCGGCCGCAGCCGGCCGATGCCCACCGCCAGGCCCAGCACGCAGCCCAGCAGCAGCGCGCAGGCGGTGATCTCCACCGTCACCAACGTGCCGCGCAGCAGGTCGGGCCATCCGGCCCAGACCGGCGAGAAGTCCAGATCCATCATTGCGTCCTGGGGTCAGCCGTGCATTACTTCGACGCAGGGAACCACTTCTGGACGATGGCGGCATAAGAGCCATCGGCCTTCATCCTGGCGAGCGCGTCGTTCACGGCCTTCGTGAGCTCGGGCGTGTCCTTGCGGATGGCCATGCCGTATTCCTCGGTGGTCAGCTGCTCGGGCATCACCTTCAGGCCCGGCCGGGTGCGCACGTACTGGTAGGCGGCGGGCTTGCCGGTGACGGCGGCGTCGGTGCGGCCGACTTCCACCAGGTTGAACATCTCCTGGTTCTTCTCGACCTCGAGCAGCTGGGCCTGCGGGTACTTCTCCTTGAGGAAGCTCACCGACTTGGTGCCCACCTGCACACTCACCTTGCGGCCGGCCAGGTCGGCGGGCGACCTGACGGTGGTGTTGTCGGCCTTGGTCATCACCACCAGGCCGCCGGCGTAGTAGGGCACGGTGAAGTCGACCACCTTGCGGCGCTCGTCGGTGATGTAGATGGCCGAGACGGCCATGTCGGCGCGGCGCGAGACCAGGGCCGGGATCAGGCCCTTGAAGTCGATGTCGATCCACTCGACGGGCCGGCCCAGCTGCTTGCCGATGGCCTCGACCATCTCGGTGTCGAAGCCGGTGCGCTTGCCGTTCTCGATGTATTCCATCGGCGGGAAGGTGGCATCGGTGGCCACGCGCAGCGGCTCGGCGGCATGGGCGGCGGTGCCGGCCAGGGCGAGGGTGCCGACGAGGGCGAGCAGCAGGCGGCGGGGCAGGGGGCGGGACATCATGGGATCACTCCGGGAACGTTGGAAGGGAGAAGAACGGAAGGCGCAAGAAAGAAGGGAGCGGGCTGGCTGGCGGTGCGGTCCCGCTCAATGCAGCAGCAGCCGCCGCGAGATGCGGGCGCCCGCCACCACGGTCATCTGCACGAGCGCGGCCTCCTGGTGCCGTGCACGCAGGATCGGGGCCATCAGCGTCAGCACGCCGGCCGCCTGGTGCGAGGCGCCCATCAGCGGCACGCTGCAGCCCCAGACGCCGTCGTCCACTTCGCCGGCGCTCAGGGCATGACCGGTCTGGCGGATGGTGTCCAGCTCGGCTTCGGCCGCGGCGCGTTCGGCGGTGCCGGCGCCGTACTGCGCGTCGAGCACGGCGGCCCGCGCGGAGGGCGCCAGGTGCGCCAGCAGGCACTTGGCCGAGGCGCCCGCGCGCAGCGGCACGCTGCGGCCCTTCTCGAAGGAGCAGCGCAGCGACTGGTGGCTCTCGACCATGTCCAGGCAGATGGCCTGGTCGTTGACGGCGACGATGAGGCCCACGCTTTCATGGGACTGGCGGGCCAGCTCTTCCATGGTGGGCCGCGCCTGGCGCATGAGCTCGGACGCCAGGTCGAAGCCCAGCGCCATCTGCAGGCTGAGCGGCCCCGGGGCATAGCTGCCTTCGCGCTCGATCACGAAGCCCCAGCGGCGCAGGCGCGCCAGCTGCCGATAGAGGGTGCTGCGCGTCAGGCCGGTGTGGGCGATCAGCTCGGCCGCGGTGAGCGGCCGGCCCTGCCGCGCCAGCACGGCCAGCACCTGCAGCACGCGGTCGGCGGCAGGAACGGCGGCAGCAGCAACGGGGGGCGCAGGCGAGGCCATCCGTCCAGTATCAAAAAAAGCCATCGCGATGTGCACCACCCGGTCCCACGCGGTGGGACTGGGCAGCGGTTTTTGTGGCGCCTTCTTTCTTCCCGCGCGCTGGAGCGCGCGAGCCGCTCAGCGCACCATCGGCAGGTTGAGCCCGAATTTCTTCGCGGTGGCCACCGCCAGCTCGTAGCCGGCGTCCGCGTGGCGCATCACGCCCGAGGCGCAGTCGTTGACCAGCACGCGGGCCAGGCGGCGCTCGGCGGCTTCGGTGCCGTCGCACACGATCACCATGCCGGCATGCTGCGAATAGCCCATGCCGACACCGCCGCCATGATGCAGGCTGACCCAGGTGGCGCCGCCCGCGGTGTTGAGCAGCGCGTTGAGCAGCGGCCAGTCGCTCACCGCATCGGTGCCGTCCTTCATGCCTTCGGTCTCGCGGTTGGGGCTGGCCACCGAGCCGGTGTCCAGGTGGTCGCGGCCGATGACGATGGGGGCCTTGAGCTCGCCCTTTCGCACCATCTCGTTGAAGGCCAGGCCGGCGATGTGGCGCTCGCCCAGGCCCAGCCAGCAGATGCGCGCGGGCAGGCCCTGGAAGGCGATGCGCTCGCGCGCCATGTCCAGCCAGCGGTGGGTGTGCCTGTTGTCGGGGAAGAGCTCCTTGATCTTGGCGTCGGTCCTGTAGATGTCCTCCGGGTCGCCCGACAGCGCCACCCAGCGGAAGGGGCCCTTGCCCTCGCAGAACAGCGGCCGGATGTAGGCGGGCACGAAGCCGGGGAAGTCGAAGGCGTTCTTCACGCCCTGGTCGAAGGCGACCTGGCGGATGTTGTTGCCGTAGTCGACCGTCGGGATGCCCATGGCCTGGAAGTCCAGCATGGCCTGCACATGCACGGCGCAGCCATCGGCGGCGGCCTGCTTGAGTTCGGCATGGCGCGCCGGGTCCTGCGACGCGGCACGCCATTGCGGCACGCTCCAGCCCACCGGCAGGTAGCCGTTGATCAGGTCATGCGCCGAGGTCTGGTCGGTGACCAGGTCGGGCTTGGGGCCGCCGGCCTTGGCGCGGCGCACCAGCTCGGGCAGCACCTCGGCCGCATTGCCGAGCAGCGCGATGGAGACGGCCTCCTTCTTCGCGGTGTGGTGCGCGATCAGAGCCAAGGCGTCGTCGATGTCCTTCGCCTGCTTGTCCACGTAGCGGGTGCGCAGGCGGAAGTCGATGCTCGTCTGCTGGCATTCGATGGTGAGCGAGCAGGCGCCCGCCAGCGTGGCCGCCAGCGGCTGCGCGCCGCCCATGCCGCCGAGCCCGGCCGTCAGGATCCACTTGCCCGACAGGTCGTTGCCGTAGTGCTGCCGCCCGGCTTCGACGAAGGTCTCGAAGGTGCCCTGCACGATGCCCTGGCTGCCGATGTAGATCCAGCTTCCGGCAGTCATCTGGCCGTACATGAAGAGGCCCTTGCGGTCCAGCTCGTGGAAGTGCTCCCAGTGGCCCCACTTGGGCACCAGGTTGGAGTTGGCGATCAGCACCCGCGGCGCGTCCGCATGGGTCTTGAACACGCCCACCGGCTTGCCGGACTGCACCAGCAGCGTCTCGTCCTCGCCCAGCTTCTTGAGCGATTCGAGGATGGCGTCGAAGCATTCCCAGTTGCGCGCCGCGCGGCCGATGCCGCCGTAGACCACCAGGGCCTGCGGGTTCTCGGCCACCTCGGGGTCGAGGTTGTTCTGCAGCATGCGGAAGGGCGCTTCGATCAGCCAGTTCCTGCACGACAGGTCGGTGCCGCGCGGCGCGCGCACGACGCGGCTGGGGTCCACGCGCGGGTCGGCGAGGGCCGTGGCGGTGCGGGCGATGAAGTTCTCGGGGGCGTTCATGGCGGTGCTCCTTGGAAGGTCGGTGTGTCGGTCGATCGTGCGGTTCAGGCGATGTGGCTGGGTAGCAGCGTCAGCAGCGGGGCGGGCAGTTCGGCGGCCAGCGCCCACTGGCGCATGGCCTCGATGTCGGGCGCCAGATAGCGGTCGCGCTCGACGAAGGCGACCTGGCAGCGGATGCGGGCGATCTCGGCTTCGATGACCGCAGAACTGCGTGGCGTGGTCTCGGTGCGCTTCAGTTCTATCCCCTGCGCGGCGGCCATGGCCTCGATGCCGATCACCACCGCGGTGTTGTTCACCATCTCGCCCAGCCGGCGTGCCGCGAAGGTCGCCATGGACACATGGTCCTCCTGGTTGGCCGAGGTGGGCAGGCTGTCCACACTGGCGGGATGGGCGAGCGACTTGTTCTCCGAGGCCAGGGCCGCGGCCGTGACCTGCGCGATCATGAAGCCGGAGTTGAGCCCGCCGTCGCGCACCAGGAAGGGCGGCAGGCCCGAGAGGCCCGAGTCCAGCAGCAGCGCGATGCGGCGCTCGGCGATGGCGCCGATCTCGGCCACGGCCAGCGCGATGATGTCGGCCGCGAAGGCCACCGGCTCCGCATGGAAGTTGCCGCCGGAGATGACCTCGCCGGTGTCGCAGAAGACCAGCGGATTGTCGGAGGCGGCATTGGCCTCGGTCACCAGCACGCGGGCGGCATGCGTCAGGTTGTCCAGGCAGGCGCCCATGACCTGCGGGATGCAGCGGATGGAATACGGGTCCTGCACCCGGCCGCAGTCGGCATGGCTGGGGATGATGTCGCTGCCCTCCAGCAGCGTGCGCACCGCGGCGGCCACGGCGATCTGTCCCGGCTGGCCGCGCGCGGCATGGATGCGGGCATCGAAGGGCTTGATCGAGCCCTGGATGGCCTCCAGCGAGAGTGCGCCTGACATCAGCGCCGAGGCGAAGACCCTCTCCGCGCCGAAGAGCCCCGCCAGCGCCAGTGCCGTCGAGACCTGCGTGCCGTTGAGCAGCGCCAGCCCCTCCTTGGGGCCGAGCACGAAGGGTTCGAGCCCGATGCTGCGCATGGCTTGCGCACCGCCGACGACGCGGCCGTCCAAGAGACGCGCCTGGCCTTCGCCGATGAGCACGCAGGCCAGGTGCGCCAGCGGCGCCAGGTCGCCCGAGGCGCCGACCGAGCCCTTGGCCGGGATCAGCGGCGTGACGCCGGCATTGAACAGGGCCAGCAGCGCGTCGACCAGCGCCGGCCGCACGCCGGAATGCCCGCGCGCCAGGCTCACGGCCTTGGTGGCGATCACCAGCCGCACGACCTCGGCCGCCAGCGGCTCGCCGGTCCCCACGCTGTGCGACAGCACCAGGTTGCGCTGCAGCTCGGCCAGGTGATCGTGGTCGATCCTGGTGCTGGCCAGCTTGCCGAAGCCGGTGTTGATGCCGTAGACCACGTCGTCGTGGTCCACGATGCGCTGCACGGCGTCCTGCGCGGCCTGCATGCCGGAGCGCACGCCTTCGTCCAGCGCGAGCGTCAGGCCGCCCTGGTGGATGCGGCGCAGGCTGGCCAGGTCGACCTGGCCGGGATGGAGGGTCAGCAGGGTGGTCATGGCAAGTTGTCTATACAGGTTGTGACGTGCGAAAGCGAAGCGGGAGCGCGGGGCCGTCAGCCCCAGCCGGGATTGCCGTCGGCGCGGAAGCGACTGCCCAGCCGGTAGCGCGAGGCCGGATGCAGGCAGCGCACCAGCGTGATGGGCGTGCCGCGCGACCACGTACGGCGGCTGAGCAGCAGGCAGGGCTCGCCCGCGTCCATGGCCAGGCGCGCGGCCTGCTCGGGCGAGGGCAGCACGGCGTCGACCAGGTGCTCGATCTGGTCGAAGGGCACGTGGCGCACCAGGTATTCGCTGGGCGGCATCAGCGAGAAGTCCTGGTCGAGGAAGGCCGGCACCATGCGCGGGCTGACCCAGCGGTCCTCCAGCTGCACGGGGATGCCGTTCTCCAGATGCAGGCAGAGGCAGTGGAAGAGCGATTCGCCCAGGCGCACGTCCAGCCAGGCGGCGATGTCGGCGGGTGCGGCGATGCGCTCGGCCGCCAGCAGTTCGAAGCCGTAGTCGTGGCCGCGGCCGCGGATCTCGCTGGCGATGTTGGCGATCTGCAGCAGGGTGGACTGCGGCTTGGTCTCGGCGACGAAGCTGCCCACGCCGGCCACGCGCTTGACGCGGCCTTCGTCCACCAGTTCGCGCAGGGCGCGGTTGGCAGTCATGCGCGAGATGCCGAACTGCGCGACCAGCTCGTGTTCCGACGGCAGGCGGTGGCCGGCGGGCCATTCGCCACTCTGGATGCGGCGGACGATGTGTTCCTTGACCTGCTCGTAGAGGGCGAGGGACGGGTTGGGGGAGGGAGCCGCGTTGCGTGGTGCAGCTTCGGCTTGGCGCTTGGTTCTGGAGGCTGTGGTCATGGTCGGCCTCCTGGGTTGCGTGCGGTCTGCGCTTCTGCTTCTAAGCGAGCTTGCGGGTTGATCCGGGCGCATTCGGGCTTGCGCGCCAGAGCAGCCGGCAGCCCGTGGGCAGCGGTGCTTCGGTGGTGCGGTCGTGCACGCCGATCCAGCCGCGGCTGGCTGTTGCTCCCTCTCCCTCTGGGAGAGGGCTGGGGTGAGGGCCTGCGGCGCTGGTGAGTGTCGGGCGTCAATGAGGCAAGGGGCGGCCCCTCACCCAACCTCTCCCCAGAGGGGAGAGGAGTGAAAGCCCAAGGCCAGGCCGAAGCCGAAGCCGAAGCCGAAGCCGAAGCCCAGTCAGAAAACCGGGCGTGCGGTTCCCCGGTCCCGATACCGACGCAGCGTCCCCAGCGCGCGGGGCCGGGGCCGGCTGGCGCGGGCGATTTGCGGGGTGGCGAGAAGCGCAGGCCGGGGCGAGGCGCGCCTGCCGAAGGACAGGCGTGCTTCGTGCGCTGACTCGTCGCAGTTGTCTGAGCGGAGCGCGCCAGCGCGCAGCGAGTTCTGCGACGCGAGCCCCGGCCGAGCATCGCAGCGGAGTCGGCGCAGCCGACCACCCCGCCATGAGCCCGCGGCAGCCGGCCCCGGCCCCGCGCGCCGCCCCAGGCACCCGTCAGGACCCCACCCAACCCCATCACAGCATGCGCGCGACGAAGCAGCAGCAGCAGCGCGGCCAGGCTACGCGCGCCGCCCCCGACATCACCCTGACTGCGCCGTACCAACATCGCTCAATGCTCCGCCGCCGCCATCGACTCCGCCCGGATCTCTTCCGTCAGTTGCGCCTTGAGCGCCATGAACTCCGGCGTGGTCTTGAGCGTGTAGTGACGCGGATGCGGCAAGTCCACCGCGATCTCGGTCTTGATGCGGCCCGGCCGGGCGCTGAACACCGCCACCCGGTTGGCCATGAAGATCGCCTCGTCGATGTCGTGGGTGACGAACAGCACCGTCTTGCGCTCGGCCTCCCAAATGCCCAGCAGCAGCTCCTGCATCAGCACCCGCGTCTGGTTGTCCAGCGCACCGAAGGGCTCGTCCATCAGCAGCATCTTGGGGTCGTTGGCCAGCGCACGCGCGATGGCCGTGCGCTGCTGCATGCCGCCCGACAGCTGCTTGGGATAGTGCCGCTCGAAGCCGCGCAACCCCACCTTGGCGATGAAGTAGGCCGCGCGCTCCTTCTGCTCGGCCTCGGCCATGCCGCGCTCGCGCAGGCCGAAGCGGATGTTCTGCTCGATGTCCAGCCACGGAAAGAGCGTGTAGCTCTGGAACACCATGCCCCGATCCGCGCCCGGCCCCGTCACCGGCCGGCCGTCCAGCAGCACCTGGCCACTGGTGGGAAAGTCCAGCCCCGCCACGATGCGCAGCAGCGTCGACTTGCCGCAGCCCGAGGGTCCGAGGATGGTGACGAAGTCGTTCTCGCGCACGTCGAAGTCCACCGGCAGCAGCGCCTGCGTGGACTGCCCCCGCGCGCCGGTGAAGGTGCGCGAGACGCCGCGGATGGCCAGCTGCACGCCGGCTTCTTGCATGTTGCCGCTCATAGCGAAGCCCAGGCGAACAGCCGACGGTTGACGGCCTTGAACAGGAAGTCCGACACCAGCCCGATCAGGCCGATGACGATGATGCCGAAGATGATCTGCCCGGTGTTCAGCAACGCCTGGCTGTCGGTGATCATGTGGCCGATGCCCGAGGACGAGCCAATGAGCTCGGCCACGATCACGTAGGTCCAGGCCCAGCCCAGCACCAGGCGCAGCGTCTCGGCGATGCCCGGCGCCGCGCCCGGGATGAGCACCCGCCGCACGATGCCGCCGCCGCCCGCGCCCAGCGTGTAGGCGGCCTCGACCAGGTCCTTGCGGGCGCTGCCCACCGTCACCGCCACCATCAGGATGATCTGGAACACCGAGCCGATGAAGATCACCAGCAGCTTCTGCGCCTCGCCGATGCCCGCCCACAGGATCAGCAGCGGGATGAAGGCCGAGGCCGGCAGGTAGCGGCAGAAGGAGACGAAGGGCTCCAGGAAGGCCTCCACCGGCTTGTAGGCGCCCATCAGGATGCCCAGCGGCACCGCGATGACGGCGGCCAGCAGGAAGCCGCCGAACACCCGCCACACCGTCATGCCGATGTCGCCGATGAAGCCGTACTCGGTGAACAGCAGCACCGCCTCCTTCACCATCGTGACCGGGCTGGCCAGGAAGGTGGGCGACACGTAGCCGCCCAGCGTGAAGAAGGCCCACACCGCCACGAAGAGCACGAAGAAGGCCACGCCCAGCAACCAGCGCGTGCGCGGGCCGACGGGCTCCAGCGGGGTCATGACGGAACGGCGGGGCACGGCGGCAGACTCACGCAACGGCATTTACTTGATGTACGACGCGTCGTAGGTGGCCTTGAGGTCCTCGGGCGCCTTGCGGATCACGCCGGCCTCCAGCAGGATGGGCACCGACTCCTTCATGAACTGCTCCAGCTCGCCGGAGAAGAACTTCTGGTTGGCGGCCTTGTCCTGCCAGCGCAGGTACTTGGACGAATTGGCGAAGGCCTCGCCGGTCTGCTTGACGGCGGAACCCATGATCTCGTTGGCCTTGGCGGGCTCGGCCTTGATCATCTCCAGCGCCTCGAAGTACGACGCGGTGAGCGCCTGCGCCGCCTTGGCGTTGGCCTTGAGCCAGGTGGGCGCGCAGCCCACGGTGTCCATCACCATCGGGTAGTCGAGCGTGGTCGCGAGGATCTTGCCGGACTGCGGTGCGTTGCGCACCGTCGACAGGTAGGGCTCGTAGGTCATGGCGGCGTCGTTCTGGCCAGCCACGAAGGCCTGGGCGGCGGCCTGCGGCGCCAGCGTCACGGTCTTCACGTCCTTCAAGGTCATGCCGTTCTTGCTCAGCATCCAGGCCAGGCCGAAGTAGGGCGCAGTACCGGGCGCATCGACGCCGATGGTCTTGCCCTTGAGGTCGGCGAAGGACTTGACGTCGCCCCGCACGGCGATGCCGTCGGCGCCGTAGGACTTGTCCATCTGGAAGATCTGCACGATGGGCACGCCATTGGCGTTCCAGGCCACATGCGTCTCCACGGTGGTGGCGGCGCACTGGATGGCGCCGGAGGCCAGGGCCAGGTGGCGGTCTTTCTGCGGGATCATCTTGATCTCCACGTCCAGGCCGTTCTTCTTGAAGATGCCGGCCTTGTCCGCCAGCGTCAGCGGCGCGAAGCCGGTCCAGCCGGACATGCCGAGCGCGATCTTCGTCTCCTGCGCGGCGGCGGGGCCTGCGGCGCAGGCGAGGGCGGCGGCCGCGGCCACCAGCGATGCGATCTTGAAGACGGTCTTGGCCATGCGGCCCTCCTGTGGTGTGAATGGCGGAACAACAACGAACATCGGTGCGGGCGACCTCGCCAGCCGGGAGCGCGCGCAGTCTGAGGCGACCTGCCACACCTGTATATACAGGACAACCCGCAGCGCCACCTGATCGAGAGCAGGAGCAGCGCAGGAGGAAAGTCCCGCTTCGGTGCATCGGGCGAGGGCGCGCACCAAAATGTTGTCTATACAGGCAGCGGCGGGTGCCATCGCCATCCGGATTGCAGGAGGCGTGCCAGGGCTGTGAGGCCGTGTGCAAACGGCTTCCACAGACTCAGCCCGAACGGTCGATGGTTCACGCAGCCCGGAGGCCCGTCGGGTCGTGGACTCACCGATCCGCATCGGGGCCACGGCCGGCCTGAGACAATGCCCACCCGGCGCGCGGGAGGCGCGCCGCTCGCGTCCGCCACCGGAGGCATCCCCCCGTTTTCCAGCCGCCAGCCCGCCCGCCGCCACCGCCCGCCCCGACCGTGTCTTCCACCCACTCCATCGACTCCGGCAGCGCCGCGCCCCTGGCCATCCTGCGCGAGGTCTTCGGCTACGAGGCCTTCCGCGGCCCGCAGGCGGCCATCGTCGACCAGGTGACGGCCGGCGGCGACGCCCTGGTGCTGATGCCCACCGGCGGCGGCAAGTCGCTGTGCTACCAGATCCCGGCCATCGCCCGCGCCCGTGCCGGCCAGGGCGTGAGCATCGTGGTCTCGCCGCTGATCGCGCTGATGCACGACCAGGTCGGCGCCCTGCACGAGGCCGGCGTGAGCGCCGCCTTCCTCAACTCGACGCTGGACTGGCAGGAGGCGCTGGACGTGGAGCGCCGCACCGCCCGCGCCGAACTCACGCTGCTCTACGCCGCGCCCGAGCGCGTCAACACGCCGCGCTTCCTGGAGCTGCTGGATGGCCTGGCCGCGCGCGGCAAGCTGGCCCTATTCGCCATCGACGAGGCGCATTGCGTGAGCCAGTGGGGCCACGACTTCCGGCCCGAGTACCGCGCGCTGGCCGTGCTGCACGAGCGCTACCCGGCCGTGCCGCGCATCGCGCTCACCGCCACGGCCGATGCGCTCACCCGCGCCGACATCGTCGAGCGGCTGCAATTGCAGGACGCGCGCCAGTTCGTCAGCAGCTTCGACCGGCCCAACATCCGCTACGCCATCGTCGAGAAGAAGGACGCCAGCACGCAGCTGCTGCGCTTCATCGAGCGCGAGCACGAGGGCGAGGCCGGCGTCGTCTACTGCCAGTCGCGCAAGCGCGTGGAGGAGGTGGCGCAGATGCTGGCCGATGCCGGCATCAACGCGCTGCCCTACCACGCCGGCCTGGACGCCGCCGTGCGCCAGCGCCACCAGGACCGCTTCCTGCGCGAGGAGGGCGTCGTGATGGTGGCCACCATCGCCTTCGGCATGGGCATCGACAAGCCCGACGTGCGCTTCGTCGCCCACCTGGACCTGCCCAAGAACATCGAGGGCTACTACCAGGAGACCGGCCGCGCCGGCCGCGACGGCCTGCCCGCCGATGCCTGGATGGCCTATGGCCTGCAGGACGTGGTCAACCAGCGCCGCATGATCGACGAGAGCCCGGCGGCCGAGGAATTCAAGCAGGTCATGCGCGGCAAGCTCGACGCCCTGCTGGCCCTGGCTGAGGCCACCGACTGCCGCCGCGTGCGGCTGCTGGCCTACTTCGACGAGACCTACGGCATGCCGCCCGATGCGCCCGAGGGCGAGGAGCGCGTGCCGCTCATGCACTGCGGCAGCTGCGACAACTGCCTGTCGCCGCCCGCCGTGTGGGACGGCACGGATGCCGCGCGCAAGCTGCTGTCCACCATCTACCGGGTGCAGCAGCAAAGCGGCATCGGCTTCGGCGCCGGCCACATCATGGACATCCTGCGCGGCAAGACCACCGACAAGGTCAAGCAGTTCTTCCATGAACGGGTGAGCACCTTCGGCATCGGCGCCGAGTACAGCGAGACGCAGCTGCGCGGCGTGCTGCGCCAGCTGATCGCCATCGGCGCGGTGGAGGTGGACGCGGAGAAGTTCAACACCCTGCGCCTCACCGACGGCTCGCGCGCGGTGCTGCGCGGCGAGGTGCCGGTGCGGCTGCGCGAGTCGGTGTCGCAGCCGGCCCCGCGCCGCAGCCGGCGCGAGCGCACGGGCGGCACCAGCGCCGCGGCACCGGCGGCGGCGGCGGCGCTCGACACCGCGGGACAGGCCCGCTTTGCGGCCCTCAAGGCCTGGCGCGCCGAGGTGGCCAAGGCCCACAACCTGCCGGCCTACGTCATCTTCCACGACGCCACCCTCGCCGCCATCGCCGAGCGCGCGCCCGGCTCGCTGGAAGACCTGGAAGGCGTCAGCGGCCTCGGCGCGAAGAAGCTGGAGGCCTACGGCGAGGAAGTGGTGCGGGTCATCGCCAGCGTGCGATAAGCGGGCACCCCCCATGCCGCTTCGCGGCTCCCCCCTCCCTCGCGCCTTCGGCTTGGAGGGGGGCGCACCCCCCGGCCCGGCAAAGCCGGTTCCGCGGGTGCACTGGCATGGCCTGCTCCGCGGCCATTCGATCTTGCCGCTGCTTGCAATCGGCGTCTGTTTGTCTAGAACCCGCGGTCCGCCGGCAGCACGATCCGGTTGTCTAGCCACGGCGCGCGCGGCCCCAGCACGGCCTGATCGGCGGGCAGGCCGGTGCCGCTGCCGGCGATGGCCGAGCGCGCGCTGGCCACGAGCGGCGTGGCGGGCGCGGGGCACACGCCGTTCTGGCGCAGGCTCAGCGCCGCGGCCAGGCGCCCTTCCGCCGGATCGCCCAGCGCATGGCTGAAGTCGTCCGCCACGCTGCAGGTCGGCGCGAAGCCGTCCGCGTAGTCGCCCTGGCCCTTGGCGTTGACGCCCTGGAACTGGATGGCGAAGTAGGTGGTGCCGCAGTTGTCCTGCGGATAGAAGCCGTAGGGCTTGCCACAAGTGGCGCCGCCCACCAGCGCCACGTTCACGCCGATGCCGCGCAGGCCGTTGACCACGGACTCGCTGGCCGAGCAGGTATCGCCACCGGCCAGCACCAGCACGCGCGGCAGGTTCAGCCGCGGCAGTGGGCTGCCCGAACGCGGGCCGTACTGCGCCGTCGCATAGAAGGGCACCCGGCTGGCGGCGTCGGACGTGCCGAAGGGGTTCTTGCGGTTGTAGACCAGCCGCTCGAAGGTCTGCCCCGCCGTGCTGCCGGTCGGCGCGATCATGCTGGCCAGCTCCGAGGCGATGCCCAGCAGACCGCCGCCGTTGTAGCGCATGTCCAGCACCACGTCGGCCACGGCGGCATCGCGCAGGCCGGCGATGGCGTCCATCAACTGCGCCTCGGCCGCCACGCTGTGCTGGTTGAACTGCAGATAACCCACGTTGCCGCTGGCCGTGGCGATGGTCTTCACGTTCATCACGGCGCTGCTGGCGATGTCGGCGGCCGTGAGGCTGAGCGTGACGTCGCCACCGGCCAGGGTACGCAGGCCCAGCTGGTGCACGTCGCCTGCCTTCTGGGGCGCCAGCCCGGCGTTGAGGCCATCCACGTTGCTGCCGTTGGTCACGTCGATGCCGTCGACGGTGCGCAGGCGCATGCCGCGCGTCACGCCGGCCGCGGCGGCGGGCGAGTTGGGCTCCACGTAGGCCACGCGCACGTCCCGCGGCGGCACGCTGGAGAGGTAGGCGAAGCGGATGCCGTAGCCGATCTCCTGGCCGTTGCTCGACAGGCCCTGGTACGCGGCCGTGTCGTAGGTGAAGTGGAAGCGGTCCTTGGGCTTGCCGCTGGAAGTGAGCGCCGAGGTCTTGAGCACCGCGAAGTAGTCGATGGGCGTCGCATAGTTCGCCGCCGAGAGGGTGGGCACCTCGTCGTACCAGAGGTAGGTGTCGTCGATCCAGGAGCGCACCCAGCGCTTCTCGTCGAGCAGGGTCCCGGCCAGGTCGGCGCTGCCGCTGCGGGGCTTGGCGCACCGGCCCGCCACGGAGGCCACGTCGACGATGTCCGGATCGCCGGCCTGGGCGACAGGCGTGGACGCCGGGGCCGCCGGACTGCTGGCGGGCAGGGCCAGCGGCAGCGCGCCGCCACCGCCTCCACCTCCGCCGCCGCCACAGGCACTCAACACGGTCACGATCGCGCCGGCCAGCAGCGCCCCCATCCCTCGTCGCTTCATGGATCGTCCTCGGTGTGATGGGCACGCGGCCCCGGCGCGCATGCCGGCGCCGATGCTAGCGCCCCTGCACGACAGTTCGCGCGCCCAGGATGTGTGAATGAATCCGGCGGGGCCGGGCGGGCGTGGCGGGCTCGCCCACCCCTTCTCAGTGGACGAAGCCCATGCCCCGGGCCTCGCGCACCTCGGGCTTGAGGCGGTGCTCGGCCTCCAGCTGCTCCAGGAATTCCTCGGGCGTGAAAGCCGTGGCCAGGATCTCCACCTGCCGCTTGACCGCGGCGAAGTCGCCGGGGCACAGCTGGTCCAGCCGCGCTAGGCGCGCCGCCGCTTCGGGCGTCAGGGCCTCGGCATCGCCGCCCAGCGCCTCGTTGACGAACATGCGCTCGCGCTGGTCGGTCGTAAGGGGCTTGAAGCGGATCTTGAAGGTGAAGCGGCGCAGCGCCGCCTGATCGATGCGGTCGAGCAGGTTGGTGGTGCAGACGAAGACGCCCTGGTAGCGCTCCATGCCCTGCAGCATCTCGTTGACCTCGGTGACCTCGTAGGTGCGCTGGGCACCGCGCCGGTCCTGCAGGAAGGAGTCCGCCTCGTCCAGCAAAAGCACTGCCTTCTCGGCCTCGGCCTCGCGGAACATGGCGGCCATCTGCTGCTCGGTCTCGCCGACGTACTTGCTCATCAGGTCGCTGGCCTGCTTGATCATCAGCGGCCGGCCCAGCGCGCGGGCGATGTGCTCGGCCAGCGCCGTCTTGCCGGTGCCGGGCGCGCCGTAGAAGCACAGCGTGCCGTGGCCGCGGGCCTTGAGCGCCTCGACGATGCGCGGGATCTCGAAGCGCGTATCGACGTTGAGCATGCCCAGGTCCCAGGTGGTCACGGCCAGGCGCTCGGCCGGCGTGCCGGGGCTGCGGCCGAGCGCCTGGTCGGCGTTACGCAGCTGGCGCTCGATCAGCGCCTCGGCATCGACGCCGCCTTCGGCCGCCAGGCCGGCGAAGCGCACCGCGGTGCGGATCTGCGCCGGCGTGAGCCCGCGCCGCTCGGCCAGCCGGCCCGCGAAGGCCTCGGACACCTCGACGCCGGCCAGGGCCTTGCGCACGATCTGCTCGCGCGCCCCGGGCGGTGGCGACTTCAGCTCCAGGTGGTAGGCGAAGCGGCGGCGGAAGGCCGGATCGATCTGCTCGATGCGGTTGGTGACCCACAGCGTGGGCACCGGGTTGGTCTCCAGGATCTGGTTGACCCAGGCCTTGCCGTTGACGCTGCCGCTGGCGGCCGGCGCCGCGATCTGCTCGGCCCGGGCCATGAACTGCGCCGCCTCGGTGCTGATGGGCGGAAACACGTCCTCCACCTCGTCGAACAGCAGCGCCGACTGCGCGCTGCCCTTGAGGAAGACCTGCGCGATCTGCAGCGAGCGGTAGCGGTCGCGGCCCGAGAGGGAGTTGCCGTCGCGGTCGGCGTACTCGACCTCGAACAGCTCCAGCCCCGCGGCCTGCGCCACCACCTTGGCCAGCTCGGTCTTGCCCGTGCCCGGCGGGCCGTAGAGCAGCACATTCACGCCCGGCTCCTTGCGCGCGACGGCGGCACGCAGCAGCGTGATCAGCATGCGGGCCTCGTCGTCGACGAACGCGAAGTCGTCCAGCGTCAATTCGCTCTTGGTGGAGGGCCGCGTGAAGACGGCCATCAGCTCGCTCTGGTCGCGGTACTCGCGCATGAGCACCGGCGGCAGCTTCTCGCTGACCTTCATCAGGTCGGCCAGGTCGGTGATGTTGTGCTCGGAGATGAGGTTCTCGACCAGGCCGATGCGCTCCAGCCGCGAGCCGGCGCGCAGCGCCTCGCCCACCTCGCTGGGGCTCACGCCGGCCACCTCGGCCAGCGCGGCATAGGCCTCGGGCGCGTTGCTGACCTTGAACTCCACCAGCAGCGAGCGCAGGTCGCGCTGGTAGCGCGCCAGCGTCCCGTAGAGCAGCAGCGCGCGCTCGGCCTTGTTCAGCTGCAGCAGGCCAGCCAGCGCGTCGATGTTCTTCTCGACCAGCGTGGACTGCTTGCGCAGCGTCTGCGCCAGCCAGTCGCGGGTCAATGCCAGCACGGCCAGCAGGTCCTTGGGCTGGTCCTTGGCGTATTCGTCGAGGTGGAAGAAGAGCGTGCCTTCTTCGTAGGGCCCGCGCCAGTGGCCGTGGCGCTCGAGCAGGGCGCGGTTGTCCAGCGTCTGCACGTCCTTCCAGACCTCGTTGCCCTCGCAGCGCCGCGCCAGGAAGGCCCGCAGCCGCTGCAATACCGACACGGGCCACACCAGGTGCCGGCCGGTGAGCGAGAGCAGGCCGTTGAGGTCGCGCCGCACGTTGAAGCGCGGGCCCTGCTGCGCAGCGAGCGTGAGCACGAAGTGCGAGCACATGAGCTCCAGCACCGGCGCCTCGCGCAGGCCGGGCGAGGGCAAGGCGGCCCCGCGCTGGGCGGTGCTGGCGTCGAGTCCTGAGCGGCGGGCCATGGCAGGGTTTCCTCGGAGATGGAGCGGCGACCATAGCGCAGTCCGATGCAATGCGGAAGTGCGGGGCCGCGAAAGCCCCGGGACGGCGGCGCGCGCCCGCCGGTCCCGATGCAGGGCCGCCCGCGGCCGCAGGCGCGCATCCGGCGGACGCCGGCGTGCGCAGCGGCGCCACAATGCCGGCCATGGTCTCCCTCCAAGACATCGAAGCCGCCGCCCGGCGCCTCCAGGGCCAGGTGCTGCGCACGCCCTGCGTGGAATCGCGCACCCTGTCGGACATCGTCGGTGCGCAGGTCTTCCTCAAGTTCGAGAACCTGCAGTTCACCGCCTCCTTCAAGGAGCGTGGCGCCTGCAACATCATGGCGCAGCTGGCCGCCGCCGACGTGCCGCCCAGGGGCGTGATCGCCATGTCGGCCGGCAACCATGCCCAGGGCGTGGCCTACCACGCGCAGCGCCTGGGCATTCCCGCCACCATCGTCATGCCGCGCTTCACGCCGGGCGTGAAGATCGAGCGCACGCGCGGCTTCGGCGCCCATGTGGTGCTGTTCGGCGATTCGCTGGAGGCGGCGCGCGCCCATGCCTACGAGCTGGCCGAGCGCGACGGTCTGGCCTTCGTGCATCCCTACGACGACGACGCCATCATCGCGGGCCAAGGCACGGTGGCGCTGGAGATGCTCGAAGACGTGCCGGAGCTGGACACGCTGGTCGTCTCGGTGGGCGGCGGCGGCCTTCTGGCCGGCATGACGGTGGTGGGCCGGGCCCGCCGCCCCGGCCTGCAGATCGTGGGCGTGCAGACCGCGCGCTTCCCGGCCATGGTCAACGCCGTGAAGGGCACGGAGCACGTCGCCGGCACCAGCACCATCGCCGAGGGCATCGCCGTGGGCACGCCGGGCGAACGCACGCGCGAGATCATCGCGGCGATGGTGGACGACCTGGTGCTGGTGGACGAGGGCGACATCGAGCAGTCGGTGCTGATGCTGCTGGAGATCGAGAAGACGCTGGTGGAGGGCGCAGGCGCCGCCGGCCTGGCCGCGCTGCTGCGGCATCCTGAGCGCTTCCGCGGCCGCAAGGTGGGCCTTGTGCTCTCGGGCGGCAACATCGATCCGCTGCTGCTGGCCGCGATCATCGAGCGCGGCATGGTGCGCGCCGGTCGCCTGGCGCGGCTGACGGTGAGTGCTCGCGACGTGCCCGGCATGCTGGCGCGCATCACGGCCACCGTGGCGGAGGCCGGCGCCAACATCGACGAAGTGCACCACCAGCGCGCCTTCACGCTGCTGGCGGCGCAGAACGTGGACATCGAATTGGTGCTGCAGACCCGGGGCCGCGAGCACCTGGCCTCGGTGATCGAGGCCCTGCGCAACGCCGGCTTCGAGGCCGAGGAAAAGCACTAGCCCGGGCCGGCTGTTGCGCGGCGGCGGAACGCACGGCCACTTTTCACCCTCCGCACCGGCGCGCAGCGCGCGCCGGGACAGCGCAAACCCGCTGCTGGAGCGCCTCGGCAGGAGAAACCCCGAGACCCAGTCGCTTTCCTGGGAGAAGGGGTGCTTGTTAACATCTTTCTCCTTGTCCGCTTAGAAAAGAGACGCTCGCCCATGTCCACTCCCACGCCCGTCGAGCCCGGCCACGATGCCATCATCGAGAAAGACGCGGTGGAAGGCATCGTTCCGCTGATGCCCATTGTGCTGCCCATTGCTGGCGGCATCCTGATGCTGCTGCTGGCTTCGATCGCGGTGTACCTGGCCTGAGTGCCGAGGGCGTGCATGAATCCGGCCTGAGCGCCATGCCGGATTCCTCCATGCCTTCCGACGGACGCGCGGGCTTCACGCCGAGCGCGACCTGCCGCCTGCGCCGACCGCGACCGCGGAATCCCTGACCGAAGACGTTTTCTCCAACGACGTTCACGCCGCGCGCCCCGCGACGAGCGTCGTTCGAAAAGACAGTTTTCTTTTCAGGAGTTCACCATGAGTCCCAGCAATCTGCAGGCCCCCGACTACGTCAAGAATCCCAAGCTCATCGCCTGGGTGGCCGAGATGGCGGCCCTGTGCAAGCCCGAACGCATCCACTGGTGCGACGGCAGCCAGGAAGAATACGACGCGCTGTGCAACCAGCTGGTCGAAGCCGGCACCTTCAAGCGCCTGAACGCGGCCAAACGACCCGGCTCCTTCCTCGCCTGCTCCGACCCGAGCGACGTCGCCCGCGTCGAGGACCGCACCTTCATCTGCAGCGAGAAGAAGGAAGACGCCGGTCCCACCAACAACTGGATGGCCCCCGCGGAGATGCGCGCCACGCTGCAGCCGCTGTTCGACGGCTGCATGAAGGGCCGCACCATGTATGTGGTGCCCTTCAGCATGGGCCCGCTGGGCTCGCCCATCGCACACATCGGCATCGAGCTGTCCGACAGCCCGTACGTGGCCGTCAACATGAAGATCATGACCCGCATGGGCCGCGCCGTGTACGACGTGCTGGGCGCCGAGGGCGAGTTCGTGCCCTGCGTGCACACCGTGGGCGCGCCGCTGCAGGCCGGCCAGAAGGACGTGGCCTGGCCCTGCAACAAGACCAAGTACATCGTCCACTACCCGGCCACGCGCGAGATCTGGTCGTACGGCTCGGGCTACGGCGGCAACGCCCTGCTGGGCAAGAAGTGCTTCGCCCTGCGCATCGCCTCCAACATGGGCCGCGACGAAGGTTGGCTGGCCGAGCACATGCTCATCCTCGGCGTGACCAGCCCCGAGGGCAAGAAGTACCACGTGGCCGCCGCCTTCCCCAGCGCCTGCGGCAAGACCAACTTCTCCATGCTCGTGCCGCCGGCCGGCTTCGAGGGCTGGAAGGTCACGACCATCGGCGACGACATCGCCTGGATCAAGCCCCAGCCCGATGGCAGCCTGCGCGCCATCAACCCCGAGGCGGGCTACTTCGGCGTGGCACCGGGCACCAACTTCAAGACCAACCCCAACTGCATGGCCAGCCTCGACAAGAACGTGATCTTCACGAACGTCGCGCTGACCGACGACGGCGATGTGTGGTGGGAAGGCATGGAGGCCGATGCTCCCGGCAAGGCCCTGCCCGCGCACCTGATCGACTGGCAGGGCAAGGACTGGACGCCGCAGATCGCGCGCGAGACCGGCGCCAAGGCCGCCCATCCCAACGCCCGCTTCACCGTGGCCGCCACCAACAACCCGGCGCTTGACGAGGCCTGGGACGACCCGAAGGGCGTGAAGATCGACGCCTTCATCTTCGGCGGCCGCCGCTCCACCACGGTGCCGCTGGTCACCGAGGCCCGCAACTGGACCGAAGGCGTCTACATGGCCGCCACCATGGGCAGCGAGACGACCGCCGCCGCCGCCGGCCAGCAGGGCGTGGTGCGCCGCGACCCCTTCGCCATGCTGCCCTTCATGGGCTACAACATGAGCGACTACTTCCAGCACTGGCTGGACCTGGGCAAGAAGCTGCAGGCCTCGGGCGCCAAGCTGCCGCACATCTACACCACCAACTGGTTCCGCAAGGGCGACGACGGCAAGTTCGTCTGGCCCGGCTACGGCGAGAACATGCGCGTGCTCAAGTGGATGATCGACCGCATCGAGGGCCAGGGTCAGGGCGACGAACATGTCTTCGGCGTCAGCCCGCGCTACGAAGACCTGAACTGGACCGGCCTGGACTTCAGCCGCGAGCAATTCGACAAGGTCACCAGCATCGACAAGGCCGCCTGGCAGGCCGAACTCAAGCTGCACAGCGAGCTGTTCGAGCAACTGGCCCACCACCTGCCGGAAGAGCTGCCGCAGACCAAGGCGGCCATCGAGCAGCGCCTGGCGGCTTGATATAGAGCGACACCCCCCATGCCGCTTCGCGGCTCCCCCCTCCCTGGCGCCTTCGGCTTGGAGGGGGGCGCACCCAGAGGCCTGGCGAAGCCAGTTCCTCGGGTGCACTGGCGTGGCCTGCTCCGCGGCCTTTCGATTCTGTTGCCCGACGTGCGTGTCTGCGCCAGCAGCCACGCGGTCCCGCAGCCAGCGCATCCGGCCCTGTGCGAGCCGCAGACGCAAAAAAACCGCCCGAGGGCGGTTTTTTTGCGGGCGCTCGCCGCCTTTCGGGGCGGCGGCCAGGCTGCGCTCAGTAGTAGCGGGCGAGGTGGCTGGCGGTGGCCTGGTGCACGCGCATCTTGGTCTGGGCCGGCACGGCGCTGTCGACCGCCGAGACCGATTCGGCGCGGGTGATGGCCGCCTGCAGGTCGTTCATGATGCGGGTGTCGCGGTGTGCGGCGGCAAGGAAGCGCTCGTCGGCGCGGGCAGCGGCCTGGGCGCGCTGCAGGCTGTTCCAGCGCTCGACCAAGCCGATGGCCAGGCTCTGCGCAGCGCCGGCGGCGTACAGCGACAGGCCGCCGAACACCAGGGCCCACAGCACCATCCAGGCGGCCAGCAGGCTGCCGTCGGTGATCTCGGCCACGAAGCGCTCGGCCACCACCAGCGCAGCGGCCAGCAGGGCGGCGACGACCATCATGAGCGCGCCACCGCGGGCCTTGAAGCTGCGGCCCGCATCGCGGATGTAGGCCGCGGTTTCCTCGGCGCGGCGGACGCCGGGGTGCGAGACGGGTTGGTCGACGTGGACGAAGGTGGTCATGGCAATCCCCTCCTAGGGAAGAAAACGGTGGGCAACAGTGCCGATGGACTGAATATTAGGGTTTGCCCCAGTGTTCTTCCACTTTATAGTGGTGATGCTCTTCATTCATTGGAATGATGAACGTCAATTTCCGCACACTCGATCTGAATCTCCTGCGCGTCTTCGACGAGGTGATGGCCGAGCGCAGCCTCACCCGCGCCGCCCGCAACCTCTCTCTGACCCAGCCCGCGGTGAGCAATGCCCTGCGCCGCCTGCGCGAGACGCTGGGCGACGAGCTGGTGCACCGCGCCGGCAGCGGTGTCGAGCCCACGCCGCGGGCCCTGGCCCTGTGGCCGGTGGTGCGCGACGCCTTGCGCCACATCCAGCACGCCATCGCCCCCACGGCCTTCGAGCCGGCGCAGGCGGACGACAGCTTCGTGCTGGCCATGGCCGATGCCACCGCCACCGAGCTGATTCCCGGCGCCGTGCGGCTGCTGGAGGCGGAGGCGCCCGGCGTGTCGCTGCGGGTGGTACCGCTGAACACGCGCGACCCGCGCGGCCTGCTCGACAAGGAATCGGCAGACCTGGCCATCGGCCACTTTCCGGCGGTGATGGCCGACCTGACGGCCCGCACCCAGGCCGGTGAAGCCGTGGCCTTCGAATCGCACCGCCTTTACGTGGGGCGCTACGTTTGCGTGATGCGTAGCGGCCATCCGCTGGCCGCGCAGGAGCTGACGCTGGACGCCTTCTGCGCCGCGCGTCACCTGCTGGTGAGCTTTTCCGGGCGGCCCTGGGGTTTCGTCGACGAGGCGCTGGAGGCCATCGGCCGTCGCCGGCGCATCGTGCTGACGGTGAACCAGTTCTTCACGGCCGGCAAGGTGGTGGCCGATTCGGACCTGCTGACGGTGCTGCCGCGCCATTTCGTGAGCAGCACCGGCGTGAGCGACGGCCTGGTCGTGCGTGAGTTGCCGCTCACCCTGCCGCTGGTGCACGTGGATGCGCTGTGGCACCGGCGTATGCAGGCGGCACCGGGTCACGCGTGGCTGCGCGACCTGATCGTGCGGGCGGCGGGCGATGCGTTTGCCCGCACCCTGGCGGAGTACGTGCTGCCGCGGGCCTGAGTGGCTTGCGGCCTATCCCGCCGGTGCTCCGGTTGCCGCTTATCTTGCGCCAGCCTGGCGATACCTCAACGGACGACGCGCAGCCAGGCGGAAGCGGCTTCGCGCAGTTCCTGCGCGTGGTGCGGATCCAGGCCGGCCATCGCGTCGGCGGATTCGAAGAGATCGGCGGCCGGGCTGGCGGGCACGGGGGCGGCGGTCGGTTGCATCCAGCGGGACCAGAAAGTGAGCAGGGAAGACATGATGTTTCGCGGCTCCACGCCGCGTGTATGTAGGTATGGGTAGAAGAATAGGGTTTTCCCTAGTTTTCACAACCCCAACTCCATGCCGTCCGCGCATGGCGCCGCAGCGACCGCGACATGGGCTGTGAATTTCTACACTGGTGCGCATGAAGATCCAGCTGCTGTCGGACCTGCACCTCGAGACCTATCCCGAATTCGTCGCCCATCCCGCGCCCGGCGCCGAGCTGCTGGTGCTCGCGGGGGACGTGGGCTCGTACCAGCGCGGCTCGCAGCTGACGGACCCGGATTTCGGCCTGGGCCGCTTTTCCCCGAAGCGGGGCTGGCCGGTGCCGGTGATCTACGTGCCCGGCAATCATGAGTACGACGGCCTGGATTTCGACGAGACCCATGCCCGTCTGCGCGAGCACTGCGAGGCGCTCGGCATCTTCTGGCTGGAGCGCGAGATGCAGGTGCACCAGGGTGTGCGCTTCGTCGGCACCACGCTCTGGGCCGACTTCGACGCCCTTGCGACGCCGCAGGACGACACCGTCGCCCGCGTTCGCAAGCGCGGCAAGGCCATGCGCGCCGCCGATTTCTACCTGGCCAAGGCCGCCACCACACGCGGCGGCCAGCCCTTCATGGCAGCCGAGCTGCGCGCGCAGGCCCTGGCGTGCCAGGACTGGCTGCGCGAAGCACTCGCCCAGCCCTTCGACGGTGTGACGGTAGCCATCACTCACTTCGCGCCTTCGCTGGCCAGCGCCGACCCGCGCTACGGGCTGGCGCCGGGCACGGCAGGCTTCTGCAATGCGCTGGACGAGTTGCTGCCGCTGGCCGACGTCTGGATGCACGGCCACCTGCATTGCGCCTTCGACTACGTGAAGTCAGGCTGCCGCGTGGTCGCCAATCCGCGCGGCTACGAGGAAAAGGGCGAGCAGGCCGGCTTCCTGCCGCTGGGCTGCGTGGAACTGCCGACGCAGCCTCGGAGTCGACCCTGAAGCGTCCGGTGCTGAATGCCGGCCATCCTCATCCAAGGAACCGTTCGATGACCTCTCGATTCGCCCCCGGCGCCCGGCGCGCCGCCCTCACCCTGGCACTGATGCTGGGCCTTGCCGCCCTCGGCACCGGCTGCGCGAGCAGCGGCTCGGCCAGCGGCGGCAGCACGGCATCCACGGGCGGCAGCGGTGTGGAGGTGTTCGGCACCATCGACGCTGGCGTCAGCGGCGTGCGCAACAAGTCGGGCCGCTGAGCGGCGGGACGCCACCCCGCAGATCGGATGGGAAGCGCGCCGAGCCGCGAAGGGGGAAGCGGGCTCAGTCCTCGTACCTTGCCGGGCGCTTTTCCATCCCCGCGCGCACTGCCTCCCTCTGATTCGGGCTACCGATGAGCGCCTGCTGCTCCCGCGCTTCGGCGAGCAGCAGTTCCTCGGGCGTGGCGTGTGCCGTCAGGCGCATCAGCCGCTTGGCGGCGCGGATGGCGCTGGGGCTGCTGGCGGCGATCTGGCGCGCCATGGTCCGGGCCTCGGTCAGCGGATCGGCGCTGACCCGGGTCGCCAGGCCCAGCGCGGCGGCCTCGGTGCCATCGACCACGCGGCCGGTGTAGACCAACTCCCGCAGGTGGTCGCCGCGCACCAGCGGCGCCAGCAACGCGCAGCCCGCCATGTCGGGCACCAGGCCCCACTTGATCTCCAGCACCGACAGGCGCGCATCGGCCGCCACCAGGCGGATGTCCGCGCCCGCTGCCAGCTGCAAACCGCCGCCATAGGCCACGCCGTGCACCGCGGCGATGACGGGCACCGGCAGCTCCTGCCAGCCCCAGCAGACCTGCTGGAAGCGGTTGGCGATGCCATGGGTGCGCGGCAGCAGGTCGGTGAAGCCGCCAGCGGGTTCGCCGCCCGCCATGCCGGCCATGCTGCCCATGTCCAGTCCGGCGCAGAAGGCGCGACCTTCGCCGTGCAGCACCACGGCGCGCAGGCCGGGCTCGGCCTGCAGGCGCGCCAGGGCATCGAGCAGGGCGTCGAACATGGCGGGGTCGAGCGCGTTCATCTTGTCGGGCCGGGCGAGCGCCACCTCTGCCACGCCGCCGTCCACGTCGACCCGCACACGGGTGGGGGAAGTCATCGAAAAAAGTCTCCTGTGCAAAGCCCGGCGGCGGGATCTCAGGCCGTGCGCTGGGCGCGGTCGGCCGCGTTGCGCGAGGCGATGGACTCGCGCGCCTTCGCCCAGTCGTCATCGCCCCAGGCGGCCAGGCTGGCGAAGTTGCCGCCGGTGGCCTGATATTGCCCGCCATCGATGGCAATCGTCTGTCCCGTGAGGTACTCGGCCTGTCGGCTCATGAGGAAGACCGCCAGGTTGGCCAGCTCGGGCATGCGACCGGCGCGCTGCATGGGATTGCCCTCGGGCTTGTGCTCGCCGCCCTGTGGATTGAGGCGCGCGCTCATGCCCTCGGTGGGAAAGAGCCCCGGCGCGATGGCGTTGCAGCGGATGCCGCGGTTGCCCCATTCCACCGCCAGCGACTGGGTCATCGCATGCACACCGGACTTGGCCATGGCCGAAGGCACGGTGAAGGCGGAGCCGTTCCACACCCAGGTGGTCAGGATGGACAGCACGCTGCCGCGCTGCCCTGCCGCCAGCCAGCGCCGGCCGCATTCCAGCGTCATGTTGAAGCTGCCGCGCATGACGATGTTGGCCACGGCGTCGAAGGCGCGCATCGACAGGTCCTCGGTGCGGCTGACGAAGTTGCCGGCCGCGTTGTTGACCAGGCCGGTGAGCGGCCCGCCGTCGGCCCAGATGGCGTCGAGCATGGCCTCGATGGCGTCAGGCTGCCGCACGTCGCAGGCATGGCCGGCCGCCTTGCCGCCGTGGGCCGCCATCAGCTCGCGTGCAGTCTCTTCCACCACCGGGCCGCGTCGGCCGCAGAGGTAGACGTCGGCGCCGAGCATCAGGAAGGCCTCGGCCATGACGCGGCCCAAGCCGGTGCCGCCGCCGGTCACGAGGATGCGTTCGCCGGCCAGCAGGCCGGGCTTGTACATGAGGTCGTCGAGGGTCATGGCTTCACGGGTGAGGAAGCGCCGTAGCGCGGTTCGCGCCGCGCCAGGAAGGCGCGCACGCCTTCCTGGAAGTCGGGCGTCTGGGTGCACAGCACCTGGTTGCGGTCTTCGAGGGCCATGGCCGCCTCCAGGCTCGCGGCGTCCACCGCATGGCCCAGGGCGTCCTTGGTGAGGGCCAGGCCCAGCGGCGTGGCGCGCAGCATGTCGGCGCACAGGCTGCGCGCCTCGGCCTCGATCTCGTCCATGGGGCCCACGCGGCTGACCAGCCCGAGTTGCTGGGCGCGCTGTGCGTCGATGAAGCGGCCCGTGAGCATGTATTCGGCGGCCACCGAACTGCCGACCATGCGCGGCAGGAAGTAGCTCACGCCCACGTCGCAGGCCGACAGGCCGATGCGGATGAAGGCGGCGTTCATGCGGGCATCGGGCGTGGCCAGGCGGATGTCCGAGGCCAGCGCCAGCGCGAAGCCGCCGCCGCTGGCCGCGCCCTGCACCAGGCTCACGATGGGTTGCGGGCAGCGCCGCATGGCGACCATGATGTCGCGGATGCCGCGCTGGCGCTGGAGCATCGCGGCGGCATCGGGCATGCGCTCGAGGTCCACGTCCCGCAGGTCCAGCCCCGCGCAGAAGGCCCGGCCCGCGCCGCGCAGCACCACCACGCGGGCAGCGGACTGCAGCGTCAGGCCCTGGAAGTACTGGCGCAGCGCCAGCACCAGCGTGTCGTCCAGCGCGTTCAGGCGCTCGGGGCGGTTGAGCGTGAGCCAGGCGACGCCGGCTTCCTCGCGCACCTGCAGCACATCGTCGGCGGCGGGCGTCGTCATCACAGCGCCCGCGAGATGACTTCCTTCATGATCTCGCTGGTGCCGCCATAGATGCGCTGCACCCGCGCGTCGGCATACATGCGCGTGACCAGGTATTCGTTCATGAAGCCGTAGCCGCCGTGCAGCTGCACCAGCTCGTCGAGCACGCGGCCCTGCGCCTCGGAGCCCCACAGCTTGGCCATGGAGGCGGTGGCCGTGTCCAGTTCGCCGGCCACGATCTGCTCCACGCACCGGTCCATGAAGGCACGGCCCACCATGATCTGCGTGGCCACCTCGGCCAGCTTGAACTTGGTGTTCTGCATCTCGGCGATGGGCTTGCCGAAGGCCTTGCGCTCGCGCACGTAGTCCAGCGTGGCGGCATAGGCGCCTTCCATGCAGGCCACGGCGCTGACGCCGATGATCAGCCGCTCGTAGGGCAGGTCGCCCATCAACTGATAGAAGCCCTGGCCCTCCTGGCCGCCCAGCAGGCCGTCGGCCGGCACCACCACGTTGTCGAAGAAGAGCTCGGAGGTGTCCTGCGCCTTCATGCCCATCTTGTCGAGCACGCGGCCCACGCGGAAGCCCTCGCGCTGCATGCCCGGCGCGTCATCGCCCGCAGGCGCCGCATCGGTCTCCACGATCAGGATCGAGGTGCCGCGTGCGCCCTGCGTGGGGTCGGTCTTGCAGACGACCAGGATCACGCCGGCCAGGAAGCCGTTGGTGATGAAGGTCTTGCTGCCATTGAGCACGTAAAGGTCACCCTGCCGCTCGGCCCGCGTGCGGATGCCCTGCAGGTCCGAGCCGGCGCCGGGCTCGGTCATGGCGATGGCGCCGATCAGCTCGCCGCACGCCATGCGCGGCAGGTACTTGCGCTTCTGCGCCTCGGTGCCGTGATTGAGGAAGTAGTGCGCCACGATGGAATGCACCGAATTGCTCATGCCGGAAAGGCCGCGGCGCGCCATCTCTTCGTAGATCACCGCCTCGTGCCGGAAGTCGCCGCCACCGCCACCGTAGTCCTCGGGGATGTCCGTGCACAGCAGGCCCAGCTCACCGGCGCGGCGCCAGAGCTGGTGGCCGACATGACCACGCTTGCGCGCCGCTTCGTCCTGCGGCTGCATCTCGGATTCGATGAAGCGCACCGCGGTGTCGCGCAGCGCCTCCAGCTCCTCGTTGTTCCAGGAGCGCTTCAGGTTCAGGGGCATGTCTGTCTCCTTGTCGGGCCCAGCCGGCCGCGCCGGGCTGCGCGATCGGTCAATTGACGTTGCGGGCGCGGCCGGCCCAGAAGGGGGCACGCAGTTCGAACTTCTGCAGCTTGCCGGCGGCCGACAGCGGCAGCGCGGCGCGGAACTCCACCGAGCGCGGGCACTTGTAGCCGGCGATGTGCGCGCGGCAATGGGCGATCACCTCGGCCTCGTCCAGCGACCGGCCCTCGCGCAGCACCAGCACCGCATGCACGCGCTCGCCCCAGCGCTCGTCGGGCACGCCGATGACGGCGCACATGGACACCTGCGGCAGCTGGGCGATGGCGTTCTCCACCTCGGCCGAATACACGTTCTCGCCGCCGCTGACGATCATGTCCTTGAGCCGGTCGACCACGAAGAGGTAGCCATCGGCATCGAGCCGGCCCATGTCGCCGGTGTGCATCCAGCCGTCCCGCAGCGCCGCGGCCGTCTCGGCCGGCTTGTTCCAGTAGCCCTGCATCACCATGGGACCGCGCGCGGTGATCTCGCCCACCTCGCCGGGCGGCAGCTCACGGCCTTCGCCGTCGACGATGCGCACCTCGGCGATGGGCACCGGCCGGCCGGCGGCGCGCAGCAGGCGCTCGCGCTGCGGGCCGGGGCGGTGCTCCTCGGGGCCGAGGGTGACGACGGTGGGCGCCAGCTCGGTCATGCCGTAGGCCTGGGCGAAGTCGGCGCCGGGCAGGGCAGCCATGGCCTGCGCCAGCAGCGTCGCGTCGATGGGTGCGGCACCGTGGAGCATCAGCTTGAGGCTGGACAGGTCGAACTCGGCGAAGCGCGGATGCTCGATCAGCCGCTTGATCATGGTGGGCACCAGGAACATCTCGTTGGCCCGGTGCGCCTGCACCGCCGCCATGATGGCCACCTCGTCGAAGGCCGGCACGATGACCTGCGGCACCAGCCGCTGCGCCATCAGCAGCGACAGCCCGCAGCCCGCCACATGGAACATGGGCGAGACGACCAGCCCCACCTGCACGCCCACGCGCGGCACCGCGCTCGCGTTGGACAGGGCATTGATGTAGAGGTTGTCATGGCCCAGCATCACGCCCTTGGGCCGGCCCGTGGTGCCGCCGGTGTACATGACCGCGGCCAGGTCGGTGCCGCCACGCCGCAGGTCGTCGCGAGGCGCGGCCTCGGCCAGCAGGGCTTCGTAGCCCAGCGCGCCCTCGGGCGGCGTGCCGCGGCCGCAGAAGATCACCGTGCGCAGGCTGCGCGACAGTTGGCGCAGCTGCGGCACCAGCGGGGCGAAGGCATCGTCCACGATCAGCACGCGGGTGTCGCAGTCGTCCAGCGAGTAGGCGACCTCGTGCGGATTCCAGCGGATGTTGACCGGGTTGACCACCGCGCCCGTCCACCAGCAGCCGTAGAAGTACTCCAGGTAGCGCACCGAGTTGAGGGCCATCATGCCCACGCGGTCGCCCGGCGCCACGCCCAGCGCCGCCAGCGCACCGGCCAGGCGCTCGATGCGGTCGGCGAGCTCGGCCCAGCTGCGACGTTCGTCGCCGCAGATCGCCGCGGTCTCGCCCGCCTTCTCGCGCCGGCCCTTGTGGATGGATTGGGTGAGGGACATCGTCATGGCCGTGCGCTCCGGGGCCGTCAGACCTTCGCGCCCCAGGCGGCCAGCACCTCGTCCAGGCTGGCCGCCTGCGGTGCGGCGGGCTCGGTGGGCGTGCTGCGCGAGAAGCGGGGCGCGGGCGCCGGCTGCACCACGCCATCGACCTCGGTGAAGGTGCCGCGGGCGCGGTTGTGGGCATGTTGCGGCGCCTCGTCCCAGTCCAGCACCGGGGCGAAGCAGGCGTCGGTGCCTTCGAGCAGCGCGCACCATTCGTCGCGGGTGCGGGTGCGGAACACGTCGGCCAGGCGCAGCTTGAGCAGCGGCCAGCGGGCCGGGTCCATCTGGCCGTCGAAGAGCGGATCGTGGATGCCGCAGCGCTCGCGCAGCTCGGCATAGAACTGCGGCTCGATGGCGCCGATGGCCACGTACTTGCCGTCGGCGCAGGCATAGGTGTCGTAGAAGTGGGCGCCGCCGTCGAGCATGTTCTCGCCACGCTGGTTGCTCCACTGGCCCTTGGCCTTGAAGCCGTACATGAACGCCGAGAGCAGGGCGGTGCCGTCGGTCATGGCCGCGTCGATGACCTGACCGCGACCGCTGCGGCCGGCCTCGTGCAGGGCGGCCAATAGGCCCACGGCCAGCAGCATGCCGCCGCCGCCGAAGTCGCCCACATAGTTGAGCGGCGGTACCGGCGCCTCGCCCGCGCGGCCGATGGCATGCAGCGCGCCGCTGATGGCGATGTAGTTGATGTCGTGGCCCGCCGCCTTGGCCAGCGGGCCATGCTGGCCCCAGCCCGTCATGCGGCCGTAGACCAGGCGCGGGTTGCGGGCCAGACAGTCGTCGGGGCCCAGGCCCAGGCGTTCCATCACGCCGGGGCGGAAGCCCTCCACCAGCAGGTCGGCCTTGTCGATGAGGGCCAGCGCCGCCGCCTGGCCGTCGGGGCCGCGCAGGTCGATGGCCACCTGGCGGCGGCTGCGGGTGGTGATGTCCTGCGGATCGGGCGCGACGCCGGGGCGGACGATGCGCAGCACCTCCGCGCCCAGGTCCGCCAGCAGCATGGCGCAGAAGGGGCCGGGGCCCAGGCCGGCGAACTCGACCACCCGGACGCCGTGGAGCGGACCTGCCATCGCGTTGTCTCCTTGTGTGTGCATGGCGCGGGCCGGCCTTGTCGCCGGTCCCTGCCCCGATCATGGCGCAGCCGGCGCCGCAGCCGGAATCGTCGGAACGGACGAAAGTGCCGCGTCGCGCTTCAGGGGGCCGGCAGCAGCGCCGACCAGCGTGCGCGCACCGCGTCGGGCAGCGGTGCGGGCCGGTGCGTGGCGGGATCGATGGCGACCAGCACGGCTTCGCTGTCGGCCTGCAGTGCTACGCCGTCGAACAGGCGGCAGCGCAGCGCCACCGAACTGCGGCCAAGCGCCTGCACGCCGGTGCGCAGGCGCCAGGTGACCGGCACGGGCGTGGCGCGGTGCACGCGCAGGGCGATGTGGGCCACCATCACGTCGACGCCGCCCGTGAGCGGAAGCCGGCTGGGATCGGTGCCGCCATCCAGCCACCAGCGGGAGCGACCGTGCTCCAGGTAGCGGGCCAGCGCCACGTCCGACAGCAGTCCTTCGGCGTCGACATCGGCATACCGGGTGGCCAGCAGCTCCTCGATGGCCTGGTTGGCGGGCGCACCGAAGGCCGCATGCACCTGCGCGGGCAAGGGGCGCGGCTGTTCGTGCAGGCGCAGCTGCTGCACGAGCGCCGCGGGCAGCGGCACGCGCTCGCCGTCCTGCCAGGCCGCCAGCTCGGTGTGCTGCAGGCCGATGCAGCGGCCCTGCTGGAAGAGGGCGGTGGCGATGTGGGCCGCCTCGGCATCGACGCACGGCAGCGCCACGCCAGCCTCCAGCGCCTCGGGATAGGCGCCCTCGGCCAGGAAGTCCGTCCACAGCCCGGCGGGCCGCAGGCGCAGGCCATCGCCCGCAGCCTGCGGCAGCACCGCATCGAGCCAGTGGATGCGCGCCTCGATGTGCAGGCCGATCACCGCGGCATTGTTCAGGTGCCGCAGCAGGTCCAGGTCGGCATGGCGCGGCGCCAGGGTCGTGTGCCAGCCGTAGGCCTCGCGCGCCTGGCGCCAGCCCTGGCGGCGCATGGCTTCGTGAGGAGGGGCGCCAACACCGCTCATGCCGTGGGCAGCTGGTAGTCGCGGTACTGCTCGCGCAGCCGCGTCTTGAGCAGCTTGCCCGTGGCGGTGTGGGGCAGCTCGGGCACCACCACCACGTCGTCGGGCAGCCACCACTTGGCGATGCGGGTCGACAGGAAGTCGAGCACCGATTCCTTGGTGGGCTGATGGCCCGCGCGCGGCACCACCAGCAGCAGCGGACGCTCCTGCCACTTGGGATGGGCCACACCGATGATGGCCGCCTCCGCCACGCCCGGATGGCCCATGGCCGCGTTCTCGACGTCGATGGACGAGATCCACTCGCCGCCGGACTTGATCACGTCCTTGGCCCGATCGACCAACTGCAGGTAGCCGTCGGTGTCGATGGTGGCCACGTCGCCGGTGCTGAAGTAACCCTCGTCGTCCATGGGCGAACCGCCCTCGCCCTTGAAATAGCCCGAGGCGATCCACGGGCCCCGCACGCGCAGGTGGCCGCGCGACTGGCCGTCCCAGGGCTGCACCTCGCCGGCATCGTCCACCAGCTTGAGGTCCACACCCCACACGCCGCGGCCCTGCTTGAGCTTGACCTTGACCAGTTCGTCCTCGGCCATGGTGTCGTGCTTGGGCAGCAGCTTGCTGATGACGCCGATGGGGCTGGTCTCGGTCATGCCCCAGCCCTGCACCACCTGCGCGCCGAACTGCTTCTCGAAGCGCTCCAGCATGGCGCGCGGCACGGCGGCGCCGCCAATGCCGATCATCTTGACGCCCAGCGCGCGCGGGTCGATCTCGGGGTGCGCGTCCAGGTACTGGAAGAGCATCAGCCACACCGTGGGCACGCCCTGCGAGAAGGTGACCCGTTCGTCACGCATCAGCGTGTAGACGCTCTCGCCATCCATGTGCGGCCCCGGGAAGACCAGCCGCGTGCCCACCATGGCCGCCGCATAGGGCGTGCCCCAGCCGTTGGCGTGGAACATGGGCACGATCAGCATCACCGTCTCTCGCGAGCTGATGCCGAAGGTATCGGGCGCCAGCTCCATCAGCGTGTGCAGCATCGTCGAGCGATGCGAATAGAGCACGCCCTTGGGATTGCCGGTGGTGCCGGACGTATAGCAGAGCGAGGAGGCCGTGCGCTCGTCGAAGTCGGGCCAGTCGTAGCGCTCGCTCTGGGCGGCGAGCAGCTCGTCCCAGCAGCGCAGGTCCGGCAGGTCCAGCGCGGGCATGTGCTCGCGCGAGGTCATGCAGACGTAGGTCTTCACGGTCTTGAGCTTCGGCGCCAGCTTCTGCACCAGCGGCGCGAAGGTGACGTCGAAGAACAGCACGCGGTCTTCGGCATGGTTGGCGATGTACTCGATCTGCTCCGGAAAGAGCCGCGGGTTGACGGTGTGCAGCACGGCGCCCGTGCCCGAGACGCCGAAGTACAGCGCCAGGTGGCGCCAGCTGTTCCAGGCCAGCGTGGCCACCCGTTCGCCTCGCTGGATGCCCAGCGACTGCAGCGCGTTGGCGATGCGGCAGGCGGCATTGCGCACGCCCAGCCAGTCGGTGCGGTGCGTGCCGCCCTCGGGCAGGCGCGAGACGATCTCGGTGCGCGGATGGAAGCGCGCCGCATGCTCGATGAGCGACGAGATCAGCAGCGGGCGGTCCTGCATCAGGCCGAAGAGGGGTTCGGACATGGCGGTGTCTCCTGGATGCGGTTGCGGTGCGGTGGCGTCAGCTGCCAAGCAGCTCGCCGAAGGGCACGTAGCGCGTGCCGTCGAAGCGCACCGGCTGCATCTTCTTGATGGGGAAGAAGTCGTCGGCGCCGGTGCTGAGCGTGACGCCCGGGTAGAGCATGGGCAGCGCCATCTTCAGGCTCGCGGCCTGCTTCATGACGTTGGCGCGGGTCAGGTCGTCGCCACAGCGGCGCAGCACCTCGGCCAGCGTCTGGGCCTGCGAGTAGCCGATGACGTTGAGCGAGTCGTTCGGGTCGCCCGCCGGGTAGTACTGCTTCATGAAGGCCAGGTAGTCGGCCAGCTCGCGCGTGCCCTGGTTGCTCGGGTCCGAGGGCTCGCGCAGGTAGGTGGCGGTGATGATGCCCTGCGCGTTGTCGGCACCGGCCGGCTTGATGACGGAGCTGATCGACAGCGACACGCTCACCAGGTAGTGGGCCGGCTTCCAGCCGATGTCGGCCGCCTTGCGGATGGATTGGGCCGCGAACTTGGGCGTGGTGATGTTGATGAAGGTGTCGGCGCCCGAGCCCTTGAGCGCGACCATCTGGCTGTCCACCGTCGGGTCGGTCACCTCGTAGGTCTGCTGGCTCACGACGAACTGCCTGGCCTTGTCGCCGAAGCCGTCCATCACGCCCTTGAGGTAGTCCTTCCCGAAGTCGTCGTTCTGCATCAGGATGCCGACCTTGGCATTGGGCCGGTTGGCCATGATGTGGCGCGCGAAGAGCGCGCCTTCGAGCTGGTAGGTGGGCTGCCAGCCCATGGTCCACGGGAAGTTCTTGGGGTCGCCCCAGCGCGTGGCGCCGGTGGAGACGAACAGCTGCGGCACCTTGCGCTGGTTCATGTAGCGCTGCACGGCCTGGTTGTGCGAGGTGCCCAGCGCGCCGAACATCAGCAGCACGCCGTCGCGCTCGACCAGCTTGCGGGTCTGCTCCACGCTCTGGGCCGGGTTGTAGGCGTCGTCGGCCGACAGGTAGCTGATCTTGCGGCCGTTGATGCCGCCCTCGGCATTGAGCTTGGCGAAGTAGGCCGCATGGGTCTTGCCGATGGTGCCGTAGGCCGAGGCCGGGCCGGAGTAGGGCACGAAGTTGCCGACCTTGATCTCGGTGTCGCTGGCCCCGGTGTCGTACTTCTTCTGGGCCTGCGCGGCAGGCGCCAGGGCCAGCAGCGAGAAGGTGGCAAGCGCGGCCCCCAGGCCGCGTGCGATGGAAAGGCGCATGGTTGTCTCCTGGTTGTCGTCGGCCCGTTCTGTGTGGTGTGGGCCTTGGTGCGGGGTCGCGAGGCGATGGTAGGAATCGCCTCTGCCGGTGCCCATCGTCGGTTCCGACGATTGGGCCGATGCCTTCGCAGTCAGCGTGCGCTGCGGGGCGGAAACACGGGCTCGCGCTTCTGCACGAAGGCACGCACGCCTTCGGCGAAGGCGGCGCCGTCGATCAGTTCGCGCTGGCGCTCGGCCTCGTAGTGCAGCTGGTCGGCCAGGCTGCCGGTGGCGGCGGCGTCGAGGGCGTGCCGCGCCTCCATCGCGGCATGGGCGGGCAGGCGGGCCAGGCGGCGGGCGAGGGCGAGCGCCTCGTCCTGCAGCGCGGCGTCGTCCGCGCAGCCCCACACCAGGCCCCAGTCCAGCGCCTGCTGGGCCGACAGGCGCTCGCCCAGCAGCGCCAGGCCCATGGCCCGTGCGCGGCCCAGCCGGCGTTCGATGAACCACGTGGTGCCCAGGTCGGGCACGATGCCCAGCCGCGGCAGGAAGGGCAGGAAGAAGTAGGCCGAGCGGGCCATGAGCGTGAAGTCGCCCGCCAGCGCCAGGCCAGCACCAGCACCCGCCGCCGCGCCATTGACGGCGCAGACCACCGGCATGGGCAGGGCCTGCAGGTCGAGGATGAGCCGGTTGGACAGCGCATGCATGGTGTCCGCCGTGTGCGCGCCCAGCGAGCGCCCATCGCCGGCCGGCACGCCGCCCATGGACTGCAGATCGGCACCCACGCAGAAGCCCTTGCCCTCACCGGTGAGCACCAGGGCGCGCACGCCGGCATCGGCGGCCAGCTCGGCCAGCCGCGCACGCAACTGCTGCTGCAGGCCGATGCCCAGCGGGTTGAGGCGGGCGGTGTTGCACAGCGTGAGCACGGCCACCTCGTCGTGGCGATGCAGGCGGAGCACGGTGTCGGTGTCGGCGGTCATGCGGTTTCCTTGGGCGTTGAAGGTCGAGGCGAAGAGGGCTCAGCCACGGCGCGCGAGCCGGGCCCGCAGCCGGTGCAGCAGCCCCATCACCCCGCCGGGCATCACGAACATGAAGAGGATCAGCACCACGCCATACACGGCCCAGGGCGCGGACTTGGACACCTGCTCGGCCAGACCCGGCACGAAGAGGATGAACAGCGCGCCGAACAGCGCCCCCCACAGCGTGCCCACGCCGCCCACCACGATGCCCACCAGCAGCGAGATGGACAGGAAGAAGGTGAAGGAGTCCGGCGCCACGAACTGCACCGCGATGGCCGCCAGCGCGCCACCCACGCCGGTGTAGCCGGCGGAGACGGCGAAGGCCATGGACTTGGCATGCGCGTTGTTCACGCCCATGGCCTCGGCCGCCATGCCGTGGTCGCGGATGGCCCGCAGCGCCAGCCCGCTGCCGCTGTCGATCAGGTTGCGCGCGCCCCAGAACAGCAGCACCGCCACCGCCAGCGCATAGAGGTAGAACCACTGGTCGGCATCCAGCGGCAGGCCGAAGGGTGCTTCAGGCTTGGTCAGCACGATGCCGCCCACGCCGCCGGTCCAGGCCTCCAGATGCTTGTACTTGAGCAATTGCGGCATGGCCACGCCAAGCGCGAAGGTGGCCAGCGCCAGGTACAGGCCTTCGAGCTTGAGCGCCGGTCGCCCGAAGAGGTAGCCCACCCCCAGGCTCACGATGCCCGCGGCCGGCACTGCGAGCCAGTAGGGCACGCCGCCACGGTCCATGAGGATGCCGGCCGCATAGGCGCCGATGGCATAGAAGGCGCCGTGGCCCAGCGAGATCTGGCCGTTGTAGCCGGTGAGGATGTTCAGCCCCACCAGCGCCACCGCATAGGCCAGCACCATGGTGGCCTGGAAGAGCTGGTAGCCCTGCGCGATGAAGGCCAGCGCGACGCCGGCCACGATCAACGCCAGCGCGAAGACGGATGAGGGCGAGAGCCGCCGCCTCACGGGCGCCGCCTTCGGCGGCATGGCATCGGAGCTGAGCAAGGTGGACATGACGTTCAGACCCTCTTCACGATGCGCCGGCCCATGAGGCCGGCCGGCCGCACGATGAGCACGCCCACGATCAGCACCAGCGCCACGGAGAGCTTGAGCTCGGTGCCCACCACGTAGCTGCCCATCAGGTTCTCCAGCACGCCCACCAGGAAGCCGCCCACCACCGCACCCACCGGGTTGTCGATGCCGCCCAGCAGCGCGCCGGCGAAGGCATAGAGCAGCACGCCGGTCATCATGTGCGGGTCGAGGAAGACCACCGGCGCCACCATCATCCCGGCCACCGCGCCGATGGCGCCGGCCAGGCCCCAGCCCAGCATCAGCATGCGGCCCACCGAAATGCCCACCAGCCGCGACGAGGCCGGGTTCTGCGCCGCGGCCCGCATGGCCAGGCCCAGCGGCGTGAGGCGGAAGAAGCCGAAGAGCAGCGCCACGATGGCCAGCGCCACGGCGATGGCGCCCACCTCGTGCGCGGACATCAGTGCGCTGGCGTACCAGGCGTCCTTGGGAAAGGGGCTCGGGAACTCCTTGATCGTGTAGCCGAAGAGCCAGCCCGCCAGGCTGTGGAAGACCACCAGCAGCCCGATGAAGACCACCACCTGTGCCAGGTCGGTGGCCTTGTGCATCGGCCGGATGATGGCGAACTCGACCGCCGCGCCCACCACGAAGGACAGCGCCACCGTGGCGAAGAAGGCCGCCCAGTAGGGCAGCCCCGCCTGCATCAGCGACCAGGCGATGAAGGTAGAGAACATCGCCATCTCGCCCTGGGCGAAATTGATGTGGTGCGTGGCCTGGTAGATCATCACCAGTGCCAGCGCGACGGTGGCATAGATGCCGCCGGTGGCGAGGCCCGCGAAGAGCTGGTGCAGGAATGCGTCCATGGTTCTCAGAAGGTGTGAATGAATCCGGCGTGGTCGAGCGGGCTGCCAAAACGCGGCCGATCAAGGCGCAAAGCGCAGCCATAGCTCGGGCTATGGCGAGCATTTGCAACGCGGAGTGGGCGTGCTTTGGCAGGACGAGCGGGCATGACGGGTTCGTTCACACCTTCTTAGCCTCCCAGGTAGGCGCGGCGCACCGCGTCGTTGCGGCCCACCTCGTCGCTCGTGCCATGCAGCACGATGCGGCCCGTCTCCAGCAGGTAGGCGGTGTCGGCCAGTTCCAGCGCCAGGCGCGCGTTCTGCTCCACCAGCAGGATGGCCATGCGCTGCTCCCGGTTGATGCGCCGCATGATGGCGAAGATGTCGCGCACCACCAGCGGTGCCAGGCCGAAGGAGGGCTCGTCCAGCAGCAGCAGGCGCGGCTCGCCCATCAGGGCGCGGCCGATGGCCAGCATCTGCTGCTCGCCGCCGGAGAGGGTGCCGGCCTGCTGCGCGCGCCGCTCCTTCAGCCGAGGAAAGTAGGTATAGATGCGTTCCAGCGCCTCGGCCATGGCCGCGCGGCCCGGATGGCGCGGCCGGGCCTGGGCGCCCAGGCGCAGGTTCTCCTCGGCCGTGAGGTGCGCGAAGGTGCCGCGGCCGTCGGGCACATGGCCCACGCCCAGGCGGGCGATCTGCTCGGTGCTGCGGCCGTCGATGCGCTCGCCGGCCAGCCGCACCTCGCCGCGCACCGAGACCATGTGCCGGCAGATGGCGCGCAGCAGCGTGGTCTTGCCCGCGCCGTTGGCACCCAGCAGCGCCGTGACGCGGCCTTCGGGCACGTCCAGGTCGATGCCGTGCAGCACGGCGGTGGGGCCGTAGGCGGCATGCAGGCCGCGCAGCTCAAGCAGCGCGGGCATGCTGGCGCACCTCCAGGGCCGGCTCGGCGGCACCCTCGTCGCCCAGGTAGGCGCGGACCACCTCGGGATGGCGGCGCACGGCCTCGGGCGTGCCCTCGGCGATCTTGCGGCCGAAGTTGAGTGCGACCACCTTGTCGCTCACCCGCATGACCAGACCCATGTGGTGCTCCACCAGCAGCACCGTCAGGCCCAGCCGCGCACGCAGCGCGAGGATCAGGTCGCCCAGGCCCTCCAGCTCCTCGTGGTTGAGGCCGCAGGCAGGCTCGTCCAGCAGCAGCAGCCGGGGGCGCGCCGCCAGGGCGCGTGCCAGCTCGACCCGCTTCTGGGTGCCGAAGGGCAGGTCGGCGACGCGGCGGTCGGCCACGGCGCCCAGGTCGAGCAGGGCGATGAATTCCTCTGTGCACGCCTGGGCCTCCTCCTCCAGCCGCCGCACGCCGGGCAGGCGCAGCGCGTCGCGCAGGAAGCCCGCATGCTGGTGGGTGTGCGTGCCCACGCGCACGTTCTCGCGCACCGTCATGCTGGCGAAGAGCGCCAGGTTCTGGAAGGTGCGGCCGATGCCCAGCGCCGCCATGCGGTGGCGCGGCAGCGTGTCCAGCGCGCGGCCGGCGAACGCGATGCGCCCGGCCTGCCAGCCGTACAGGCGCGAGAGGCAGTTGAACAGCGTGCTCTTGCCCGCGCCATTGGGCCCGATCAGGCCGCAGACCTGGCCGGCGGCCACGTCGAAGCCCACGCCGTCGAGCGCCACGATGCCGCCGAAGCGCACCGACAGCCCCTCGATGCGCAGCAGGGGCGTGGCGGCGGCGTGTCTGTCTCCGAAGTCCTGGGTCATGGAAGTCCTGCCCTGGTGTTGTGATGGAAGGGCCGGCGCGCGCCGCGCACGCCGGTCCGTGGGGCCTCGCTGACGGGCCCCGGCGTCAGCGTGCGCTCAGAGCCGCTCGACGATGGTCACGTTGGCCATGCCGCCGCCTTCGCACATGGTCTGCAGACCATAGCGGCCGCCGCGGTCGTGCAGGGCATGGACGAGCGTGGTCATCAGCTTGGTGCCCGAGGCGCCCAGCGGATGGCCCAGGGCGATGGCGCCGCCATTGACGTTCAGGCGCGCCGGGTCGGCGCCCGTCACTTGCAGCCAGGCCAGGGGCACGGGCGCGAAGGCCTCGTTGACCTCGAACAGATCGATGTCGTCGATCTTCATGCCGGCCTTCTGCAGCGCGCGCTGCGTGGCGGGGATGGGCGCCTCCAGCATGATCACCGGGTCGTGGCCGATCATCGTCATGTGGTGGATGCGCGCGAGCGGCTTGACGCCCAGCGCCTTGAGGCCGCGCTCGTTGACCACCATCACGCCGGTGGCGCCGTCGCAGATCTGGCTGGCGGTGGCCGCCGTGCAGCGGCCGCCCTCCTGGATCAGCTTGACGCCGGCGATGCCCTCCAGCGTGGCGTTGAAGCGGATGCCCTCGTCCACCGCATGCGGCTGGCCCTCGCCCTCGGCGCCGCCTTCGGCGCTGCGGGCTTCGACCGCCAGAATCTCCTTGGCGAAGCGACCTTCGTTCGTCGCGGCCACGGCGCGCTGGTGGCTCTGCAGCGCGTAGACGTCGAGCTGCTCTTTCGAGAGGTCGTACTTCTTGGCCATCATTTCGGCGCCCATGAACTGGCTGAACTCCACGCCGGGGTAGCGCTTCTGCATGGCCGGGCTCATGTAGCCGCCCAGGCCGGCCTTGAGCGGCAGGGCGTTGGGCGTGAACATGGGCACGCGCGACATGCTCTCCACGCCGGCGGCGATCACCACGTCCATGCTGCCGCTCATCACCGCCTGGGCCGCGAAATGCAGCGCCTGCTGCGAGGAGCCGCACTGCCGGTCGACCGACGTGCCAGGCACCGACTCGGGCAGCGACGAGGCCAGCACCGCATTGCGCGCCACGTTGGTGGCCTGCTGGCCCACCTGGCTGACGCAGCCCATGATCACGTCCTCGACCAGGGCCGGATCGGCATCGGCGCGGCGCACCAGCTCGTCGATCACCTGGGCAGCCAGGTCCACCGGGTGCCAGCCCGAGAGTCTGCCGCCGCGCCGGCCGCCGGCGGTGCGGGTGGCGGCGACGATGAATGCTTCTGCCATGGTGTCTCCAGTCTCCAATGCGGTTCGTCGGAAGTCCGCGTGGATTCTGGGCGGCGAGGGCGGCGGCGTCGCTCGTCCGAAGCGACGAATTTCGGTGGCCGAGAGGCGCGGCGGTACCTCAGCCCGCCTGCGCCAGCGCCCGGGCGGCGTGCTGCAGCGCCGACGCCAGCCCGGACCCGGGGTCCAGCCGCAAGGCATCGCGCGCCAGCAGGCGGCCTCGGCGGTGGGCCTGCGCCGGACTGCGCACGGGCCGCGCCAGCCGACGCAGCCAGGCCTGTGCGCGGCGGCGGTCGGCGTCGGGCCATGCGTCCTGCGCCAGCATCTGCCCGAGCGCGAGCACCGCCTGCCCGGTGGCCAGAACGGCCAGGCCTTCCCGTGCGGCACGCCCCGGTGCCAGCCCGGCCGAGTCGGCGCAGCGGACCAGGCGCAGCACGCGGTGCTGCAATCGGGCCCGCCACACCGCGGCCCGTTGCCAGGCCTGCGGCTGTGTGGCCATGGCCGCGACCTCCGCCCGCATCAGCGCCGACAGCTGCGCATAGCGACGCCGGCCGCCCGGCGGAAAGACGAGGCGGAAGGCCGCCAGCGCCACCAGCGGCCCGGCCACCACCGCCGCCGTCTCGGCCAGCCCCGTCGACCAGGCGAACGCCCGGGCATGCATGGGCTGCAGGAGCAGCAGGCCGACGAGGTTGAAGTCGAAGCCGAAGCGCGCCGTGCGTGGATGCGCCAGCACGAAGGCGCCGGCCAGCACCAGCGGCAGGCACATCAGCAACCGCCCGAGCGCACCGTCCACCCACGGCCAGAGCAGGGCCTGCACCGACAGCGCCGCGGCGGCACCGAGCAACTGGCCGCAGAAGACCGAGCGCATGATCCGCGCCGGGTCGTCGGCGGTGGAAAAGAGCGTGGTCATCACCGCCACGCCCAGCATGAGCAGCGGGGCCGCGGCCCAGCCGGTCGTCAGCCACAGCACCCCGATGAGGCCGAGCGTGAGCACGGAGCGCAGGAAGGTCTCGCGGGCGGCGATCCAGTCGCGGTGCAGCACGGCGGTCGGTTCGAAGGCTGCCTGCGGCTGCGCGCAGGATGCAGGGCCGCTGGCGGCGCCGCGTTGCGTCGGCGAAGCTGCGGCGCTTTCGATGCTCACGGCCGCCGCGCCGAGGCGACGCAGCACCGCAGCCAGTTCGGCGTCCTGCGCTTCGGCGACCGCGGCGGCCTGAAGGAGCGGAGGACCCACCGGCCGGCCGGCGACGGCGGCATCGAGCGTGGCCTGCAGGGCATCGGCCAGCGCGGCGCCATCGGCGCGGGCGGGCGCCTGAGCCCCCGGCCACCACAGCAGCAAGCCGACCTGGGCCGTCAGCGCCTGGCGCAGCGCGCGCACCTCGCGACGGGAATCGAGGCGGCCGGCGACCTGCAGCTCCAACCCTTCCTCCAGGCGCGCCAGTTCGGCCAGCTGGGTGTCGCGCGCCGTGTGTGCGAGCGGCACGCCGGTGCGCGCCCAGGCGGCCAGTTCGCGCAGCCGATCCAGGCAGAGGGTGCGCATGCGAAGGTGCAGCGCATCGGCCGGCGGCCGGGCAGCGAAGCGCAGGCTCACGGCCAGCGCCACCACCACGCCCAGGCCGATGGTCAGCAGCCGGTCGAGGCCGAAGGCCGCGATGTGCGTCGGATGGCTGGCGTCGAGCAGCGCCACCATCGCCGCCGAATAGCCGGCCAGCAAAGTGCCGTAGCTCGCGAAGCCGCGCAGCAGCTGGCCTGCCCCGGCGCACAGCCCGGCCCACAGCGCCAGCCCGGGCACCAGCACCGCCGGCGAGCCGTGGCCCAGGGCCACCAGCGCGACGCCATAGGCGGCACCGGCGGCCGTGCCCAGCAGGCGGAACAGGCTTTTCTCGATCAGGTGGCCGCGCAGCGGCTGCGCCGCGATCCAAACGGTCATGGCCGCCCATTGGGGATGGTCCAGGCCCAGCAGGCCCCCCAGCAGCAGCGCCATGCCCGAGCCGGCCGCGGTGCGCAGGGTGAACGCCAGGCGGGCAGGCTCGAAGCCGAGGCGGCGCGCGAGGCGTTCGAAGGAAGGGGCACCGGCGGCCGAAACGGCCGGGGGGGCCCTCATGCTCCGGACTCCAGGGCTGCGATGCCTTCGCCGATGCGGTCAAAGCCATCGAGCAGCGCCTGCAGCTGTGCATCGTCCAGCCCGGCGAGCATGCGGCCTTCCACCCGGTCCAGCACCGCCTGGATGCGACGCACCACCGCGCGCCCGTCGCGGGTGAGGAAGAGCCGCCAGGTGCGGCGGTCCTGCGGATCGTCGCGGCGCTCGATCCAGCCGGCGCGGGCATGCTGGTCCAGCAGCCGCACCAGGCTGGAGCCGTCGATGCCGATGCGCTCGGCCAGCTCCCGCTGCGTGAGCCCGCCGCCCGCCTCGGCCAGGTACATCAGCGGCGGCCAGCCCGCGTCGGTCAGGCCCAGGGCGGCAAGTTGCGCGTCCAGCGCCCGGCGCCAGCGACGGGCCAGCACGACGAAACGCATGCCGAAGCGCTGGCGGGGCAGGGCGGGGGTGTCGTCATTCATGGGGCGGATGATAGGCCAATCATTTGGATCCCAACGATTTGGAGGGGATCGATCCCGACTCCGGGCCGGCCGCCCGCCGATGGGCGAAAGTCCCGCCGAGGAGCAGGCGGCGAGGTCTGTCGTTTGACAGTACGAGGCTCCGCTGACAGACTAGTTGTCTGACCAGTTCAACAGGGGAGCTTTTCGATGCACACATGGCCCGTCCAGGACGCCAAGGCGCGGTTCAGCGAATTCCTCGATGCCTGCCTGGCGCAAGGCCCGCAGATGGTGACCCGCCGTGGCGCCGAAGCGGCCGTGCTGGTGCCGGTGCAGGAATGGCGCCGGCTGCAGTCGGCGGCGCGTCCGTCGCTCAAGCAGCTGCTGCTGTCGGACGACGGCCGCACCGATCTGCTGGTGCCCGCTCGCGGCCAGGCGCGCAGGCGCAAGGTGGAGCCGCAGCGGTGACGCAGGGCTACCTGCTCGACACCAACGTCGTCTCCGAACTGCGCCGCCTGCGCCCGCACGGCGGGGTGGTCGCCTGGCTGAAGTCCCTGGACGATGCGCAGTTGCATCTTTCGGCGGTCTCGCTCGGCGAGATCCAGGCCGGCATCGAGCTGACGAAGGAGCAGGATGCGGCCAAGGCCCAGGAGATCGAGGCATGGCTCGCGCAGATCGCCAGCGCCTACAACGTCCTGCCCATGGACGCCGCGGCCTTCCGGGTCTGGGCGCGGCTGATGCACCGGAAGTCCGACACGCTCTACGAAGACGCCATGATCGCCGCCACCGCACAGATCCATGGCCTGACCGTGGCCACCCGCAACGTGGCGGACTTCAAGGCGCTGGCCGTCGAGGTGTTCAATCCCTTTGCGCGTTCAGTGCATGATTTGCCCTGACTTTTCTGAATAGCACGTCGCTTGATGGGCGGGCCCGCGCAACAAGGCTTGATCAGACATCTACATGGCATCTCCATGCACAAGTTCACGCTGCTTCACTGGCTCGTCATTGTCCTCGTCATCGTGATGGACCACTTCACGCGGAACAAGTGAGGCCCGTTACCCAGGCGTAGCGATCACCGCGGCGCCATCCGGATCGCCCCATCCAGCCGCACACATTCCCCGTTGAAATAGCCGTTGGTGATCATCGTCTCGGCCAGGTGCGCGTACTCGGCCGGGTTGCCCAGGCGCTTGGGGAAGGGCACCGAGGCCGCCAGCGCCGCCTTGACGTTGTCGGGCGCGCCCTGCAGCAGCGGCGTGTCGAAGATGCCGGGCAGGATGGTGTTGACGCGGATGCCCTCGCCCATCAGGTCACGGGCGATGGGCAGGGTCATGCCCGCGACGCCGGCCTTGCTGGCCGAATAGCTGGCCTGGCCCATCTGGCCGTCCACCGCCGCCACCGAGGCGGTGTTGACGATGGCGCCGCGCTCGCCATCGGCGAGCGGTTCCAGCGTCAGCATGCCGGCCGCCGACTTGGCGATGCAGCGGAACGTGCCCACCAGGTTGATCTGGATGATGCGGTCGAAGTTGGCCAACGGAAAGTGCTTGATCTCGCCGGTGGCCTTGTCCCGGCTGGCGGTCTTGACGGCATTGCCGGTGCCGGCGCAGTTGACCAGCACCCGCTCCTGCCCGTGCGCGGCGCGGGCCTTGGCGAAGCCGGCATCGACCGAAGCCTCGTTGGTCACGTCGACGGCGCAGAACAGGCCGCCGATCTCGCGCGCCAGCGCCTCGCCGGCCGCTTCGTTGAGGTCGAACAGCGCGACCTTGACGCCGTGCGAGGCCAGCCGCCGCGCGGTGGCGGCGCCCAGGCCGGAGGCACCGCCGGTGACGACGGCGGCGATGGTGGCATCGAGTTGCATGAAGGGACTCTCCTGTGTCGTGGTGAAGGACGCCTGCCAAGGCGGCAGGCGACGGCGTGTGGGGGTTCAGAGCGGGTGGAAGCGCCGCTGCTGCGCCGCCATCTGCCGCAGCAGTTCGGGCGGCGCATAGGCGGGGCCGTGCGCGGCATGGGCCTCCAGCCGTCGCAGCAACTCGGACGCACCCAGCCAGTCGGCGTACTGCAGCGGTCCGCCCAGCCAGGCGGGAAAGCCCACGCCCAGCAGCAGGGCCATGTCCAGCTCGGCAGCGCTGGCGACGCTGCCGTCCTCCAGCGCGGCGATGGCCTCGGCCAGCAGGGGCAGCATCAGGCGTTCCACGATGGCCTCGTCGGCCATGGGCGTGAAGCCGCCGGGCGCCAGGTCCGCCAGCAGGGCCTGGGCAGCGGGGTCAGCGCTGCGGCGCGGCTTGCCGGCCGCGTCGCGTTCGTAGCGGTAGAAGCCGGCGCCGCTCTTCTGGCCCAGCCGGCCGGCGCGCACCATGCGGTGCACCGGGTTGGCGTCGATGGCGCGCATGCGTGCGGGGTGGCCAGCGGTGATCACGTCGCCCACATGGGCGCCGGTGTCCATGCCCACCACGTCGTTGAGCCAGGCCGGGCCCATGGGCCAGCCGAAGGCCTCCATGGCGCGGTCGACGGCGGTGAAATCCACGCCCTCGGCCACCAGTTCGTTGAAGGCATTGAAGTAGGCGGTGAGCACGCGGTTGACCAGGAAGCCCGGACCGTCGGCCACCACGATGGGCGTCTTCTTCATGGCCAGGGCATAGGCCACCGCGGCGGCCACAGCCGCGTCGCTGGTCTGCGGGCCGCGCACGACCTCGACCAGCGGCATGGCCGGCACGGGGTTGAAGAAATGCATGCCGACCAGGTTCTGCGGCCGGGCCAGCGGCGTGGCGATGTCGGCCAGGCGCAGGCTGGAGGTGTTGGTGGCGATCAGCGCATCGGGCCGCAGCTGCGGCTCCAGCGCGGCCAGCACCTGCTGCTTGACCTCCAGCCGCTCGACGATGGCCTCGACCACCAGGTCCGCCGCATCCAGGCCCGCGTCGTCCAGCTGCGGCGTGATGGCGGCCAGCACCGCGTCGGCCTTGGCCTGCGACAAGCGGCCCGCCTGCACGCGGCGGCCCAGCTGTCTGGCAGCCTCGGTCATGCCCAGATCGAGCTGGTCGGCGCGGATGTCCTTCATGCGCACGGGAATGCCGGCCAGCGCGCTGCTGAAGGCGATGCCGCCGCCCATGATGCCGGCGCCAAGGACGGCGGCCCGGGCCGGCGCCTTTGCACCGGCGGCCTGCTTCTTCGCCGCCTTGCGCACGGCCTGTTCGTTGAGGAAGGTGCGCACCAGCGAGGCCGCCGCCTGCGTGCGCGCGACCCGGCCGAAGGCCTCGGCCTCCAGCCTCAGCGCCTCGTCGCGCGGCTGCGACGCGCCCTCGGCCATCATGGCCAGGGCCATGGGCGCGGCAGGCTGATGGCGACCCAGGCGCGGGGCCAGCTCTTCCAGCACCTGCTGCGCCGTGGCCGCGAAGGTGGCGGCATCACCGGGCAGGGCACTGCGCTTGCTCGCGACCTGGGCGCGCCAGTCCACCTCGCCGGCGACGCAGCGGCGCAGCAGGGCCAGCGCCTCGTCGCGCAATGCATCGGGTTCGGCCACGGCCTCGACCACGCCAGCGGCACGGGCCGTGCGCGCATCGGCCGGCGTGCCGGTGGCGACCCAGCGCATGGCCGTCGCCAGTCCCGCCACGCGGGCCAGGCGCACGGTGCCGCCGAAGCCCGGGAACAGGCCCAGCTTGACCTCGGGCACGCCCACCTGGGCGGCAGTGGACATCACCCGCAGCGTGGCGGCCAGCGCCAGCTCCAGCCCACCGCCCAGCGCATAGCCGTTGATGGCGGCCACGGTGGGCACGGGCAGGTCTTCCAGCGCGACGAAGACCTCGTTGCTGCGGCGCACGCCGGCCGTGATGGCCTCGGCGCTCTGCTGGAAGGTGGCGCCGAACTCGGTGATGTCGGCGCCGACGATGAACACGTCCTTGGGGCTGGTGACCAGCACGCCCTGCAGGCCGGCGTCGGCCGCGAGCAGGGCCACGGCCTCGCGCAGCTCGGCGACGGTGCGGGCGTCGAACTTGTTGATGGCCTCGCCGCGGCGGTCGAAGACAAGCTCCACCAGCCCATCGGCCAGGGGGTGCAGGCGGATGCTGTTTCCTTCGAACACGGTGTTGTCTCCTGGGTGTCTCGGCCTTCGATGCCGAGGGCAGTCTAGGAATCGCCCCTTCTTGCGGCCATCGTCCAAACCGACGAAAGTGGCCGGCCGCCGCCGCGCGGCCCTTGTCACTCCGCGCCACGCGCGCCGCCTCGTCCCATGTCCGCCCCGCCGCCTTCCGTGCCCGTCCAGCCCGCCAAGCTCAGCCCACCCGCACCGCCTGCGGCGCAGGTGCTGCGGCAGGCCATCGCTCGGCAGGTGCACGAGGCGGCCCGCGCCCGGTTGCTGCTGGTGCGCGCGCCGGCCGGCTTCGGCAAGACCACCGCCATGCGCCAGATACGCGACCGCTTCGAGGCCGAGGGCATCGCCACCGCCTGGCTCACGCTGGACAGCGCCGACAACGACGTGCCGCGCTTTCTGCAAGGCCTGGGCGCGGCGGTGCAGGCCCTGGGCATCGAGCCCGCACCGGGCAGCGGCCGGGGCGACCCCATCGCAGCCCTGGGCCATGACGCGCTGCCCTTCGCGCTCTTCCTCGACGACTTCGAGGTGCTGCAGTCGCCCGCCGTCATCGGCCTGGTGCGGCAACTGCTCGACGGCCTGCCGCGCCAGGCCCAGCTGGTGATCGGCTCGCGCAGCCTGCCCGATCTGGGCCTGGGTCGACTGCGGGCCCGCGGCCAGCTGCTGGAGATCGATGCCGCCCTGCTGCGTTTCTCGGCCGCCGAGGCCGAGGAGTTCTTCCGCCTGCGCGGCAAGGCGCTGCCACGCGACACGCTGGAGCGCCTGCTGGCCAAGACCGAGGGCTGGGCCGGCGCGCTGTGGCTGGCCTCGCTGGCGCTGCAACGGCATGGCGCCGCGGGCAGCGACTTCGTCGAGCGCTTCTCGGGCTCCGACCGCGCCGTGGCCGATTACCTGGCCGAGGACGTGCTGGCCCAGCAGAGCGAGGAGGTGCGCGACTTCCTGCTGCGCACCAGCGTGCTGCGCGTGCTCGACGCACAGGTGTGCGCCGCCGTGGCCCCGCGGGCCGACTGCGCGGCGCTGCTGGCGCAGCTGGAGGCCGGCCACCTCTTCCTGGCGCCGCTGGCCAGCGATGCGCGCAGCTACCGCTACCACAGCCTGTTCGCCGACTTCCTGCGCGCCCAGCTGGCACGCGAGCGGCCCGGCGACGTGGCGCGGCTGCACCTGGCGGCCTCCGGCTGGTACGAGGCCCAGGGCCGGCCGGTGCCCGCCATCGACCATGCCATCGAGGGCGGCGACCATCCGCATGCGCTGGCCCTGCTGGCACGCCATGCCGAGCGCTTCCTGGAGGAAGGCCGCATGCGCCTGCTGGACCGCTGGTTCGCCGCGCTGCCGCCCGAGCAGCTGGCCGGCCAACCGCTGCTGCAGATGGTGGCCACCTGGGCCGAATGCTTCACCCGCGGGCCCTGGCAGGCGCTGCAGCGGCTGCGCGCCAGCGGCTGCGAGACCAGCGAGGACGCCGCCGTGCGCGCCCATGTCAACGGCCTGCAGCCGCTGCTGCTGGCCATGCAGGACCATCCCGAGGACGCCTACCCGGTCGGCCAGGCGAACCTGCGGCGGCTGCCCACCTGCCGCGCCTTCGCCGACAGCGCGCTGGCCAATGCCATGGCCTACATCGTCTCGGTGATGGGCGAGCAGCACGAGGCCCACCGCCTGCTCGACGCCGCCCGCCGCAGCCAGGCCGGCAGCATCTTCAACCGCATGTACACCGAGGCCATGGAAGGCGTGCTCGATCTGGCCGAAGGCCGGCTGCGCCAGGCCGCCGCGCGCTTTCGCGTGGCCCTGTCCGCCACGCCGCGCAGCGCCTCGTACAACCCCACGCAGGGCAATGCCTGGGCCGGCGTGCTGCATGCCGGCGTGCTGTACGAAAGCGACGACCTGGCCGGCGCCGAGCACCTGCTGAGCGTGTACCTGCCGCTGGCCCGCGACGTCGGGCTGCCCGACCACGTGATCGCGGCCTACCGCATGCGGGCGCGCATCGCCTTCCTGCAGGGCGACGTGGACAGCGCCTTCCAGCTGCTGACCGAGCTGGAATACCTGGGCCACGACCGCCAGCTGCCGCGCGTGGTGGCCAGCGCCAAACTGGAGCACGCGCGCCTCCTGATGCTTCAGGGCAACCGCGACGCGGCCGCCGACATGCTGGAGCGCGCGGACGACGCCGCCGTGTGGGACCGCGTGCGCCGCCTCAACCTGCCGGCCCACCCGGTGGACGACATCGCCATCGGCCGCTGGCGCTGGCAGCTGCGCTTCGGCGACACCGAGGCCGTGCGGCAGGCGCTGACCCCCGCCATCGCCGAGGCCGACACACTGGCGCGGCGGCACCGGGCGCTCAAGCTGCGCGTGCTGCTGGCGCTGGCCCAGGCGCGCGCAGGTGCGGCGGCCGAGGCGCAGGCAGTGCTGGCCGCCGTGCTGGCCGAGACCGCGCGCGAAGGCTTCGTGCGGCTGCTGCTGGACGAGGGGCCTGCATTGGCGCCGCTGCTGCGCGCCCTGCAGGCCGACCGCGCCCGGCTGGACGAGGCCGGGCCCATCTATGCCGACCATGTGGCGCGCCTGGCCGCCGCCTTCGGCGAGGTGCACGAGGACGAGCCGGCCGCCGGCGACGCCCCGCCCGCACCGCTGGCCGAGCCGCTGACCCGCAAGGAGATCCGCGTGCTGGAACTGCTGGCCGCCGGCTATTCCAACGCGGCCATGGCAGAGAAGCTGTTCGTCTCGGACAGCACCGTGCGCACCCACCTGCGCAACATCAACCTCAAGCTCGGCGCCCGCAGCCGCACGCAGGCGGTGGCGCTGGCGCGGCAGGCGGGGGTGGTGCGGTAGGGCAGGCGCCTCCCCGACCGCGAACCTCATCAATCAGGAGCCCCGTCCATGACCGATCTCTCCTCCTCTGCCCCGCAGACGAGCGTGCACTACGCCGCCGACGGCCCCGTCTGCACCATCACCCTCGACCGGCCGCACAAGCGCAACGCGGTCGACGGCGCCACCGCCGAAGCGCTGCGAAAGGCCTTCGAACGCTTCGAGGCCGACGACGCGCTGCGCGTGGCGGTGCTCACCGGCGCCGGTGGCCACTTCTGTGCGGGCGCCGACCTGGCGGCCGCCACCGACCCGGCCGCGCGCAATGCGCTGGATGCCCGCGGCGAAGGCCCCGGCCCCATGGGTCCGACGCGCATGGCGCTGGCCAAGCCGCTGATCGCCGCCATCGAGGGCTACGCCGTGGCCGGCGGCCTGGAACTGGCCCTGCTGGCCGACCTGCGCGTGGCCGCCGACGACGCGGTGATGGGCGTCTTCTGCCGCCGCTGGGGCGTGCCGCTGATCGATGGCGGCACCGTGCGGCTGCCGCGCCTGGTGGGCATGGGCCGGGCGATGGACCTGATCCTCAGCGGGCGGCCCGTGCCCGCGGACGAGGCGCTGGCGATGGGCCTGGTCAACCGCGTGGTGCCCCGTGGCGACGCCCTGGCCGCCGCCCACGCCTGGGCGCGCGAGCTGGCGGTCTTTCCGCAGCAATGCATGCGGGCCGACCGCCGCTCCGCCTATGCGCAGTGGGATCTGCCGCTGGACGAGGCACTGCGGCAGGAGGGCGCGAACGGCGTGCCGGCCTTCTTCGCCGAGGGTGAGGCGGGCGCTGCGCGCTTCGCAGCGGGGGCGGGGCGGCACGGGCGCTTCGGCGAGATGCCCCGGTGATGACGAGGTACTGACAAAATAGAGACATCGTCCCTACGTTTTCAGGAGCCGCCATGCCCAAGGAAGCCGTCTTCACCATGAAACTCGAGCCGGAACTGCGCGACGCCTTCATGGCGGAGGCGCAGGCCAGCGACCGGCCGGCTTCGCAGATCGTCCGGGAACTCATGCGCGACTTCGTCCAGCGCCAGCGAGACGCGAGGGACTACGACGCTTTCCTGCAGGACAAGGTGGCCACGGCCCGCGCACAACGCGCCGCCGGCCAGCACGCCAGCGCCGACGAGGTCGAGGCCCGATTTGCCGAGCGCCGCGCCCGGCTCCAAGCCCGCGCGGACGCAAACAAGCCTTGAAAGTCTTCTGGACCTCGGCCGCAGAGCAGGATCGGGCGGACATCCTGGACTTCATCGGCCGGGACAAGCCCCTGGCCGCCATCGGCATGGACGAGCGTTTCGGCGACGCGGCTGGCCGCCTGTCGGCGCACCCGCTGCTGGGGCGCGCAGGCCGCGTTGCCGGCACGCGCGAACTCGTCGTGCACGAGAGCTACAGGCTGGTCTACGAAGTGCACGACGACGCGGTCTGGATTCTGGCGCTCGTTCACACGGCCCGCCGGTGGCCACCCGCCTGATCGACGCCGGGCGACGCGGCCCTGCGCCGCCCCCTCATCCAACAACGCCGCCGCTCGCATGAGCATCTCCGACATGGCGCCGCATCACGCGCCGCCCTTGCCACTGAGCATCGCCAGCGGGCCGACGCGGCCTTGGATGCGGCGCGGCGGCTCCTATGATCCGCGCGCGCATTCCCGCTCCCTCTGCATCGCTTTCCACCATGCTCAACGGCCTGTGGCTGTCCTTCTTCCTCGTCGCCGCCGTGGCGGGCTTTTCGCGCTGGCTGGTGGGTGGCGACGCGACGGTCTTCGCCGCCATGGTCGAGGCACTGTTCGCCATGGCCAGGCTGTCGGTGGAGATCATGCTGCTGCTCTTCGGCACGCTCACGCTGTGGCTGGGCTTTCTGCGCATCGCCGAAGCGGCCGGCCTGGTGGCGCTGATGGCGCGGGCGCTGGGGCCGCTCTTTCGGCGGCTGATGCCCGAAGTGCCGGCCGGCCATCCGGCACTGGGGCTCATCACCATGAACTTCGCGGCCAATGCGCTGGGCCTGGACAACGCGGCCACGCCCATCGGCCTGAAGGCCATGCGGGAGCTGCAGACGCTCAACCCACAGCCCGACACGGCCAGCAATGCGCAGATCCTGTTCCTGGTGCTCAACGCGTCCTCGCTCACGCTGCTGCCGGTGACCATCTTCATGTACCGCGCACAGCAGGGCGCGGCCGATCCGACGCTGGTCTTCCTGCCCATCCTGCTGGCGACCAGCGCGTCGACGCTGGTGGGGCTGCTGTCGGTGGCGCTGGTGCAGCGCCTGAAACTGTGGGATCCGGTGGTGCTGGCCTACCTGCTGCCCGGCGCGGCGCTGCTGGCGGGCTTCATGGCGCTGCTGGCCGCGTTGTCGGCGCAGGCGCTGGCGCAGCTCTCGTCGCTGATGGGCAATCTGCTGCTGTTCGGCATCGTCATCGTCTTCCTCGTGGTCGGCGCGCTCAGGCGGGTGGCGGTGTACGACCGCTTCATCGAGGGCGCCAAGGAAGGCTTCGACGTGGCCAAGGGCCTGCTGCCCTACCTGGTGGCCATGCTCTGCGCCATCGGCGTGCTGCGGGCCTCGGGCGCGCTGGACCTGCTGCTGGACGGCATCCGCTGGTGCGTGGCGCAGACGGGCTGGGACACGCGCTTCGTCGATGCGCTGCCCACCGCGCTGGTCAAGCCCTTCTCGGGCAGCGCGGCGCGGGCGCTGCTGATCGAGACCATGAAGACCCACGGTGTGGACAGCTTCCCCGCGCTGGTGGCCGCCACCATCCAGGGGAGCACCGAGACCACCTTCTACGTGCTGGCGGTGTACTTCGGCGCGGTGGGCATCCAGCGGGCGCGGCACGCGGTGGGCTGTGCGTTGCTGGCCGAGCTGGCGGGCGTGGTGGCCGCGATCGCCGTCTGCTACTGGTTCTTCGGGTGAGGCGCCGGGCCTTCTTCAACCCCCTTCATCGGCCAGCGGCGCGCAGCGCCTGACGCCTGCATCTGCACCTGCCTGACCCTGTCACTGCCCCCGGCAAGCGGCCTGCGGGACAATGCCGGCCGACCGCCTCCCGCCACCAGGCCCTCTTCCGTGACCGCACCCCTCCAGGCCCAAGCGCCCGACTTTTCCGCCGCCGAGTTCCGCGCCGCCCTGGGCATGTTCGCCACCGGCGTGACCATCATCACGGCGCGGGCCGCCGATGGACGGCTGGTGGGTTTCACGGCCAACTCCTTCAACTCGGTGTCGCTGACGCCGCCGCTGGTGCTGTGGAGCCTGGCGCGCAGCGCGGGTTCGATGCCCGACCTCAGCGCGGGCTCGCACTACGCGGTCAACATCCTGGCCGCCAGCCAGAAGGCGCTGGCCGAGCGCTTCGCCGCACGCGGAGTGGACCGCTGGGTGGGCGTGGACTGGGCCCCAGGCGTGGCCGGTGCGCCCGTGCTGGAGGGCTGCGTGGCCAGCTTCGAATGCTTCAACCGCAGCCGCTATGAAGAAGGCGACCACGTCATCTTCGTCGGCGAGGTGGAGCGCTGCGCGCATCGGGCCGGTGTGGCCCCGTTGCTCTTCCACGGCGGCCGCTTCTATACCGAGCACCCGCTGTAGGCGCGACGAATCCGGCCTCAGCCGCGACGGCGCATTGCGGCCAGCAGCCGCTCGGTTCGGGGACCGTAGGGCGGATGCAGCAGGCTGCCCAGCGACCAGCGCGACTGCACCAGCACCGCCTTCTCGTGCGTGAAGCGCAGGAAACCCGCCTCGCCATGGGAGGCGCCCCAGCCGCTGTCGCCCACGCCACCGAAAGGCAAGCGCGGATGGGCGATGTGCACCAGCGTGTCGTTGATGCTCACACCGCCGCTGGTGGTCTGCTGCAGCAGGGCATCGCGGGCCGCGCGATCCTCCCCGAACCAGTACAGCGCCAGCGGCCGTGGCCGCGCGTTGATGAACTGCACGGCCTGCTGCGCGTTCTCGCAGGCCAGCACGGGCAGCACCGGACCGAAGATCTCCTCCTGCATCAGCGCCATGTCGGGCGTGGCACCCAGCACCAGGCGCGGCGCCATCTGGCGCGCATCGGCACCGTCGGCGCCCAGCACGCGCACCTCGGCGCCGCGCGAGACGGCATCGTCCAGCAGGCGCGCCAGCCGCTGGGCGTGGCGGTCATCGATCAGCGCGGTGTAGTCGGGATTGCCGCCGACGGTCGGGAACATGCGCCCGGCGGCCCGCCCGATGGCATCCGCCAGTGCGGCATGCATGGCTGCCGGGGCGAGCAGGTAGTCGGGGGCAATGCAGGTCTGCCCGGCATTGAGCAGCTTGCCATGCGCGATGCGCGCTGCCGCTTCGTCGATGCGGCAGGACGGGTCGACGACGCAGGGAGACTTGCCGCCCAGCTCCAGCGTGGTGGGCGTGAGGTTGGCGGCCGCCGCCGCAGCCACATGCCGCCCGACGACGGTGGAGCCGGTGAAGAAGAGGTGGTCGAAGGGCAGGCCGGCGAATTCCGCAGCCAACGCCGCGTCGCCATTGACCACGCAGAACTCGTCGGCCGCGAAGTGCTGCGCCACCAGCTCGCCCGTGAGCGCCGAGGTGCGGGGCGTCCGCTCGCTGGGCTTGAGCATCACGCGGTTGCCGGCCGCCATGGCCGTGGCAGCAGGCCCGAGCGACAGCAGCAGCGGATAGTTCCAGGGCGAGAGCACGCCCACCACGCCCAGCGGTTGCCGCTGGATCCATGCACGCGCCGGTTGCAGGGTGAGCGGCGTGCGCACCCGGCGCGGCCGCGACCACGCGCGCAGATGGCGCAGCGCGTCGGCCACGCCTTCACGCAAGAGGAGCATGTCGGCGATCTCGGTCAGCGGTGCCGAGCGCACGCCGAAATCGGCCTGCACCGCCTGGGCGAGCGCCGCGCCGTGCTGCTGGAGCAGGCCGCGCATCCTCAGCAGGCGGTCGCGGCGCAGCGCGAGCGGCGTCTCCGGCTGGGCGCGGCTGGCGGCGTGCTGGGCGTCGAACATGGCGTGGAGCGCAGGCGTCATGGCAAGGGGCGGTGTCGAAGAAGGTGCCGCATGATGCCCCGTGCCGGACGGCGGCGGTATGGGTCATGCCCACCGCCGCCGCACGCCACACCATCGCAGGGCCCAGGTGGGCCTGGCGAGCAGCCGGCGCCTGCCGCTGCTCAGCCAGCCGGCGCCGTCGCTGCGGCGCCGTAGGTGGCCGCAAAGCGGGCCTGCAGATAGGCCTGCGTGGTGACCGGCGAGTGCCGCGGCGTCTCGCCCGGCGGCACGCAGCTGGGGATGGCGCTGACCAGCGCCTCCGGATTGGGGTCGAGGAAGAAGGCGATCGAGTAGCGCTCGGCGGCCGGCCGCACGACCCGGTGGGGCGTCGACAGGTAGACGTCGTTGGTCCAGCGCATCAGGCAGTCGCCGATGTTGCAGACGAAGGCGCCGGGCAGCGGCGGCACGTCGATCCATTCGTCGCGGGCGCGGCCCTGCACCTGCAGGCCCGAGACGCCGTCGGTCGCCAGCAGGGTGACGTTGCCGTAGTCGGTGTGGGCGCCCGCGCCCACGCCCTGGTCGGCCGCCTGCCCAGCGGGGTAGTGCAGCAGGCGCAGTGTGGCCAGGGGCCGGTCGATCTTGTCGGCGAAGAAGTCCTCGGGCAGGCCCAGGTCCAGCGCGAAGGCCGCATGCAGGCGGCTGGCGGCGGCAAACACGGCATCGAAGTAGGCCTGCACGGGCGCACGCCAGCCGGGCAGGGCGGGCCAGGCATTGGGCGGGCGCGTGGCCTCGTCGGTCCAGATGAGGTTGAAGGCCTCCTTCTGGTCGGCGCCGCGCTTCTCGTCCAGCGCCTCCACGCCCATGCCCACATAGCCGCGGTTGTGGCTGAGCGAGGCGTAGGCCAGCGCGGCCTTGTCGGCCACCGGCTGGGCGAAGAAGTCGCGGCTGGCGGCGAAGGCGCCGTCGATCACTTCGGCCGGCACGCCGTGGCCGGTGATGGCGAAGAAGCCGATGTCCCGGCAGGCGGCGCCCACCTCGGCCGCCACGCGGCGACGGGCGTCGGCATCGGGCGAGGCGAGGGCGGCGATGTTGATGACGGGGATGGTGGAGGCAGCGGTCATGGCGGCGGGCAAAGGCGTTGAGGAAGGTCGGCGGGCAATCGTGACGCGGCGGGCTGCGCGGGCAGGTTGGCGGGCCCTTCTAGCGTTGCAGGCTCAGCCGGTAGCGGAAGGTGTCGGCGCGGTAGACGGCGCTTTCCACATGCACCGGCGTGCCGGTCTGGTCATGCACGACGCGTTCCACCTCCAGCACGGGCGCGCCAGTTTCGAGCTTGAGCAGGCGGGCATCCGCCGCGCGGGCGGTGCCGGCGCCGATCTCCAGGTCGGCCCGGCCGACGGCGATGCCGCCCTCGTGCTCGAACACGTCGATCAGGTCGCGCTGGGAAAAATCCACCCGCGACAGCCGCTCGCCCAGCGTCACCAGCAGCCAGGAGTTGTTGACCGACAGCGGCTCGCGCTCCAGGTAGCGCACGGTCTGCAGGTGGTAGACGGTGGTGTTGCCTGACAGGCCCAGCTTCTGCGCCACGGCGGCGGGGGCCCGCACCTCGCGCCAGGCCAGGCGCTTGTTGCTGACGGCGCGCGCCTCGGCGGCCAGCGCCTCGTTCAGGCCCTGCAGGCGGTTGAGGCTCTGCGCCGCTTTCGGGTGCGAGACGAACGCACCCTTTCCGTGCAGCTTGACGATCAGGCCCTCGGCCTGCAGCGCGCCGAGCGCCTGGCGCACGGTGATCCGGCTGACGCCATGGGCCGCCTGCAACTCGGATTCGGACGGCAGCTTGTCGCCCGGTTTCAGTCGGGCGTCGAGGATGGCGGCGCGCAGTTCATCGCGCAGGCGGGCATGCAGCGACTGGGGAATCTCAGCCAAGGCGCGGCCCTTCCGCACGGCTGGCATGCCGCTTGCATCGCTTGTTATAACTTGTCATAACGAGTAGATTCTCGCACCGTCGAGGTGCTTTTCCATCCTTCAACACTGCCGAACGAGGAACGACCATGGCCCATCCCGCCCGCACCGCCCATTCCCTGAGCTCCACCCGCCGCACCCTGGCTGCCGCCCTGGCGGCGGGCATGGCCCTGGCCGCATGGCCCGGCGCCGCACAGGCCCAGGCCTGGCCGGCCAAATCGGTCACGCTGATCGTACCGTTCGCGGCAGGCGGCGGCGTCGATGCGACGGCCCGCCTGGTCAACGCCAAGCTGGGCGAGGTGCTGGGCCAGCCGATGGTGATCGACAACGTGGCCGGCGCCGCCGGCACCATCGGCACGCAGAAGGCGGCCCGTGCGCCGGCCGACGGCTACACGCTGCTGTTCGCCGTGGCCAGCCCGCTCAACGTGGCACCGCTGGTGGCGCCCTCGGCCGTGCGCTACGACACCTTCAAGGACTTCGCGCCCATCGCCACCGTCGGCTTCTCGCCCTTCGTGCTGGTCGGCAAGCCGCAGCTGCCGGCGCAGAGTGCCGCCGAGCTGATCACGTACGCCAAGGCGCACCCGGGGCAGCTGAATTTCGGCACCGACGGCGTGGGTACCTCGCTGCATGTGACGGCCGAGCTCATCAAGCAGCGCGCCGGCATCGACATCGTGCATGTGCCCTACAAGTCGGGCCCGCAGGTGCTGACCGACGTGGCCGGCGGCCAGCTGGACCTGGCGGTGCTGCCGCTGTCGCTGGCGTTGCCCTTCATCAAGGACGGCAAGATCAAGGGCCTGGGCGTCACCTCCGCCGCCCGCGCGCCCATCGCGCCGCAGGTGCCGGCCCTGGCCGAGACGCCGGCCCTGAAGGGCTTCGAGCTGGACTCCTGGCTGGGCATCCTGGCGCCCGCCAACGTGCCGGCCCCAGTCGCCGCGAAGCTGGCCGAGGCCATCCAGACCACGATGAAGGACCCCGAGGTGGTGCGCCGCCTGGGCGAGATCGCCGTGCGCCCCGTGGTGACCACCGGCCCGGCCTTCGGCGACTACCTGAAGAAGGAGCGCCAGACCATTCAGGACGTCGTGAACAAAGCCGGCATCAAGGCCGAATGACGATGAGGCCACCGACATGCCGCTGATCGCCCACGCCTGGATCGTCACGCCGCTGCTGCTGGCGGCCGGCGCGCTGATCGGCGCGACGGGCATCGGTGGCGTGCTGGTGGTGCCGCTCTTGACCACGCTGGGCGGCGTGCCGGCACCGCAGGCCATCGCGGCCTCGTCGCTGGCCTTCCTGCTGCCGGCGCTGGTGGCGCTCGGCCGCCTGCGGCAGCGGCCCGAACTGGCGCGCCGCTGCGTGCCGCTGCTCGCGGGTGCGCTCGTGGGTGCGGTGGTCGGCGCGCTGGTGGTGCGCTGGCTGCCGGTGCAGGTGCTGCTGGCGGGCGTCACGGCGCTGGTGCTGCTGGCAGGCTGGCGCGGGCTGCGGCCGGCGTCGGCCGGCGTCCACGAAGGCGCACCGACGCTGGGCAGCGGGGCGCTCGCGGCGCTGGGTGTGGCAGTCGGTGCCGGCTCGGCGTTGACGGGCACCGGCGGCCCGGTGCTGCTGCTGCCGCTGCTGATGCTGCTGCGCCAGCCGCTGGTCTTCGCGGTCGCCGCGGCGCAGGCGGTGCAGCTGCCGGTGGCCGTGTCCGCCAGCACCGTCCACGCGCTGGCCGGCCGGCTGGACTGGCGACTGGCGCTGATGTGCGGCCTGCTGCTGATGGCCGGAAGCCTGCTGGGCCAGCGCGCCGCGCGGCGGCTGCCCATCGCGCAACTGCAACGCGGCGTGGCCGTGCTGCTGCTGGCCACGGGTGGCTGGTTCGCCCTGCTGATCCTGAAGTGACACGTCCTTTCTGCGCCACGTTGTGAGCGCGCCTTTCCGAGCACCTTCTCCCATGCTGTCCGCTGACCAACTCCGCCTCGCCGGCGATGCCCCGCTCCTGATCGCCCCCGGCCACCTGCTGCAGCGGGGCGGCATGAGGCAGGGCCTGGCCGTCGCCGTGCAGCACGGCCGCTTCACGCAGGTCGGCCCGGTCGACGAGGTGCGGGCCGCCCATCCGGGCCTGCCGGTGTACGAGGCCCCGAACCATCTGCTGATGCCCGGCCTCATCGACACCCACACCCACCTCACGCAGGCCTTCGGCAAGTCGCTGGCCTTCGGCGAGCCGTCGGAGATCTTCCGCCGCATCTGGGTGCCGATGGAAGGCGTGCTGGACGAGCACGCCGCCTACCTGTCGGCCAAACTGGCCGCGCTGGAGTCGCTGCGCGGCGGCTTCACCACCGTGGTCGATGCCGGCACGCGCTCCGAAGAGGGCCTGGGCGGCGTGGCGCGGGCCGCGCGCGAGGTGGGCATCCGCTGCGTGCTGGGCCTGATCTGCAACGACGCCGGCAACACCGAGGGCGAGGCCGGCGCGCGCCGCATCCTCGACCGCGCGGCGGGCTTCCTTGCGGCGCACGAGCACGACCCGCTGGTGCACCCGTCATTGGCCATCTCCATCCCCGAGGCCGCCACCGACCGCATGCTGCACGACGTGGCCGCGCTCACCCGCGAGGCCGGCGCGCGCTTCCAGACCCATGTGAACGAGCACCTGGCCGCCGTCGAGCGCTCGCTGGTCGCGCGCGGCCTGCGTCCGCTGGAGCTGCTGCACGCCGTGGGCGCACTCAACGAGAGCGCGCTGCTCGCCCATGCCACGCTGCTGACTCCGCGCGAGCTGGGCCTGCTGCGCGACAGCGGCGCCGCCGTGGCCTACAACCCCGTGGCCAGCGCCTGGAAGGGCAATGCCGTGCTCGACGCCGGCCTCTTGCAGATGCTGGGCGTGCCCTTCGGCCTGGGCACCGACGGCACGCGCGCCGATGCGCTGCGCCTGATGGACGCCGCCGAGATGGCCCAGCGCCTGACCCAGGGCATCGCCAAGGGCGACTCCTCCTGCGGCGGCGGCTGGACCTGGCTGGACCATGCCGCGCACGAAGGGGCGCGCGCCGCCGGACTGGGCCACATCACCGGTCGCATCGAGGCCGGCCATGCCGCCGACTTCCTGCTGCTGGACGTGGACGTGCCCGAGTTCCTGCCCAGCTGGGACCTGGGCTGGGAGCTGGTGCGCTTTGCCAACCGCGACCAGATCGACGCCGTCTTCGTGCAGGGCGCGCTGCGGCTGTGGCAGGGCTGGCCGGTGGACTGGGACGCCCGCGCGCTGATGCGCGAGGTGACCACCATCGCCCGGCGCGACGTGGCGCGGGCGCCCATCCAGCGGGTGCATGCCACCTCGGACGCGCACCGCGCGCAGGCCCTGCACGCGCCCAGCAGCATTTAGCCCCGCGGGCTAGGATCGGCGGCTGACCCCAGAAGACCGCCGAGACAACGCCGCCCGCTGCATGACCGATCGCAAAGACCACCTCGACACCCGTGCCCTCCTGATCCTCGTCGCCTGCTGTGCGTTCTGGGGCCTGCAGCAGATCCTCATCAAGACCACCGTGGCCGAGGTGCCGCCCATGTGGCAGGCCACGCTGCGCATGGTGGGGGCCACCGTGCTGCTGCTGCTGTGGTGCGCGGTGCGCGGCGTGGCGCTGTTCCGGCGCGACGGGACGCTGGCGGCCGGGCTGCTGGCGGGGCTGCTGTTTTCCGGCGAGTTCATCTGCATCTACCTGGGCCTGCAGCTGACCACCGCCTCGCGGCTCACCGTCTTCCTCTACACCTCGCCCTTCTTCGTGGCCCTGCTGCTGCCGCGGCTGGTGCCGGCCGAACGGCTGCGGGGCGTGCAGTGGATCGGCCTGGCCCTGGCCTTCGCGGCCGTGGTGGTGGCCTTCAGCGAAAGCCTGGGCCATGCCCAGCCCGGGCAGTTGCGGGGCGACGCGCTGGCCCTGTTGGCGGGCCTGCTGTGGGGGCTGACCACGCTGGTGATCCGCAGCAGCCGGCTGGCCACCGCCAGTGCCGAGAAGACGCTGTTCTATCAACTGGCCGTCACGGCCGTGGTGGTACCGGTGGCCTCGCTGGTGCGCGGCGAGACCTGGGGCCTGGGCTATTCGGCCTACGCCTGGACCTCCATCGCGGCCCAGACCTTCATCGGTGCCTTCGCCAGCTACCTGGCCTGGATGTGGCTGCTGCGGCACTACCCGGCCACCCGCATCTCCCCCTTCACCTTCCTCACGCCGCTGTTCGCGCTGCTCTTCGGCGTGCTGCTGCTGCGCGAGCCGCTGACGGCGCAGCTGGTGGCGGCGTTGGCCGGTGTATCGGTGGGGCTGGTGTTGCTGAACCGCAGAGGCTGAAGCTCGACGTACAAACTGAAGAAAGTTTCTTCCATATGCAGGGGCGTCCGAACGGGCAGCCACCACCCCCTTTTCCATGAACAGCTCCCTCGACTTCCAGGCCGTCCTCGACGACATCGTCCACACCCTGCAGCCCGAGGCGGGGCGCGAGGGCAAGGTCGCCAGCTACATCCCCGCCCTGGCCCGCGTGGACGCCCACCGCTTCGGCATCGCGCTGCGCACCTGCGACGGCCACGAGGCCGTGGCAGGCGATGGCGATGTGCCTTTCTCGATCCAGAGCATCTCCAAGCTCTTCTCGCTCACGCTGGCCATGCGGCACATGCCCGAGGCCGAACTGTGGGCGCGCATCGGGCGCGAGCCTTCGGGCAATCCCTTCAACTCGCTGGTGCAGCTGGAGAGCGAGCAGGGCAAGCCGCGCAATCCCTTCATCAATGCCGGCGCCATCGCGGTGGCCGACCGCATCGTCGACCTCTACGGCGCCGATGCGCGGGACACGCTGCGCGGCTTCCTGAGCCACCTCGCGGGCGAGCCGGTCGTCTTCGACGAGGAGGTCGCCGCCTCCGAGGCCGCCACCGGCCACCGCAACCTGGCGCTGGCCCATTTCATGAAGAGCTTCGGCAAGCTGGACCACCCGGTGGCCGAGGTGCTGGACCTGTACTTCCACCAGTGCGCGCTGGCCCTGAGCTGCCGCCAGCTGGCCCGCGCCGCCAGCTACCTGGCCCGGGACGGCGCCCATCCTGCCAATGCCGACGAGCAGGTGGTGACCGAGCGCCAGACGCGGCGCATCAATGCGCTGATGCTCACCTGCGGCACCTATGACGCGGCGGGCGAGTTCGCCTTCCGCATCGGCCTGCCCTGCAAGAGCGGCGTGGGCGGCGGCATCGTGGCGGTGGTGCCGGACCGGCTCACGCTGTGCGTGTGGTCGCCCGCGCTCGATGGCACGGGCAATTCCCACCTGGGCATGAAGGCCCTCGAACTGTTCGTGGCCCGCACCGGGCTGTCCGTTTTCTGAGGATGCGAAGGAGCGAAAGATGAAGGTCGCAGTGATGGGCGCCGGCGCGGTCGGCTGCTACTACGGGGGCATGCTGGCCCGCGCGGGACATTCGGTGGTGCTGATCGGCCGGCCGGCCCATGTGGAGGCGGTGCGCGCCAAGGGCCTGCGCATGCAGACCACGCGCTTCGACGAGCAGGTACCGCTGCAGGCCGCGACCGGGCCCGAGGCCGTCGCTGGTGCCGACGTGGTGCTGTTCTGCGTGAAGTCGCCCGACACCGCGGCCGCAGGCGAACAGATGCGCCCGCACCTGCCGCCCGGCGCGCTGGTGCTGAGCCTGCAGAACGGCGTGGACAACGCCGAGCGCCTGCAGGCGGTGCTGCCGCAGCAGACGGTGGTGCCGGCCGTGGTCTACGTCGCCACCGAGATGGAAGGGCCCGGCCATCTGCGCCACCACGGCCGCGGCGAACTGGTGATCGGCCCGTCGGCGCGCAGTGCCGAGATTGCGGCCCTGCTGGAGGCCGCCGGCGTGCCCACCGAGGTGTCGCCGCAGGCCATCGGCGCGCTGTGGGCCAAGCTGATCCTCAATGCCGCCTACAACGCGATCTCGGCCATCACCCGCCAGCCCTATGGCGTAATCCATCCGGCGCCGGGCATCCTGCCGACGCTGCGCGCCATCGCCGACGAGTGCCTGGCCGTGGCGCAGGCCGACGGCGTGCAGGTGCCGGGCGATCCGTATGCCGCGGTCGACGCCATCGCGGCCACCATGCCGGCGCAGTTCTCCTCCACCGCCCAGGACCTGATGCGCGGCAAGCCCACCGAGATCGACCACATCAACGGCTATGTGGTGCGGCGCGGCGATGCGCTGGGCGTGCCGGTGCCGCTGAACCGGCTGCTGCACAGCGTGGTCCGGCTGCTGGAGACGCCGCCGGCGGCACGATGAACCGCAACCTCTGGCTGCTGACGGCCCTGCAGGGGCTGTTCCTCACCAACAACGTGACCTTCATCGCCATCAACGGCCTGGTGGGGCTGGCCCTCGCGCCCCATGGCTGGATGGCGACCTTGCCGGTCATGGGCTATGTGGTGGGCGGCGCGCTGTTCACCGCGCCGGTGGCCTGGGTGCAGGGGCGCCTCGGGCGCAAGACGGGCTTCTTCCTCGGCCTGCTCGTGGCGCTGGGCTCGGCCCTGCTGTGCGCCTTCGCGGCCTTCACGCGCCAGTTCTGGCTGCTGTGCGCCGCCACGCTGCTGGCGGGCTACTACTCGGCCAACGGCCAGCTCTACCGCTTCACTTCGGCCGAGCTGTGCGCGCCGGCCATGCGCAGCAAGGCGGTGTCGTACGTGATGGCGGGTGGGCTGATCGGCGCCATCGTCGGGCCCAACCTGGCGGCCCGCACGCGCGACCTCACGGCCGCGCCCTTCGTCGGCGCCTACCTGGCGCTGGCGGTGGTCGCGCTGCTGGCCATGGGCCTGCTGGCCCTGATGCGCTTTCCGCCGCCGCTGGCCACCTCGTCGGCCTCCGCCGGCCGCAGCGTGGCGCAACTGCTGCGGCAGCCCACCTTCCTGGTTGCGGCGATGGGCGGCGCGCTGGCCTATGGCGTGATGAACCTGCTGATGGCGGCCACGCCGCTGGCCATGCAGCAGTGCGGCCTGCCCTTCTCGGACGCGGCCTTCGTGCTGGAGTGGCATGTGATCGGCATGTTCGCGCCCGGCTTCTTCACCGGCCACCTGATCCAGCGCTTCGGCACGCTGCCGATCATGGGCACGGGCGTGCTGCTGAACATGCTGTGCGTGGCCATCGCGCTGTCGGGCGTGGAACTGCACCACTTCACCATCGCGCTCTTCCTGCTGGGCGTGGGCTGGAACTTCCTGTTCACCGGCAGCACCACGCTCTCGCTGCAATCGCACACGCCGCAGGAGCGCAACCGGGCGCAGGGGGCGATGAACTTCCTGCAGTTCGCCGTGCTGGCGGGCACCTCCTTCGCGTCGGGTGCCCTGGTCACCACGCGGGGTTGGACGCTGCTGAACCTGGGCTCTGTGCTGCCGCTGGGCCTGATCGCGGCGGCGCTGCTGTGGCTGGGGCTGCGTCCGGCTCAACCTTCCGGCAGCGCAGCGAACCAGTCGCGGTAGGGCGTGTTGCGGGCCATGCGGCGGTTGAAGTCGGGCGCGCCGTCGGTCCACCACACCGGACCGCGCTCGCCCAGGGCCCGCTTGGCCTGGTCGACCTGTTCGCGCGCGGCCTGGCGCTCGGCTTCGGAGCGACGGCCGCGCAGGGCACGGCGGGCGTCCATCAGTTGGCGCACCAGGGCGTCGCGCTTGTCTTGCGGCAGGTCCGGGTTGGCCTTGCGCCAGAGCCGGCCCCGCACGACGAAGTAGCGCCCGTCGGGCGTGGTGGGATGGCCGCCGGTGTGTGCACCAGCGGCGGCGGCCGAGCTCGTGCGGCCCAGCCGGATCGGGCCGCGCAACGCCGCTTCGGGTGACAAAGCTCGGCCATGCTGGCGGATCTCCAGATTGCCCTGCCTCGCCATCTCGATGGCAACAGCCCGGACCTGCGGCATGAGCGGTCGCCAATCGTCCGCCGACAGCGCACGGGCCACCTCCGAGGGGCAGACCGTCGCCTCGGTGGCACGGCGTTCAAGCAGGTCGGCGATGGTGAGGCGGACGGTGGCGTCGGTCGGGCGCATGACGGCATCGTCACACGGGCGGGCCCCCCACGCTGTCGGCGGAAGCCGGGCCCAGATCCAGCCTCTTCCACGCCGCCATCACCTCGATCTGCTTGCGCAGCCAGTCCTCGGGCGCCACGCTGGTTCCCCAATGGTGCAGGCGCCCGACGCCCTCGCCCAGGTTCCAGAGATGGCGCAGCTGGATGAACAACGGCAGGGCCGCCAGATCCGCGTCGGTGATCAAGCCACCCGCAGCGCGGTAGCCGGCCAGATAGTGCGTCCAGCGCTCGCGCAGCAGGTCGTCGGCTTCGCGCAGGCCCTTGCGGAGCAGGTAGGACCAAGGCATCACGCCCAGGTCGTAGGCCAGGAAGCCCGGCCCCGCATCGTCGAAGTCGAAGAGGACCGCGCGCTTGCTGCCCGCTTCGTCGGCCACCACATGGTTGTTGAAACCATGGGTGTCGCCGTGGCACAGCACGCGGGTCAGCGCGGGCTCGGCCGCGGCAAGCTCCTCCAGCAAGGAACCGATCAGCGATTCGTAGCTGGCGAGCACGCCGGCATCGAGGCCGGGATAGGCCCGCAACCAGGCGAGCGTGCGGCCGGCCAAGCCGTGGCCATCGAGTGCGTAGAGGCTGGGCGGGCCGGCGTAGTCCCGCGCGGCGGCATGCATGCGGGCCAGCACCTCGCCGGTCGCGGCGAAGTCGTCCAGAGCGTCCGGCACGGCGCCTTCGACGTGGTGGAAGAGTGCCAACCCGCGCTCGCCTTCGGGACACGGCAGACGCACATGCGAGCCGCCCGCCGTCGTATCGACGGGGGCGGCCACGCCCACGCCGCGGCCTTGCAGGTGCTTCAGCAGCGCGGTCTCGAAATCGACGTTGAAGGGGCCACGCGGGCGGATGGTATAGAGCCGCGCCACGTGGCGCACGCCACCCGCCACGCGCAGGGCGTAGTTGTCATTGAGACCACGGCGGATCAGCACACAGTGCTCCACCGCCAACCCATAGTGCCGCTGCGCCCAGCCCGCCACGGAACGCGCGGCGACGGTGGTGTGGGCGGGGACAAGCTCGGGATCGCACGCGTCGGAAGTGGCCATGGTTCGCTTTCTGCAGCCCATGCCGACCCGCGGCGGATGCACGCAGGTCGACACGGGGCGCGGAGTCTAAGTGGCACCGGCTTCGGCGATGCCAAAGACGCGCGCTCACCATGGCCCACCCCAACGACTTCGAGCAACTGTCGTCAGGCAACCGCCGGCTCGGCCACCTTGTCAGCCGCCGCGGGTGCCGGCCCCACGTACACCGACTGCGGCCGGATCAGCCGCCCGCGCTGCACCTGCTCGCGCGCATGCGCCACCCAGCCGCCGACCCGGCCGGCCGCGAAGACGGCGGTGAAGGCCTCGCGCGGCAGGCCCACGGCTTCGAGCAGCAGGGCGGTGTAGAACTCGACATTGGTCTCCAGCACCCGGCCCGGCTTGCGGGCCTGCAGCGAGGCGAGGGCGGCGCGCTCCACGGCCTCGGCCAGCGCAACGCGGCCGGCTTCCACACCGCCAGCCTGGGCCAGTTGGCGCAGCGCCTTCTTCAGCGCGTCGGCACGCGGATCGCGCACCCGGTAGATGCGGTGGCCGAAGCCCATCAGCCGCTCGCCGCGGTCCAGCGCGGCGTCCAGCCAGAGCGCGGCCGCATCGGCATGGCCGATGGCATCGAGCATGTCCAGCACCGGCCCGGGCGCGCCGCCATGCAGCGGGCCCTTGAGCGCGCTCAGGCCCGCGAGCACGGCCGAGGCCAGGCCGGCGCCCGTGGACGCGACGACACGCGCGGCGAAGGTCGAGGCGTTGAGGCCGTGGTCGGCCACCGTGACCAGGTAGGCGTTGAGCGCCGCCGCCTGGGCCGACGTGGCCGGCCGGCCAGACACCATGCGCAGGAAGTCGGCCGCATGGGAAGCCTCGGGCTCGGGCGCAAGGGCCGACTCGCCCGCCTTCCAGCGCAGGACCGCTGCCGTGAAGACGACGGGCGCCGCCACTAGGCGCAAGGCCGTAGGCAGATCGTCGCCGTCGGGCACGCGGGCGAGAAGGGCGCGCATGGCTTCCAGCGGCGTCAGGGCCGACAGCGCGGCGCGATCGTCCGCGCGCAGCAGGGCCGCCACGTCGGTGCGCGCACGGCCCAGCGCGAGGGCCAGCTCCGGCGCCGCAGGCAGCTGCGCGAAGAAGCCCTGCCAGAGCAGCGCCAGCACCTCTTCGTAGCGCCAGCGGCCAGCGATGTCGTCCAGCACATGGCCGCGCAGCACCAGCCGGCCCGCGGCGCCGTCCACCTCGGACAGCACCGTGTGGGCCGCCACCACGCCCTCGAGCCCGTTGTTGTCATCGTCCGTCATGTCGCCGCCTTTCGTGTGTCGTTGGGGATGCGAGGCATTGTGGAAACCGCACAATGTTGACGTCAATCTTGATTCATTTCATCAACATGACCGCTGCCGAGAAGCTGCCGCTGTGGCTGCCTGCCGCCGATGCTCTGGCCTTGCTGAAAGTGCGTCCGCAGACGCTCTATGCCAACGTGAGCCGCGGGCGCATCCGCACGCGGGCTGACACGGCCGACCCGCGGCGCAGCCTCTACCACCGCGACGACGTGCAACGCCTGGCAGCGCGCCGGCAGGGCCGGCGCAGCGACGCAGCGCTGGCGGGAGAGGCCATCCAGTGGGGCGAGCCGGTGCTGGCTTCGGGCATTTCGACGGTGGTGGCCGGGCGGCTCTACTACCGCGGGCAGGATGCCTGTGCGCTGGCAGAAGAGGGCACGCTGGAGCAGGTGTCCGCGCTGCTGTGGGACGGGCCGGCGTATCCCTTTGCCTCGCCGGGACCGACGGGCGCACCGGCTTCGTCCACCGCCCCACTTGCGAGCGCGATGACGGCGCTGGCCGTGCGTGCCGCGGCGGATCCGCCAGCGCGGGGGCGGGGCCGCCTCGCGCTGCTCCATGAAGCAGCAGGGCTCATGGGCCTGCTGGCCGATGCACTGGCCGGCCCGTCGCACGGCGAGCGGGTGCACGAGCGCCTGGCCGCCGTCTGGCGCCGGCCGAAGGCCGCCGACCTGATCCGGCGCGCGCTGGTGCTGCTGGCCGACCACGAACTCAATGCCTCCACCTTCGCGACGCGCGTCACGGCCTCCACCGGCGCCTCGCTGGCTGCCAGCGTGTTGAGTGGCCTCGCGGCGCTGAGCGGCCCACTTCATGGCGGCGCGGCCCGTGCCACGCTGGGCCTGGTCCGCGCGGCCGAGCGCGAGGGCGTGGACGCGGCGATGCACGAATGGCTGTCGCTGGGCCGGCGGCTGCCCGCTTTCGGCCATCCGCTCTATCCGCAGGGCGATGTGCGATGCCAGGCGCTGCTCGCCCGCATCGATCTGCCTGCGCCCTATGCCGAATTGCGGGAGGTGGGCGAGCGATTGATGGGCGAAAAGGCCAACGTGGACTTCGCACTCGCGGCGCTCACCACCGCCCACCGGCTGCCGGCGCATGCGTCGCTGGTGCTGTTCGCCCTGGCGCGTGCCGTGGGCTGGATCGCCCATGCGCTGGAGCAGCAGGCCACGGGCACGCTGATCCGGCCGCGTGCGCGCTATACCGGGCCGGCGCCGGGCGCCTCCGCCGCACGTTGAACGAAGCCCCGCAGCCAGCGCGGACCAGCACGGCGTGACTGGATGGACGACGCGATCCGGCGCGCCCTTCAACCCACCTGGCCCGCCATCTCCATCAGCATGTCCACCACCCGCCGCACCGGACCGCCGGCGGGCTCCTGGGTTCGGTGTCCGATCACCAGCTGACGCACCAGCCGGGGGCTGAGCGGCAGCACCCGCACGCGCGAGCCGGCGGCCTCCTCATGGCTGGCCCGCAGCGGCAGCAGCGCGGCGCCATAGCCGGCCTCGACCAGGCCGCGCATCGCGACGTCGTAGTTGTGCTCGATGCGAGCCCGCGGTGAGAAGCCGGCGCGACCGAACCATTCGAGCGTGAGCGTCTGCATGCGCGTGCCGGGCTCGTTCATGATGAGCGGCCGCTGCGCCAGCCAGGCCGGCGTGGCGCGCTTGGGCAAGGCCGGCCACACCGCCGGCACCAGCGCCCGCATCTCGTGGCGCAACCAGGGCGTGAAGCGCACGCCGGGCAGAGCCGGCTGGGGCAGGGCGACCACCGCCAGGTCCACCGCGCCGCCCACCAGCCCGGTGGCCGAGTCGGCCGAGCCCACGAACACGGGCGACAGCTCGATGCCCGGGTAGCGGGCGGCCAGCGCCTCGAAGACCGGCGGCAGCAGGTCGACCACCACGCTGGTGGTGGAGACGCCGATGCGCACCCGCCCCTCCAGGCCCGCATGCCGCCGCCGGGCGGCGTCCATGGCTTCGTCGGCATCGCGCAACAGGCGACGGCCACGCTCGACCAGCTCGGCGCCGGCTGGCGTGGGCTGCACATGCCGCGGTGAGCGCAGCAGCAGCGGCACGCCCAGCCGCGACTCCAGCTCGCTCACATGCAGGCTCACGGTGGGTTGGGCCAGGTGCAGGGCCTGGGCGGCGGCCGAGAAGCTGCCGAGGTCGGCGATGGCGACCAGGGTGCGCACCTGGTCGAGGTTCAATTGGCGCATCAGGCATTCTGATCGCAGCCCTCAGAACTCTCAACTTCTCCGATGCTGCGCCGCGGCGCATGATCGCGGCTCCTTTCACCACCTCGTGCCAGAAACACACGCCAGGAGCCGATCATGAACACCCTCGTGCTGCAACCCGCCACCGCCCGCCCGAGCGCCGCCGTGACCCGCCGCGCCATCGCGCCAGGTGCCGTGCCGCGCGAGACCCTGGTCGAGGCCCCGGCGGCTGCGGCACGCACCGGGCTGCTTCAGCGCCTGTGCGAGGCGGCGGCCGAGCGGCGCATGCGCCGCATCCGCACACGTCGCCTGCGGGAAGAGGGCGCGTTGCTGATGGCCATGGGCCAGCACGAGCTCAACGACCTGGGCGTGGGCCGCTGCGAACTGCTCGGCCATCTGGGCCGCTGAGGCGGGGCCTCAGGGCCGCTGCGTGGTGGCGATCAGCCGCGCATCGCGCAGCGCCGCCGTGCGGTGATGCACGATGGCCCGGTACTCGGGCGACTGGATCATGGCGGCGAAGGCGTCGCGCGTGGGGTACTCCACCAGCAGCACTTCGTCCCAGGACTCGCCGGGCGGCGCCACCAGCGCATGACGCGCATCGCCGACCCAGCGAACCTGCCCGCCGACCTTCGCCAGCAGCGGCACCACCGCCTCGCTGTAGGTGGCGTAGGCGGCGCGGCCCGAGCGCACCGGCGCGCCCGGTGCATCGGCGGCCTGCGCGCGGAAGGCCAGCAGGTTGAGCATGAGCACCGGGGTGTCCGCCGGCACCTGGTCGAACAACTGCTTGAAGCTGTCGCGCGTCGGATCGATGGCGACGCGGTCGAAAGGCAGCGACATGGACATTCAGGTCTCCGTTCAAGGTGCCTCCACGCAGGGCCGTGGATGGGCGCTCGCCCATGTTGACCGGCGCGCGCGCCCGGCGCTGTTGCGCCGGTGACAGCGCGGGCGGCGCGGCATCGACGCGAACGCCCGATGGCCCTGTTGGGCGAACGCGGGCTCAGGCCGGCCGTCCCGCGCCCGCCCAGCGGGCCACGATGCGCGCCGCTTCGGCGATCACGGCCTCGTCCGCCGGCGCATCGGCCTTCGGCCGCGTCGTGTAGATGGCCAGCGCCAGCGGTGCCATGCCCGGTCGCCACACGATGCCGATGTCGCTGGCCGAGCCGTGAGCGCCGGTGCCCGTCTTGTCACCCACGGTCCAGGCCGCCGGCACGCCCGCGCGGATGCGCCGTGCGCCCGTGGTGTTGCCACGCAGCCAGTCGGCCAGTTGCTGGCGCTCGCGCGGCGGCAGGCCCTCGCCCACCACCAGCCGCTGCAGCAGCCGGGCCATGGCCTCGGGCGTGGTGGTGTCGCGCTCGTCGCCCGGAATCGCGCTGTTGAGTGCGGGTTCGATGCGGTCGAGCCGGAAGGCGCTGTCGCCCTGGCTGCGCGCGAAGGCGGTGAGCGCCTGCGGGCCGCCACTCTGGGCCATCAGCAGGTTGGCGGCGCCGTTGTCGCTGTACTGCACCGTGGCGGCGCAGAGTTCGGCCACGGTCATGCCCTCGCCCACATGGCGCTCGGTGACGGGCGAATAGCTGACCAGGTCGGCCTTGGCATAGCGCACGCGGTGGGCCAGCCAGTCCGGCTGCCGACGGCTGCGGTCCAGCATGGACGCCGCCAGCACGGCCTTGAAGCTGCTGCACATGGGAAAGCGTTCGCCCGCACGATGGCCCAGCGTGGCGCCGGAGCCGGTGTCGAGCGCGAACACGCCGAGCCGGTCATCGAAGCCTTCGTCCAGGGCGTTCAGCGCGGCCTGCGCCTCGCGGTCGGCGGGCGCGGCGGCGGTGGCGCATGCTGTCGTGGCCAGCACCAGCGGCGCGGCGGCGAGGGCGGACAGAAGGCGACGGCGCTGCGCGAGTTCAAGAGAAGCAGCCGGGTAGTGGAAGGTCATGGAGATCCTGTGGACAGATGATGGGTGCGGGAAGGCCGCCCACAATGCGGGGCAGGCGGTCAAGGGCAAGGGCAAGGGCGTCGCGACGAGCCCGCATCGTAGGAAGGCCCGCCCCGGCCACCAAGCCCGCGGGGCCGCCCGCGCCGCACTGCTGTCACACCTGTCACATCGCCGTCTTCCCCATGCCATTGCCCTCCATCGACATCGAACTCAGCTCGCCCCAGTCGGTGGGCGGCCGGCCGGCGGCCTATCAATCGCTGTGGCTGCTGGTGCGGCTGCACCATGCGCAGCGAATTGGCGAGGTGGTGGCGGTCGATGCCCTGCGCGGGCAGGTGTCGTCCGCGCGAACCCTGCGCATGGTGGTCAGTCGCGCCTTCCGCGACTTCAAGGCCTGGGGCCTACGCGTGGGCTGGGGCCCGGACGCGGCGCGCGACCCGCGCTTCCTCAATGCCGAGGGCCGCAGCCAGGGTCCCTTCTGGCTGCCTGCCGCCGAGGCGCGGCGCCTGCGTCTGCGCGTCGACGGGCAGGCGGCCCGGCCGGCCGATGTGGCGGCGTTCCTGGGTCTTTCCGCATCGCCGCGGCGCGCTCGTACCAGCGCCGCAGAAGCACAGGCCAGCGCGGTGCAACTGCAGGACGCCCGCTTCTGGCACCAGCTCGCCGCCGCGCAGCAGGCCATGCGGCAGGGCCGCTGGGCCGCTCCGGTGCAAGGCCGGCGCGATGCCAAAGCGCCCACCAGCGCGCTGGCCGCCATGCGCCAGGCGGCCGACCTGGCCCAGGACGACTACCAACGCGCGCTGGTCACGCTCAACGAAGCGCTGCTCTGGCGCCGCCTGGGCGACGACGCACAGGCCCGCAAGCGCCTGGCCGCCCTGCAACGCCAGCGCCTGGCCCGCCAGGTGGCCAGCCACGACTACCTGGGCGCGATGGCCGCCATCGTGGGCGCGTGGTGCAGCTACACCGCCCGCGATCTGCCGCAGGCCCAGGCGCAACTGGCCGCCATGACGCGCGATGCGCAGCAGGCGCCGCTGCTGCGCCACCATCCGCAGGTGCGCTTCGAGTGGAGCAACCTGTGGGCGCTCGCCTGCCGCTCGCGTGCGCTGGGCCTGGCCACCACGGACGCCGCCACCGCCGCACTGCAAGCCGACGAGGCCATGCAGCACTTCGGCCGCGCCCTGGCCGCGGCCTTCGAGTCGCATGCCTTCGATGCCGCACAGCATGTGGCGGCCAACATGGGCATGGCCGTGTGGCTGTTCGACCGCGTGGGCCTGGGCGTGCAGGCGGCGGCGCAGGCACGCGGTGCGCAGGCGCGCCGGCATGCGGTGCAGTGGATCGCGTTCAGCGAATGGCTGTGCAGCCTGGCCGATGGGCAGGGCCGCTCGGCGTGGAATGCCATCTACCTGATGCGCATCGCTCGCGGCGACTGCCAGCCGCGCCCCGGCCTGCCATTGGCCGAGTTCGCGGCCTTGCGACCGCTCACGCCCCGCGCCCTTGCCGAAGAGAGCGCGGAGGACCGCCTCGCGCCCGGCCTGGACGGCCCCGCCATGCGCGGCGGCTGGGCCGGGGTGGCCGCGCAACATCTGGCCGATCACGACGCGGGCCAGCGCCGCTACCCCGGCCTGCAGCTGGCGGGCCTGCTGTTCGAGCAGGCCTGGTTCGCCGCCCATGGCCGCGACCTGGGCACCGCGGCCGCGGCCCTCGCCCGGCTGCGCGCCGTGCTGCCGCAGCTGGTGGCCAGCGACCGCGCCTACTTTCGCGACGTCTGGAACGACGCGCTGCCCGCCGAGCTGCTGGCGCTGGAGCCACCGCCACGGCGTGCCGTCCGACGCGCGGCAATGGGATGATCGGCCGACCCATGCCCTTCGAGGCATCCCCCACCTTCCCCCAGAACCCGACCCCCCATGAGCCCCACCATCCTCTACGCCCTGCTTCTTCTGCTGCATGTGCTCGCCGCCGCCTTCTGGGTGGGTGGCATGGCCACGCTGCACCTCGCCGTGCGGCCGGCCGCGGCCGCGCTGCTGGCCCCGCCGCAGCGACTGCCGCTGATGACCGCCGTGCTGCGCCGCTTCCTGATCGGCGTGGACATCGCGATCGCCACACTGTGGCTCAGCGGCTTCGCGATGCTGGGGCAGATGGGCGGCTTCGCGAACGCCCACTGGCGGGTGCATGCGATGGCGGGGCTGGCGGCGGTGATGACGCTCATCTACATCACCATCCGCGCCAGCGCCTTCCCGGCACTGCGCCGCGCGGTGGCTGCCCACCAGTGGCCCGAGGCCGGCGCGGCGCTCAACCGCATCCGGCTGCGCGTGGCCTTCAACCTGGTGCTGGGTGTGCTGGTCTTCGTCGTCGCGCTGCTGGGTCGCGCTGGATGAGGGCGCATTCGCACGCGCATCCCGCCTGGCACGGCGGGCCGGGTCGGTGAGCGGCACCTTCGTCGCCACCCGCCTGTCGGGCACGCTGCGCGGTATCGTCGCCATGCTGGCCGCCTGTGCCGCCTTCGGCGTGGTGGACGCCATGCTCAAGGTGCTGGGCGGCCACTTCGCGCCGGCCCAGGTGGTGGCGCTGCGGGGCTGGAGTTCGCTGCCCATGATCGCGCTGTACATCCTGTGTCGACGCGAGGGCGGGCAGGTGTTCCACCGCGGCATGCGCTGGCGCCTGCATCTGATGCGTGGCGTGCTCAGCGTGTTGATGCTGGTGCTGTACACCTCCGGTCTGCGCACGATGGGGCTGGGCGAAGCCTACACGCTGAGCTTCGTCGCGCCGCTGCTCATCAGCCTGCTCGCTGTGCCCCTGCTGGGCGAGCGGATTCAGCCACGGCACTGGGTGGCCATCGTGGCGGGCTTCGGCGGCGTGGTGGTGGCGCTGCGGCCGGACGGCGAGGCCTTCCTCACGACCGGCGCCCTGGCCGTGCTGGGCGCCGCCGCCTGCTATGCACTGAGCAATGTGCTGGGCCGTCTGGCCAGCCGTACCGAGCCGAGCAGCGCGCTGGTGTTCTGGACCACCGTCAGCCTGGCCGTGGGCGGCGGCGCACTGGCGCTGCCCGTGTGGACGCCCGTGTCCGCGCAGCATGTGCCGGCCATTGCGACGCTGGCCGTCGCGGGCTTCCTGGCGCAGCTGGCCATTTCGGAGGCCTTCCGCCACGGCCAGGCCGCCGCCGTGGCGCCCTTCGAATACAGCGCCCTGGCCTGGGGCCTGCTGCTGGACTGGCTGATCTGGCGCGCCACGCCCGACGCGTGGACGCTGGCGGGCAGCGCCATCATCATCGCCAGCGGGCTGTACCTGGTGCGGCGCGAGGCGCCGCGGGCGGCCGCCTGATCAGACGACCTGGCTGGACTTCAGCCGGGCGACCTCGTCGGCCGAAAAGCCCAGCTCCGCCAGCACCTCGTCCGTGTGCTGACCCAGGGCCGGAGGCGCGCGGCGCAGCACGGGCGGCGTGGCGGTCAGCCGCAGAGGGCTGGCCACGCCGGTGATGGCGTCGATGCCGTCGCCCGCATCGCGCGGCAGCGTGACGGCCAGACCACGTGAGCGCACCTGTGCATCGCCGAAGGCCTGGCCGATGTCGTTGATGGGGCCGCAGGGCACGGCCTTGTCTTCGAGCAGGGTCACCCATTGCGCCGTGGTGCGGGTGCGGGTGACGGCCTCCATCAGCGCGATCAACTCGGCGCGGTGCTTCACGCGCAGCGTGTTGCTCGCAAAGCGTTCGTCGGCCGCCCATTCGGCATGGCCGGCCGCCTCGCAGAAGCGCGCGAACTGGCCGTTGTTGCCGATGGCCAGCAGCATCGATCCATCCTGTGTCGCGATGTCCTGGTAGGGCGCGAGGCTGGGGTGCGTGTTGCCCTGGCGCTGCGGCGGCTTGCCGGTGTTGAGGAAGGCGGTGGCCTGGTTGGCCAGGATGGCCATGGACACATCCAGCAGCGCCATGTCGATGTGCTGGCCCTCGCCGCTGGCCTCGCGCGCACGCAGCGCGGCCAGGATGGCGGTGGAGGCATAGCAGCCGGTGAACAGGTCGATCAGCGCCACGCCCACCCGCAGCGGACCGCCGCCGGGCTCGGCATCGGGCCGACCGGTGATGCTCATCATGCCGCTCATGGCCTGGATCATCAGGTCGTAGCCGGCGCGCTCGGCATAGGGGCCGTCGTGGCCGAAGCCGGTGACGCTGCAGTACACCAGCCGCGGGTTGAGGGCGCGCAGGCTGGCGTAGTCCAGCCCGTACTGGGCCAGGCCGCCGGTCTTGAAGTTCTCGACCACCACGTCGGCCTCGGCCGCCATGCGGCGCAGGATCTGCTGGCCCTCGGCCGAGGCCATGTCCACCGTCATGCTGCGCTTGTTGCGGTTGCAGGCGGTGAAGTAGGTGGACTGCGTGGTGTCCTGGCCCTCGGCGTCCTTGAGGAAGGGCGGGCCCCAGCTGCGGGTGTCGTCGCCCACGCCGGGCCGCTCGATCTTGACCACGTCCGCCCCGAGGTCCGCGAGGATCTGGGTGCACCAGGGGCCCGCGAGCACGCGGGACAGGTCGAGGACCTTGATGCCGTCAAGCGCGGCGGCTGGGCTGCTGGGCATGCTCAGTTGCTGAATGCTGCAATACCCGTGATCGCGCGGCCGAGGATGAGCGCGTGCACGTCGTGCGTACCCTCGTAGGTGTTGACCACCTCCAGGTTCACCAGGTGGCGCGCCACGCCGAACTCGTCGCTGATGCCGTTGCCGCCCATCATGTCGCGCGCCAGGCGGGCGATGTCCAGCGACTTGCCGCAGTTGTTGCGCTTCATGATCGAGGTGATCTCGACCGCGGCGATGCCCTCGTCCTTCATGCGACCCAGGCGCAGGCTGCCCTGCAGGCCCAGCGTGATCTCGGTCTGCATGTCGGCCAGCTTCTTCTGGATCAGCTGGTTGGCGGCCAGGGGACGGCCGAACTGCTTGCGGTCCAGCACGTACTGGCGGGCGCGGTGGAAGCAGTCCTCCGCGGCGCCGATGGCGCCCCAGCTGATGCCGTAGCGGGCGCTGTTCAGGCAGGTGAAGGGGCCCTTGAGGCCCTGCACCTCGGGGAAGGCGTTCTCCTCGGGCACGAAGACGTCGTCCATGACGATCTCGCCGGTGATGGAGGCGCGCAGGCCCACCTTGCCGTGGATGGCCGGGGCCGACAGGCCCTTCATGCCCTTCTCGAGCACGAAGCCTCGGATCGGGCCGACGGCGCCGCCTTCGCTCACTTCCTTCGCCCAGACGACGAAGACGTCGGCCACCGGCGAGTTGGTGATCCACATCTTGTTGCCCTTGAGGCGATAGCCGCCGTCGGTCTTGTAGGCGCGGGTGGCCATGCTGCCGGGGTCGGAGCCGTGGTCGGGCTCGGTCAGGCCGAAGCAGCCGATGAACTCGCCGCTGGCCAGCTTGGGCAGGTACTTCTGCTTCTGCGCCTCGGTGCCGAATTCGTAGATGGGCACCATCACCAGCGAGGACTGCACGCTGGCCATGGAGCGGTAGCCGGAATCGACGCGCTCCACTTCGCGCGCGATCAGGCCGTAGCAGACGTAGTTGAGGCCGGGGCCGCCGTACTGCTCGGGGATGGTCGGGCCCAGCAGGCCCAGCTCGCCCATCTCACGGAAGATCGACAGGTCGGTCTTCTCGCCGCGGAACATCTCCAGCACGCGCGGCGCCAGCTTGTCCTGGCAGTAGGCATTGGCCGCCTCGCGCACGGCGCGTTCGTCGTCGGTCAGTTGCTGGTCGAGAAGGAAGGGATCGTCCCAGTGGAAGGCGGCTTTGGTGGCCATGGCGTGCGGTCTCCGTGCGCGTGAGCGGCTGCAGGTTGCGGGGGATGCGAGGCATCGTACGCCCGGCGCCAATGGCGGCGCAAACGAGAAATCGGCACCCAGGCATGCGTATTGGGCATATCTGGCGACAATGCGCCGCAGATGGTCCAAGGCGACAGGTGGCCATCAACTATGTAGCGACGGCATACCTTCACCGTTGAACTGGACCATGCGACGCAAGATCCCCTCCACCCAGGCGCTGGCCTGCTTCGAGGCCGCGGCCCGGCACGAGAGCTACACCCGCGCCGCCGAAGAGCTGGCTCTGACGCAGAGCGCCGTCTCGCGCCAGATCGGCGCGCTGGAGGCCTTCATGGGCCTCGCGCTGTTCCGCCGCACCCGCCACGGCGTGCAGCTCACGGCGGCCGGTGCCGACTATGCGCGGCAGATCCGCCGCCAGCTCGACGCCATGGAGCGCGACACCCTCGACGCCATGGCCCGCCAGGGCGCGGGCGGTTCGCTGCAGCTGGCGGCGGTGCCAACGCTGGCCACGCGCTGGCTGATCCCGCGGCTGCCGCTGCTGGCGAAGGCGCATCCGGACATCACCGTCCACATCGAGACGCAGACCAGGCCCTTCCTCTTCAACGACACGCCCTTCGATGCCGCGCTCTACACCGGCACGCCGCAGCAGGCCGCGACCTGGGCCGGCACGCGCCACACGCTGCTGCGGCACGAGGAGGTGGTGCCGGTGTGCTGTCCCGCGCTGATGGACGGCCGCGCCGCCCTCACGCCCGCGCAGGTGGCGCGCCTGCCGCTGCTGCAGCAGAGCACCCGGCCCGACGGCTGGCGGCAGTGGTTCGAGGCGCAGGGCGTGGACAACCCGCGCGGCGGCGCCGGGCCGCGCTACGAGCTCTTCTCGATGCTGGCGGTGGCGGCAGCGCACGGGCTGGGCATCGCGCTGCTGCCGCCGCTGCTGATCGAAGCCGAACTGGCCCGCGGCGAACTGGCCATCGCCTGCCCGCGTCCGCTGCGCGGCGAACGCAGCCACTACCTGGTGGAGCCGGCGGTGGACGATGCGCGGCCGGCGCTGGCCTTGTTCCGGCAGTGGCTGGTGGCGCAGGCGGCAGGCTGAGAGGCAGGCTGCGATCGCTCAGCCGTCCACGCGCCCGCGCAGGAAGTCGCTGAGCGCCGAGGCCGCCTCACCCATGCCCGACTGTGGCTGCAGGAGGCCGATGGGCTCGATGGCGGCCATGTCGGCCAGCGGCAGCTCGCGCAGCTCACCGGTGGCCAGCCAGGGCCGCGCCAGGTTCAACGGCAGCAGTGCCAGCAGCGGCTGGTGGCGCAACAGCCAGCCCATGAGCGGCAGCGAGCGGGTGCTGACCGGATAGATCGGCGGCGTGCGGCCGAAGCGCTCGCACAGCGCGTCGAAATGCCCCCGCGCGGCCACGCCGGCAGGCAGCAGCAGCCAGGGATGGGCCGCGAGCGCTGCCCAGGCCTGGTCGGCCGGCAGACCGGCCGCGGGTGAGCCGCCAGGGACGGCGGGATCGGCCAGCAGCGGATGGTCCGCGCGGCAGACCACGGCAAAGCGGTCCTTGCGCAACGCATGGAATTCCCAGCCCTGCGGCATGGCCCCCGGCCGGCGGCAGACCACCAGATCGACCTCGGCACGGGCGATGGCCAGCAACTGGTCCTCGCCCTCGGCCTCGGCCAGCTGCACCCGGATGGCCGGCTGCGCCTGCGCGAACGCGGGCAGCGCATCCACCAGCACGCCGTGGATGGCGGAGACCGACGCGAGCACCCGCACGAAGCCCAGGCCCTGGCGCCGCCGCGCATCCACCGCGCCCGCCACGTCGGCCATGCCCAGCATCAGCTGACGGGCCACGGGCAGCAGGTCGGTGCAGGCGGGCGTGGGCCGCACGCCGCGGGCGTGGCGCTCGAACAGGCGCACGTCGAGAAGCCGTTCCAGATAAGCCAGCGTCTGGGTGACGGCGGACTGCGTCATGCCGATGGCATCGGCCGTGCGCTGCACGCTGCCCAGTTCGGCCAGCTGGAGCAACACCTGCACATGGCGGAACTTGCCGCGGGAAAGCAGGCGATTGAGCAGGGTGGAAGCCGGAGGTGGAGGGGTCATGCCATCGCAAAGTCTAATGACCAGCCACCCGATTTAATTGGTCACTGATCGCTGGGACGATGAAGATGCCGGCTCGATCCGCAGACACACGAGCGCGTTCACGCGCCATCCCAGGAGACATGACCATGCATTCCTTCGATCGCCGGCGCGCGCTCGCCACGCTGGGCGCCCTGCTCGCCACGGCCACCACGGCGCAGGCCCAGGGCAGCGCCGACTGGCCCAGCCGCCCCATCCGCATCATCGTGCCGGCCCCGGCCGGGGGCCCCTATGACCGCACCATCCGACCGCTGGCCCAGCACATGAGCCAGGTGCTGAAGCAGCCGGTGGTGATCGACAACAAGACCAGTGCCGGCAACATCGTCGGCACGCAGATGGCCGCCGCGGCGCCGCCGGACGGCTACACGCTGGTGGCCACCGGCATGCTCAACACCATCGCCCAGTCCATGTACGACGGCATCGGCTTCGACATCGTGCGCGACTTCGAGCACATCGGCACCATCGGCGAAGGTGCGCAGTGGCTGGTGGTGCGGCCCGACGCCGGCGTCAAGGACTTCGCCGACCTCCTGCAGCAGGCCAGGCGCGAGCCCGGCAAGTTCGACTACGCCAGCTCGGGTGCCGGCAGCACCGGCCACCTGGTGATGGAGCAGCTGCAGCGCGCCACGGGCGTGAAGCTGACGCATGTGCCCTACAAGGGCGGCGCACCCGCCCTGCAGGACGTGCTGGCGGGCGTGGTGCCGCTGACCGTGATTCCGTTGAACAGCGCGCTGGCTCCGGTGCAGGCGGGCAAGCTCAAGGTGCTGGCGGTCTCCAGCGCGCAGCGCAGCCCGCTGGCGCCGCAGGTGCCCACCTTCGCCGAACTGGGTTATCCGCAGCTGACGATCAGCGCCTGGATCGGTCTGTCCGCGCCCAAGGGCACGCCCGCGCCGATCGTGCGCCGGTTGCATGCCGCACTCGCGGCCGCGCAGGCCGACCCGACAACACGCAAGCAGCTGGAGTTCGAGGGCATGACCGCGCTGTCCACCACGCCGGAACAGTACGCGCAGCTGGTGCGCAGCGATACCGAACGCTGGGGCCAGCTGGTCCGCAGCCTGAACCTCAAGGCCAACTGAGCCTCCTCCCTTCGCCTTTCCGACCATGCCCTTCGTCACTTCCCACGGCCGCGCCATCTACTACGAACGCCAGGGCGACGGCCCGGCCATGCTGTTCTGCCATGGCGCCGGCTCCAATGCCGCCACCTGGTGGCAACAGCTGCCCGCGTTCGCGTCCCGCTACAGCTGCCTGACGATGGACATCCGCTGCTTCGGCCGCTCGGCCGCGCCGCTGGCGGAATTCGACCTTGGGCTGTTCGTGGACGACGTGATCGCCATCCTCGACCACGAGGGCATCGACCGTGTGAGGCTGGTGGGCCAGTCGCTCGGCGGCATGATCGGGCTGAAGCTCGCCCTCTCGCATCCCGGGCGGGTGGCAGCCTTCGCGGCCTGCGACACATCGATGGCGGTGGACCATCCCGTGCTGCTGGACATCCTGGCCACGCGCCAGCTGTCGCAGAAGGCGGTGAGCATCGAGCAGCGTTCGCTGGGCCGCTGGTTCCTGGACCATGAGCCGGAAAAGGCCGCGCTCTACGCGCAGATCAACCACTTCAACCCCAGCGCCCATTCGATTCCCGCCGCCGACTGGGGTGCGGCGCTGCAGGGTCTGATGGCGCCGGACCGGCTGATTCCGCTGGCGGCGCTGGACGCGTTGGCCTGCCCCACGCTCTTCCTGGTGGGCGACCAGGATCCGATCGTGCCGGTGGCCGTGGCCCGCGAATTCCACGAACGGGTGGCCGGCAGCGAACTGGTGGTGGTGGCCGATGCGGGGCACTCGGCCTACTTCGAACAGCCGCGGGCGTTCAACGCGGCGGTGCTGGACTTCCTGGCGCGGCGCGCAGCCTGAGCGTCCGGCGTTCGCTTTCAGCCCACGGTCTGCGGGCCATCCGCATGCCGCAACCGAAGCAATAGCCGAAGTCGCGAGCCGCAGCGCAGACGCGCGCTCAGCCGCCCGCCGAGAGTTCGACGGCGCGCCGGTGCGCCGCCTCGGCCGCCTTCTTCACCAGCACCCGCAGCGCCTCGCCCTCTTCGAACACGGCGATGGCCGCGGCCGTGGTGCCGTTGGGCGAAGTGACGGCTCGGCGCAATGCCGCGAAGTCGGCATCCGGCTGGTGCTGCAGCGCGGCGGCGCCCCAGGCCGTGTCGGCCGCCAGGGCACGGGCCAGTTCGGGCGACAGGCCGAGCGCCAAGCCGGCCTGCGCCAGCGCCTCGCTGAACAGGTGATAGTAGGCCGGACCGCTGCCGCTGATGGCGGTGACGAGGTCGATGTGCGATTCCTGGTCCACCCAATGCGCGCTGCCCACGGTGGCGAACAGGGCGCCGACCTGCTCGCGCCGGGCCTCGTCCACGCCGGGCGCGGCGTAAAGGCCGGTGCAACCGGCGCGCAGCATGGCCGGTGTGTTGGGCATGACGCGGATGACCGGCGTGCCCAGGGGCAGGGCTGCTTCGAGCGTGGCGACGGTGACACCGGCGGCCACGCTCACCACCACGGCCTGGGCCAGCCAGTCGGCGGGCAGGGCGCGCAAGGCGTCGGCCGCCATGGCCGGCTTGACGGCCACGACCACCAGGTCGACACCGCCCGCCGCATCGCCCGCCGATTGCAGCGACTGCACGCTGGCATGCCGGCCGGGTACCGGCGCAGCGCCTTCAGGCAGAGGCGCGGGATCGATGGCCAGCAGGGTCTGGACGCGACCGCTGTCGCGCCAGGCCTCGCCGAGGGCGCGGCCCATGTTGCCGTAGCCGAGGAACAGGACTTTCATGAGGGGTGCCGTGAGAAGGAGGGGAGGAAAGGGGTCGGTCGGCATTGTCGTGCGCCCCGCGCCTGCCGCTTCCTGCCGCCGGCCCCGCCGGCTGCTCACCGAGGCCTTGCCCACAACGAAAAAGCCGGCACGCTTTCACGTGCCGGCTGCAGTCAGGCGCCTCCCAGGCCCCATCCCGGACCTCTTTCACAGGCGGTGCCCGCCTGAGGGGACGAAGACGAACCCGGTGTCAGGCCCGGTCCGCCTCCATCCCGTTCTGCCGGGGGTTCGCCACGCACGGCCGATCCCTCAGGAATCGCACGGCGTGGCGTGGCGGCCTGATTACAGGCCGGCCTTGCGGTAGACGGACAGGCTGCCCTGGGTGTACTGGGCCGGGATGGTGCTGTTCACGAAGGCCTTGGAGTCCAGGTTCCAGGTCGGGCTGTGGGCAGCGGCGACGGCTTCGGCCTGCACGGCGGCACGGCTGCGGGGAGCGGCCGGGGCCACGGCGACCTGCTGGCCGACGTATTCCAGGTTCTGCTCGGCGCGAGCGGCCTGCACAGCCTGGGCGTTCACTTCGGCGCGGCTGAAGGCCGACACGGGGGCGACGACGCCTTGGTATTCCTCGGCGCTGGCGCCGGCAACGGCGGCGAACGACAGGGCGGCAAGGGCGATGATCTTCGAGGTCTTGGTCATGATTTTTCTCCTAAGCAGAGCGTTGAACAGAGCGGGCGGGGCACCTGCCCCACCGGCTTCGGGTCTGCGTTCAATCGCTGGCCCGTGAGATGAATTGTGGACCGTTGAGCTAGGGAAAACCCTGGTCGTTGCCGAACGTGCTGTTCACGATCAGGAAACAATGAGGCCAGGCAGCCTGTGGGATTGTTCCTACGTCGCCGCGCCTGGCGCGGGGGGCGGCCCCCAGCCGTGGCATTCAGTCAGCGCGCGGGCGGGGAGGGCGGCAGGTTGCCCGGCCAGGGGTAGCGCGCCTGCGTCACGTTGCGCAGCAGGGCCTCTCGCTGGCCGCGGCTGATGCCGCGGATGCCCTCGGCCACCCACTGCACGCGCTGCGGGTCCAGGCTGCCCTCACGCTGCCAGCGCTCGGCGGCGGCGCTGGGCGCATGCAGCATGGCCGCCAGCCAGACCGCCTGCGCCGGCTCCAGCCGCGCCGCCGGGCGGCCGAAATAGAAGCGCGCTGCCGCCTCGGCGCCGCAGACCCGGCCCCAGGGCGCATGGTCCAGGTACAGCTGCAGGATGCGCGCCTTGCCCAGCTGCTGCTCCATGTCCACCGCGTAGAGCAATTCGCGCAGCTTGCGCTGCAGGCTGCGCTCGCTGCCGGTCACCAGCACCTTGGCCAACTGCTGGGTGAGCGTGCTGCCGCCGCGCTCGACCGCACCCTTGTGCTGGTTGCGGTCGAAGGCGGCCTGCAGCTCGATCAGGTCGAAGCCGGGATGCTGGAAGAAGCGCTGGTCCTCCGCCGCGATCACCGCGCGGGCCAGCCAGCTGTCGGCCTTGAGCTGGGCGGAAGGCCCGCACTGGCTGCGCGCATTCAGCAGCGCCTCGGTGCCCAGGCCCTCCACGGTGAAGCCGCTGATGCGCGGCTGCAGCCCCAGCGTGCCCGAGGGCAGCTGCACTTGCAGGCGGCCCGACGCCGTGCCGCCGATGCGGGCGCGCTCCAGCTCGGGCAGGCCCGTGGCCAGCACGGCATACCAGCGCGCGATGGGTGCCTCGTCGAAGCTGGCATCGATGTGCAGGTCACGCTGCGTGAGCCGGCCCTGCCAGCGGCCGTGCAGGCTTTCGGTACTCGCGCTGGCTGGCACCGCGTCGAGCTCGCCGCGCAGCACATCCACGTCGCGCCGTGCTGTCAGGCGCAGCTCGGTCAGCTGAAGCGGCTGCGAGCCCATCGCCGCGAGCCCGAGGCGACAGGGCGCGCAGCGCAGGCCGAGTTGCGTACGCGGGGCGTCCCAGTGCAGGTCGATGGGGCCCTGGGCCGTCTGCAGCCGGCGGCCGTCCAGTCGCGGCGCGATCCAGGACGAGGTGGCCAGCCGCAGCACCGTGGGCACGCCCACCGGCACCGTGAAGGGACCGACGCGCCAGTCCACCGCCCATTCGTCCTTGGCCGGCGCGAGCGCGATGCGCACCACCGCCACGGCCGCCACCGCTGCCGTCAGCAGCAGGGCCAGCAGGCCCCACAGCAGCAAACGCAGCCCCTTGTTCACATCGCGTCCCGTTGTCTGTCGTGTCGTTCATGGCGGCGAGACCACGGTCACCGCCGTCCAGGGACCGGCGGCGCTCGTGCGCCAGCTGGCCCAGTACCAGGCGGAAGTGTCGGTGAAAGATCGGCCGGCGGCATCCTCAATGCGCTCGCACACGCGCTGGGTGCTGCTCCCCGCGCGCTCGGCGTGGAAGCAGCGCCACAGCCGGCCGCGCGCATCGTGTTCGAGCCGGGCCTGGAGGATGCGGTAGCCCAGCGCGCGCCAGCAGTCCTCGGCCGGATGCAACAGGCGCGTGGGACGCTCGACCTGCCGCATCACCAGCACCTGCCGGCCGTCGGTGAAGCGGGCGATGTGGCCGGGAAAGTGGCGGACGAAGCGGGCTTCCACCTCGCCCAGCGCCTGCGGCCTCAACGGCACGCCGCCCCAGGTGGCGGGCCATTCGGGCGAGGCGGCATGGGACGAAGACGGCACGACACCGTCCTGCGCCAGCGGCCAGAGGCTGGCCACCAGGCTCACCACCAGCACGAGCGCGAACGCCAGCTTGTGCAGCACCCGGTGCGCGAAGTGGTTGCGCCATGGCGAAGGCGCGAAGACATCAGGCCAGCGCATGGCGATCCTTTCCGAGGGCAAGGCCCTGCGGTGCCGCGCGCAGCATCCGCCGCCCGATGGCACCGCACACCACGGCGAGCAGCGCCAGCCCCAGCGCCTGGTGCAGCAGCGGCCCGGGCGCATGGCCGGCGCCCTCCAGGCCCACCAGCAGGGCATTGCGCAGCACATTGCCGCCGAGCACCACCAGTCCGACCACGGGCAGCCGGCGCAGGAAGGCGCGGTCGTCCATCCGCGTCATGAACAGCGCCACCACGCAGGCGGTGAAGTAGCCCATCCACACCATCTGCACGCCGGAGCAGGGCGCATCCACGATCACCAGCCGGCCATCGACCCACAGGCTGCTGCCGGCACGCTCGACGACGAAGAACGGCGCCAGCAGCCAGCGCGCCGCCTCGGCCGTGACCAGCCGCAGCGGATAGCCCGCATAGAACTGCAGCGAGGACAGCAGGGGCAGGGCGAGCACCGCCAGGCCCAGCACCGGCAGGGCAGGCTGCCCATTGGGCAGAAAGGCGAGCAGCACGCAGGCCAGGGCCAGCACGGCCAGCAGGCCGGTGGCCAGCGGCGGCAGCGCACCGCCGGCCCGCAGCAGCGAAGAGGCCAGCACGCCGAACGCCGCCACGGACAGCAGCCCCAGCCGCGGCGAGGCACGCAGCGACCGCCGACCCTGCCAGGCGAACAGGCCCAGCGCACCCAGTGCCAGCAGGCCCAGCGGATCGTCCGAACGGTCCAGCATGCGGGCGCCCATCCAGCCCCAGGTGGGCCAGAGCACCAGGGCGGTGGCCAGCAGCCACAGCACAGGCGGCAGGCGGTCGAGACGGATCGCCGCCTCCAGGCTGCGGGGATGGCGGCCCGCCCAATCGACGAGGTTCATTGGCGTTGCTCCCTCGATCAGGCGGTCATGCGCCGCGCGTCGTGCCGACGCAGCCGGCGGCGCAGCATGGCGAGCATGCCCAGCGCCACGGCCACGGCACCCAGCGTCTCGGGCTCGGGCGTGGCGGGCACCGGCATGCCCAGCGCGAGTTCGCTCACGCCTTCGGGCAAGGGTTGCGGCTGGTCGACCGTCGTGCCGGCATCGCCCGTGCCGCGCACCACCTGGTCGACGGCGATGAAGCTGGTGTAGGCGGTGAGCAGGCTGTACTTGAGCCCCAGCGCGGTGATGGCGTCGCGCTGCTGGCCGCTGCCTTCCAGGCCCTCCTGGTCGTCCAGCGCCGCGATGCGGTCGCGGGCCCACAGGGCGCGCAAGGCCGTGGCCTGAGGGGCCAGGCTGCCTGCGTCCACCGGCAGCACCTGGCGCCACGGGCCTTCGGCGCTGCGGCCTTCCACCACCAGCTGGCCGCGCGGCGTGCCGCGCCACTTGCCGAACAGCACCACGGGCCGCTCGCCCAGCACGTCGGGCAGCCGGGCCGGTTCCACGTCGTACACCTCCAGGCCGTCGAAGCGCGCCTTCAGGCCGGTGAGCACCGGCGACTCCACCATGCGGCGAAAGCGTGCTGCCTGTTCGGGCGCCTGCCGTTCATCGGTGATGACGAAGGGCTCGCCACGGCCAGCCCGGGCCAGGCCCTCGATCAGGTGCCGGTTGACCGAGGCGCCGATGCCGAAGGCGAACAGGTTGGCCTGGTCCAGGTGCTCGCGCACCAGCGTGAAGGCCTCGCGTTCCACCGTGACGTAGCCGTCGGTCACCACCACGATGCTGCGCGAGACACCCTCGGCCTTGGGCTGGGCATAGGCCTGGCGCAAGACCGGGATCAGCTCGGTGCTGCCGCCGCCCTGGATGTCGGTGAGCGTCCTGAGCGCCCGCTCGATGTTGGGCCGTGTCGCCGGCACCGGCCTGGGCGACAGCATGCGGTTGCTGCCGGCGAACAGCATCACGTTGAAGGTGTCGCTGGGCCGCAGGCCACCGATCAGCCGCTCGAGCAGGACGCGCGCCGTGTCCAGCGGAAAGCCGTGCATGGAGCCGGAGATGTCCACCACGAAGAGGTAGTCGCGCGGCACGATGCGCTCGGCGGCCACGGCGCGCGGCGGCTCGACCATCGCGAGGAAGAAGTTCTCCGCATCCGGCCCGCTGCCCGGATAGAGCATCAGGCCCGACTGGATGCGCTCACCGGCGAGGGCGAAGTCGAGCACGAAGTCGCGGTTGGCCAGCGGCCGGCCATCCTCGCGCAAGGTGAGGGCGGCATGCCGGTCGTCGGGCCTGGGTTGGATGGCCAGCGCATGGCTGGACGAACGGATGTCCGCCAGCGGCAGCGGCGCATCGAGGCTCAGCTTGAGCGAGAAGGCCGCGGCACTGGCCGTGCCGGCGGGCAGCGTGGGCTGGGCGCTCCACGGTCCCCCGCCACCACCGGTGCCCACGTAGCGCGGGCCCACCACGGTGGGGTAGACGAACTGGTAGCGGCCCGACTGCGGCAGCAGCAGCTCGGTGTAGCGCAGTTCCACACGCACCTCGTCGCCCGGCCGGATGTTGGCCACGTTCATCTGGAAGACGTTGGGCCGCTCGGCCTCGAGCAGCGCAGCCGTCTGGCCGGCCTGCTTCGCTTCCTGGTATTCCAGCCGCGCCTGCTGCTTCTCGCGGATCTGCGCGGTGATCAGCCGGTCGGCGATGCGCACGTTCATTCCACCGACGGCGGCGCGCGTGGAGCCGGGAAAGACGTAGCGCGCCTCCAGCGTGCGCTCGCCTTCGTTGCGGTAGGTCTGCGTCACCCGCACGTCGGCGATGACACCGGCGATGCGCACGTCGACGTCGGTGCGCTTGAGGGGCAGGCGGTCGGTGCCGGGGGTGTCGCTTTGCACCACCAGATAGGGACTCGCGGTGGCATCGTTGCCAGCCTCCTGTGCAAGGACAGGCCGGCACACCAGCAACGCAAAGGCGGCCAGCGCCATCAGCGCCGTGAACGCCCACAGGCCGCAGCCGCGGGCTTCGGGACTGCGCCGGGGGCGCCAGGACAAGTTCGGATTCATGGTCGGTTCCTTCCTCGGTGTGTGCGATGGGAAGGACTGTCCGCGCGGCATCCGAAGCCAGAAGGAAGGGCCGATGAAGCCCCACGCGCCATGTGAAGCCTGTGTGAAGTCCGTGTGCAGCGCCCTTCAGCCTCCTTTCAAGATCCGCGGCGACGATGGCCCTGCCGACGGCGTGGCACCCGCCGCACCGAGAATGCTGCCGCCGTCCGACAGCGTGGCTGCCGTGACAGCGCGAGGCTTGCGCGCCTGCCGGCGTGCAGGCAACGCCTTGTTACGGCGGCCTTCCGGCGGGCGGGCATGCTCGCCTTCCCTCCCGCCGGCCGACCTCTTCCTGTTTCTTTCCCATGTCCTTCAAAGACCGTCTGTCCGATCCCCGCCTGCGCCGAGCCGCCAAGTGGACCGCCATCGGCAGTGCCACCGCGGTGGTCTGCGGCGCCGCCATCGTCGGCATTGCCGCGGCGCTGATGTCGCGCCAGCTTCCCGACGTGAGCACGCTGCAGAACTACCAGCCCAAGCTGCCGCTGCGCGTGTTCACCGCCGACGGCGACCTGATCGGCGAGTTCGGCGAGGAACGCCGGCAGCTGGTGCCCATCGACAGGATCCCCAAGGTGCTCAAGGACGCGGTGCTGGCCACCGAGGACGCGCGCTTCTACCAGCATGGCGGACTCGACACCATCGGCCTGACGCGGGCGGTGATCTCCAACGCACTGCATGGGGGCGTGCGGCAGGGCGCTTCCACCATCACCCAGCAGGTGGCGCGCAACATGTTCCTGAGCTCGGAGCGCACCTTCACCCGCAAGCTGAAGGAGGCGCTGCTGGCCTGGCGGCTGGAGGACGAGCTGACCAAGGACCAGATCCTCGAGATCTACCTGAACCAGATCTACCTGGGCAACCGCGCCTACGGCTTTGCCGCCGCGGCCCAGACCTATTTCGGCAAGCCGCTGCAGGACATCACCGTGGCCGAGGCCGCCATGCTGGCCGGCCTGCCCAAGGCGCCCAGCAGCAACAACCCGATCGCCAATCCCCGCCGCGCGGTGGCCCGCCAGCAGTACGTGATCAGCCGCATGGTCGAGACCGGCTACCTGAGCCAGGCCGATGCCGAGAAGGCGCGCCAGGAGCCGCTCAAGCTGCGCGACGCCGCCGAGCCATCGGGCCTGCATGCCGACTACGTGGCCGAGATGGTGCGCCAGCAGATGGTGGCCAAGTACGGCGACGACACCTACACCAAGGGCTTCAAGGTCTACACCACGGTGGCGCGCAACGACCAGAGCTCGGCCTATGAGGGGTTGCACGAGGCCATCGTCGACTATGAACAGCGCCAGCCCTACCGCGGTCCGGAAGGCTATGTCGAACTGCCCGCCGAAGCGCAGGATCTGGACAGCGCGGTGGACGATGCCCTTTCGGACAAGCCCGACAGTGGCGGCATGATGGCTGCGGTGGTGCTGGAGGCCAGCCCGCGCAAGGTGGTGGCGGTGCGCGCCAACGGCGACAGCATCGAGATCACCGGCCGCGGCCTGCAGGCCGTGCAGCGCGGGTTGGTGGAGAAGGCGGCCGAGCCGCTGCGCATCCGCCGCGGCAGCATCGTGCGCATCGCCCGCACCGGCCCGCAGAACAGCTGGGAAGTGACCCAGCTGCCGGAGGTCGAAGGTGCCTTCGTGGCCATCGACCCGCGCGATGGTGCCATCAAGGCACTCGTCGGCGGCTTCGACTTCAACAAGAACAAGTTCAACCATGCCACGCAGGCCTGGCGCCAGCCGGGCTCCAGCTTCAAGCCCTTCATCTATTCGGCCGCGCTGGAGAAGGGCTTCACGCCCGCCACCATCGTCAACGACGCGCCGCTGTCCTTCGACGCCGCCGCCACCGGCGGTGCGCCCTGGGAGCCCAAGAATTACGACAACACCTATGCCGGCCCGATCACGCTGCGCCAGGCGCTGGAGCAGTCGAAGAACGTGGTGACCATCCGCGTGCTGGACGCCATCACGCCCGCCTATGCGCAGGAATGGATCACGCATTTCGGCTTCGCGGCCGACAAGCATCCCGCGTACCTGACCATGGGCCTGGGCGCCGGCTCGGTGACGCCGCTGCAGATGGCCGCGGCGTACTCGGTGTTCGCCAACGGCGGCCTGAAGGTGGAGCCGCGGCTGATCGCCCGCATCACCGACGCGCGCGACCAGGTGCTGGAGGACACCCCGCCCAAGCCCGCCGACGAGGCCGGCCGCGTCATTCCCGCGCGCAATGCCTTCGTGATCGACACGCTGCTGAACAGCGTGGTCAAGAACGGCACCGCCCGCCGCGCCTACGGCACGTTGCGCCGCGACGACCTCTACGGCAAGACGGGCACCACCAACGATTCGCACGATGCCTGGTTCGCCGGCTTCCAGCCGACCCGCGTGGGCGTGGCCTGGATCGGCTACGACACGCCCCGCCAGCTCGGCGTGCGCGGCGAGACCGGCGGCAGCCTGGCGCTGCCGGCCTGGACGCGCTACATGCAGGGTGCACTCAAGGGCGTCCCGGTGGCCAAGCTGGACGTGCCGCCGGGCGTGACCAACGCCAGCGGCGAATGGATGTACGACGAATACGCCAACGGCCAGGGCGTGCAATCCCTCGGGGTGGAAGCCGCCCTGACGCCGATCACGCCGGTGGAGGTGAACAGCGGCGCCCCGACGACCGGCCCTGCGCCGTCGTGGGGCAACCAGCCGGTCATCCCGGCCATGCCCGGCCAGCCAGCCCAGCCTGGGCAACCTGCAGCGCCTGCGCAGCCGGACGAGCGCAACCGGATCCTGAACATGTTCCGCTGAGGCGCCCCGCGCCGCTTGCCCCGACAACCCGGCCTCGGCCGGGTTTTTTCATGGCACGCGGCTGCGTCGTCAGCGCAGGTCGACCACCAGCCCGGTCAGGCGGCGCACCGTGGGTAGCAGCACCACGACCAGCGGAAAGGCCACCGCCCAGGACAGCATCCAGGCGCCCAGCCAGAGATGCAGGAAATCGGGCGTCCAGCCCGCGCCGCGCAACGTGCTGATGGCCGACACGACGCCGCTCATCAGCAGCGACAGCAGGAGGGGCACGACGATGGCGGCACTGCGTGCCGGCAGCTTGGGAATGCCGGCCACGATGGTCGGCCGCGAAGAGGGAGAGGATGCACGCATGGGAGAGAGGGGAGAACGCGGCCCGCGGGCCTGGATGACTCCGGCCATGCAAATGCCGGGCCGGCGCAGGCCCGAATCGGGGCGCCCCCACCCTCAGTCAGCGGACGCCGCTGGCGTTCCCTGGTGATAGCGCAGCTGCCACGCCAGACCCTCGCGCTTCCACAGCGAGACCCGCAGCGTCTGCAACAACGGGCCGCCGTCGGCCGCCCGCTGCGCCGAGCGATAGCTGAGCAGTGCCAGATCCGGCGCCAGCCGTTCCAGCCGGAAGTCGCTGGAATGCACCGCCGGCGGCGTCAGCACCTGCGACAGGTAGCGCACGACAGTGGCGCGGTCGTAGGGACGGCCGGAACGGCCCACCTCGTGGAAATCGGCATGGAGCAGGGCCTCCAGCCGCCCCGCGTCGCAGGGCGTGCCGGGATGGTGCAGTTCCACCTCCAGCTGTTGCAGGTGGGCGCACAGGTCTTGGGGGTCGTCGGGGGTCATGGCGGCGTGGATCGTCGGCAGGCGGGGAAGGTGCGGGTTGGCGGACATCGGCCGGGTCGCCTCATCGCAGCTGCCCACTGATCAGCGGCAAGGTCAGCGTGGCCTGCGCGCCACCGCCTTCCGCATTGCCGAGCGCGATGCTGCCACCGTGCAGCGCCGCGATCTCGCGCACGAAAGCGAGGCCCAGGCCGGTGCTCTTCTTCTGGCTGTGCGGCCGCGCCAGCGAATAGAACTTCTGGAAGACCTGCGCCTGCGCATAGGCAGGGATGCCCGGCCCCTGGTCGCGCACCGCGATCACGCCGCGCCGGCCCTGCAGCCGCAGGCTGAGCCGCACGGTGCCGCCCTCGGGCGAGAAGTCGATGGCGTTGTCCAGCAGGTTGCCCACGGCCTGTCGCAGCAGCAGCGGGTCGCCGTCGGCATGCACCTCGCCCAGGTCCTCGCGCAGGCCCTGCACGTCGATCACGACGCCACGGCGCGCGGCGGCCGGCGCCACGCCCTGGGCGGCCTCACGCAGCAGGGCGCCCAGGGCCACGGGCTGCACCTGGTCGAGCACGCGGCGCGTCTCCAGGGCCGTGAGTTCCATCATGCGGTCCACCAGCTGCTGGATGCGCTCGCTCTCGCGGCCGATATTGGCCAGGAAGCGCACGCGCTCCTCGGGCGGCATGCCGGCTTCCTGCAGCAGCTCGGCGGCGCCGCGGATGGCCGACAGCGGGCTCTTGATCTCGTGGGTGAAGGTCTGGACGTAGTCGGCCACGTAGTTGCGGCCGGTGAAGGCGTCGCCCATCTCCTGCACGGCGCCGCGCGCCATGGCGGCGGCACGGCGCAGCATGCGCAGCGGATGGAAGCCACGCTGGGTGCGCAGCCAGCGGATGTAATCGGCCGTGAGGCCGAAGGGGCGCACCAGCCACACCGAGACGATCAGCGCCAGCACCAGCAATGCCGCCGCCGAGCCGGCACCGACCCAGATCACGCGCTGGCGGGCGTCCTGCACGAACTGGCCGAAGCTCTGTACCGGCTTGCCCACGCCCACCATGCCGACGATCTCGCCCGCCCAGCGGATGGGCGCCCCCACATAGAGCACCGAACTGAGCGGGTCGGACTCCACGTCGCGCGTGGCGCGGGCGCCATAGCCGCCTGCCAGCGTGCGGCTGACGTCGATCCAGCGCGAATAGTCGGCGCCCACGGCGCGGCCGGTGGAGTCGTAGATCACCCGGCCGCTGCGGTCGGTGACGTAGACCCGCAGTTCCACCTTCTGCTTGTGCAGGTTGTAGATCTGGGCCGAGAACTCGCGCGCATAGAGGGCGCGGAACAGCGGCTCCAGCCGCCGGGTGTCGATGGCGCCGGCGATCACGTCCTGCTCGACCAGCGTGGCCATGAGCTGGGCGATCTCCACCTGCGCTTCCTCGGCCGATTCGCGGTAGCGCGGATCGATGTCGCCGACCACCCGCCACAGTAGCCAGGTGATACCGGCCACGTAGATCAGCAGCACGGCCAGGAAGATGCGGGTGCGCCGGCTCGGCGAACGCCTCATGGGACGAGGGACGTGGAAGGCGGCAGGTCTTCGTGCAGCGCGTAGCCGGTGCCGCGGTGGGTGCGGATGGCCTCGACCTCGGGCGCCACCGCGCGCAGCTTGGCGCGCACCGTCTTGACGTGGGCGTCGACGGTGCGGTCCAGGCTCTCGCTGTCGCCGCCCCACACGCGGTCGAGCAGCTCCTCGCGGCTGAACACGCGGCCCGGGCGCTGCACCAGCAGGCGCAGCAGGCCGAATTCGTAGCGCGACAGCTCGAGCACGCGGCCGTAGTAGCGGATCTGCAGGCGTTCGTCGTCGACCACGAAGGGCAGGGCGGGTGCCTGCGGCGCCGTGGCCAGTGTCGTCACCGGCATCGAAGGCACCGGACCCGCCCGCTGGCTGCGCCGCAGGATGCCCCGCACCCGGGCCACCAGTTCGCGCGGCGAAAAGGGCTTGGCGATGTAGTCGTCGGCCCCCAGCTCCAGCCCCACCACGCGGTCGATCTCGTCGGTACGCGCCGTGAGGAAGACGATGGGCACGTCCGCCGCGCCCGGCAGGGCCTGCAATCGCCGGAAGAGATCGAAGCCGTTCATGTCGGGCAGGCCGATGTCCAGGATGGCGAGCGCCGGCGGCTCGGCGGCGAATTCCGCCAGGGCTGCGCCACCGGTGGCACACCACACCGGCGCAAAGCCGTCGCTGCGCAGCACGTACTGCACCGTGTCGGCGATGCCCGGCTCATCCTCCGCCACCAGGATGCGCGGCCGAACCCCGACCGATGGCGCGGTCGGGGCCGTGGCAACGGCAGGGGGTGGATTCGGCATGGGGGCGGATCGTAGCGGTGCGGACGCAGGGCACCCAGCGATTTCGGAAAGACCGTGAATTGCGCTTTGACGCCCGGTGCAGGAGTTGTCCTGACTTTGTTCTTTTCTTTTATTTCAACATTAGTCGTCATAGATAAGGATGCACCCGGCCTGTGGATAACCATGGTTTTCCCCGGCCTGCCAAGGATTTGGCGCCGAGCGACGGATGTGGGCAACCCTGCGTCCGTGCTGTCGTGGGCGGGCGAACAACCTCGGCCGAAGCGCCCTGGCTGTGGATAAGACGGCGCTTGTTCCACAGCCGTCCCCAGAGTTGTTCTTTGACAGGACGTCTGCTTTCTGGCTGCCAAGCGCCGATACCGGCTCAAACTATGCACTGCCAAAAAAATGAGCAGCCCAAAGATACTTGTTGTAAATCAAAGAGTTGCGATGGCTTTACAAGGCAGTCCGACAGTTGCCCACAAAGTTGTCCAACGAATATGGGGACAGACGGCGGTTTCGGCGTCCCCCAGCCGGCGTCGCTTCGGTCGTTCTCCATCGGATCGGCGCGCCGCGACATCTCCACTTTTTTTTGCGGGCGCCCGTTGTCCCGGTTTTCCTTCCTTCATCTTCAATATCTGAATAGTCGTAATAGATAAGGAAGCCACCGGCCTGTGGAAAACCCACAAATCCCTCGGCCGGACAGGCATTTGGCCTTCCTTGGCCCATGTGGGCAGGGTTGCTTCGTGGATGTCGCACCGATGGGGACAAATGCCGGCCGTCCGTCCTCGGGTGTGGATAACCGGGCAGTTGTGCCGGATTCATCCCCACAGTTGTCCTTTGACAAGGGGGGTGCAAATGTGGGATTGGGCTTTGGACGCCTTAAATATGCACTGCTGATTATTTGTGCAGATTGTTGAAAGTTCATTGATATCAAGGACTTGCAGTGGCTTTACAAGACAACGCGCGAGTTGCCCACAAAGTTATCCAGTCCAGCTGGGGAGAAGCGGATAACACGGCGTCTTGAGCGCCGTCCGGGGGTAGGGCGGCCGCTTTTCCACAAACGGGGGCTTTCCGCGGCTTCGCGCAAGCGTTCGTGTGGCGTGATCGAGAGACACGATGGGCACATTCGCCCGGCCGGATCACCGGGCCTGGGCGATCCGACGCGTGTTCAGCGCGGTAGGCCGCTTCCTGCCAGGTCTTCGAGGATGGGGCAGTCGGGCCGATGGTCGCCCCGGCAGCCATGGACCAGGTGGGCGAGCGTGCCGCGCATGGCCTGGAGTTCGGCAATGCGCCGGTCCAGGTCGTCCAGGTGGGTGCGGGCAATGCGTTTCACCGCCGCGCTCGGGCGGCTGCGGTCATGCCAGAGGCCGACGAGCTGCTGGATCTCGTCGATGGAGAAGCCCAGGTCGCGGGCCCGCTTGATGAAACGCAGGGAATGGACGTCGGCATCGCCGTAGAGGCGATAACCGGCGTCGGTGCGCGAGACGGCGGGCAGCAGCCCCAGCGTCTCGTAGTGGCGCACCATGCGGGCCGACACGCCGGAGCGGGCGGCGGCCTGGCCGATGGTGAGCGGTGGGGCCGTCGCTGTGGACGGCGAGGAGGAACGGGGGGCCACGGCCGGACCGGGTTCCGTGAGGAAAAAGGCGTCAGCCCTGGACGGTATAGCCCGCTTCGCGGATCGCGTCCTGCAGTGCGGCGGGGGCTTCGGCGCTCTGCACCTCCACGCGACCGGCGGGCAGATCGATGCGCACCTCGGCATCGGGATCGACATCCTGGACCGCCTGGGTGACGGCACGGACGCAGTGTTGGCAGCTCATTCCGCTGACCTGGAAGACGTGGAGAGGAAAAGTCATGAAAAAAACCTGTGAGAGGGCCTAAAAAAAAGGGAACACCCTGGAGTGTGGACCTTGACACGATGTGAAGGTCAAGGCAACAAAACCCTTTTGGCGCCGTGCTGCGCATTTCCGATGTCCGTCGACGTGGCGAGGACGTCTTGACCTTGCCACCGTGTCAAGCCGTAGCCTTGCGTCCATGAATGCATCTTCGATCGACACCGCGCCCGTCCCGGGGGCCGCGCAGACGCTGGACCTCGGCATCGGCGGCATGACGTGTGCCTCCTGTGTGTCCCGTGTGGAAAAGGCCCTGCGCCAGGTGCCGGGTGTGCAGGAGGCCAGCGTGAACCTGGCGACGGAATCGGCCCGCGTCCGTTGGTCGGGCGACGACGGTGCCGATGCCGCACTCCGGCTGCGACGCGCCGTCCGGCAGGCCGGCTACGAACCGCGCAGTGCCGAGGCGACGCAGGCAGAAGCGGGGGTGGGGCCATGGGCAGGATTCGGCCCGGTGGCCGCGGCGCTGCTGCTGTCCTTTCCTCTGGTGCTGCCCATGCTGGGGATGCCCTTCGGGCTGGACTGGATGCTGCCTGCCTGGCTGCAACTGTTGCTGGCGGCGCCCGTGCAGTTCGTGCTGGGCGCGCGCTTCTACCGCGCAGGCTGGCATGCGGCCCGGGCCGGGACCGGCAACATGGACCTGCTGGTCGCCCTGGGCACCAGCGCTGCCTTCGGGCTGTCGCTGTGGCTCTGGTGGCGCGCCCGCCTGCATGGCGCGCACGGCGGCGAACCCCATCTCTATTTCGAAGCCTCGTCGGTCGTGATCGCGCTGGTGCTGCTGGGCAAGTGGCTGGAGGCGCGCGCCAAGCGGCAGGCCACGTCGGCCATCCGTGCGCTACAGCAACTGCGGCCCGAGACGGCGCACCTGTTGCAGTCGCGTGGTCGCCGCACCGAGGAAAGCGATGTTCCCTTGGCCGAGGTGATGGTGGGCGACCGGCTGGCCGTGCGGCCCGGCGAACGCATCCCGGCCGATTCCCGCGTGCTGGAAGGCGAGTCGGAAGTGGACGAATCCATGCTCACGGGCGAACCTCTGCCCGTGGCCAAGTCGGCCGGTAGCCGGCTGACGGGCGGTTCGGTCAATGGCGCCGGCCGCCTGGTGGTGGAGGTGCTGGCTGTCGGCACGGAAAGCGTGCTGGCCCGCATCATCCGGTTGGTGGAGGACGCGCAAGCCGCCAAGGCGCCCATCCAGCGGCTGGTGGACCGGGTGGCTGCCGTCTTCGTGCCGGTCGTGCTGGGCCTGGCGCTGCTGACGCTGCTGGGCTGGCTGTTCCTGGGCGGTGCGCCGCTTGAAACGGCGCTGATCCACGCGGTGGCCGTGCTGGTGATCGCCTGCCCCTGCGCGCTGGGCCTGGCGACGCCGGTGGCGGTGATGGCCGGCACCGGCGTCGCCGCACGCCACGGCATCCTGATCAAGGACGCGACGGCGCTGGAGCGCGCGCACCGGGTGGACACAGTGGCCTTCGACAAGACGGGCACGCTGACGCGCGGACAGCCGCAGCTCAGCCGGCTCGACGCGACGGGGACCTTGGACGAAGGGCAGGTGCTGCGCATCGCTGCCACGCTGCAGCAGGGCAGCGAACATCCGCTGGCCCGGGCGGTGATGGAGGCCGCGAAGTCGCGGGACCTCGCGCCCGACGAGGCACTCGAGGTTCGCGCCGTGCCGGGCCGTGGGATCCGCGCCGTGATCGATGGCACGCCCTGGGCACTCGCCAGCCTGCGCTGGTGCGAGGAATTGGGTGCTGCCTTGCCACCGGAAAAGGTCGAGGCGCTGTTGTCCACAGGTTCCTCGGTGTCCGCGCTGCTGAGCCTCGATGCGGAGGGTGAGCGGGTGAAGGCGGTCGAGGCATTGCTCGGCTTCACCGATGAGCCCAAGCCGGGGGCGGCGGAGGCGGTGGCGGCCCTGCGTGCGCGCGGGCTGCGGGTGGTGATGATCTCCGGCGACAACGCGCGTGCCGCGCAGGCGCTGGCCCGGCGCGTGGGCATCGCGGCCGAGGACGTGCGGGCACAGGTGCTGCCGGCCGACAAGGCGGCCGCCGTGGCGGCCTTGAAGGAAGGCGGCGCACGCGTGGTCGCCATGGTGGGCGACGGCGCCAACGACGCACCTGCGCTGGCCGCGGCCGATGTGGGCCTGGCCATGGCCAACGGCACCGACGTGGCCATGGAAGCCGCGGGCATCACCCTGATGCGCGGCGATCTGGCCCTCGTGGCTCAGGCCTTCGACCTGTCGGCCCGCACGGTGGCCAAGATCCGGCAGAACCTGTTCTGGGCCTTCGCCTACAACGTGGTCGGCATCCCCTTCGCGGCCTTCGGGCTGCTCAGCCCGGTGGTGGCCGGTGCGGCCATGGCGGCGTCGAGCGTCAGCGTGATGGCCAATGCCCTGCTGCTGCGCCGCTGGCAGCCGGCATCGTCGGGCCAGCGGTCGGAATGACGGAAGGGCAGCCGAAGCTGCCCTTCCGGTCCATGCCTGCAAGCGCGCACGCCGGCAGTCTCTGACGCTTCAGCTCAGCGTCGGATAGTCCGTGTAGCCCTTCTCGCCGCCGCCGTAGAAGGTCTTGGTGTCCGGCGTGTTGAGCGGGGCGTTCTCCTTCAGGCGGCGCACCAGGTCCGGGTTGGCGATGTAGGGGCGGCCGAAGGCGACCAGGTCTGCGCCCTTCTTCACGGCTTCCTCGGCCAGCTCGCGGGTGTAGCCGTTGTTGACCATCCAGGCGCCCTTGCCGCCCGCCTCGCGATACGCCTTCTTCAGCGCCTCGTAGTCGAAGGGCCGGCCCTCGACGTCGCGCGGGCCGCCGGTGGCGCCTTCGATCACGTGCACATAGGCCAAGCCCAGCGGGCCCAGTTGGCGCACCACATGGTTGAACAGCGGCTGCGGATCGCTGTCGACGATGTCGTTGGCCGGCGTGACCGGCGACAGGCGGATGCCCACCTTGCCGCCGCCCACCGCGTCGACCACGGCACGGGTGCATTCCAGCAGCAGGCGTGCGCGGTTCTCGATGCTGCCGCCGTAGTCGTCGGTGCGCTTATTGGCGCCGTCCTTGAGGAACTGGTCCAGCAGGTAGCCATTGGCGGCATGGATTTCCACGCCGTCGAAGCCGCAGGTCTCCACGGCGTTGCGGGCGGCCGCGGCGAAGGTGTGGACGATGCCGGGCAGCTCTTCCAGGTCCAGCGCGCGGGGCGTGGAGGTGGGGGCGAAGCTGCCGTTGCCCTGCGCGTCGATCAGGTAGGTCTTGGTCTTGGCGGCGATGGCCGAGGGCGCGACCGGCGGCTGGCCGTCGGGCTGCAGGCTGTCGTGCGACACGCGGCCCACGTGCCACAGCTGGGTGACGATCTTGCCGCCGGCATCGTGCACGGCCTGCGTGACGCGCTTCCAGCCGTCCAGCTGCTCGGTGCCATAGAGGCCCGGCACGTCGGCATAGCCCTGGCCCTGGTGGCTGATGGCGGTGGCCTCGGTGATCAGCAGGCCGGCGGTGGCACGCTGCGCGTAATAGGTGGCCGTGATCGGCTTGGGGATGGCGTTGGGCGAACGGTTGCGCGTCAGCGGTGCCATCACGATGCGATTGGCGAGCTGGAGGTCGCCGGCCTGGACGGGGTCGAAGAGGGAAGAACTCATGGCTCGGGTGTTGAAGTGGGGATGAGAAAGACGAAGGCGGCAGGGTAGGTCACGGCCAGTGACGGCGCTACGGCAGGGTTGTGGTTTTCGGTGTAGGCGTGCCGGCCGGGCCGCCCAAAAAAAGGCGGGCGTCGCGCTTGGCACGTCGCCCGCCCTGATCGGCCAATGGACCCTGCCTTACTTCAGCAGTCCTTCGGCCTTGAGCGCTTCCTGCACGGCCGGACGCGCGCCCACGCGCGCATGCCAGGCCAGCAGGTGCTTGTAGGCGCTCAGGTCGATGTTCATCGGCTTGGCCCAGTTGACGGTGGTGAACAGGTAGCCGTCGGCGACGCTGAAGTGCTCGCCCATCAGGTAGTCCTTGCCTTCAAGCTGGCTGTCCAGCCACTGGAAGCGCGTGCGCAGCTTGTCGGCGAAGACCTTCTTGGTGTCTTCGGGCACGGCCGGGTTGAACAGCGGGCTGAAGCCCTTGTGGATCTCGGTGCCGATGAAGGTCAGCCATTCCTGCAGGCGGTAGCGCTGCAGCGTGCCGTTGGCGGGCGCCAGATTCTTGGTGGGGACCTGGTCGGCGATGTACTGCACGATGGCCGGGCCTTCACGCAGGCGGGTACCGTCGTCCAGTTCCAGCATCGGCACGTAGCCCAGCGGATTGATGCCGTAGTAGTCGGTGCCATCCTGCAGCTTGTGCGACTTGGTGCTGGCGAGCACCGGCTCGAAGGCCAGGCCGGCTTCGCGCAGGGCGATGTGCGGGGAGAGCGAGCAGGCGCCGGGGGAGTAATACAGCTTCATGGAGAGGGCTCCTTCTGTTGGAAAAGGTCTGGAAGCGAGAGCGTGGCGTGCAGTCCGGTGGCGGCCTGCACGGCAGCGCGAATGTACTTGGATCGGCGCGCGAGCTTGTCCTACGGGGTCATGCGGGCGGCACTGTCCAGCTTGGTGCACAGGCCGCAACTACGCTTCAGGCACCGCGGCAGGCTCAGTCGAATGCTCGCCGCACAACGAGACGACAAAGGAGTCAACCATGCTCAAGTACGCACTGATCTTTGCCCTGATCGCTCTGGTGGCGGGTGCCCTGGGTTTTGGCGGCGTGGCCGCCGGTGCCGCCGGCATCGCCAAGCTGCTGTTCGGCCTGTTCCTGCTGATGGCCGTGGTGTTCGTGGTGCTGGCCGCCCTGGGCGTGGGCGCCGCCAAGAAGGTGCTGGATTGAACACCGTGGACACGCTGGACATCCTCCGTTCCATTGCAGGGACGCGCCGGATCGGCGCGTTGGTGTCTCCAAAGGACCGGGTGCGCCATGTGATCGAGGTCACCCAGCGCAACTGGCAGCTGCCTGTGAGCCGCCGCAAGCGCGCGGCGACCACAGCGGCTCAGCCCGTCCGCGAACTGGCCACGGCCTGAGTTGCCGGACCTGGGGCCCGAAGTCCCCTCCCCGATAAGAGAGCGCAGGCGATCCCTGCGCTCTTTTGTTTTGGGGCCGGTCCGCGCACCCTTAGGCCGGCAAAGGGATTGCGGTCTTTCCTAAAATGTACAAAACGCTGATTTTGTACATTCATGCACACCCTTCCTCTGAGTGAGTTCCGTGCCAATGCGTCGGCCATGCTCGATCTCGTCGAGCGTGGCGAGCGCGTGCGCATCCTGCGCCACGGCCGGCCGGTGGCCGATCTGGTGCCGGTGGGCGAGGCGGCCGAGCCGGTGGCCCGCGTTCCGCGTTGGAAGCAGCCCATCGAACCGCTGCAGCTGGTGCGCCCCGATGGCCGCACGGGCGCCCAGCTCATCATCGACGAGCGCGAGCGGGGCGCCTGAGCCATGCGCGTGCTGTTCGATGCCTCGGCGCTGGCCAAGCGCTACATCGCCGAACCCGGCCGGGAGCAACTGCTCGCACTGAGCGACCAGGCCTCCGCCGTGGTGGTGGCGGCCCATTGCAAGGCCGAGATCGCCAGCGCCCTCAACCGGCAGCGCCACGAAGGCGTGCTGGCCGATGAGGACTACCGCCGCATTATGGCGATCATCCACGAAGACTTTGCCGAGCTGGAATGCATGGCCATGGACCGGCGCGTCGAGGCGCTGGCCATGGCGGCCATGGAAGCGACCCGGCTCCATGCCTTCGATGCGCTGCCCATCGGCACGGCACAGGCGGCCGGCGTCGACCTGTTCGTGACGGCCGACCGGCGCCAGGCGGCTGCCGCCGCGGCCGTCGGCTTGCGCACCGAGTTGATCGAGGCCTGAGCCACCTCCGACACCTTCTTTTCGAGACATTCCTCATGTACATCCATCCCGATTCCTTCGACGTGATCGTCGTCGGTGGCGGCCACGCCGGCACCGAGGCGGCGCTGGCCGCGGCCCGCATGGGCTGCCGCACCCTGCTGCTCACACACAACATCGAAACCCTGGGCCAGATGAGCTGCAATCCGTCCATCGGCGGCATCGGCAAAGGCCATCTGGTCAAGGAAGTGGACGCCCTGGGCGGCGCCATGGCCATCGCGACCGACGAGGCGGGCATCCAGTTCCGCATCCTCAATTCCAGCAAGGGACCGGCCGTACGCGCCACCCGGGCGCAGGCGGACCGCATCCTGTACAAGGCCGCGATCCGGCATCGGTTGGAGAACCAGCCCAACCTCACGCTGTTTCAGCAGGCCGTGGACGATCTGCTGCTGGAGGGTGACCGCGTGGTCGGCGCGGTCACGCAGGTGGGCATTGCCTTCCGCGCGCGGACCGTCGTGCTGACGGCCGGTACCTTCCTGGATGGCCGCATCCACGTCGGCCTGGACAACTACCAGGCCGGCCGGGCAGGGGACCCGCCTGCGGTCAGCCTGTCGGCGCGGCTCAAGGAACTCAAGCTGCCCCAAGGGCGCCTCAAGACCGGCACACCACCACGCATCGATGGCCGCACCATCGACTTCTCCCAGTGCACGGAACAGCCAGGCGACGGCATGCCGGGCGGCGGCAATCCTGCAATGCCGGTGTTCAGCTTCATGGGCCGGGCCGACATGCATCCGCAGCAGATGCCGTGCTGGATCACGCACACCAATGCGCAGACGCACGACATCATCCGCTCCGGCTTCGACCGCTCGCCCATGTTCACCGGCCGCATCGACGGCGTGGGCCCGCGCTACTGCCCCAGCGTGGAGGACAAGATCAACCGCTTCGCGGACAAGGACAGCCATCAGATCTTCCTGGAGCCCGAAGGCCTGACGACCCACGAGTACTACCCCAACGGCATCTCCACCAGCCTGCCCTTCGATATCCAGCTGGCCATGGTGCGCAGCATGCCGGGCCTGCAGAACGCCCACATCCTGCGGCCGGGCTATGCCATCGAGTACGACTACTTCGACCCGCGCGGTCTGAAGAGCAGCTTCGAGACGCGCGCGATCCAGGGACTGTTCTTTGCCGGGCAGATCAACGGCACCACTGGCTACGAGGAGGCCGCGGCGCAGGGCCTGTTCGCCGGTCTGAACGCCGCGCTGCTGTGCCAGGAGAGGGAGGCCTGGGTGCCCCGGCGGGACGAAGCCTACCTGGGCGTACTGGTGGACGACCTGATCACCAAGGGCGTGACCGAGCCCTACCGCATGTTCACCAGCCGGGCCGAGTTCCGACTCCAGCTGCGCGAGGACAACGCGGACATGCGCCTGACCGAAGCGGGCCGTCAGCTGGGGCTGGTGGGCGATTCGCAATGGGACGCTTTCTGCCGGAAGCGCGACGCTGTTTCACGTGAAACAGAGCGGCTCAAATCGACCTGGGTGAATCCCCGCAACCTGCCGGCCAGCGAGTCCGAACGGGTTCTGGGCAAGGCCATCGAGCACGAATACAACCTGGGCGATCTGCTGCGCCGGCCGAACATCAGCTACGACAGCCTGTTGTCGCTGGACGGCGGCAAGTACCGGCCCGCGCAGCCGTTGGCACCGGACGAGGTGGAGCAGGTGGAGATCGCGGCCAAGTACGCGGGCTACATCGAGAAGCAGCACGAGGAGGTGCAGCGCGCGGCGCACTTCGAGAGCCTGCGCCTGCCGGACGACCTCGACTACATGCAGGTCCAGGCACTCAGCATCGAGGTGCGGCAGAAGCTCAGCAAGCATCGGCCGGAAACCCTGGGGCAGGCGTCGCGCATCTCCGGCATCACGCCTGCGGCGATTTCCTTGTTGATGATTCATCTGCGCAAGGGTGGCTACAAGGCCTTCCAGCAGAAGGACACGGAGACGGTGCCCGCATGAGTGTCGTGAGCCAAGCGCAACGCGAACAACTGGAGGAGGGCGCGCGGACGCTGGGACTGGACCTGACCGATGCGCAGATCCGTCAGCTGCTGGACTACGGCAGTGCCATCCTCAAATGGAACAAGGTCTACAACCTCACAGCGCTGCGCGATCCCACGCTTGTCATCACCCACCACCTGCTGGACAGCCTCGCAGCCGTTCCGGCCCTGGGGCGACAGCAGCCGGGGGCAGGGCGCCTGCTGGACGTGGGCTCGGGTGCCGGCCTGCCTGGGGTCGTGATCGCCATCTGCCGGCCCGACGTGGAAGTGCATTGCCTGGATGCCGTCGCCAAGAAGATGGCCTTTGTGCAGCAGATGGCGGGCGCTCTGCAACTGCCTCGACTTCGCGGCCTCCACGCGCGCGTGGAGACACTGGAAGGTCGCTACGACGTGATTACTTCGCGGGCCTTTGCGTCGCTGGTCGATTTCGTGGATGGCTCTGCCCAGCTTCTGACTCCCGAAGGCGTCTGGATGGCGATGAAGGGAAAGCGGCCGGAAGAGGAGATCGAGCGCCTTCAGACCTCCGTGGATGTGTTTCACGTGGAACAACTCGTCGTCCCCGGCCTGGATGCCGAGCGCTGCATCGTCTGGATGCGCAAAAAACAAAGCTGACTCGCCTGCAAGCGGCTGCCAAACGGCAGCTCCGTCGCCTTGCTCGCGTAGACTCCCCGCTCCCTCCCGCAGCTCACTCCCATGTTCGGCATCTCCGACTACGGCGCCTTTGTCGCCGCCATCCTCGTGTTCCTGGCCATTCCCGGTCCTGGCAACCTGGCCTTGGTGAGTTCCACGGCCAAGGGCGGCGTGCATGGGGGTCTGGCGGCCACGCTGGGCGTGATCCTGGGTGACCAGGTGCTGATGTGGTCCGCCGTCGCGGGCGTGGCGGCGTTGCTGGCGGCCTACCCGGCAGCCTTCCACGCCGTGCAATGGCTGGGCGCCGGCTACCTGGCGTGGATGGGGCTGCGGATGCTGCGGGCACGTCCCGGTGACAAGGCGGTGATCGACATCCGTCCCGGCCATTACCTGCGGCAGTCGCTGGCGATCACCCTCCTGAATCCGAAGGCCATCGTGTTCTACATGGCCTTCTTTCCCCTTTTCATCGATCCCGCTCACCACCGCGGCATGCTGACCTTCGCCGCAATGTCGTTGACCATCGCGGCCCTCACCTTCGGCTACGGACTGGTGGCCGTGCTGCTCACCCGCCATCTGGCCGACAAGCTGCGCGCCAACCACCGCCTGTCCAGCCTGCTCGAAAAGACGGCGGGCGGCGTGCTGGTGGCTTTCGGCGTCAAGCTGGCACTGAGCCAGTAACCCTCCCACCCCGCCGCCGACATCAGGAATCCAGCGACATGGCCCGCATCTTCTGCATCGCCAACCAGAAAGGTGGGGTGGGCAAGACCACCACCACCGTCAACCTCGCCGCCGGCCTGGCGAAGGTCGGCCAGCGTGTGCTGATGATCGACCTGGATCCGCAGGGCAACGCGACCATGGGTTCGGGCATCGACAAGCGAAACGCCGAGTACACCGTCTACGACGTGCTGCTCGAATCGGCCTCGGTAGCCGAAGCCCGCGTATCGGTCGAGGCCTGCGGCTATGACGTTCTCGCCGCCAATCGGGAACTGGCGGGCGCCGAGGTGGAGATGGTCGCCCTGGACCGCCGCGAGAAGCGCCTGCGCACCGCGCTGGCCGCGGTGGGCGCCGAGTACGACTTCGTGCTCATCGACTGCCCGCCCTCGCTCAGCCTGCTGACGCTCAACGGCCTGTGCGCCGCCCATGGCGTGATCGTGCCCATGCAGTGCGAGTATTTCGCGCTCGAAGGCCTGACCGACTTGGTCAACACCATCAAGCAGGTACACGCCAACCTCAACAAGAACCTGCAGATCATCGGCCTGCTGCGGGTGATGTTCGATCCGCGCATCACGCTGCAGCAGCAGGTGAGCGACCAGCTCAAGGCGCACTTCGGCGACAAGGTGTTCGACACCGTCATTCCCCGCAATGTGCGCCTCGCCGAGGCGCCGAGCTATGGCCTGCCCGGCGTGGTCTTCGACGCGGGCGCGCGCGGCAGCCAGGCCTATGTGGCCTTCGCCGAGGAACTGGTGCGCAAGATGCCGCCGGCCAGCGCCACGGCTGCGCCCACGCCACCCGCACCCCAGACGGTGCCGGTGCTGCATGCCGTGGCGGGCGAGGAGCAGGCGGACGCAGCCCCGGACGAGGCCGGCGACATGCCTCCGTCGGCCGCCTGATCGCTACGCTTTTCATAGCAATGAATCCAGATCCTACCGAGCTGGTCACCGTGCTCCAGCTGCCAGGTTGGCAGAACAGCGGACCCGGCCACTGGCAGACGCGCTGGGAGGCGCTGCATGGCGACCACCGCGTCGAGCAGCACGACTGGATGCGCCCGCTGCGCGGCGACTGGTGTGCGCGGCTGGAGGAAGAGATCCTCGCGGCGCCCGGGCCGGTGGTACTGGCCGCCCACAGCCTGGGCTGCATCCTGACCGCGGCCTGGGCCGCCCATTCGCGCCATACGGCCCGCGTGCGTGGCGCGTTGCTGGTGGCGCCCGGCGACGTCGAGCGCGAATCGCTGCGCCACCAGATTCCCGGCTGGGCGCCCATCGTGCGCCAGGCCTTGCCCTTCCCGGCCGTGCTGGTGGGCGCCACCGACGACCCTTATTGCGACGCCGACAAGGCCCGCGAGCTGGCGCGCCACTGGGGCGCCCGCTTCGTGGATGCCGGCGCCCGCGGCCATCTCAACGCCGACTCGGGCCTGGGTGACTGGCCGGAAGGCCGCGCCCTGCTGGATGCGCTCATCCAGCCCCCGCAACCCACTTCTTCTTCCTGCTGATGGCAACCAAGAAACCCAAGGGCCTCGGACGCGGCCTCGAAGCCCTGCTGGGCCCCGCCGCAGGCCGCAATACCGACGACGCGGCCACGGCCGAGGCAGAGTCCGCCACGCCGCGGCGCGACGGCAATCCCAGCACCCTGGCCCTGAACCAGATGGTGGCGGGCGTCTACCAGCCCCGCACCCGCATGGACGAGGGCGCGTTGTACGAGCTGGCCGAGAGCATCAAGGCCCAGGGCATCATGCAGCCGATCCTGGTGCGCCGGCTCGATGCCGAGCAGGCCGCTGCCAAGAACGCCGAATACGAAATCATCGCCGGCGAGCGCCGCTTCCGCGCCGCCAAGATCGCCGGCCTGGACAGCGTGCCCGTGCTGGTGCGCGACGTGCCCAACGAGGCCGCCGCGGCCATGTCGCTGATCGAGAACATCCAGCGCGAGGACCTCAATCCGCTGGAAGAGGCGCAGGGCCTGCAGCGACTGGTCAACGAGTTCGGCCTGACCCACGAACAGGCTGCCCAGGCCGTGGGCCGCTCGCGCAGTGCCGCCAGCAACCTGCTGCGCCTGCTGAACCTGGCCGATCCGGTGCAGGGCCTGCTGATGGCCGGCGACCTCGACATGGGCCATGCCCGCGCGCTGCTCGCCCTGGACCGCGCCGCGCAGATCACCGCCGCCAACCAGATCGTGGCCCGCAAGCTTTCGGTGCGCGAGACCGAGGGCCTGGTCAAGAAGCTGTCGGCCGAATTCAGCCTGCAGCCCCAGGCCCAGCGCGCCGCGCCCGAGAAGCCGCGCGACCTGCAGCGCGTGGAGGAGGAACTGGCCGACCTGCTCACCGCCGCGGTCGAGGTGCGCATCAAGAAGCAGAGCAAGCGCGGCGGCCAGACGCAGATGAGCGGCGAGCTGGCGATCCACTTCGGCTCGCTGGATGCGCTGAATGGCCTGATCGAACGGCTGCGTGGCTCCACGGCGGGATAGGCGACCCGCAAGATGGGCGCGGCAGTTCTATGCCGCCGCCTTCCACTTTCGTCGGATGCGTGGTGCACAGGCGCACCGATAAGCTGCGGCCGCACCGTCTGCCCTGGCACGACGGCATGTCTCCAACCCGCGAGAGGCCGACCATGAATTCGACGACGCCCATTCTTCCCCGCCTTGCCCTGGCATTGACCGGCCTGCTGGCCCTGGCCGGCTGCCAGACCACCGACCTGCAGATGGGCAGCCAGTCCGCCAAGACCGTGGCCACCGGCGGCGCGGCGGGGGGCACCAGCGTCAACGCCAGCGGCCAGCTGGAGCGCTGCGAGTCGCCGCTGGGCACCGTCTCCCTCATCGAGAACCAGTCGGCCGGCTGGTACACGGTGCTGACCAACCAGTACAAGCTGCCGCCCACGGCCACCCTGCTGCGGCTGATGATCCAGCAGTCCAACTGCTTCGTGGTGGTGGAGCGCGGCGCCGCCGGCATGAACGCGATGAGCCGCGAGCGCGCGCTGATGCAGTCGGGCGAGATGCGCCAGGGCAGCAACTTCGGCCGCGGCCAGATGGTGGCCTCGGACTACGGCCTGTCGCCGGAGGTCGTCTTCAACAACAACGACGCGGGCGGCATCGGTGGCACGCTGGGCGGCCTGATCGGCGGCAACCGTGGCCGCGCGCTGGCGGCCGTGGGCGGCAGCATGCAGACCAAGGAAGCCAGCACGATGCTGACCCTGATCGACAACCGCTCGGGCGTGCAGATCGCAGCCGCCGAAGGCAGCGCCTCCAAGACCGACTTCGGCGCCATGGGCTCGCTCTTCGGCAGCCGGGCGGGCGGTGCGGTGGGCGGCTATGCCAACACGGCGCAGGGCAAGGTGATCAGCGCCGCCTTCATGGATGCCTACAACCAGATGGTGGTGTCGCTGCGCAACTACCAGGCGCAGACGGTGCGCGGCCAGGGCCTGGGTGGTGGTGGTCGGCTGGGCGTGGATGGCGGCGTCGCGCCGTCGCAGACTTCGGCGCCGCGGCCGAAGAAGTAAGCGCGCGGCCGGCGAACGCCGGCCTTTTCACCCCGTCCGTTCGGGCTGCGCCCGTCGAAGCGGGTGCGCGCCGCAGCGCCGCCTTCAAAGGCTGAAGATCTTCCCCGGATTGAGGATGTTCTTCGGGTCCAGCGCCTTCTTCAGCGTGCGCATCATCGCCACCGCGCCTTCGCCGGCCTCGTCGATCAGGAAGCCCATCTTGTGCAGCCCGATGCCGTGCTCGCCGGTGCAGGTGCCGCCCATCGCGATGGCGCGCGACACCAGGTTGTGGCTCAGCTGCTCGGCGCGCAGGCGCTCGTCGGGGTCGTGCGGATCGATCAGGTAGCCGAAGTGGAAGTTGCCGTCGCCCACGTGGCCCACCAGGAAGTAGGGGATGCCGCTGGCGTCCACCTCGTCCACCGAGGCCAGCAGGCAGTCGGCCAGGCGCGAGATCGGCACGCAGGTGTCGGTGGTCACCGCGCGGCAGCCGGGGCGCGACTGCACGGCCGCGAAGTAGGCGTTGTGCCGCGCCGTCCACAGCCGGGTGCGCTCCTCCGGCGTCGTGGCCCATTCGAAGTCGTTGCCGCCCATCTCGCTGGCGATGGCCTGCACCGTCTCGGCCTGCTCCTGCACGCCGGCGGGCGAGCCGTGGAACTCCATCAGCAGCATCGGCTGCTCGCGCAGGCTCAGCTTGGAATGCGCATTGACCATGCGCACCGAGTTCACGTCGATCAGCTCCACCCGCGCGATCGGCACGCCCAGCTGGATGACCTGGATGGTGGTGTGCACCGCCGCCTCGATGCTCGGGAAGGAGCAGATGGCGGCCGAGACCGCCTCGGGCAGCGGATAGATGCGCAGCGTGATTTCGGTGGCGATGCCCAGCGTGCCTTCGCTGCCGACGATCAGCCGCGTGAGGTCGTAGCCGGCCGAGGACTTGCGCGCCCGCGTGCCGGTGCGGATGGTCTCGCCGCTGGCCGTCACCACCTCCAGCGCCAGCACGTTCTCGCGCATGGTGCCGTAGCGCACGGCATTCGTGCCGCTGGCGCGCGTGGCGGTCATGCCGCCGATGGAAGCATCCGCCCCCGGGTCGATGGGAAAGAAGAGGCCGCTGGAACGCAATTCCTCATTGAGTTGCCGGCGGGTCACGCCCGGCTGCACGGTCACGGTGAGGTCCTCGGCATTCACCGCCAGCACCTGGTTCATGCGCGACAGGTCGATGCTGATGCCGCCCTGCACGGCCAGCAGGTGGCCTTCCAGCGAAGAACCCACGCCGAAGGGGATCACGGGCACGTCCGCGTCCGAAGCGAGCTTCACCGCATCGGCCACGTCGCGCGTGCTTTCGGCAAAGACGACGGCCGCCGGCGGCGGCACGTCGAAGGGCGACTCGTCGCGCCCATGCTGCTCGCGCACGGCCATCGCCGTGGAACATTGCGTGCCGAAGCGCTGCCGCAATGCCGCCAGCAGCGACTCGGGCACCGGGCGCGGCGCCACGGCAGGATGCAGGCGGGCGAGGTCGGCGGGGGCGTTCATGGGGTGTCTCCTTCAGGCGGCCGGGCGTATGCCGGCGCGGGTCTACCATTCTAGGAACCGCAGTCAAGGAAGGATTCCGCATGGGCAACCGCCTCACCCAGATCGCCACCCGCACCGGCGACGACGGCAGCACCGGCCTGGGTGACAACACCCGCGTCTCCAAGGGCCACCTGCGCGTGCATGCCATGGGCGATGTGGACGAGCTCAATTCCCACATCGGCCTGTTGCTCTGCGAGCCGCTGCCCGCCGACGTGCGCGAGCTGCTGGTCGATGTGCAGCACCAGCTCTTCAACCTTGGCGGCGAACTGGCCATGCCTGGCTACACGCTGCTCAAGGACGAGGCGCTGCTGCAGCTGGACCAGGCGCTGGAAACGCACAACGCCGCGCTGCCGCGCCTGGCCGAGTTCATCCTGCCGGCCGGCACGCGCGCCGCATCGCAGGCCCATGTGTGCCGCACCGTGGCGCGCAGGGCCGAGCGCGCCATCGTCGCGCTGGGTGCAGTGGAGGTGGTCAACGATGCGCCGCGGCGCTACCTCAACCGGCTGTCGGACCTGCTCTTCGTGCTGGCCCGGGTGCTCAACCGCATGGATGGCGGCGACGACGTCTACTGGAAGAGCGAGCGCATGGCACGCGCGGCGCAGGACGCGTCGGCCTCCGGCGACTGACAGCGCCGCATGCGCCTGCGCCACATCGAGGTCTTCAATGCCGTGATGCTCACCGGCAGCGTGAGCGCGGCGGCGCGGCTGATCAACGTCACGCAGCCGGCGGTCAGCCGCACCCTGCAGCATGCCGAGCTGCAGCTGGGCTTCGCGCTGTTCCGGCGTGCCAAGGGGCGGCTCATTCCCACGGCCGAGGCGCAGGCGCTGTATCCGCGCATCGAGCGGCTGTTCGCGCAGCTCGACGAGGTGCAGCGCCTGGCCAGCCAGCTGCGCCATGGCGGCGAAGTGGCGGGCGAGTTGCGCATCCTGGCGGTGATGGCGCTGACCCACGAGGTGCTGCCGAGGGCGCTGGTCGCCTTCCGCGCCCGGCATCCGGCGGTCGCGATCCGCGTGGAGGCCCTGCACACGCCGCAGATCGTCTCGGCCCTGCTGCTGCGCGAGGCGGACATCGGCTTCGCCTTCAGTGCGCTGCCACATGCGGGCCTGGTGAACGAACCGGTGGCCGACAGCCGCATGGTCTGCGTGGCGCCGCGCGGCCTGCTGCCGGCGACGTTGGTGAAGGCGGGCCGGCTCTCGCTGCCCGATCTGGCCGACGTGCCTGTGATCGCGCTGGATGGCCGCGACCCGCTGGGCCTGGGCGTGGCCCAGGCCTGCCGCGAGGCCGGCGTCGGCCTGCAGGCGGTGGTCACGGTGCAGACCTACCACGCGGCGCTGGCCATGGCCCACCACGGCCTGGGCGCGGCGCTGGTGGACGGCTGCACGGCGCTGTCGGCCGACTCGGCCAAGGTCGACCGCCTGGCGCTGGCGCCGGCCTTGCCGGTGCCGGTGCGCGTGCTGCGGGCCGAGCAGGCTGGCGAGTCGGTGCCCATGCGCACGCTGCTCGCGTGTGTAAGACAAGTCCTGACGGCGTCCACCCCGGAATTGGGATAAAAAGCGAACGGTCGTTCGCATCGTCGGCTCCGCCCCGGAGCCGACCCGGGGACGGCACGCATCCCTCATCCAAAGGACTCTTCCATGCAGAGACAACAACGACTCCTCCAGACTCTGACCCTCGCCGCCCTGGGCGGCCTGGCCACCACCCCGGCGCTGGCCCAGCAGGCGGGCGACTGGGTCATGGGCGCCGGCTGGCTCCATTTCTCCCCGCGCGACTCCAGCAAGCCGCTGACGGTGACCTCGCCCATTCCCAGCGTGGTACCGGGCTCCGGCGCCGGTGTCAGCAGTGCCGACACCCTGGGGCTGAGCGCCGTCTACTTCATCGACCCGAACTGGGCCGTGGAAGGCGTGCTCGGCGTGCCGCCCAAGTTCAAGCTCAATGGCGAAGGCACGCTGGCGCGGGTCGGCCAGCTGGGCGAGGCGCGGCAATGGAGTCCCACGATCCTGGGCAAGTACTACTTCGGCAACGGCAACGACGCCTTCCGGCCCTTCGTCGGCGCAGGGGGCACCTATGTCTGGTACAGCGACGTGAGCCTGACGCCGGGCCTGCAGAGCGCGGTCGGCGGCCTGGCCGGACGGCCGCCGCTGAGCACCGTGACCTCGGCCAAGCTCGACAGCTCTTTCGCGCCGGTGTTCAACGTGGGCGCGGCCTGGCAGTTCGACCGGCACTGGGGCATCTCGCTGTCGGTCTCGTACATCCCGCTCAAGACCAAGGCGACGCTGACCACCACCACGGCGACCGGCCTGCCGCTGCTCACCAGCGAGGCGCGGCTCAAGCTGAACCCCGTGGTGACCTACCTGTCGGCCACCTACCGCTTCTGACGCAGCCCAGGGGCGTGCGCAGGCCTGCGTCGTGCCCGCGGACGGGCGTGCCGGCGCCGTTCCCGTGGTTCCTTCAGGCCGGTACCAGGGCCGTGTCGGCCGCCAGCCGGTGCGCCACTTGGCGCGCCGTGCCGAAGGCCAACGTGAAGCCCAGCGCGCCATGGCCGACGTTGAACAGCACGTTGGCCGGTGCGCGCCCGGCATGGCCCACCAGCGGCAGTCCGCTGGGCGTGGCCGGCCGTAGGCCCGCCCAGGGCTGCGGGTCGGCGCCCTGCACCGCGGCATGCGGAAACACGGTCTGCGTGGCCGCCTGCAGCGTGGCGATGCGCGCGGGCGGGATGCGCAGGTCCTCGCCCACCAGCTCCGCCATGCCGGCCACGCGCAGCCGCTGGCCGATGCGCGCGAACACCGTCTTGCGCGTCGTGTCCGTCACGCTCACCACCGGCGCGGCGCCGGGCGTGTCGTGCACCGGCAGCGTGATGCTGTAGCCCTTGAGCGGGTAGACCGGCAAATAGGCGCCCAGCATGCGGCCGAAGCGCGCCGCGGCGGTGCCGACGGCGATCACGAAGGCATCGGCGGCGATGGCGCCTTGCTCGCGCGTGCGCACCGCCCTGGCACGGCCACGCGAGGCTTCGAAGCCCTGCACCTCGGCCGTGACCAACTGCACCCCGCGCGCCTGCAGCGCCGCAGCGAGTGCCTGGCACACCTTCAGGCAATCGGCCACGCACTCGCTCGCGGTGTAGACCGCGCCGGCGAAGCGGCCGCGATAGCCGGCGAGGGCGGGCTCCAGCGCGACGGCCTCGTCCGGCGTCACCACGCGCTGCGCCGCGCCGCCCAGCGATTGCTGCAGCGCCACCTGCCGACGTGCCGTCTCCACGCCCGCGGCACTGCCGTAGAGCACCAGCTTGCCGGCCTCGGCAAAGTCGCAGTCGGGTTGAAGCTGCGCGCGCATGGCCTCGAAGCCCTCGCGGCTCGCAGCGGCCAGCTGCAGCAGGGCCTGAGTCGTGCGTGCCGCGCTGCGGTCGTTGCAGGCCGCCATGAAGCCCAGTCCCCAGCGCCACTGCTGCGGGTCCAGCTGGGGGCGCAGCTTCAGCGGTGAATCGGCCGAGAACATCAGATGCGGCAACTGGCCCCAGATGGAGGCATCGGCCAGCGGCGCCACATAGGAGTAGCTCAGCTGCGCGCCATTGCCGCTGCTGGTGCCGCTTCCGGGCGCTGCACGGTCCAGCACCGTCACGGTATGGCCCTGGGCCTGGAGTTCCCACGCGGTGGCCAGGCCGACGATGCCGGCGCCGAGGATGCAGATGTGCATGGTGGTGTGCGGACGGAAGAGAGGGGACGCGGAAGAGGGCGGCGGGCTGGCCCGTCAGGGTGAACCCGCACTCTACGGAGCGTGCCTGCGCGCCGCCAATGCCAAAGCCATCCAGGGCCATGCCGCGAGCTCATGGGGCGCGGCGCGCATCCATAAGCTTTGGGCATGGCCGGCCGCGAAAAAACCATGAGCGGCGGCCCGGTCCTGCGGCCACACTGGCCGGCGCCTTGCTTGGGTCCCTGACGAGTCCGTCTTCTTCCGTCGTGCTCGCTTCCTTCACACGCATCTTCGACAGAAAGGTTTCCATGAAGCTTTCCCCCCTCATGACCGCCGCCCTGCTGGGTATCGCCAGCCTGCAGGCCGCCCAGGCCCAGGGCCAGGACACGCTGGCCAAGATCGACAAGGACAACAAGATCACCCTGGCCTACCGCGAGTCCTCGGTGCCCTTCAGCTACCTGGAAGCGCCCGGCAAGCCCATCGGCTTCGCGGTGGAACTGAGCAATGCCGTGGTGGCCGAGGTCAAGAAGCAGCTCAACAAGCCCAACCTGGAAGTGGCGCTGATGCCCGTCACCTCGCAGAACCGCATCCCGCTGCTGACCAACGGCACCATCGACCTGGAGTGCGGCTCCACCACCAACAACACCGCCCGCGGCAAGGACGTGGCCTTCGCCATCAACCACTTCTACACCGGCACCCGCGCGCTGGTGAAGAAGAGTTCCAACATCAAGGACTGGGCCGACCTCAAGGGCAAGAAGGTGGCCATCACCACCGGCACCACCAACATGCTGGTCGTGCGCAAGTACAACGAGGAGAAGAAGCTGGACCTGGACATCATCGGCACCAAGGACCATGCCGATGCGCTGCTGCTGGTCGAGAGCGATCGCGCCGCGGCTTTCCCGATGGACGACATCCTGCTCTTCGGCTTGAAGGCCAACGCCAAGGATCCGGCCAGCCTGGAGGTGGTGGGCGAGGCGCTGCAGGTGGAGCCCTATGCCTGCATGCTGCGCAAGGACGATCCGAAGTTCAAGGCGCTGGTGGACGGCGTCTTCACCGGCCTCATGAAGTCGGGCGAGTTCGAGAAGATGTACGCCAAGTGGTTCATGGGCCCGATCCCGCCGAAGAACCAGGCCATCGGGCTGCCGATGAGCAAGGAGCTCAAGGACAACCTCAAGGCCTTGAGCGACAAGCCAGCGACATGAGCTCGCCCCCCAGGCTGCGCGGCACTGCGTGCCGCTTCGCCGACCCCCCTGCCGGGGGGCGCTCCCAGCGGCCCGGCAGAGCCGGTTCCGCGGGAGCCGCTGGCGTGGCCTGCTCCGCGGCCTCTCGTGCAGTCGTGGGGTCGAGGTTGTCGGCGAGCGGATGATCGTGCGTTCTCTACCAACCAAATAAAAGAGCCTCCCGCGGGAGGCTCTTTTCATGGGGTCAGAGGGTTGCAGACTCAGCGCTTCTTGTGCGCGTCCATGCCCTGGGCCAGCAGCTGGCGGGCCTGTTCCACGTTCTCGTTGACGCGCTGGCGCACGATCTCGAAGGCTTCGGCCTGGGACTTCGCGGTGAGGTCGGCCAGCTCGCGGATGTCTTCCAGCGCCTGCTGGAAGCCGGCGCGGCCCATGCTGTCGATCTTGCCGAGCTGGGCCTTCATGTCTTGGCCGGGCATCGCCTCCAGCGTGTCGCGCCACTGCTCGATGGACTGCTTGAGCATCTCGGTCTGGCGCTGCACCACGGTCTGCAGGCCTTCGCGCGCCATCGCGCTGGCCTTGACCATCGCCTCCATGTCCTTGCGGCCGTTCTCCAGCAGCAGGGCGGCCGTGCCGGTCACGTCCATGCCCTGCATGCGCTGGGCCATCTCCTGCAGCGACTTGGAGGCCGCCTCCTGCATGCCGGCCAGCGCGGCCATGGGATCGGGCAGCGGGCCGGCGCCGCCGGCGGATGTGGACGAGGAGGTCTTGCGGGTGGCCATCGGGCGTCTCTCCATTCGGTGAATACGGTGGAGCGGCCACGATAACCGCAGCCGCCGCGGGCGCAAAGCCCGGGCGTCAGCGGGCGGCGGGCGTGGAGCCGGCGGTCGGCAGGTCCGGCAGCTCGATCTTGACCTCGAGCACTTCCAGTGCGTCCTGCTTCTCCAGGTGCACCTTGATGTCCTCGGCCTTGATCGACACGTACTTGGAGATCACCTCCAGCAGTTCGCGCTGCAACTGCGGCAGGTAGTCGGGCCGGCGCGCGTTGATGCCGCGCTCGTGGGCCAGGATGATCTGCAGCCGTTCCTTGGCGACGGCCGCGGACTTCTTCTTCTCGCCCAGCAGGAAGGAGAGGAAGGACATGCGCCTTACCTCCCGAAGATTCGCTTGAAGAAGCCGGGCTTGGCCGCTTCGGTGAAACGCATGGGACGGTCTTCGCCGAGGAAGCGCGCCACCACGTCCAGGTAGGCCTGGGCCACGTCGCTCTCCTTGTCGTGCACCGCCGGGATGCCCTGGTTGGAGGCCTGCAGCACCGACTCCGACTCCGGGATCACGCCGATCAGCGGAATGCGCAGGATGTCCTGGATGTCCTCCAGCGACAGCATCTGGCCGTCGGCCACGCGGCTGGGGTTGTAGCGGGTGATGAGCAGATGCTCCTTGATCGGCTCGGCGCCGTCCTTGGCCCGCTTGGTCTTGGAGCTGAGCATGCCCAGGATGCGGTCGGAGTCGCGCACCGAGGACACCTCGGGGTTGGTCACCACCAGCGCCTCGTCGGCGAAGTGCATGGCCATCAGCGCGCCGGTCTCGATGCCGGCGGGCGAGTCGCACACGATGTAGTCGAAGTCCATCGTCTTGAGCTCTTCCAGCACGCGGCCCACGCCTTCCTGCGTCAGCGCTTCCTTGTCGCGCGTCTGCGAGGCGGCCAGCACGAACAGGTTGTCGCACAGCTTGTCCTTGATCAGGGCCTGCGTCAGGTTGGCCTCGCCCTGGATCACGTTGACGAAGTCGTACACCACGCGGCGCTCGCAACCCATGATCAGGTCCAGGTTGCGCAGGCCCACGTCGAAGTCGATCACGGCCGTCTTCTTGCCCGCGAGGGCCAGGCCCGACGAGAAGCTCGCGCTGGAGGTCGTCTTGCCGACGCCGCCCTTGCCCGAGGTCACCACCACGATCTTGGTCATTTGCCTGAATCCTTCTTTGACTGGTTCGCGCCGCTTGTTGCGCTGGGGAATGGGGGGTTTTTTGCGGGGAGCCATCAACCGGTGATGGCTTCCAGCAGAAGCTTGTCGTCCTGCAGGCGGATCTGCGCGGGCTTGCCGGCCACGTCGGGGGGCAGGGCCACTTCGGAGGTGCGGTAGACGCCGGCCACGGCCACCAGCTGCGCTTCGAGGCAGGTGGTGAAGATGCGCGCGCCGGTGTCGCCCCGCGCCCCGGCGATGGCCTTGCCGCGCAGCGGCGCGTACACATGCACATTGCCGTCGGCAATGACCTCGGCGCCGAAGCTCACCAGGCCGGTGACGATCACGTCGCCGCCGCGGGCATACACCTGCTGGCCCGAGCGCAGCGGCCGGTCGATCAGCAGCGTGCCGCCTTGCGGCACCGGCACCTCGCGCACGATCTGCGGCGCGGGGCTGGGCGGCTCGGGCGGCCGTGCGGGGGCCGGGCCGGGCAGGGCAGCGATGGCCAGGCCCGCGGCGCGCGCCGCCTGGGCGTGGCGCTCGTCGGCACCGCGCACGGCCACGGGCTGGGTCTGGTGCCGCGCGAGGATGGTGCGCAGCTTCCTGAAGTCGATGCTGCGGGCGGCCTCGTCCTCGGGCAGCTGGGAGAGGTCGATCACCACCGGCTCCTGCTCGAAGAAATCGGGCGAGTCGGCCAGCTGCGCGTCGAGCGCGGCCGTCAGCACGGACAGGTCGGCGGTCTTGAGGATCACCGCCACCAGGGGCAGCGTGGCGCTCTTGAATTCGAAAACCGCGCGTGCGCGTGCGGCGGAAGCATCGGCCATCGAGAGACGGTGGGGAGAAATGGAGGGTGAATGAAAAAAAGGTTTCGCCACACTGGCGAAACCTTCGAAGTCTAACGGCGCAGCACCGCCCGGCGGCGCCGCGAAGGGGCCCTCAATGTGACCGGGCGTTTGCGTTGCGACCCAGCATGGCCCACAGCAGCAGGGCGCCGAAGGTGGCGGTGCCGATGCCGCCCAGCGCGAACTGGCCGAACTTGAGCGTGAAGTCGCCCGTGCCCAGGATCAGCGTGATGGCGGCCACGATCAGGTTGCGGTTGTCCGCAAAGTCGACCCGGTTGTCGACCCAGATCTTGGCGCCGGCCACGGCGATCAGGCCGAACACCACGATCGACACGCCGCCCATCACCGGCAGCGGAATGGCCTGGATCAGCGCGCCGAACTTGGGGCTGAAGCCCAGCACCAGCGCGATCACGGCCGCCACCACGAACACGGCGGTGGAATAGATGCGCGTGGCGGCCATCACGCCGATGTTCTCGGCATAGGTGGTGACGCCCGTGCCGCCGGCCGCGCCGCTCACCATGGTGGCCAAGCCGTCGCCCATGAAGGCGCGGCCGATCAGCGGGTCGAGGTTGCGGCCGGTCATGGCCGTGACGGCCTTGAGGTGGCCCAGGTTCTCGGCCACCAGGATGATGGCCACGGGCGCGATCAGCAGCATGGCGCCGGTGTCGAAGCGCGGGCCGGTGAAGGCCGGCATGCCCACCCAGGCCGCGGCGGCCACGCCCGACAGGTCCAGCGGCTTGCCCAGGCCCAGGCCATTCGCCAATACGGCATAGACCACGCTGGCCAGCAGCAGACCGGCCAGGATCAGCAGGCGCTGCAGCATGCCGCGCGCGAACACGGCGACCAGGCCCACGCACAGGAAGGTCATGGCCTGCATCCAGCTGTCGAAGTTGCCGGCTGCCATGTTCTTGATCGGCACGCTCGCGAGGTTGAGGCCGATCACGGCCACCACCGCGCCGGTGACCACCGGCGGCATGAAGCGCTCGATCCAGCCGGTGCCGATGGCCTGCACCAGCAGGCCGATGCCGAAGTACACCAGCCCGCAGACGATGATGCCGCCCAGCGCCACCGGCAGGTTGGCATTGGGCCCCTGACCGCCATAGCCGGTGGCGGCGATCACCACGCCGATGAAGGCGAAGCTCGAGCCCAGGTAGCTCGGCACGCGCCCGCCGGTGAGCAGGTAGAACATCAGCGTGCCCAGCCCACTCATCAGGATGGCCACGTTGGGGTTGAAGCCCATCAGGATGGGCGCCAGCACCGTGGCGCCGAACATGGCGATGACGTGCTGCACGCCCATGGCGCCGGTCTGCGGCCAGGACAGGCGCTCATCGGGCGCGACGACGGTGTTGCCCGTCATGGCGACTTCGCGCCACTGGAAAAGGCTCATGGGTTTCTCCTCGGAGTGTTTGTTGTTGGTTGTTCGGTGGGGGCGCGGCGCCGGCCGCTCAGCGCGGCTGCAGCACCGCCATGGTCAGGCGGGAGACGCAGGTCAGCTCGCCCTCGTCGTTGCGCAATTCGATCTGCCACACGTGGGTGCTGCGGCCGCGGTGCACCGGCCGGGCGGTGCCTGTGACCCAGCCCTTGGAGGCCGCGCGCAGGTGATTGGCATTGACGTCCAGCCCGACCGTGCGTTCGCCTTCGGGCACCGAATAGTGCGCGCCGCAGGAGCCCAGCGTCTCAGCCAGCACCACCGACACGCCGCCGTGCAGGATGCCGTAGGGCTGGATGGTGCGGGCGTCCACCGGCACGCGGCCGACGATGTAGTCGTCGCCGATCTCCACGAACTCCAGGCCGATGTGGCCGCCCACGGTGCCCACATGGCTGCGGGTGAGTTCCTCGATCGAGATGGGTTTCTGCCAGATACGCATGGGTGTCTCCGTCGGCTGTCGGGTTGGATGAAAGAGCCGCGGAACTATAGCCAGCGCACCTCGGCGGTGCAGTCGCCTGCGGGTGGCCGCCGCCGGTGGCGGGCTTGCCATCGCCCGCGGCTCGCAGACGCGGCACGGTTCCTACCCCGTTCGCGGCGTGGTCCCACAGTCTGCGCCCGCGGACGCGCTAGGCTGGTCCGCCAGCCCGCACTGCGGGTTCTCTACACCCCATGGAACGAGGAGCCCCCATGAGCCAGGACGACAAGAACACCCCCCCCGACGCCTTCCGCTTTCCCACCGCCGACAACCCGCAGGCGGCCGAGAAGGTGGCGCCGCCCGAGAAGCGGGAGCCCGACGAGGCCGCCCTCGACGAGGGCATCGAACAGTCCTTTCCCGCCAGCGATCCGGTGTCGGTGACGGTCAGCCCGCCGCCGCGCAAGCGCGACGAAGGCGCACGTCGGCCGGTAAAGGGCCTGGTCATTTCCAAGTCCTTCGCGCTGATCGCCTCGGCCGCCATCGCCGGCCTGGCCATCGCGGCCATCAGCCGCCCCGTGGTGCGGCGCCGGCTGCACTGGCGCTGAGCCTTCGTTACTTGGCGGGCGCGGGCGGAATGTTCAGCCCGCGCGCCACCGCCGGACGCGCGACGAAGGCGTCCAGCACGCGCTGCACCTGCGCGAAGTCGCCGAAGCCCACCAGTTCGCGCGCCTCGTAGAAGCCGACCAGGTTGCGCACCCACGGGAAGATCGCGATGTCGGCGATCGAATAGTCGCTGCCCAGCACCCAGTCCTTGCCCGCTAGGTGCTTGTCCAGCACGCCCAGCAGCCGCTTGGATTCGGCCACGTAGCGGTCGCGCGGGCGCTTGTCCTCGTAGTCCTTGCCGGCGAACTTGTGGAAGAAGCCCAGCTGGCCAAACATGGGTCCGATGCCGCCCATCTGGAACATCAGCCATTGCAGTGCGTGATAGCGGCCGGCGGCGTCCTTGGGGATGAACTGGCCGGTCTTGTCGGCCAGGTAGACCAGGATGGCGCCCGACTCGAACAGCGCCAGCGGCTGGCCGTCCGGCCCGTTCGGGTCGAGGATGGCCGGGATCTTGTTGTTCGGGTTGAGCGACAGGAACTCGGGCGAGGTCTGGTCGTTGGCGCCGAAGTCCACGCGGTGCACCTCGTAGGGCAGGCCGCACTCCTCCAGCATGATCGACGCCTTCACGCCGTTGGGCGTGGGCAGCGAATAGAGCTGCAGCCGGTCCGGATGGGTGGCCGGCCACTTGCGGGTGATGGGGAAGGCGGAAAGGTCGTTGGACATGGGGAGTCGAAGTCTTGGGGAGCGAGCGCGCCAGCATGCCGGAAGGCCGGTTGCGGTGCCGGCATGGCTGCCAAAGCGCCCACGCGGCGACCTCCTGCCCGGCCCGCGCTGCAGGCGCTCAGGCCGCGGGCCGGAATCCGGGCAGGCGGTGCATGCGCCGCCGCAGCGCATCGATGAAGGCCGTGACGCGCGCGGGCCGATAGGCGCCCGGTGGCATGGCCACACGGATGCTCACCGGCTCCAGCCACCATCGCGGTAGCACGCGCCGGACGCGGCCTGCGTCGATATCCGCCTGGCACATCCAGGGCGCTGCGGCGCCGATGCCGTCGCCGTTCAGGATGGCGCGGTAGCTGGACAGCAGGCTGTCGGTGCGCAGCGGTGTGTCGATGGGGACCATCTGCGCCCGGCCGCTCCTGTCCAGCAGCCGCAGCGTGCCCATCACATGCGGCACCAGGCCCACGCAGGGCAGGGTGGGCAGGCGTGCCAGCGTGACGGGACCGGTTCGTGCCAGCAGGGCCGGACTGGCCACCAGCACACGCTCCATCGAACCCAGCGCACGACTGACCAGCCCGGGGTCGCGCACCTCGCCCACGCACACCCAGCATTCGGCACCTGACGCAGCGAGGTCCACCACGCGGTCGGTCAGCGTCAGCTCGACCCGCAGTTGCGGCCAGGCGGCGCGCAGGTCGGTCACGGCATCGGTGAGAAAGCCCGTGCCGTAGCCCGATGGCCCAATCACGCGCAGCGTGCCCTCCGGCCGGCTGCGGGCGCCGGAGATGCGCTCGGCCAGTCCAGCCCACCGGTCGGCCAGCGCGCGCGCCTCGGCCACCAGCTGCCGCCCTTCGTCGGTGAGCGAAAAGCTGGCCGTGGTGCGCAGGGCGAGCTTGCAGCCCAGCATGCGTTCCAGCTCCAGCAGGCGGCGGCTGGCGGTGGGCTGTGTGATGCCGAGCGTCCGGGCGGCCTTGCTGAGCGAGCCGGCCTCGGCCACACGCACGAAGGTGTCGAGCAGGTCGAGGCGGTCATGGATCGGCTTCATGCGGCGAGCGTATAGGACTTCATCGTTCCATGCGACTACTGCAATTGCCGGGCCCGCCTTATCGTGCGGCCCCATGAACCGCGCCGCCTCCGACATCGACCCGCTGCCTGCCAGCGCTGACCCGCAACCTGCCCGCCTGATCGGCGACACGCCGCGCGGCGGCTCCGTGCTCAGCTTCTACAGTCCCCGCGGCGCGGCGCGACCGCCGCGCGTGGGCCGGGGCGAGGGCGTCTGGCTCTGGGATGCGGATGGCCGCCGCTACCTCGACGCCACCGCCGGTGCCGTGGTCGCCAACATCGGCCATGGCAACCGGCATGTGATCGCGGCCATGCAGGCGCAGGCCGAGCGCGTGAGCTTCGCCTATCCGCGCTTCTTCGAAAGCGAGCACAACATCGCGCTGGCGGATCGGCTCTGTGCGCTGGCCGGGGAGGGCTTCGACCGGGCCTTCTTCGTCTCGGGTGGGTCGGAGGCCAACGAATCGGCCCTCAAGCTCGCGCGGCAGTACGCCGTGGTCACGGGCCAGGCGGGGCGCTGGAAGGTGATCTCGCGCGACCCCAGCTACCACGGCTCCACCCTGGGCGCGCTGGCCGTGACCGGGGACGCGCACACCCAGGCCATCTACGGTCCCATGGTCAAGCCCATGCCGAAGGTGCCGGCGCCGCTGAGCTATCGCCTGCCGGAAGGCCACACGGCCGAGAGCTACGCCATGGCCTGCGCCGACGCGCTGGAGCGCACCATCGAGCAGGAAGGTCCCCAGACCGTGCTGGCCTTCATCCTGGAGCCCATCGGAGGGCTTTCCACCGGCGCCGTGGTCTCGCCGGCCGCCTACTTCCAGCGGGTGCGGCAGATCTGCGACCGCCACGGCGTGCTGCTGATCTACGACGAGATCATGAGCGGCGCCGGCCGCACCGGCGAATTCCTCGCCGCGCACCACTGGCCGGGCGCCCGGCCCGACCTGGTGACGCTGGCCAAGGGCCTGGCGGCCGGCTACACGCCGCTGGGCTGCCTGCTGGCACCGGCGCGCATCGTGGACGCGGTGGCAGGCGCGGGCGGGTTCGTGCACGGCCATACCTACTTCACCAATCCGATGTCCTGCGCCATCGCCAACGCGGTGATGGACGAGGTCGAGCGTCTGGACCTCGTGGCGCGGGCCCGGGAGCGCGGTGTCGGCCTGCGCCGCCGCCTGGAGGCCGTCGCTGCGCGCTCGCCGCTCGTGGGTGATGTGCGCGGCCTGGGCCTGTTCAGCGCCATCGAGCTGGTGGCGGACAAGGCCACGCGGCGTTCACTGCCGGCCGACTTCAACGCACCGGCACGGCTCACCGAACACGGTCTGCGCCACGGCATCGCGCTCTACAACCGCCGCGCCAACCTGGGGGCCTTCGGCGACTTCCAGATGATCACGCCCCCGCTGACCATCAGCGAGCTCGAACTCGACGAGCTGGTCGACCGCCTGGGCCGCGCGCTGGACGATCTGGCGGACGAAGTGGTCCGGCGCGGTCTCGCCTGAGCCCGGATCGGCCATCGACAACCCTACGACCAGCCGTCTCGCGCTCCTTGCAGGGACGGCGCCCTTGCCGGCCCCGGCTGCCAGCACGCCGACGGGCCGATCCCGCCTTTTCTTCCACGACCCGCGAAAAACACCATGACACTGCCTGCCTTCCTCCGCCTCGGCCTGGCCTGCGCCGGCCTGGCCTTCGCCTGCGCCGCACCGGCGCAGGTGCCCACGGGCAAGGGCCCGCTGCGCCTCGTCGTCGGCTATCCGGCCGGCGGCTCTGCCGACGTGCAGGCGCGCACGCTGGCCGACAAGCTGGCGGCCGACCTCGGCGTGGCCGTGGTGGTGGAGAACCGCACGGGCGCCGGCGGCCAGATCGCGGCCGACTATGTGCGCGGTACCGCACCCGACGGCCTGACGGTGCTGCTGGCCAACATGCACATGATGGTGATGCTGCCGCTGACCTCGCGCTCGGTGCGCTACGACCCCGTCAAGGACTTCGCCGCCGTCGGTCGCATCGCCACCTTCTACGAAGGCCTGGCCGTGCCCGCGGCCCTGCCGGCCAAGGACGTGCGCGAATGGCTGGCCCTGGCACGCACCGACGCCTCGCGCGGCAGCTACGGCGTGCCGGCGCCGGGCAGCGTCTCGCAGTTCATCGGCTTCCGCCTGGGCAGCGAGGCCGGCGTCAAGCTCACCGCCGTGCCCTACCGCGGCGCCGCGCCGCTGGTGCAGGACCTGCTGGGCAACCAGGTGGCGGCCGGCATCACGCCCATCGCCGATCTGGTGCAGTACCAGCAGGCCGGCAAGATCAGGATCCTGGCGGTCAACGGCGCCCAGCGCGCGGCCCAGCTGCCGGACGTGCCCACGCTCAAGGAGCTGGGCCAGCCGCATTTCGACAATCTGGAATGGACCGGCCTGTTCGTGCCGGCCGCCACGCCCGCCGCCACGGTCGCCCAGCTGCATGCCGCGCTCGGCAAGGCGCTGGCGCAGCCGGACGTGAAGGAGCGGCTGGCCAAGCTCAGCAGCGACGCCAACCCGAGCACGCCCGAGGCCCTGACGCGCCTGATCGCCGAGGACCTGCAGCGCTGGGGGCCCGTCATCAAGGCCTCGGGCTTCTCCACCGAATGACGGCGGCGATCCCGCCCCACCGTGCGCTGGCGCTGCCGGGTGTCCATGGCTACACGGGCGCCAAGACCGTGCATGCCGGCGAGGCCATCGACCTCCACCTGAGCGTGGACCGGCCCTGCCGGCTGGGCATCTACCGCCTGGGCGACGATCCCGAGGACCGCGCCAGCGATCGCCTGGTGGCCGACCTGGGCAGGGTGCAGCCGCACGTCCAGCCGATTCATCCCGGCTCCTATGTGCATGTGCCACGTGGGCTGCCGGCCGGCATTGCCCTGCCGGGCCTCACCCTGGAGTGCTGGGTGATGCCCTGGCGCGTGGACGGTCCGCGCCAGGCGCTGATCACGCAGTGCGATGGCCCGGCACAGGGCGGCTTCGGCCTCTTCATCGCATCGGACGGCGCGCTGGACCTGGACCTGGCCGATGCCGGAGCGCCGTCGGCCGGCGCTGTCCCGACCCATCGCTGGACCGCCGGCCGGCTGAAGGCCCGCGCCTGGCAGCATGTGGCCGCGACCTGGGACGGCCGCACGTCGGCGCTGTGGATCGACGGCATCTGCGTCGGACGCCAGGCCTGGACCGGTCCGCTTCGTCCCGGCGCCGCGCCGTTGCGGCTGGGCGCTTGCGGCGACGGTGGCGTGGCGCAGGCCTTTGCCGATGTCGACCTCGCCCTGCCGGCCATCCACGAATGCGCGCTGCCGGCCGAGGCGCTGGCGCAGCGCGTGACCGACCGCGGCCGGCATCTGCCCGCCCATCCCGCCCTGCGCGCCTGCTGGCCGCTGCGCGAGGGACGGGGCGAGGCGGTCGCCGATGCCAGCGGCCATCAGCGCAACGGCCGCATCGTCAACCACGGCACCTGGATGATCCGCGGCCCCGGCTTCGACGAGGCCGTGGCTGCCCGTGACGGCGACCCCTTCGCCACTGCCGGGCAGTGCCACGGCCTGCGGCTGGCGGCCGACGACCTCTACGACTGCCGATGGGCCATCACCCATCGCGTGACGCTGCCGGTGAACGCGCAGCCCGGCCTGCATGTGGCGCGGCTGGGCTTCGAGCTGGACGGGCGCGAGGCGGTGTACGACATCACCTTCCTGGTCAGGCGTCCGGCCGGTGCCGCGCCGGCGCCGCTGCTGGTGCTGTGCGCCATGAGCAGCTGGCTGGCCTATGCCGCGACGCCCTTCGCACGCAACACCGTGGACGACCCGGTCTGGCCGCGCCGATCCACCGGCCTGCCCAACAGCCATCCCGATGCGCCGGCCTACTGCAGCTACACCTTCCACCGCGCAGGCCAGCCCAGCTACTTCACCGGCCTGCGCATGCCCTGGCCCAACGCCAGCCCGGCGGCGCTCTACGACCCGGCCGGCAGCGGCTTCGCCCAATGGACGCGGCTGGAGCGCCGCCTGCATGTCTGGCTGGAGAAGGAAGGCTACGACTTCGACCTGCTGGCCGATCTGGACGTGCATCGCGACCCTGCGCTGCTGGCGCACTACGGCACCGTGGTGGTCAATGGCCACAGCGAGTACTGGTCCACGCCCGTGGTCGACGCCTTCGACGCCCTGCTGCGGCGCGGCGGCAGCGCGCTCGTGCTGTCGGGCAACACCATGTACCTGCGCGTGAGCTTCGACGAGGACATGGCGGTGATGGAGCAGCGCAAGAACGAGGAGCGCGGCGCCGATACGGCCCAGGCCGCGCTGCGCCCGCCCGCGGGTCCCTTCGGCGAGGAATTCCACAGCCAGGACTGGATGCGCGGCGGCCAGTTGCGCGGCGTGGGCCGTTCGGCCGCGAGCATCATCGGGCTGGAGACCGCGGGCTGGGGCTTTGCCGATGCCGGCGACTTCGGCGTGTACCACGTGACGGCCGCGCAGCATCCCTTCTTCGCCAATCCGCTGCCCGTCGGCCTGGCCGAGGGCGACACCTTCGGCCATGCGCCCGGTGGCGGCCTGCCGCGCGCCATCGGCCACGAATGGGACCTGACGGTGGCCAGCCTGCGGCGGATGACGGGCACTGCGCCTCCGGCGGGCGAGGCCTTGCCCGAGCCGCCCTCGGGCCTGCAGGTGATCGCGCAGGGCCGCCGCCGCGTGCCAGGCGCCCTGGACGCCTACCTGGACTGGTTCTCGCGACCCACCGAGGCGTTGGACGGCGGCCTGTCGGCCGAGATGATCGACTGGCAGCGGCCCCAGGGCGGGCGGGTCTTCCATGCCGGCGCGGTCGGCGCGGCCTGGGTCGTGGGGCACGATCCAGCCTTCGACCGGCTGCTGCGCAACGTGCTGCACCACTTCGACGTGCCTGCACCGCATGGCAGGCGCCCACCCGGCGGCCCGACCGGCTGATCGCACGCGCGGTGGCAGCCGGACCATCGCGTCGGCATCGCTCGATTCAAGCGGCGATCACCTCGGCATCCGCCACCGCCGCATGCAGCCGCGCCACGGCATCGGCGCGCCGCGTGAGCACGGCGCGTTGGTTGAGGTAGCCCTTGTCGGTGATCTCGCCGTGGTCGGCATCGGGGGGCGTGCCCAGCACCAGTGCGCGGGTGGGGCAGCGGGCCGAGCCCAGCCCGGAGGCCATGCGCTGGCGCATCGCGGCCTGCAAGGCCTCGCGCAGCTTCGCCGGTTCGGCGGCGCCCTGTGGACTGGGAAAGACCAGCAGGCCCACGGCCTCGCGGTCGTGGCCGGTGAGCACCAGGTCCTGCACCCAGGGCGCGAGCTGCGACACCAGCTCGATGCGCAGCGGGCCCACCGACACCCAGGTGCCGCTGCCGAGCTTGAAGTCCTCCGCCACACGACCGTCGAAGACGATGCCGCGCTCGGGCCGCGCGGCATCCACCAGGTAGCCGGCATCGCCGATGCGGTAGTAGCCCTCGGCGTCGAAGGCGGCCGCCGTCTCGCGCGGCTGGTGGCGGTAGCCGGGCGTCACCGTCACGCCGCGGATGCGCATCTCCAGCTTGCCGCCGTTGGGCACGAAGCGCACCTCCATGCCGGGCAGCGGATTGCCGATGCAGCCGGCGCCGTCGAGCGCCCAGTGGGCCGAGGTGATGGCCGGCGAGGTCTCGGTGCAGCCCCAGGAGGTGGTGAGCCACAGCGGCCGGCCCGGCCGCACGCGCTCGGCCAGTGCCTGCAGTCGCTGCCAGGTGGCGGGCGACAGCGCGGCCGCCGCGTAGAAGGCCAGCCGCAGCCGCGAGAGGATGTCCGCGGCCAGCGCGGCGTCGGCCTCCATCAGCGGCAGCAGCATGTCGAAGCCGCGCGGCACGTTGAACCACAGCGTGGGGCGCACCTCGCGCAGGTTGCGTGCCGTCTTCTCGACCAGGCCCGGTGCTGGCCGGCCCTCATCGATGTAGAGCGCGCCGCCATGGGCCAGCACCATGTTGAGGTTGTGGTTGGCGCCGAAGGTGTGGCTCCAGGGCAGCCAGTCCACCAGCACCGGCGGCTCCTGCGTCAGGAAGCGCCAGGTCTGGGCCATCATCTGCTGGTTCGCGCACAGCATGCGGTGGGTGTTGATCACCGCCTTGGGATGGCCGGTGGAGCCCGAGGTCAGCAGGTACTTTGCGTGCGTTTCGGGGCCGACGGCCGCGAAGGCGGCCCGTACGGCGGGCGTCTCAGGCGTGGCGCACAGCGCGGCGAATTCCAGGCCGCCGGGCCAGGCACCGGCATGGGCGCTGAACACGCAGGGCACGTCGAGGTCGCAGGCGGCGATGGCGGGGCCGTAGACCTGCCCATCGGCCGCATAGATCAGCCCGGGCCCCAGCAGCCGCAGCATGCCGGCCAGGCGCGTGTGGTCCTGCGTGAGGCGCGAATAGGCGCTGGACAGCGAGCAGCTGGGCCGGCCGATGTGCATGGCCGCGAGCATCATCACCGCATGGTCGATGCCGTTGTCCGACAGGATCACCACCGGCGCACCCTCGGGCAGCCGCAGGTCGAGCAGCGCCTGGGCCATGCGGCCGACCTGCGCGCGCAGCTGCACGTAGCTGACGCGCCGCCAGTCGGCGCCATCCGGCGTGCGCTCGGCCAGCGCCAGGGCATCGGGCGTGCGCTCGGCCCACTGTTCCAGCCACTCGCCCACGCAGCGGGCATAGGGTTGCAGGGCGACGGGCGATCGCAGCGAGAAGCTGCCATCGTCGAAGTCGATGCGCACGGCGCGCGGCGGTGCGACCTGGGCCGGATCGGCGAGGAAGTCGATGGGGGACATGGATGTCTCTCGAAAGGGGCGGACGCAGTCAGGGCAGGGTGCCGTCCCCGGCCTTGGCGCGCATCAGGTCGATCAGCAGGTCGTCGCGGCTGCGGGCCAGCGCGTCCTCGCGGCGTTCGCCGAGGGCCTCGGCCACGCCCTGCACCACGCGGGCCTTCAGCGCGGGCGTCATCGCCGGCTGGCCCAGGTCGCGCCACCAGCTCTCGATGGGCCCGCCCAGGTGCGCCAGCAGATGCTCCATGCCACCTTCGCCACCCGACAGGTGGAGGTTCATGAACGGCCCCATGACTGCCCAGCGCAGGCCCGGGCCATGGGCGATGGCGGTGTCGATGTCGGCCACGCTGGCCACGCCCTGGTCGACCAGGTGGAAGGCTTCGCGCCACAGCGCGGCCTGCAGCCGGTTGGCGATGTGGCCCAGCACCTCGCGCCGCACATGGATGGGCCGCTTGCCCAGCGCCGCGTAGAAGGCCATGGCCCGTTCGATGGACTCGGGCGCCGTGGCCTCGCCACCGCCCACCTCCACCAGCGGGATCAGGTGCGGCGGGTTGAAGGGATGGCCCAGCACCACGCGCTGGGGCGCATCGCAGCGCACCTGCATGCCGCTGACCGGCAGGCCCGAGCTGCTGCTGGCCAGCAGCACCTGCGGCGGCGTGGCGGCGTCCATGCGGGCATAGAGCTCGGCCTTGAAGTCGGCGCGCTCGGGACCGCTTTCCTGCACGAAGTCGCAACCTTCCAGCGCCCGCTCCAGCGAGTCGTCGAAGTGCAGCCGGGCGGGCGATGCGCCTTCGGCCAAACCCATGCGCTGCAGCGTGGGCCAGTGGCGATCAACCGCGGCGCGCAGCCGGTCCTCGGCCCCGGGCGCGGGATCGGTGGCCGACACGTCCAGCCCGCGCGCCAGGAAGAAGGCCGCCCAGCTGGCGCCGATCACGCCGGTGCCGACGATGCCGACGCGGCGCACGTACACGTGCCCGTTCATGACGCCTTCCAGCGTGCGCAGCGGCTTTCGGCGCGCGTGGTCCAGGCGGCCTCGCCGCGGATGGCCTCGACCACCTTGTAGTAGTCCCAGGGCTCCTTCGACTCCGCGGGCGTCTTCACCTGCATCAGGTGCATGTCGTGCACCATCAGGCCGTCGTCGCGCAGCCAGCCGCCCTGCACGAACATGTCGTCGAACTTGGTCTTCTTCAGCTGGGCCATCACCTTCTCGCCATCGTCGCTGCCGGCCGCCTGCACGGCCTTGAAGTACTGCAGCGCGGCTGAATAGTCGCCGGCATGGAAGGAGGTGGGCATGCGCTTGTGCTTGTCGAAGAAGCGCCGCGCCCAGGCCCGCGATTCGGGGCTCTGGTTCCAGTACCAGCTGTCGGTCAAAAACATGCCCTGCGCCGTCTTCAGGCCCAGCGCATGCACGTCCTGGATGGTGATGATCATGCCGGCCAGCTTCATCTTCTGCGCCAGGCCGAACTCGGCCGCGGACTTGATGGCGTTGACCGTGTCGCCGCCCGCGTTGGCCAGCGCCAGCACGTCGGGCCTGGCGCTGGTGGCCTGCAGCATGTACGACGAGAAGTCGCTCGCGCCCAGCGGATGCTTGACCGCGCCGGCCACCGTGCCGCCGCTGGCTTCCACCACCTTGCTCGCATCGGTCTGCAGCGCATTGCCGAAGGCATAGTCGGCCGTCACGAAGAACCAGCGCTTGCCGCCGCCCTTGACCACCGCACTGGCCGTGCCGCGGGCCATGGCCACCGTGTCGTAGGCATACATGACGGTGAAGGGCGAGCAGTGCTCGTTGGTCAGGCTGGAGGCGCCGGAGCCGACGACGAAGTAGGGCTTCTTCTTGTCGCGCGCCACGCCGGCCATGGCGATGGCGGCGCCGGAGTTCACGCCGCCGATCAGCATGTCCACCTTGTCCACGTCGAACCACTCGCGGGCTTTGGCGGCGGCGATGTCGGGCTTGTTCTGGTGGTCGGCCGTGAGCAGCTCGATCTTCTTGCCGGCGATGCTGCCGCCCATGTCGGCGATGGCCATGCGGATGGCCTCGGCGCCGGCCGGGCCGTCGTAGTCACGGTACACGCCGGACATGTCGCTGATGAAGCCGATGCGGACGGTGTCGTCCGAGATCTGGGCCGAGGCGCCGGTCGCGCAGGCGAGCGCGGCCGCCGCGGCCAGCAGCGCGCGGGTAAAGGTCATCGGTGGTCTCCTCGTGGTGGTCGGAATCAGGCGGCTGCGCCGGCGAGTGCCCGCGGCGCGAACTCGGGCCGCGGGCTGCCGGTGCGCGGCAGCCCCATGAGCTGGCGGGCTTCGTCGGGGGTGGCCGGTTCCATGTCCAGCTCGCGGATCAGCCGCACGATGCGCTCGGTGAGCTGCACGTTGGTGGCCAGCTCGCCCTGGCGGTAGTAGAGGTTGTCCTCCAGGCCCACGCGGGCATGGCCGCCCAGCAGCAATGCGGCCACGTTGGCCTCCAGCTGCGAGGGGCCGATGCCGCTGACGCAGAACAGACTGTTGCGCGGCAGCACGTCCACCATCTGCTGCAGGTAGCGCGGCGAGAAGGGCATCGCGTTCTGGAAGTTGCGGTGCACGTTCATCACCAGGTTGATGAAGTGCGGCGCCTCGTCGTGGCCTTCCTCGATCAGCGTGGTCACGTCCTGCAGGATGTGCGTGTGCGCGAAGACTTCCCACTCGGGCTTGATGCCGCGCGCCTTCATGCCTGCGGCCAGTTCGCGGCCCTTGGACAGCGGCGTGTCCATCAGGATCTCGCGGCCGCCGAAGCTGAGGTTGAGCGTGGTGGCGTCCAGCGTGCACATCTCGGCGCCGGCGTCCATGCCCTTGATGCGCTCCTCCCACGCGATCTCCCAGCGGTCGCCGGGCAGCGGCCGGATCATGTCGCCATGCACGCCACCGCCCGTGGAGTTGTTCAGCCCGATGTCGCAGCCCGCGTCGCGGATGCGCCGGTTGATGTCGCGGTAGATGGCGGGGTTGCAGGTGGCGCCGTCGTCGGGCCGCCGTGCATGGATGGCGACCACGCTGGCGCCGGCGTTCCAGCAGCGCAGCACGTCGGCGGCGATCTCGTCGGGTTGCGTCGGCAGATGGGGGCTCTGCGACTTATGGGCCATGCCGCCGGTGGGGGCGATGGTGACGATGACCTTGCGCTTGCTCATCGTGTCTCCTGATGTGTTCGTGGTAGGCGCGGCTATTATTTTTTTGGGGCCCCGCGCACTCAGTCGTTGCGATGACATTTGCGCTCGGGGTTAGTACCGGCCTTGCGTCGTGCCACGGCGGGCGCCATCGATTTCCAGGAGACCACCATCCGCCACCGTCCCGCGCCCGTGCGCAGAAGCCTCGACGACCTGCTGGCCCACAGCGCCTGGTACCCGGCATTGCCCGAGGCGACGCGGTCGCACGTGCGAGAGCGGATGCGCGAGGCCGAGGTGCCGGCGGGCACCGCGCTGTGCCGCATGGGCGATGCGCCGCTGCACTGGTATGGCGCCATCGAGGGCCTGCTGAAGTGGTCGGTGGGCAGTGCCGACGGTCGCTCGGTCACGCTCGGCGGCCTGTCGGTGGGCAGCTGGTTCGGCGAGGGCACGGTGCTGCGCGGCGCCGCCCGCACGGCCGACGTGATCGCGCTGCGCGACAGCCGCGTGGCGCTGATGCCGGCCGAGGTCTTCGACTGGTTGCGCAGCCACGAGCCCGGCTTCGCCGACTACCTGCTGCGCCAGATCAACGAGCGCATGCACTGGTTCCTGGGCAACTTCGCCGCCCACCACCTGCTGGACACCGACAGCAACGTGGCGCGGGCGCTGGTGGGGCTGTTCCATCCGTGGCTGCATCCGGGCAGCGACCCGCACCTGCAGGTCACGCAGGAGGAGATCGCGCACCTCTCGGGCGTGTCGCGTCAGCGCTGCAACGCCGCGCTCAAGCGCCTGGCCACCGACGGGCTGGTCGAGCTGGAGTACGGCGGCATCACGGTGGTCGACCTGGCCGGGCTGCGCGCCCGGGTGCCCGGCGCCTGAGCGCCGACGGGCGGCGCGCTAAACGCCCAGCCGCTGTGCCAGTGCGTCGGGCTGCGCCAGCAACTCGGCCGAGGCGCCGGCCAGCACGATGCGGCCCTTCTCCATCACCACCGCCTGGTCGGTGTGGTGCAGCACTTTGTGCCAGTCGCGGTCCACGATCAGCGTGGCGATGCCGCTGGCACGGATCTCGGCGATCACGCGCCAGATCTCGGCCACGATCAGCGGCGCCAGGCCCTCTGTGGCCTCGTCCAGGATCATGAGGCGCGGATTGGTCATCAGCGCGCGGCCGATGGAGAGCATCTGCTGCTCGCCGCCCGACAGCTGCTGGCCGCCGTGCGACAGCCGCTCCGACAGCCGCGGGAAGGTGGCCATCACCCGCTCGAAGGTCCAGGCGCGGCTGCCGTCGATGCCGGGCCGCGCGGCCATCACCAGGTTCTCGCGCACCGACAGGTTGGGGAAGATGCCGCGGCCTTCGGGCACGTAGCCGATGCCCAGCCGCGCCATCTTCTCGGGCGCCCAGCCGGTCACGTCGCGGCCATCGGCCAGCACCTGGCCGGAGGCGGGTCGCACATAGCCCATCAGGCTGCGGATCAGCGTGGTCTTGCCCATGCCGTTGCGGCCCAGCAGGCCCACGGCACAGGCGGCGGGCACCTGCGCATCGACGCCGCGCAGGATGTGGCTGTCGCCGTAGTAGGTGTGGAGGTCGCGGATGGAGAGCATGGAAGGCGGCTTCGCTTCAGGTTTGCGCAACGCAGCGCGGCACTTGCATCGCTTGGGATCGGCGCGGCGACGAGGATCGAGTGGCCGCGGAGCAGGCCAAGCCAGGGCACCCGCGGAACCGGCTTTGCCGGGCCGGGGGGTGCGCCCCCCTCCAAGCCGAAGGCGCCAGAGAGGGGGGAGCCGCGAAGCGGCATGGGGGGTGCTTCATCTCAATGTTCATCGCCAAGATAGGCGGCGCGCACGTCGGGATTGGTGCGGATGGCCTCGGGCGTGCCGGTGGCGATAACGGCGCCGTTGACCATCACCGTGATGCGGTCGGCCACGCGGAAGACGGCGTCCATGTCGTGCTCCACCAGCAGGATGGCGTGGCGGGCCTTGAGCCGCTGCAGCAGCGCGAGCATGCGGTCGGTCTCCTCGGCGCCCATGCCGGCCAGCGGCTCGTCCAGCAGCAGCACGCGTGGGCGCGTGGCCAGGCACATGGCGACCTCCAGCTGGCGCTTGGCACCGTGGCTCAGCGTGCCGGCGATGCGGTGCGCTTCGGTGCTCAGGCCCGCGGCCTCCAGGGCCTCGCGCGCGGCGGCATTGCTCGCCTGGCAGCGTGCCGACGATTCCCAGAAGGCCCAAGCCCGCGGCGTCGCCGCTTGCGCAGCCAGGCGGCAGTTCTCCAGCACGGTGAACTCGCCGAAGATGGTGGTGCGCTGGTAGCTGCGGCCCACGCCGCCCAGCGCGCGGCGCGGCTGGGGCAGGGCGGTGATGTCGCGGCCATCGAGCGTGATGCGGCCGGCCGAGGCCTCGATCTCGCCCGAGAGCATGTTGATCAGCGTGGACTTGCCGGCACCGTTGGTGCCGATCACCGCATGCACCTCGCCCACGTGCAGGTCGAGCGAAACCTCGCTCACCGCCACGAGGCCGCCGAAGCGGCGCGTCAGGCCCTGCACGCCCAGCAGAGCCCCAGTGGATGCAACGGCGTTCATCGTGCCGCTCCCTTGCTGGCGCCCAGCGGCGACAGCCGCTCCCGCAGGCCGATCAGGCCCTTGGGCAGCAGCGCCACGAAGACGATGATGACCAGCCCCAGGCTCAGCTGCCAGTGATCGGCCAGCGGGCCCACGAGGCCGTGGGTGGAGAGCACTTCCTTCAGCAGGGTGAAGGCCACCGCCCCCAGCACCGCGCCGCGCAGGTGGCCGAGGCCGCCGAGGATGATCATCAGCAGCACCTCGCCCGAGTTGTGCCAGGCCATCAGCTCGGGGTTGACCACGCCGTCGCGCGCCGCCACCAGAAAGCCCGCCAGCCCGGCCAGCGCGCCCGCGATGACGAAGGCCGCCAGCTTGTAGGCATAGGTGGGAAAGCCCACCGCACGCATGCGCTGCTCGCTCACGCGGATGCCCGCCAGCGCGGCCCCGAAGCGCGAGCGGCGGATCAGCGCCAGCAGGCCGTAGGTGCCCGCCAGCGCGGCCAGCACCACATAGAACAGCACCAGGCGGTTCTCCATGTCCAGCACACCGATGGCTGGGCGGATGTAGAGGTAGATGCCGTCGCTGCCGCCGCCCACCGGCGTGTCGTGGAAGACGAAGAAGGCCATCTGCGCGAAGGCCAGCGTGACCATGATGAAGTAGACGCCTCGCGTGCGCAGGCTCAAGGCGCCCACCACCAGCGCATAGAGCGCCGCGCCGCCCATGGCCAGCACCAGCAGCACCAGCAGGTTGCCGCCGTCCTTGCCCGAGGCCAGCACGGTGATGTACGCGCCGATGCCGTAGAAGGCCGCATGGCCCAGGCTCACCAGCCCGGTCATGCCCACCAGCAGTTCGAGGCTGAGCGCGAAGATGGCAAGGATCATCACCTTCACCACCAGGTCGGCCGCATAGCCGCCCAGCAGCGGCCCGGCGATGGCCAGGATCACGGCGGCGGCCAGCGGCAGCAGTGCGCCCTGCGGCAGGCCGCCGGTGCGGGTTGGGGTGGAGGAGGGCAAGGGTGGGGTCATCGCGGAAGACGTGGAGGTGTTCATGCGCGCTTGCCCATCAAACCCTCGGGGCGCCAGATCAGGATGATGGCCATGAGGAGGTAGATGCCGATGCCGCTCAGCTCGGCGAAGAAGACCTTGCCGAAGGTGTCGACGAAGCCGACCAGCAGCGAGGCCACGAGCGCGCCGGTAATGGATCCGATGCCGCCGATCACCACCACCACGAAGCAGATGATGAGCACGCTGGCGCCCATGTTGGGATAGACCGAGGACATGGGCGCCGCGATCATTCCGGCCAGGGCCGCCAGCGCCACACCGGCTGCGAAGACGATGCGGTAGAGCTTGCGGATGTCGATGCCCAAGCCGCGCACCATGTCGCGGTTGCTGGCGCCGGCGCGGATCATCATGCCCAGACGGGTGCGGTTGACGACGGCATACATGGCCACGGCCAGCACGATGCAGGCCACCGAGGCGAAGATGCGGTACCAGGGGTAGCTCATCACGTCGCCCAGCGCGAAGCTGCCCGCCAGCCAGCCCGGCAGCGGCACGCCGTGCACGTCGTTGCCCACCAGGATCGAGCGCAGCTCCTCGAACACCAGGATCAAGCCATAGGTCATCAGCACCTGCTGCAGGTGGTCGCGCTGGTAGAGGTAGCTGAAGAAGGCCCATTCCAGCGCATAGCCCAGCGCCGCCGCCAGCAGCACGCCGGCCACCAGCATCAGCAGGAAGCTGTCGCCGAATAGCGGCGCCAGCGAGAAGGCCATGTACGCGCCGATCATGTAGAAGCTGCCGTGCGCGAGGTTGATGACGCCCATGATCCCGAAGATCAGCGTCAGGCCCGAGGCAAGCAGAAACAGCAGCAGCCCGTACTGCACCGAGTTCAGGCATTGGACGAGGAAGGTCGAGAGATCCAAGGTCGGCCTCGCGGGCAATGAGAAGTGGAGAAGGCGCCGGCTTCAGCGGAGGCAAGGCGCCAGATATCGGAAGGCCGCGGAGCAGGCCAAGCCAGGAACCGCCGCGGAACCGGCTTTGCCGGGCCGCAGGCGGTGCCCCCGCGAGGGGGTTGCCGAAGCGGACGCAGTCCGCGCAGGCTGGGGGCGGTCTCTTACATCCGGCATCCACGCCCAGGGTCTGCCAGGCCCTTGATCGCCACATTCACCATCTTGTTCTCCTTGCCCTCCACCTTGCGCAGATAGATGTCCTGCACCGGGTTGTGCGACTTGCCGACGGTGAAGGCACCGCGCGGGCTGTCGATCTTCGCCTTCTCGACCGCGGCGGCGAATTCGGCCTTCTTGCTGGCGTCGCCCTTGGTCGCGGCCAGGCCCACGCCCAGCATCTGCGCGGCGTCGTAGCCCTGCACGGCGTACACGTCGGGCTGCAGCTTGAAGGTCTTGGCGTAGGCGGTGCGGAAGGCGTTGTCCTTGGGCGTGTTGAGGCCGTCGGCATAGTGCAGCGTGGTCAGCATGCCGGCGGCGGCATCGCCCTGGGCGTCCAGCGTGCCGTCGGTCAGGAAGCCGGGGCCGTACAGCGGGATCGTCTTGTTCAGGCCGGCGGCTGCATAGTCCTTCACCAGCTTGACGGCACCGCCGCCGGCCATGAAGGAATACACCGCGTCGGGCTTGGCCGCCGCGATCTCGGTCAGCAGCGCTTGGAACTCCACGTTGGGGAAGGGCAGCGTCAGCTGCTTGACCACCTTGCCGCCGCCCTTCTCGAAGCCTTCCTTGAAGCCGGCCGTCGACTCGTCGCCGGCCGCGTACTTCCAGGTCAGGGTGATGGCGGTCTTCTTGCCTTCCTTGGCCGCGACCACGCCCATCGCATAGGCCGGCTGCCAGTTGCTGAAGCTGCTGCGGAAGATGTTGGGTGCGCACATGGGGCCGGTCACCGCATCGGCGCCGGCGTTGGGCACGATCAGGATCGTGCCGCTTTCCTTGGCCGCCTTGGCCATGGCCATGGCCACGCCGGAGTGGACGGTGCCGATGATCACGTCGACGTTGTCGCGCTTGATCAGCTTGTTGACGTTGTCGGTGGCCTTGGCCGGGTCGGATTCGTCGTCCACCTTGAAGTACTCGATTTCGCGGCCGCCGAGCTTGCCGCCCTGCTCGTCCACGTAGAGCTTGAAGCCGTTCTCGATGGCCACGCCCAGCGCGCTGTAGGTGCCGCTGAAGGGCAGCATCAGGCCGACCTTGAGCTTGCCGGTGCCTTGGGCCGACGCGGTGACGGCCAGGCCGGCCAGGGCAAAGGCGGCGAGGGTGTTGCGGGGGAAGCGGATGGGCATGCGTCTGTCTCCTGGATTGTCGTGAAATTACTTTATAACTAAAGTAATGGGGGCGGCTTCGGTGTTTACCTGGGCGCGGCAGCGGGTGCCCCGCGCAAGGAAGGCGCGAGCATGCGGCCTGTGGCCCCGATCACCTTCTCGGGTTGATCCCTATGGGGAGAGTGGCCGCAGCCCGGAATCGGCAGCAGCTGGGTGCCGGGCACGCGCGCCGCGATGCCCTCGATCTGCGCCAGCGTGCCGTACTCGTCGTCCAGGCCCTGGATGGCGAGCACCGGGCAGTGGATGCCTTCGATGTCGGCCTCGATGTTCCAGGCCCGGAAGGCCGGCGCCAGCCAGATGTCGTTCCAGCCGCGGAAGGCCGAGTCCACGTCGTCGTGGTAGCGGGCCAGGCGCGCGCGCAGGTCCGCATGCTCGTAGGCCTGGCGGGCGAGTTCGATGTTCTGCACCGTCATGTCTTCCACGAAGAGGTGCGGCGCCAGCAGCACCAGCCCGGCGACGGCCTGCGGATGGCGTGCGGCGAAGAGCAGGGCGATGGAGCCGCCGTCGCTGTGCCCGAAGAGCCACACGGGCGTGTCGATGCCCAGCGCTGCGAGGAAGGCCGGCAGCACCTCGTGGGCCTGGCGGTGCATGAAGTCCACGTCCCAGCGCTCTTCGGCCGGCCGCGGCGTGGAGCGTCCGTAGCCGGGCCGCGAGTAGACCAGGCCGCGTACGCCGAGCGTCTGGCACAGACGATCGGGAAAGTCCTTCCACATCGCCACCGAGCCCAGGCCTTCGTGCAGGAAGACGACGAGAGGCGCCGCCTCCGCACCGGGCGGCACGATGAGGCGGTGCTCGATGCGCACCGACCTGCCGCGCCAGTCGATGTCGGCGAAGTCGACGGTGCTCATGGTCTTGCTCCTTCCCCCGCTGGGGGAAGGTGGGGATGGGGGCCCGTGCGGACGCAAGGGGCGCTGCCGGCCCCCACCCCAGCCCTCCCCCAGCGGGGGAGGGAGCAAGACAGCGCGCCTGCTCTCGGTAGCGCGTGATCGTGCATGGCCATTCGACTCATGCCTGCTCCCGCTCTCGCAGCCGGAAGCGCTGAATCTTGCCGGTGGCGGTCTTGGGAAGCTCGTCGATGAACTCGATCAGCCGCGGGTACTTGTAGGGCGCGAGCCGGTCCTTCACGAAGGCCTTGAGTTCGGCATCGGTGGCGGGCTGGCCGGGCTTGAGCACCACGTAGGCCTTGGTCTTGGTGAGGCCCTCGGCATCGGCCACGCCGATGACGGCGGCCTCCAGCACGGCCGGGTGCTGCACCAGCGTGGCCTCGACCTCGAAGGGCGAGACATAGATGCCGCTGACCTTGAGCATGTCGTCGCTGCGGCCGGCGTAGGTGTAGTAGCCCTCGGCATCGCGCACGTACTTGTCGCCGGACTTGGTCCAGCCGCCGAGGAAGGTGTCGCGCGTCTTCTCGCGGTTGCCCCAGTACATCAGCGCGCTGCTCGGGCCGCGGATGTAGAGGTCGCCCACCTCGCCGTCGGGCACGGGGCGGCCGTCCTCGCCGCGCAGCTCCACCTCGTAGCCCTCGACCGGACGGCCGGTGCTGCCGTAGCGCACGTCGCCCGGCCGGTTGGAGAGGAAGACGTGCAGCATCTCGGTGGAGCCGATGCCGTCGATGATGTCGCAGCCGAAGTGCGCCTTGAAGCGCTGGGCGATGTCCGCCGGCAGCGCCTCGCCGGCCGAGGAGCCCATGCGCAGCGCGACCTGATCGCGCGCCGGCAGCAGCGGCGAGGCCAGCATGCCGGCATAGCCCGTCGGCGCGCCAAAGAAGACCGTGGGCTTGTGCTCGGCCTGCGTCCAGCGCTTGAAGGTGGCCTCGGGCGTGGGCCGCTCGGCCATCAGCACCACGCTGGCGCCCACCGACAGCGGGAAGGTCAGCGCATTGCCCAGGCCGTAAGCGAAGTAGAGCTTGGCGGCCGAGAAGCACACGTCCTGCTCGGTCAGCTGCAGCACGGCCTTGCCATAGAGCTCGGCCGTCCACCACAGGTTGCCGTGGGTGTGGACGGTTCCCTTGGGCTTGCCGGTGGAGCCGGAAGAATAGAGCCAGAAGCCCGGGTCGTCGGGCGTGGTGGACGCGGGGGCGGACCGTGGCTCGACGGCGGCGATGGCGTCTTCCAGCGCCTGCATGCCGCGCGGCAAGGCGGCAGTGGGCTGGGCCACGATCACCGACTGCAGCTCGTGCGTGCCCTTTTCCATCGCGCTCTGCAGCAACGGCAACAGCGCGCCGCCCACCAGCGCGGCCTGGGCGCGGCTGTGCTCGAGCATGTAGGCATAGTCGTCGGCCGTCAGCAGGGTGTTGACGGCCACCGGCACCACACCCGCGTAGAGGCTGCCCAGGAAGCACACGGGCCAGTCCTGCGTGTCGTGCATCAGCAGCAGCACGCGCTCCTCGCGCCGCACACCGGCGGCGGTGAGGGCCGCCGCCAGGCGGCGGGCGCGGTCCTCCAGCTCGCCATAACTGAGCACGCCGCGGTCGTCGATGTAGGCGGCCTTGGCGGCGCGGCCGCGGTTGAGGGCGAACAGGTGTTCGGCGAAGTTGAAGCGGGCGGGCAGGCTCATCGTTGTCTCCTAGTCACTCCCTGGGGCTCTTTTTTCTTGTCAGGCGCGCGTCACGGCACCAGCGCATCCAGCACCGCAGGGCTGGCCTGCACCGCCGCACGGCGGTGGTAGAAGTCCAGCGCCCGCAGGCCGCCCAGCTCGGCGCCGCCACCGGCGCGGCCCGGGCCGCCGTGCAGCGACATGGGCATCACGTTGCCGTGGCCGGTGTGGGCCTGCGCCACCTCGGGCGTCACCGCATGCACGCGGCCGTGGCTGGCCGCCAGCGCGAGGGCGGCGCGGCCGATCTCGGCCGGATCGCTGCCGTAGACCGAGGCCACCAGCGAGCCCAGCCCGCGCGCGGCCAGGGCCAGCGCATGCGGCAGGTCGCGGTAGGGCAGCAGCGTGGACACCGGGCCGAACACTTCCACGTCGTGCACCACGCCCGCGCCGTCGGCATCGCGCGCACCCAGCAGCACCGGGCCGATGCAGGCGGCGACAGCCGGGTCGCAATCCACCAGCGCCGTGCGGCGGCCGTCGTGCAGCACCTCGGCCGCGGCCTCCAGCTGCTGCAGACCCTGCTGGACGGAGGCCAACTGCTCGCGGCTGACCAGCGAACCCATGCGCACCGACTCGTTGCGCGGATTGCCCACGCTCACCTTGGCCAGTCGGGCGGACACGGCCTCGGCCACCGGTGAATACAGCGCCTCGGGCACCAGCACGCGGCGGATGGCGGTGCATTTCTGACCGGACTTGACCGTCATCTCGCGCACCACCTCCTTGACCAGCAGCTCGAACACCGCATCGCCCGGCGCGGCGCCGGGCAGAAGCAGGGCGCTGTTCAGGCTGTCGGCCTCGATGTTGGCGCGCACCGAATGGCGGGCCACGGCCGCATGGCCGCGGATCAGCGCCGCGGTGTCGGCCGAGCCGGTGAAGGAGACCAGGTCGAAGGGCGTCAGCGCATCCATCAGCCCGGCCGAGCTGCCGCACACCACGGACAGCGCGCCCGGCGGCAGCACGCCGGCCTCGATCACGTCGCGCACCATGCGCTGCGTCAGCCAGGCGGTGGCCGTGGCAGGCTTGACGATCACCGGCACGCCCGAGAGCAGGGCCGGCGCGGCCTTCTCCCACAGGCCCCAGGCCGGGAAGTTGAAGGCATTGATGAACAGCGCCACGCCCTGCACCGGTACCTGCACGTGCTGCGACTGGAAGAGGGGCTCGCGCCCCAGCCGCACCGGTTCGCCGTCCTTCAGGGCATGCGCGTCGCCCAGCGACTCGCCCCACTTGGCGTACTGGCCGAGCGTGAAGATGCCGCCGTCGATGTCCACCGCCGAGTCGTTCTTCACCGTGCCGGAGTTGGCGGTGGCGATCTCGTAATAGGCGTCGCGGTTGGCCTGGAGGACCTTCACTATGGCGGCCAGCAGGCCGGCGCGCTCGCGGTAGCTCAGCGCCCGCAGGGCACCGCCGCCGGCCTGGCGCGCGAAGGCGAAGGCGGCGGGCAGGTCCAGGCCGGTGGCGTCCACGCGCACGAGGCCGGTGCCCAGCACCGGATCGAGGAGCGGTGTGCCGGCGCCGGTGCCCGCCTGCCAGCGGCCGGCGACGTGGTTCTGGAGGAGTTCGAGGCTCATGGCTCAGGCGCCTTTGGTGAATTCGATGCGCCCTTCGGGCAGCAGGTAGAGCACCAGCGCGCGGCCGTCGCTCACGGTGGGCCGGTGCGCGCTGCCCGGCGGATAGACGCACCAGCCGGCGGGCCGGCCGTCGAAGGCGGCGCGGCTGTCGGCCAGCGGCATGATCAGGTCGATCTCACCGTGGGGGTGGACATGGTGCGGACCGGCAATGTCCTGCATGTCGACCACGTCAACCGAGAAGCGATGCAGGGCGTCCTCGGCTTTGAAGACGCGGCCGTAGCGGATGCCGCCGCCCTCGCGCTCGCACAGCCAGCCCTCGGCCACGCCCGCTTCGCAGCTGGCCTTGAGCTGGGCGTAGGTGGCGCTGCCCGCGCCGTGTTCGGCGTTGAGCCAGGCGTCCAGCGCGGCATCGAGTGGCCGGCCGGCGATCTGGGCCGTCAGTGCGGCCACTTGGGCATGGAAGGCTTCCTTGGACATCGTGGGTCTCGCTGGCGGAATGCTTGTCTCTCTGCGGGTTGACGCCAGTGCTTGCCGGCGTCGTTGATGTGCAGTATCTTGCTTGCGTACGAACCATAGAAGCGCGCCTGATGCATGTCAAGCAACATAGTGCATGTTGGGTGTTATCCCTAGGTTCGGCGAAGACGGAAAGGCCGGCGATGAATCCGCCGACGCGAGGGCCAGTGGCGCCTCGCGACAATGGCGTTGTGAAGGACGATGCAATGAGCGAACCCGAGAGCGCGCTGCTCCCCCGCGTGGCGGAGGCAGGCGCGCATCCGCCGGAGGCGGCCAACACCGCGGCGGGCGGCGAGAACCGCCATCCGCTGCTGGCGGCCGTGGGTGAGCGCGCCCGCAGCCTGCGCGCGCGCCGCGGCCTGACGCGCAAAGCAGTGGCTCAGGCAGCCGACGTGTCGGAGCGCCACCTGGCCAACCTCGAATACGGCATGGGCAACGTGTCGATCCTGGTGCTGCAGCAGGTGGCCGGCGCGCTGCAGTGCTCCATGGCCGAGCTGCTGGGCGACGCGACCACCAGCTCGCCCGAATGGCTGCTGATCCGCGAACTGCTGGAGAACCGCAGCGAGGCCGACCTGCGGCGCGCGCGCATGGCGCTGGGGGAGCTGCTGGGCACGGCGGGCATCGACCCCGCCCGCAAGCGCCGCTTCGCGCTGGTGGGCCTGCGCGGCGCGGGCAAGTCCACATTGGGCCAGATGTTGGCCGAGGACCTGGGGCTGCCCTTCATCGAGCTCAGCCGCGAGATCGAGAAATTTGCCGGCTGCAGCGTGCGCGAGATCCACGACCTGTACGGCACCAACGCGTACCGCCGCTACGAGCGCCGCGCATTGGAAGAGACGGTGCAGATCTACGGCGAGGTGGTCATCGCCACGCCGGGCGGCATCGTCTCCGACCCGGCCACCTTCAACGAACTGCTGGCCCACTGCACCACCGTGTGGCTGCAGGCGCGGCCCGAGGAGCACATGGGCCGCGTCATCGCCCAGGGCGACATGCGCCCCATGGCCGCCAGCCGCGAGGCCATGGACGACCTCAAGCGCATCCTCGACGGCCGCGCGGCCTTCTATTCCAAGGCCGACCTCACGGTCGACACCGGCGGCACCACGCTGCAGCAGGCCTTCGAGGCGCTGCGGGCGGCGGTGCAGAAGGTGATGGCGGAGCCGGTGGGCGGCTGACGAGCTGCGGGCACAGCGTCCTGCCTGTCCCGCGCCGTTCAGGGGGCGAACACTTCCTGCAGCGTTGCCAGCGTCTTGGCGAGGGTCTTCGCGGACAGCGCGCCCATCTTGCGGACCAGGCGGACCTTGTCCACCGTGCGAAGCTGGTCCAGCAGGATCAGGCCTTCGGTGCCCGCGTGCGTCACGGGGATGCGGAAGGGCGCGGCAAAGCCCTTGGACGTCATCGGCGCCACGATCACGGTGCGCAGGTGATCGTTCAGCTCGGCCGGCGAGACGATGACGCACGGCCGGGACTTCTGGATCTCGCTGCCCACTGTGGGGTCGAGGTTGACCAACCAGATTTCTCCGCGCTTCACCAGGCCAGGTCCTCGTCGCCTTCGTTGCCGAATTCGCCCATGACCAGCGCATCGCCGCCCTGGGTGCTCACGCGGGCTGCGGCATCCGCCCAGCCTTCCCGGACGCGGGGGGCGGCTTTGCGCAGCAGGATGACGCCGTTCTCGACAAGCAATTCGGCGTCAGTGACGTCCTCCAGACCGGCCTGAGCCAGCACAGTCTTGGGAAGCACGACACCCTTGCTGTTGCCGATGGCGCGAATGGTGACGGCGATAGCGGGCATAGTAATAACAATGTTATTACGTCCAGCGCCGGCCTGTCCAGAGCCCCTTGCAACAACGTCATCTGGCCTTGCTGCCGTTCGCCCTGAGCTCGTCGAAGATGGCTCGGCGCGCAGGCGAAGGAAGTGCCTCGGATCACGTCGCGGCCCTGGTTGCTCCCTCGGGATTCCCCCAGCCCGAAACCCGGCAGGCCTTCTCCGCCTTGACTTGACGCGCCCGTAAACATGCATGATGATGCATGTCATCGACGAAGCAACATGCAAATTGCTTCCGGTTGACCCACCCAGGAGACACCCCATGAGCGAGAGCGCAGTAGCAGCAAGCAGCACCTCGGCGGCCCAGGCGCCCGTCGACTACCGTACGGACCCCAGCCAGTACAAGCATTGGACGCTCAGCACCGACGGCGCCATCGCCCGGCTGGTGCTGGACATTGCCGAGGACGGCGGCCTGCGCCCCGGCTACAAGCTCAAGCTCAACAGTTACGACCTGGGCGTGGACATCGAGTTGCACGACGCACTCAACCGCATCCGCTTCGAGCACCCCGAGGTGCGCTCGGTCATCGTCACCAGCGCCCGTGACCGCATCTTCTGCTCGGGTGCCAACATCTTCATGCTGGGCCTCTCCAGCCATGCCTGGAAGGTGAACTTCTGCAAGTTCACCAACGAGACGCGCAACGGCATCGAGGACTCGTCCAAGCACTCCGGCCTCAAGTTCCTGGCCGCCGTCAACGGCGCCTGCGCCGGCGGCGGCTACGAGCTGGCCCTGGCCTGCGACGAGATCATGCTGGTGGACGACCGCTCCTCGGCCGTCAGCCTGCCCGAGGTGCCGCTGCTGGGCGTGCTGCCCGGCACCGGTGGCCTGACCCGCGTGACCGACAAGCGCCATGTGCGCCACGACCTGGCCGACATCTTCTGCACCAGCGTCGAAGGCGTGCGTGGCCAGCGCGCCGTGGACTGGCGCTTGGTCGATGCCGTGGCCAAGCCGGCGCAGTTCGGCGCGGCCGTGCAGGAGCGCGCCATGAAGCTGGCCGAAGGCAGCACCCGCCCCGCCAGCGCCCGCGGCATCGCGCTGCCGCGCCTGCAGCGCGAGGAATCGGCCGACAGCGTGCGCTACTCCCATGTCGAGGTCTCGGTGGACCGCACCAAGCGCACCGCCACGCTCACGCTCAAGGCCCCGCAGTCCGCGCTGCCCGCCGACATCGCGGCCATCGAGGCGGCCGGCGCCGGCTGGTGGCCGCTGGCCCTGGCCCGCGAGCTGGACGACGCCATCCTGCACCTGCGCACCAACGAGCCCGACATCGGCACCTGGCTGCTCAAGACCCGCGGCGAGGCCGAGGCCGTGCTGGCCGCCGACCGCCAGCTGCTGGCGCACCAGGACCACTGGCTGGCGCGCGAGACGCTGGGCGCGCTGCGCCGTACCTTCGCGCGGCTGGATGTGTCCTCGCGCACCCTGTTCGCCGTGGTGGACGAAGGTTCCTGCTTCGCCGGCCTGTTCGCCGAGCTGGCCTTCGCCGCCGACCGCAGCTACATGCTGGCCCTGCCCGACGCGCCCGAAAAGGCGCCGAAGCTGGTGCTGGACGAACTCAACTTCGGTCTGCTGCCCCTGGTCAACGACCAGAGCCGCCTGCAGCGCCGCTTCTACGAAGAGTCCGGCCCGATGGAGGCCGTCCGCGCGGCCGCCGGCCGTCGGCTCGATGCCGACGAGGCGATGACGCTCGGCCTGGTCACCGCTGCGCCCGACGACATCGACTGGGAGGACGAACTGCGCATCGCGCTGGAAGAGCGCGCCGCCATGTCGCCCGACGCCCTGACCGGCCTGGAGGCCAACCTGCGCTTTGCCAGCCAGGAGAACATGCTGACCCGCATCTTCGGGCGGCTGTCGGCCTGGCAGAACTGGATCTTCCAGCGCCCGAACGCCGTCGGCGAGGCAGGCGCCTTGAAGGTCTACGGCACCGGCCAGAAGGCGGGCTTCGACATGAAGCGCGTCTGACGCCCAGGCTCTCCCATCCATTTCTCCAAGTAAAGAGGTCGAGACATGAGCAGCATCAACTACAGCGAGAAGATCCCCAACAACGTCAACCTGGCCGAGGACCGCACGCTGCAGCGCGCGCTCGAAGGCTGGCAGCCCAACTTCATCAACTGGTGGGACGACGTGGGCCCCGAAGGCTCCACCAACTTCGACGTCTACCTGCGCACGGCCGTAAGCGTGGACCCCAACGGCTGGGCCCAGTTCGGCCACGTGAAGATGCGCGACTACCGCTGGGGCATCTTCCTGAACCCGGGCGACGCCAGCCGCGAGATCCACTTCGGCGACCACAAGGGCGAGAAGGCCTGGCAGGACGTGCCCGGTGAGCACCGCGCCAACCTGCGCCGCATCATCGTCACTCAGGGCGACACCGAGCCGGCCTCCGTCGAGCAGCAGCGCCACCTGGGCCTCACGGCGCCCAGCCAGTACGACCTGCGCAACCTCTTCCAGGTCAACGTGGAAGAGGGCCGCCACCTGTGGGCCATGGTCTACCTGCTGCACAAGCACTTCGGCCGCGACGGTCGCGAAGAGGCCGAAGCCCTGCTGGAGCGCCAGAGCGGCGACGAGAACAACCCCCGCATCCTGGGTGCGTTCAACGAGAAGACGCCGGACTGGCTGGCCTTCTTCATGTTCACCTACTTCACCGACCGCGACGGCAAATTCCAGCTGTCGGCCCTGGCCGAGTCCGCCTTCGATCCGCTGGCGCGCACCACCAAGTTCATGTTGACCGAAGAAGCCCACCACATGTTCGTGGGCGAGTCGGGCGTCAGCCGCGTGATCCAGCGCACCTGTCAGGTGATGAACGAGCTCAAGACCGACGACCCGAAGAAGGTGCGCGAAGCCGGCGCCATCGACCTGGAGACCATCCAGCGCTACCTGAACTTCCACTACTCGGTGACCATCGACCTGTTCGGCGCCGACCAGTCCAGCAACGCCGCCACCTTCTACAGCTCGGGCCTCAAGGGCCGCTATGAAGAAGGCAAGCGCACCGACGACCATGTCCTCAAGAACCAGACCTACAAGGTCCTGGAGGTCAAGGATGGCCAACTGGTGGAAAAGGAAGTGCCGATGCTCAATGCGCTCAACGAGGTGCTGCGCGACGACTTCATCAAGGACTCGGTGGCCGGCGTTGGGCGCTGGAACAAGGTGATCGAGAAGGCGGGCATCCCCTTCCGCCTCACGGTGCCGCACAAGGCCTTCAACCGCGCCATCGGCGCCCTGGCCGGCATCCGCATGTCGCCGGACGGCCGCGTGGTGAGCGAGACCGAATGGGAGGCGAAGAAGAAGGAATGGCTGCCCACCGACGAGGACCGCGCCTTCGTCGCCTCGCTCATGGGCCGCGTGGTCGAGCCCGGCAAGTTCGCCAACTGGATCGCGCCGCCGGTCATGGGCATCAACCGCCAGCCCGTCGATTTCGAGTACGTGCGCTTCGCCTGAACCCACAATGCGCCGAGGCCGTCCTGAAGAGGGACGGCCGACGCCGGGGCCCGGATTGCCGGCCCACCCCCACATCGGTCGCCAAGGCCGGCAAGGAGACACACGATGGACATGGCTGTGGACGTGGCCGTGATCAAGCAGCACCTGATCGACCCCGAGATCTGCATCCGCTGCAACACCTGCGAGGCCACCTGCCCCATCGGGGCGATCACGCACGACGACCGCAATTACGTGGTCAAGGCCGACGTTTGCAACGGCTGCATGGCCTGCATCTCGCCCTGCCCGACGGGCTCCATCGACAACTGGCGCACGGTGCCGGCGGCCAAGGCCTACCCGATCGAGGAACAGCTGCTGTGGGATGAGCTGCCCGCGGAACTCACGTCAGAGCAACTGGCGGCCGAAGGCGTGCCCGCCGATGCCGCCGAGGTCGCGCCCGCGGCTGCACCGGCGAATGCGGACGCCGTGGCCGAGCCGGGCACCGCGCCCTTCCACTCGGCCAGCTACGGCGCCACCCGCCCGCCCTGGTCGGCCGCGCATCCGTACACCAACCTGCATGCGCCCAAGAGCCCCATCACCGCCACGGTGACGGGCAACTTTAACTGCACCGAAGCGGGCTTCGACAGCGAGACGCACCACATCGTGCTCGATTTCGGCGCCATGCCCTTCCCGGTGCTGGAGGGCCAGTCCATCGGCATCGTGCCGCCGGGCGCCGATGCGCTTGGCCGCGCGCACCAGCCGCGCCAGTACTCGGTGGCCAGCGCGCGCAACGGCGAGCGCCCGGGCTACAACAACCTGTCGCTGACGGTGAAGCGCGTCACGCAGGACCACCAGGGCCAGGCCGTGCGCGGCATCTGCTCCAACTACCTGTGCGATCTCAAGGTGGGCGACACGGTACAGGTGGTCGGCCCCTTCGGCAGCAGCTTCCTGATGCCGAACCACCCGAAGTCGCACATCGTGATGATCTGCACCGGCACCGGCAGCGCGCCGATGCGGGCCATGACCGAATGGCGGCGGCGCCTTCGCAAGAGCGGCAAGTTCGAGGGCGGCAAGCTGATGCTCTTCTTCGGCGCCCGCACCCAGCAGGAACTTCCCTACTTCGGCCCGCTGACCAGCCTGCCCAAGGACTTCATCGACATCAACCTGGCCTTCTCCCGCACGCCCGGCCAGCCGAAGAAGTACGTGCAGGACCTGATGCGCGACCGCGCCGCCGACCTGGCCCTGCTGCTGCGCGACGAGGCCGCCCACTTCTATGTCTGCGGGCTCAAGAGCATGGAGGAAGGCGTGGTGCTGGCCCTGCGCGACGTGGCCCACGAGGCCGGCCTGGACTGGGAACAGATCGCCGCGCGGCTCAAGCAGGAAGGGCGGCTGCACTTGGAGACGTACTGACGGACAGACGGCCGGGGGCACGTGCACGATCGAGCCCATAGAGAACGTCGGCTCGCCAGAGTGCCATCGGACGCGAGACACTTGCGGGTCGCCGTTTCCGGCCCACCTCGCCACGGAGCCCCTGATGAATCCTCCCGCCAGCGTCACCTTCCCCGCCCCCATCGCCCCCGATGCGCTGCCCAGCTTTTCCGCCTACGAGGCGCAGGCGCGCAAGCGCGGCTTCGACGAGGTGGCCGAGCGCATGTGGGAGCCGGACACGCAGGTCGCCAGCCACGGCCATCCCTTCGCGGTGGAAGCCTTGATGGTGCAGGGCGAGCTGACCCTCACCGTCGGTGGCGAGACCCGGGTGCTGCACCGCGGTGACCGTTTCGTGCTGGCGCCCGATCAGCCGCACGAGGAGCGCTATGGCCCCGACGGTGCGACCTACTGGGTCGCCCGGCTGCATGCGCAGGCCATGCCGCCGCTGGAGGAAGCGCCCCGCTGAGGCGGTTGCGCACCGGATGAAGTTTGCCGAGTTCCGCCCGGGTCAGGTCATCGAGGCCGGTCCGCATGCCGTTACCGAGGAAGAGGTGCTCGGCTTTGCCCGCCAGTGGGACCCGCAGTGGTTCCACACCGATCCCGAGGCGGCGGCCGAGGGCGTGTTCGGCGGACTCATCGCCAGCGGCTGGCACACCTGCGCCATCGCCATGCGGCTGGTGGTGCAGGCGGCGCTGCACGACTCCGAATCCTTCGCCTCGCCGGGCATCGACCAGATCCGCTGGTCCCGGCCCGTGCGGCCCGGCGACACGCTGCGCCTGCGGGCCGAGGTGGTCGAGGCGCGCCGCTCCGACACCAAGGCGCACCTGGGCATCCTGCGCTGGCGCTGGCAGCTGTTCAACCAGCACGACGTGCAGGTGCTGGACGCCATGGTCACCAGTCTGTTCCGACTGCCCTGACCGAGCGGTCCGGCCGGCCATTGCCAGCACTGTGCTGGATGGGCTGAACGGCTGGCGCTGCTGACGTCGATGCGCCGCCCTCGCTATCCCACCGCCGGCAGCACCTCGCCCCGGCATTCGCCGAAGCCGATGCGGGCATGGCCCTCGCGCTCGCACCAGCCGCGCAGGATCACGGTGTCGCCGTCCTCCAGGAAGGTGCGCGTCTCGCCGGTGGCCGGCAGGTCGATGGCCTGCGTGCCGCCGCGCGACAGTTCGACGATGGCGCCCGCCTCGCCCGGCGTGGGCCCGGAGATGGTGCCGGTGCCCAGCAGGTCGCCCGGCTGCAGGTTGCAGCCGCCCACCGTGTGCTGCGCCACCATCTGCGCCAGGGTCCAGTACTGGTGGCGGAAGCTGGTGGCCGACAGGCGGTCGCCGGCATGCCCCGCCTCACGGTGCCGCGGGCTCTGCAGGCGCACTTCCAGCTGCACGTCCACGCCGCCCGCTTCGCGGTTGGCGGGGCTGTCCAGGTAGGCGAGCGGCTGCGGCTCGTCGTTCGAACGTTCGAAGGCCACGCGGTAGGGCGCGAGCGCCTCCATCGTCACCACCCAGGGCGACACGCTGGTGCAGAAGTTCTTGCCCAGGAAGGGGCCGAGCGGCGCCATTTCCCAGAACTGGTGGTCGCGCGCCGACCAGTCGTTGAGCAGGCACATGCCGAAGATGTGCGATTCGGCCTCGCCGATGCCGATGGGCCGGCCCTGGGCATTGCCGGGGCCCACGTAGAAGCCCATCTCCAGCTCATAGTCCAGCCGGCGGCAGGGGCCGTACTGCGGCGCGCTGGCGCCGGGGGGCATGGCCTGGCCCATGGGCCGGTGGAAGGCCGTGCCGCTCGGCACCACGCTGGAGGCGCGACCGTGGTACGCGATGGGCAGCCAGCGGAAGTTGGGCGTGAGCGGATCGTCGGGCTTGAGCACCCGGCCTACGTTCACCGCGTGGTGCACCGAGGTGTAGAAGTCGGTGTAGTCGCCGATGCGGCTGGGCAGGCCCATCTCGGCCTGGGCCTGCGGCACGAGCGCGGCGCGCAGCGCGTCGGCGGCCGGGCCCGTGGCGCCGTCGATCAATGCATCGAAGAGCGCAAGGCGCAGCGCGTGCCAGGCCTCGGGGCCCATCGCCATCAGCGCATTGAGCGTGGGTTGCGATGCGGCCTGCAAGGCCTTCGCGGCCATTCCCGTGAAGGCGCCGGTGGCGGCAGCGGCCTGCAGGTCGATCACCTGGTCGCCGATGGCCACGCCGCCGCGGAAGGCCTCGTGGCTGCCCGCGCGGCGGAACACGCCGAAGGGCAGGTTCTGGATCGGGAAGTCACCGCCCGATGCGTTGGCGCTGGCCAGCCAGCTGCGCGCGCGGGCGTCGTGGGTGCGGTCGAGCGTCATCGATGCCGCTCCTCAGGCTGAGGCCATCAGGGTGTCGTCGAAGATGGCGACGGCGCGCGTCCAGCCTGCGGACGCGCCACGGATCTTGTGCGGGAAGCAGCTGATGAAGAAGCCATCGGGCGGCAGCGCCTCCAGGTTGTGCAGCTTCTCGATGTGGCAGTAGCCGATGTCGCGGCCGGCCTTGTGGCCTTCCCAGATCAGGCCGGCGTCCTTGGTCTCGCCGTATTTCTGCGCGGTGTGGACGAAGGGCGCGTCCCAGCTCCAGCCGTCGGTGCCGGTCAGGCGCACGCCGCGCTCCAGCAGGTACATGGTGGCCTCGTAGCCCATGCCGCAGCCGCTGGAGACATAATCGTTCTGGCCGTAGCGCTCGCCGGCGCGGGTGTTGACCACCACGATCTCCAGCGGCTTGAGCACGTGGCCGATGCGCGCCAACTCGGCCTCCACGTCGGCGGCCGTCACCACGTAGCCGTCGGCGAAGTGGCGGAAGTCCAGCTTCACGCCGGGCTGGAAGCACCACTCCAGCGGCACGGCATCGATGGTGATGGCGGGCTTCTTCTCGCCCAGCGCCTTGTCCATGGTCGAGTGGAAGTGGTAGGGCGCATCCAGGTGCGTGCCGTTGTGCGTGGACAGCTGCACCTGCTCCACCGCCCAGCCCTCGCCGTCGGGCAGGTCGGCCTTCTGCAGGCCGGGGAAGAAGGGCACGATCTGTTCGACCGTGTTCTCGTGCGTGAAGTACTGGATCTTGGGCGCGAAGGGCGGCGGGTCGCTCACCACGTCGTTCTCGAGGTAGATGGAAAGGTCGACGAATCTGCGGGGCATGGCGGGTCTCCTTGTGGGTGTGTGTGGTGTGTGGGGTTCAGGGCCGCTGCCAGCGCAGCAATTTGTGTTCTGCGAAGGCCAGCAAGCCATTGCTGACGAAGCCGATCAGCCCCAGCAGCACGATGCCGGCGAACAGCTCGCTGGCCCGGAAGGCGCGTGCCGCCAGCAGGATGGCCTGGCCCAGGCCGCCCTGCGAGGCGATCATTTCGCCCACCACCGCCACGATCAGCGCGACGGTGAGGGCCAGGCGCATGCCGGCCAGGATGTCGGGCATGGCGTGCGGCAGGCCGATCTTGAGGATGAAGGCGGTGCGGGACAGCTGCAGGCAGCGCGTGACCTCGGCCAGCCGCGCATCGACGGTCGCCAGGCCATGCACCGTCGCCAGCAGCACCGGCCACATCGCGCCGAATGCCACCACCACCAGCACCATGCGCGGGCTCAGCCCGAAGATGGCGATGGCCACCGGCAGCACGGCCGAGGCCGGCAGCGGCCGGATGAACTCCAGCATGGGCTGCAGCCATGCCCGGGCCGCGGCCGAGGCGCCGATGAACACGCCCAGCGCCACACCCGCGAGCGAGGCCAGCAGCCAGCCCTGCAGCATGCGGCCGACGGTGTCCAGCGTCCAGCCTGCCAGTTCGCCATGGCCGTTGCCGCGCAGGTTGAAGCCCTCGGCCAGCGCGTCCCACGTCGCCTGCGGCGTGGGCAGGAAGACGCGGCTGACCCAGCCCAGGTTGCTGGCCAGCCACCACAGCGCGATCAGTGCGCAGAGCACCAGGGCCGAGCCCAGCCAGCTGCTCATCTTCAGGCGCTCGTTCATGCGGCCCCCATGCGACGACCCACGCGCTGCTGCAGCCGCAGCATGCCCGCGTTGATCGCATAGCCCACCACGCCGATCCAGCCCAGCCAGGCCAGCATCAGCGCAGGGTCGAAGCTCTGCTGCGCGATCATCATGGCGTAGCCCATGCCGTTAGGGTTGGCGGCGATCTCCACCGTCACGGCCACCACCAGCGCCACGGCCACGCCCAGGCGCAGCGCGACGAAGAGCCGCGGCGCGATGGCCGGCAGCACGATCTTGAAGGCGCGCTCGCGCGCCGACAGGCCGAGCACGCGGCTCACCTCCAGCAGCCGCGGCTCCACCTGTCGCACGGCGGCCTGCACCAGCAGCATCAGCGGCCAGAAGGTGGCGAAGGCGACCACCGCCATCTCCATGCGCACGCCGAAGCCGAACATCAGCATGGCCAGCGGGATGAGTGCCACCGAGGGCACAGTGCGCAGCAGCTCGGTGGTCATGAAGCCCATGCGGGCCGCGCGTGCCGAGAGGCCCAGCGCGATGCCGCCGGCCAGGGCGAGCAGGGCGCCGACCCCCAGGCCGAGGGCGGCAGTGCCGAGGGTGAAGGCGGTGGCCTGCCAGAGCGAGCCGTCCAAGGCTGCGCCCCACCAGGCTTTCACCGCCGCACTCACGGGCGCCAGCGAATCGCTGCCCAGGGCCGACGCGCGGCGGGCGTAGAGCTCGAATGCGAGCAGCAGCAGGGCGGGGATGGCCCAGGGGCGCAGGCGTGCCAGGGCGCGCGGGATGGTCGAGCTGCGGGGCGGCGCTTCGACAGGCCCGGCGCGAACGGCCGTGTGGTGCGCAGCCCGCTCAGCCATGGCCTTCCTCGATGAAGGTGAAGAGTTCGCGACGCAGGCGCACGAACTCGGGATGCTCGCGCGTCGTCAGCTGGTCGCGCGGCCGGGGAATGGGCACGTCGATCATGCGCGCCAGGCTGGGCCGACCGGGGCCTGGGTTGGCCTGCAGGGCCACCACGCGGTCGCCGAGGTAGATGGCCTCTTCCAGGTCGTGGGTGACGAAGATCACCGTCAGGCCGTCGTCGCGCACCAGGCGGGCCAGCTCGTCCTGCAGGCCCTGACGCGTCATCGCGTCCAGTGCGCCGAAGGGCTCGTCCATCAGCATCAACTCGGGCTGCTGGGCCAGGCAGCGGGCGATCTGCACACGCTGCTGCATCCCGCCCGACAGCTGCAGCGGAAACTTCTGCGCATGCGCCGCCAGGCCGACCTTGGCCAGCACCTTGGCCGCACGGGCGGCATGTTCGGCCGAGGGCACGTGCGCGGCCTCCAGCGCGAGGCGCACATTGCCTTCCACCGTGCGCCACGGCAGCAGGGCGCGGCCGTAGTCCTGGAACACGAAGGCGATCTCGCGCGCGGGTTGGGTGATGGGCACGCCGTGGCGCAGCACGCGGCCCGTCGTGGGCGCGACCAGTGCGCTGGCGGTGCGCAGCAGCGTCGTCTTGCCGCAGCCGCTGGCGCCGACGATGCACACGAACTCGCCGCGTCGCACCTCGAAGCTGGTGGGCGAGAGGATCTCGCGGCCGCCCAGGCGGATGCTCACTTCGTCGAAGCGCAGCAGCGGCGCGGCCTTGGAGGACGTCGCCGGCGTCGCCTCGGCGGCCATCCGGGTGGCCATGAAGTCGGGAGCTCCCATGACGTGCGAACCGCCTCAGCGCGCGATCAGCCGCGCCACGTCGGGCGCGCCCTTGAGCATGTCCTGGTCCTTCATCAGCCCCACCCAGTAGGCCAGCTGCTTGTCGGTGACCACCGGCCCGGGCGGCGAGATCTGCACCTTGGCCAGCACCTCGGGCGGCAGCTTGATGTACTTGCCGATGGCGGCGCGCACGCGGGCGTCGTTCTTCGCCTGGCCCATGAAGGCCGCCGCCTCCACCAGCGACTCGCGGAAGCCGCGCACCGCCTGCGGGTTCTTCTCGGCCCAGTCGCGGCGGGCGGCGTGCACGATGGTCTGGTTGCCCTCGGGCAGGAAGGTGGAGTAGTAGCTCGCCACGTAGCCCGCGCCCGATTCGGTGATGCGGCTCATGAAGGGATCGGCCGACACCACCGCGTCCACCGAGCCGCCGCGCAGCAGGTCCGCATGCTGCGGGAAGGCGGCCTCGACGAAGTTGACCTTGCGGTAGTCCACGCCCTGGTCCTTGAGCCAGGCGCGGAAGGTCACGTGCAGGAAGGCGCTCAGGCCTGGCACGCCGATCTTCTTGCCCACGCAGTCCTGCGCATTCTTGATGCCCGAGCCGGCGCGCGCCACCAGGCCGAAGCCCGTGATGCTCTTGGCCGTGAGGCCGCCGCCGGCCACCAGCACCAGGTCCAGGCCGCCATCCACCGCCTGCAGGAAGACCGAGGGCGTGGGCCCCCCGATGGTGAGCGAGTCGGACTGCAATGCGGCCGGGATGGTCGAGTTGAGCGGGATGAACTTGGGCTCCACGTCCAGCGCGCGCTTGGTGAAGTAACCCTCTTCCTTGGCCACGAAGACCGTGGCGAAGTCGGTCACGGCCGTGAAGCCGAACACGATCTTCGTCGTGCCCTGCGCGCGGGCGGGCAGCGCCGCGGCGGTCAGTGTGGCGGCGCCGAGCGCCGAGAGTGCGGTGCGTCTTTTCATCAGGCTTGTCTCCGTGGGTTGGTCTTCTTGGCAGGCGCCGCGGTCGTGCGGGCGGCGCGGGGACGGGGCATGGCGGCGCGCAGCCCGCCGGCGATGAAGGCCACCAGCAGTGCGCTGCCGGCCGCATCGTTGGCCTGGGCCTCGCCGCCGGACAGGCGCTCCACCCGGGTATCGGTCAGGTGGTGCAGCAGCGCGCCGAGCGCGAACTGATAGCCCCAGGCCACCTGCGCCCGCGTGGCATGGGGCAGGGCGCGCTGCAGGGCGTCGATGAAGGCGTTGGCCAGCGGGTCGAAGTAATGGCGCAGCACGCGGTCGGCCTCTTCGGTGACGTGCGAGAGCTCGCGGGCCACCAGCCGCGCGTAGTACTCGCCTTCGCTGCTGGCGCGCAGGGCCAGCACCGGCGCGGTGAAGGCGTCGATGATGCGTGGCAGGGTCTTTGCGTTGGCCGGGTCGATGGGCACCGCGGCCAGCGCGGCCAGCCGACGCTCGATGGTCTGGTTCCAGTGCTCGAAGATGGCCTCGAACAGCGCATTCTTGGGGCCGAAGTAGTAGCCCACCAGCGCCAGCGGCACGCCGGCTTCGTCGGCGATCTGGCGGATGCTCACGGCGTGGTAGCCGTGGCGGGCGAAGAGCTTTTCGGCCGCCAGCAGGATGGCGTGGCGGCGGTCCGGACGGGGCTCGGCGGCTGCGCCACGGGCCGCGCGGCGCGCGGTAGGAGCGGAGGTCGGCCGGGCACTCATGCGCCTATTGAACGACCGTACAACAGTCTTGCACACACGTACAAACCATGAGCCGCCGCTCCCTGCCACGGCACCGGGTGGGCGGCGCCAGTCGCGCAGACGACGCGGCTGGGGCCAATCCGCATTGAGCGTGCTGCACTGCCGCACTACGCTGGCCGGATGACCGCTCCCGCCTACGTTCCCCAGATCCGCCTCTTCCAGAACTGGCTGCGCGACCACCGCGGCCTGGTGTTCGACAGCTACGACGCGCTGTGGCAATGGTCGGTGACCGACCTGCATGGCTTCTGGCAGGCCATCTGGGACTATGCGGGCATCCAGTCGCCCACGCCGCACCGCGCGGTGCTGGCAGACCGACGCATGCCGGGGGCCGTGTGGTTCCCGGGCGCGCAGGTCAACTACGCGTGGCAGGTGCTGCGCCACGTCGAGCCCGCCCATGCGGCGGGCATGCCGGCCATCGTCAGTGAGAACGAGGCGGGCGAGGTGCGCGAGATGTCCTGGCCCGAGCTCCAGCGCCAGATCGCATCGGTGGCGCTCTCGCTCAAGGCTCTGGGCGTGAAGCGCGGCGACCGCGTGGCGGCCTACCTGCCCAACATCCCCGAGACCATGGTGGCCTTTCTGGCCTGCTCCAGCATCGGCGCCGTGTGGAGCGTGTGCGCGCCCGACATGGGCACCGCCGCCGTGGCCGACCGCTTCCGGCAGATCGAGCCCAAGGTGCTGATCGCCGTCGACGGCGTGCACTACGGCCAGAAGGCGCTGGACCGCAGCGCGGTGGTGCGCGAGCTGCGCGCGCAGCTGCCCACCGCCGAGCGCCTGCTGCTGCTGCGCACGCCGCATGCGGCCGAGCCGTTGCCGCATGACATCGACTGGACCACCGCCAGCGGCCGGGACGATGCCGAGGTCGCGGCCTTCGCGCCCGAATGGCTGCCCTTCGACCATCCGGTGTGGATCGTCTATTCCAGCGGCACCACCGGCCTGCCCAAGCCCATCGTGCACGGCCAGGGCGGCATCCTGATGTCGATGGCGTTGTCGCAGATCCATTACGACCTGGGCAGCAGCTATGCGGCCAACAGCTTCGGCGAGCGCTTCCACTGGTTCAGCTCCACCGGCTGGGTGATGTGGAATGCGCAGCTGTCGGGCCTGGTGTCGGGCACTACCTGTGTGCTCTACGACGGCCATCCGGCCCACAGCAAGGAGCAGCCCGACTGGTCGGTGCTGTGGCGCTTCGTGGCGCGCCACGGCGTGACCTTCTTCGGCGCCGGCGCGGCCTACTTCAGCAACTGCATGAAGGCCGGCGTGCGCGCGGTGGATTGCGGCGACCTCTCGCGCGTGCGCGCGCTGGGCAGCACCGGCTCGCCGCTGGCGGAGGAGGTGCAGCGCTGGGGCAGTGCGCAGATGCAGGAAGCGAAGCTCGCCGCCGGCCTCGTGCCGAAGGCCGGCGCGCTCAAGGGCGGCGCCGATGGCGAGGCCTGGTGGTGCAACATTTCTGGGGGCACGGACTTCTGCGGCGCCTTCGTCGGCGGCAACCGCGAGCTGCCCGAGGTGCCGGGCCAGATGCAGTGCCGCTTCATGGGTGCCGCCGTCCATGCCTGGAACGAGACCGGCCAGGCCGTGGTTGGCGAGGTGGGCGAACTGGTCTGCACCGAGCCCATTCCCTCCATGCCGCTGTACTTCTGGAACGACCCGGGCAACGCGCGCTACCTGTCGAGCTACTTCGACACCTATCCCGGCGTCTGGCGGCATGGCGACTGGCTCAAGGTGGGCACCGACGGCGGCTGCGTCATCTACGGCCGCAGCGACGCCACCATCAACCGCCAGGGCCTGCGCATGGGCACCAGCGAGATCTACAACGCGGTGGAGTCGCTGCCCGAGGTGCTCGACTCCATGGTGGTCGACCTGGAGTACCTGGGCCGCGACAGCTACATGCCGCTCTTCGTGGTGCTGCGCCCCGGCGTGGCGCTGGACGACGCGATGCGCCACAAGCTCAACGACGCGATCCGCGCCAGCCTGTCGCCGCGCTTCCTGCCTGATGACATCTTCGAGGTGGCCGAGATCCCGCGCACCCTCTCGGGCAAGAAGCAGGAGCTGCCGATCAAGAAGCTGCTGCTGGGGCAGCCCATCGACAAGGTGGTCAACAAGGAGGCCATGGCCAACCCGGGCTGCCTGGGCTGGTACGTGGCGCTGGCGGAACGGCGGGCACAGGCCGCAGCCTGAGCCAGCGACGGCGGCCGGGCGACCGGCCTGTCGCGCCGGTGGTCGATGCCGCTGCGGCGGGGGCCGGACAATGGCCCTCCACATGCCGTCCCCGTCAGCCACTTCGCGCGGCCTCGTCGCGCTGACTTTCGCCTTCTCCCTCAGCCAGTTCTTCCGCAGCTGCCTCGCGGTCATCGCGCCGGAGCTGCAGCACGACCTGGCGCTCTCACCCGCCGGCTTCGGTGCGTTGTCTTCCAGCTTCTTCCTGGCCTTCGCCATCGCCCAGGTCCCGGTCGGCGTGGCCTTCGACCGCTGGGGCGTGGGCCGTCCCAGCCGCTGGCTGCTGGCCATCGGCGTGGTGTCGGCGGCCCTGCTGGTCGGGGCGCCCAATGGCGCCGCCGCCATGGTGGCGCAGGCGGGCCTGGGGCTGGCCTGCGCACCGGTCTTCATGGGGCTGATGCATTACGCGGCCGAGCAGTTGCCGCCCGCGCGCTTCGCCGCCTTCATCAGCCGGGCCAATGCCGTGGGCATGGTGGGCTCGCTGGTGGCCACGGCGCCCCTGGGCTGGGCGGCGCATCGCATCGGCTGGCGGCCGGCCATCGCGCTCGGCGGCGTCGCGATGCTGCTCGCCTGCATCGGCGTGTGGCGGCATGTGCGCGACCAGGGCCATGCCCTGGCCCGGCAGGAAAGCCCGGCCGCCATGGTGCTGGCCAGCGCCGGCCTGCTGCGCCGCAGGGCGCTGTGGACGCTCATCCCGATGTGCATCGCCATGGCGGCAGGCACCAGTTTCCGCAATGCCTGGGGCGGGCCCTACTTCGCGCAGGTCTTCGGGCTGGGGGCCGATGCGCGGGGACTGGCGCTGATGGTGGTGAGCGCTGGGGGCATCCTGGGCGCGCTGACCATTCCGCTGGTGGTGCGCCGCAGCTCGCTGCGTACCACCGTGGCGGGCTGGACGGCCTTCTCGTTCTCGGCGGCCCTGGCGCTCACGGCCTGGCCCGCGGTCGGTCTGGCGCTGGACCTGACCCTGCTGACCTTCGTGGTCACGGCCGGCATGCTGCATCCGCTGGTGATGAGCCACGGCCGCGCGCTGGTGCCGGCGGCGCTGCGCGGACGGGGCCTGGGCGTTCTGAACACCTGCGTCTTCCTGGGCTCCGCCGGTGCCTCCTGGGCCTTCGGCCTGATCGCCGAGGCGGGCCAGCGCCGCGGCTGGCCGGTGGATGGCGCCTTCGCCGCCATCTTCGGCTGTGCGGCGGCGCTGCTGCTGGCGGGCCTGCTGCCCTACCTGTTCAGCCCTCCGCCGGTGGAAGAGGCGCCCTCGCGCCCGTCCTGAGTCAGGTGCTCTTCTCAGGCCGCCGGCGCGAGGATCGACGCGCGCAACCGGTACTCGGCCTGGACATGCGGCATGGGCTGGCCGCGCTGCAGCGACTCGATCCAGGGCCGCAGCACGGGCCGGGGCCGCCACGTCACGCCCAGTGCGAGCAGCAGCGGCCTGGAGGCCCGGCCGAACGGCAGCAGCTGCACCCGCCCGTCGGGCGCGATGAGCGCCACCACATGCCGGGCGCCCATCACCGGCGCCAGGCGCCAGGCGGACAGGTCGGGCGCCGCGTACAGGCTGAGCCTGCCCACCCGTGCGCGTCCGGCCAGGCGGTAGAGCTGACAGCGGTTCTTGCCCTCGCCGGCCCAGAAGAGGGGGATGCCGGCCAGGCCATGGGCGGTGGCGTCCATGGCTTCGGGGTCCGCATGGAGTTCGTCCACGAGGGCGCGCAACCGTGCCTGTGGCCGCTCGGGCGTGAGGCGATAGGCGTCCTTGCGCACCCAGCCGAGCGTGCACCAGGGGGGCAGGCTGCTGCGCTCCCAGGTGCCGACGGGCTCGCCGGTGGCGGCGAACCAGTCGCCCAGCAGATGCCGGGCAAAGCGGTCGGGCAGGTGGGAGGTCCGGAGCGCGGCGGCCTGTTGCAGCGTCAGGCCGTGCGTGGCCAGGACCTGTGCGGCACGGCCGTGCCGGGGCATGTGCTCGGGCCAGCGCACGGCATGGTCCAGCGCCTCCTTGAGTTCGCACAGCGGCTCCACCAGGCTGCGCCAGCCGTCCGGGACGAAGGGGCCCGTGCGTTCGAGAGTGGGTGAGGGGGGCGAGTCGATCATGGGGATGGGAGGGAATCGGGGTGAGGCGCGAGGGGCCGGTCAGGGCGTTCCGGCGGTGCGGAGCGCGGGCGTCGGGAGGCTGGGGAAGTTCTTGCGCATCACGCCGGGAAGGGTCGCGAACAGCGCCTGGCGCAGGCCGTCGTAGGCGGTGCGGTTCTCCTTCAGCAGCGTGTCGTAGGCGTAGTAGCGGGGCTCGGCCGACCGGAACGACACCGAATCCCAGGCCAGCGGCGCCAGCTGGTCGTCGCGCAGCGCGTACTCCACCCGGGCATAGGGTCGGAAGCTCGAACCCAGGTCGGGCGCCCAGTAGGCGGTGGAGATGCGCAACAGCAGCACGTCATGGCCCGGCGTGGGCGTCAGCCCCTCCAGGTGCAGTTCCCCGGCCGTGCCCAGGGCGCGTGCCGCGGGCGTGAGCTTGACCTCGCGGCCGGTCGAACGCAGCGCCTCGGCCAGGCGCTGCGCGTACTCGTGGTTGAGGGCGAGGTCACTGCCCTCGCCGCGCACGGCCTGCGTGAAGCGCTGGCTGCGCTCGCCGGCCTGCTGGGTCGCGTTGCCGCGGCTGAGGGCATCGACGCCCATCGCCGCCAGCGCACCCACGGGGCCCAGCAGCCCGATCAGGCCCACGGCGGGAATGGCCCCCGAGTCGCGCACCACCAGTTCGGGCTCGGCGTTGTAGAAGATCTCCACGCGCGGATGCGGCAGCGGATGGCCCGGGGTGGCACTGACGGGCGTGTTGTCTGGCTGTGGTCGGCCCGCGCATGCGGCGAGCATCGCAGCGACCACGCAGATCGAAATGGCGCGTCTCATGACGTCTCCTTGCCGGCTCCCTGTGAATCGTTCTGTCGATTCTGGGCAGCTGCACGGCGATCGCCATGGCCTGATGTCGTGAAAGCCGCACTCGGCGGCCCAACACCGTCAAAAGCGGCGCGCACACGCGTCGCTTCTTTAACAGGCTTGCAGATTGGTGAACGGAAAGCGGGCGGGCGTGACGTGTGTGACGACCGTGCCCCGCGGGCGCTAGAGCCAGTTGCCCGTGCCTTGCGGCAGCTGGATGCGGGTGGCCGGGTCGCCGCCGTCCACCAGCGTGCCGATCAGCATGCTCAGCAGCGAGATGAAGATGCTGGCGAACAGGGCGGTCCAGAAACCCGACACCCGGAAGCTCTTCACCAGCGCCGCCACCAGCAGGATCATCAGCGCGTTGATGACCAGCAGGAACAGGCCGAAGGTCAGCAGCGTGAGCGGCAGCGTCAGGAAGATCAGCAGCGGCTTGACGATGGCATTGGCCAGACCCAGCAGCAATGCCGACACCACCAGCGAGCCCGTGCCGTCGAACTGCAGCCCGCGGAAGATGTGGCTGGCCACCCAGAGCGAGAAGGCGGTGATGGCCCAGTGGAGGAGGAAGGGCGTGAGGTTCGCGAGCATCGGCCGATGATAGGTCGGCGTCCCGGCGGGCGGCGCCGCGCCCGCCGTACCCCGCCAGCCGCGCACAGGGCCGTTTCGCTTCGGCCTACAGGCGCAGACGGCCACGGGGCGAGCATGTGCTGTCTTGCAACACAGGAGATCACCATGCCCCGTGGCGACAAGTCCGCCTACACCGGCAAGCAGAAACGCCAGGCCGAGCACATCGAGGAAGGCTACGAATCGCGTGGCGTCTCCGAGAGAGAGGCCGAGCGCCGCGCCTGGGCCACCGTGAACAAGGAGACCGGGGGCGGCGAGAAGAGCGGCTCGGGCCGCGGCCATGCCACGAACCATGCACCCTCGCGCAAGGGCGGCCATGCCGGAGGCCAGGCATCGGCCTCGCGCACGGCGGCGGAGCGTTCCGCCTCGGCAAAGAAGGCCGCGGCCACGCGCAAGCGCAACGCCGCAGCGAAGCACTGAGCGTCCGTCGGCCCGCTTGGCAGCGAGGCGGCGCGGGGCTGGGTGTGGACAGCGGCTTGGCTTGCCTTGCGCCCCGTCAAGGCGGTGGCTGCCATGCCGGCCTACCCTGCAATCTCCCCCAACCAACTGCGTGGAGAGACGACGATGGCCACCCTGCAATGGTCCGAAGCCCTGGTGCTGGACGCCCCCGTGATGGACCGCACCCATGAGGAATTCGTGTTGCTGCTGGCCGACGTCGAGCAGGCGCCGGACGAGCAACTGCTGGCGTGCTGGAGCGGGCTGATCGACCACACCGATGCCCATTTCTCGCGCGAGGACCAATGGATGCAGGCCACGGGCTTTTCCGTCGCCAACTGCCACAGCGTGCAGCACAAGGTGGTGCTGCACGCCATGCGCGATGGCCTGGCGGCCGGGCAGCGCGGCGATCTCGCCCTGGTGCGCGAGCTGGCGCGCCAGCTGGGCGCCTGGTTCGTGCACCACGCGCAGACCATGGACGCCGGCCTCGCGCTGCATCTGCGCAGCGTGGGCTTCGACATGGAGACCGGCGAGGTCGGCCGGCCCCACGCGCTGCCGGCAGAGCCGATGAAGGGCTGTGGCTCCACGGCCTGTTCGCCCGCTGCCGAAGAGGCGGTGGCGACGCCCGCCTGAGGCGGGCTGGCGCTGGCGTGCGCGCCGGCGGCAGGGAATGCCTCGCGCCTTGCGCGGCACGCGTGCCCGCAGCGGTTGCCCGCGGCCGAAGGCGCGAAGCCCTCGACATTTCCTCTCTTCAGTCGCTCAGAAACGTGCGGGACCGGCTCCGATCAGCTGCCGCGTGATGGCGGCGCGCACCGGCTGCAGCCGGCGTGCGGCTTCGAGCACCAGGCTGCGCAGCAGCCGGTGCGGGCCGGTCTGTCCGGCATAGAGGCGCGCCACGGCATTGGTGCCGTGGTAGATCGGCGCCGTCTCGCGGCGGTGCACCCGCTCGTACCGTTGCAGCCGGTCCGCCCGGCCCGGGTCGTCGGACAGGGGCCGCTGCGAGAGGGCGGCACACAGGCTGCGCACGCCTTGCAGCCCCAGGTTGAAGCCATGGGCAGTGACCGGGTGCATGCCCACGGCGGCATCGCCCGCCAGCGCGAAGCGGTGGCCCGCAAAGCGTTCGGCATAGGTCGCCACAAGCGGATAGGCGTTGCGTTCGCCGGCCACGCGCAGCGGGCCCAGCCCGTCGCCGAACTGGCGCTGGATCTCCTGCGCGAACGCGTCGGCCGGCAGGCTGCACAGCCGAGAGGCCTGCGCGCCCGGCACCGTCAGCACGGCAGAGCTGAAGCGGCCCGGCAGGGGCAGCATGGCCAGCGTGCGCTCCGGACCAAAGCATTCGTGCGCCACCTCGCCATGGTCCGCGGCCTCGTGGGCCACGCGACAGACCACCATGGTGCGGCCGAAGTCCTGCAAGGCAGCGCCCACGCCGAGCTGGCGCCGCAGGCCCGAGAAGCGGCTGTCGGCCGCCACCAGCAGCCGTGCGCGCAGCGGCGCGCCGCCTTCGCGGGCGATGTGGGCATGGTCCGCGTCGATGTGCACCTGCTGCACGCGCTGGCCGGGATGCAGCCGCAGGCGCTCCTGCGATGCGGCCGCCGCAAAGCATGCCCGTCGGATCGCATGGTTGGCAACTATGGCGCCCAGCGCCTCGCAGCCTGTTCCCGCCGTGTGGAAGCGCAGGGCGGGCGAGGCGGGGCCGCCGTCCGTCACCCGGGCTTCGCGGATGCGGCCGATCGCCGCGGCCGGCAGGTGTGGCCAGATGCCCAGCTCGCGCAGCAGCCCGACGCTGGCGTGGGTCAGGGCGATCTCGCGGCCGTCGTCGGCGGGCGCGGCGAGGGCGTCGGCGTCCTGATGGTCGAGCACGTCCACGCCGTAGCCCTGGCGGGCGAGGGCGATGCCCAGGGCGAGTCCGGTGGGGCCGGCGCCCACGATGGCGATGTCGAGCGGATCGGTGGAGCGCATGGGTCTCGCGGCGGAAGTCGGGCCGTCCATTGTGGCCAGCGCCCTGCCGCATCGGCTTGACCGGCCTCAACCCGTGGCAGCCCGGTCCTCGAGCAGTTCGTACACCGTCAGGGGCGCCTGCCGGCCGCGCAGCAGGGTTTCGGTGGCGATGCGCCGCACGGGCAGGCGCTCGGCCACGCCTTGCCAGGTGGCCTCGGAGATGAGGATCCGCGTGCCCAGCGCGGTGTTGAGTTCTTCCACCCGGCTCGCCACGTTGACGGCATCGCCGATGGCCGTGTAGGCCAGCCGGTCGTTGGAGCCCAGCACGCCCGCGATCACCGGCCCGGTGTGGATGCCGATGCGCGTGGGCAGCGGCGCGCGGCCCGCGGCCCGTGCACGGTCGTTGAGGGCGTCCACCTCGGCCTGCAGGTCGAGGGCGGCGCGGCAGGCGCGCAGCTCCGCGTCGGGCAGCGCGGTGGGGGCACCCCACAGCACCATCATCCCGTCGCCGATGTACTTGTCGATGGTGCCGCCATGGCGCGCGATTACCGCCGCCGTCAGGTTGAAGTAGTCCGTGAGCTGCGCCACCAGCACCGGCGCGGGGGTGCCTTCGGCCAGCCCGGTGAAGCCGGCGATGTCGGTGAACATGATCGTCACCCGCCGCAGCCGGCCGCTGGCGCCCAGGGGCAACCCTTCGGCCATGAGCTGCCGCACCAGCTGCACGGGCACGAACTGCCGGAAGGCGCGCAGCCCGCGGGCGGAGTCGTCCAGGGCCTGCGCCAGGTGCTGGATCTCCAGCACGCGGCTTTGTGCGGGGGCCGGGCCGTCCAGCTCCAGCCGTCCGATCCGGCGCGCGAATTCGGCCAGGCGCTCCACCGGCGCCGTCACGCGGCGGGCCAGGCGCAGCGACAGCAGCAGCACCACGCCCAGTAAGCCCAGCGCGGTGGCCATCGCGCCGCCGACCGCCCGGTGCACGCCGCCCAGCACGCGCTCCTCGGGCACCCAGCTGACCAGCCGCCAGCCGGTGGCCACGATCACCGAACTCTGCACGAGGTAGCGCTCGCCGCGGTAGGTGATCGTGAAGCTCGCGGCCCCTGCGCGGGCCAGCGGCTCGCGCAGGGCCGCGAGCACGCCGTCGGCGGGCGACTCCAGCCGGGTGATGCGGCCGGGCCGGTCGCTGCGCGCCAGCACGCGCAGGTCGGCGCTGAGCAGCGCGCTGTCGCCCTCGCCGGCGCGGGCGAACTGGCGCACGAAGTCCGACAGCCGGCCCAGGGTCACGTCCCCCGCCGCCACCTGGTCCGGGGCGTCGTTGTCGCGCGTGCGCAGATCGGGCCGCGCGTAGGTCACGCCCAGCTCGTGCGCCACCTGGAACTCGTAGGGCGCGGTCCACACCGGGCGCCCCGCCTGCGTGGCCTGCCGATACCAGGGAGCCGCCAGCGGGTCGTAGCTGCTGGTGAGCATGCGCCTGCGCGTGGTGGCAAAGCGCTGCGCCGGCATCAGCCGAAGGTCGGGGCGCACCTTGTAGTCCCAGGTTTCGGTGGTGGCGTCGTGCGCGCGCACGATGCGGCGCACGGCGAGGTCGGGGTAGCGCTGCACCATCAGCATGCGGCCGCGCGCGTCGGCCACGTACAGGCTGTCGAGTTCGGGCGCCTGCTGCAGCAGCACCCACAGCAGCTCGGCGGTGTCGTCGGCGCTGCTGCCGGCAGGCGCAAGGTGGGGCGCCTGCACCATCGCGTCCACCGCCGTGGCGGCCCGCTCCAGGAAGGCCTCGACCTTCTCCTGGACCCGCTGGTGGCTGGCCCGCTGCGCTCCCTCGCCGAAAGAGGAGACCAGCCGTTGCGCGCCCCAGCCCACGAGCGCGATGAGCACGAGCGACTGCGCCAGCACCAGGGCCGCGATGAGGGTGCCCACGTCGACCCGGAAGCGACGGGAGCGGGGCAGGGGGGACGCGAGCGACATGCGAGCGGGGCAGGGTTGCCGCAGCAGGACCGTCGGCGGCCCACGATCTTGCGGGCCGCGGACCGCCGTCCTGCTGATTCCGCAGCGGTGCGGGCCGGATGGCGCAAGGCGTCGTGGGCTCGTACAGACGCAGCGTCAACAGAGGTGGAGGAGGGCGGACGCGTGTTTGCAGTTCTCCAGGCTGTCGGCGCGGGCTTACCGCGCAAGGCGGCACGCGCGCCGGCCCCGGCCCCGGAACAACTCCTACGCTGCCGCGCATGAACGATCCCCACGCCCCCCGCACCGGCCAGGCGCCGCCCACCCTCTCGCGAGAGGCCTTCCACGTGCAGTTCATGCAGGTCTTCCACGACCCGGCCTTCCGCGCGGAGGCCGAGGCGATCGGCCGCATCGAACAGGTGGCCTGGGAGGCGTACGAAGACGGGCGCAAGGCGCCGGTGACGCGGGAGGCGGGGCCGGGGTATGCCGATCCGGACTATGCGCTGTCCGTGGACTGGATCGAGGCGCGTGCGCGCATCGACGCGGCGCAGGCCGCATGGAGCCGGCCCGAGACGCGCTCGCGCGTGCTGCTGATCAACGGCTCGCCGCGCAACGACGGCAGCTGCCCCGGCGAGATGTCCAAGAGCTGGCGCCTTCTGCAGCTGGCGCGCGAGGTGCTCGAGGGCCAGGGCCTGCAGTGCGACGTGCTGGACCTGAGCCGGGTCACCTCCGACTACGGCCGGCACATCCATCCGTGCAAGGGCTGCGCCTCCACCGCCATGCCGCTGTGCCACTGGCCCTGCAGCTGCTATCCCAACCATTCGCTGCGGCAGACGGGCGACTGGATGAACGAGATCTACGAGCGCTGGGTGGCGGCACACGGCGTGATGATCTTCACGCCCACCCACTGGTACCAGGCGCCCACGCCGCTCAAGGCGATGATCGACCGGCTGGTCTGTGCCGACGGCGGCAATCCCGATCCCACGTCCACCCACGGCAAGAAGGCCGCGCAAGCCAAGGCGCTGGAGCTCCAGGGCTGGGACTATCCCAAGCACCTGGAAGGTCGGGCCTATGGCGTGGTGGTGCATGGCGACGTGGCGGGCATCGAAAGCCTGCGTCGCAACCTCTGCGACTGGCTCGACTGGATGGGCCTCATCGACGCGGGCACCCAGGCCAGACTCGACCGCTACATCGGCTACTACGAGCCGTACGCGACCAGCCACCAGACACTGGACGCCGACGAGGCCATGCAGGAAGAGGCCCGCAATGCCGCCCGCGCGGTGGCGACGGCCGTAGGGATGCTGCGCGCCGGTCGCCTTTCCCCGCCCGATGCGCGCCTGAAGAGGCCGCGGCCCAAGTAAGCAGCTGCAACGCCCGCGCGAGGGTCGCGGGGTTGCGGCTCCTCGATTCCTGCCCGATCACGCGGCAGGCTTCACGCTTCTTTACCTCGACACACCTGTCGCTTACCGAGGGCGAACGCCGTCTTGACCTGCGGGGCGCACAGTCGTCTGCACGCTGCCGATCCGGTGGCGGTCTTCGGAAAGGAAGCACCATGAAATCCCGTCGTCATTCCCTCCTCGCGGCCGGCCTGCTGGCCTGTGCCGCCTTTGCCGCCTCCGCGCAGCCCGCGCCGTCGGCCCCGGCAGAGGGCGCCCCGCCGCCGGCCGGCATGCACGGCCAGCGCCCTGGCAAGGCCATGGACCCGCAGCAGCGCATGGAGCGCATGAAGGAGCACCATGCCAAGCGCATGGAGGCCCTCAAGGCCAAGCTGCAGCTGACGCCGGCCCAGCAGCCCGCCTGGGACGCCTATGCCAGCGCCTTCACGCCGCCAGCGCGTCCCCCGGCGGCGCGTGAAGATCTGGCCAAGCTCAGCACCCCCGAGCGGCTGGACCGCATGCAGGCCCGCCAGGCGGAACGCCAGGCCCGTTTCGCCAAGGTGGCCGATGCGACCCGCGGCTTCTATGCGCAGCTGTCGCCGCAGCAGCGCCAGACCTTCGATGCCGAGACGCTGCCGCGCATGCATGCACGGGGCGAGCATCCGCACGGCCACGGTCCGCGCCCTGGAGACGCTCCCCGCGGCTGACACGCTGAGCGGCTGCCCATGAAAAAAACCCCGGTCTATCGGCCGGGGTTTTTTTTCGTGCGGCACCGCGGTGCGGCGCCGATGCCGATCACTTCGGCGTGCCGGTCATGTTCTTGGGGTTGGTGGGCACGTCGGGACGTTCGCCGGTGTTGCCATAGGGCCGGCGCTGCATGTCGGCCTTGGTGTCGGCACGGACTTCGGCGCGGGTGTTCTGGTTCACCGGAGGCGTCGGATTGGGCTGGCCGTTCATCACGGTGCTCGGCTGGCCGCTGGGTGTCGTGGTGTTGTCGGGCATGCGGTTGTTGGCCCGGGCCTCGGCACGCACGTTGTCGCGCTGGGCGGGCATGGTGCCGTCGGGGCGCTGCGTGGGGTTGGGCACGCCAGCCGGCGTCATGGTGCTGGCCTGGCCTTGCGTCGCGGGCACCGTGGTCTGCGCGATGGCGCTCGCGCTGATGGCCATCAGGCCGGCGGCGGCGAGTGCGGACAGGGTGCGAGTGGTGCGGGTCATGGGTCTCTCCTTCGATTGGATGAAGTTGCGGGATGACGTCGCCATCCCGACGACGTGCAAGCACCGTAGCGGGGCCGATTGCGACACCCGTGTGGGCGTCGGCTGCGCGCCCCTGTAGGAGCCGCATCCGCAAGGGCCGCTGCCGAAGCGAAACCGGCTGGCGAAAAAATGGGCGTGGGGAACCGGACGCGCTCCTACAGGGCGTTTCCGGCCCTCGGCCTACAACACGGCCCGTGTCCTCACTGCTCCGATCCGATCTGTCCATGCCCCCGCCCGAGCCGGCCGCGGCGCCCGCGCCCGCGCGTCGCCTCAAGGTGATGACGGTGAACACGCACAAGGGCTTCACCACCTTCAACCGGCGCTTCATCCTGCCGGAACTGCGCGAGGCCGTGCGCACGGTCGGTGCCGACGTGGTCTTCCTGCAGGAGGTGCTGGGCACGCACGAGCGGCATGCCCGCCGCGTCGACAACTGGCCCGAGGCACCGCACTACGAATTCCTCGCGGACACCATGTGGCCGCAGTTCGCCTATGGCCGCAATGCGGTCTATCCGCGCGGCCACCATGGCAATGCGCTGCTGTCCAAGTTCCCGATCGTCCAGCATCGCAACCATGACGTGTCGGTGGCGGGGCCGGAGAAGCGCGGCCTTCTGCATTGCGTGATCCGCATGCCCGGCCTGGCGGGCGACCTGCATGCCATCTGTGCCCACCTGGGCCTGGCCGAGGCGCACCGGCAGCAGCAGCTGGAGCTGCTTTGCCACATCGTCCGCGACGAGGTGCCCGCCGATGCGCCCCTGGTCGTGGCGGGTGACTTCAACGACTGGCGCAGCCGCGCCAATGCCGTGCTGGAAGACGGCGCCGGCCTGAAGGAGGTCTTCATGACCGCCACGGGCAAGCCCGCCCGCACCTTCCCGGCCCGCTTTCCGCTGCTGCCGCTGGACCGCATCTACGTGCGCAATGCCGGCGTCTCTTCGCCGGTGGTGCTGCCGCGCACGCCCTGGTCCCACCTGTCGGACCACGCGCCGCTGGTGGCCGAAATCCATTTCTGATCCCTGCCCCATGGAGCGACTGCCCTCATGACCGCGCCCGCATGGCACGCTGACAACGACGTCGAACTGCTGGAGAACGGCGAGGCCTTCTTCCCGCGTGTCTTCGAGGCCATCCGCCGCGCCGAGCGCGAGGTGGTCATCGAGACCTTCATCCTCTTCGAGGACAAGGTCGGCCTTGCGCTGCATGAGGCACTGTGCGAGGCGGGCCGCCGTGGCGTGAGCGTCGACCTCATGATCGACGGCTTCGGCTCGCCCGACCTGTCGGCGCGCTTCCTCGGCGAGCTGGCCTCGGCCGGCGTGAAGGTGCGCGTGTTCGACCCCGGCGAGCGCTTCTTCGGCAAGCGGCTCAACGTGTTCCGCCGCATGCATCGCAAGATCGTCGTGGTCGATGGCTGGCGCGCCTTCATCGGCGGCATCAACTACTCCGCCGACCACCTGGCCGACTTCGGCCCCGAGGCCAAGCAGGACTATTCGGTCGAGCTGCGCGGCCCCATCGTGGGCGAGCTGCACCGCTTTGTGCTGCGCGAGATCGCGCTGGGGGCACGCAAGCCGCGCTGGTACCGGCGGCGCATGAAGCGGGTGCAGGCGCTGCAGCAGTCGCCCGCCCACCATGACGCACCGCCCACGGCCACCCGGCTGCGCGGGCCGCAGGCGTCGCAGGGCATGCAGGCCCTGCTGGTCACGCGCGACAACCGCCATCACACGACGGACATCGAGCGCCATTACCTGGAGGCGATCCGCAAGGCGCGTCGGCGCGTGGTGATCGCCAATGCCTATTTCTTTCCGGGCTACCGCTTCATCAAGGCCTTGCGGCAGGCGGCGCGGCGGGGCGTGGATGTGCGGCTGATCCTGCAGGGCGAGCCCGACATGCCCATCGTGAAGAAGGCGGCGAGCATGCTCTACCACCACCTGCTGCATGCCGGTGTGCGCATCTACGAATACTGCGAGCGCCCGCTGCACGGCAAGGTCGCGCTGGTGGACGACGAATGGAGCACCGTGGGATCGAGCAACCTCGATCCGCTGTCGCTTTCGCTCAACCTCGAGGCCAACGTGGTGCTGCGCGGCGAGGGCTTCAACCGCGTGCTGTCCGAGCGGCTGGAGCACCTGATGCGCCACAGCTGCAAGCAGATCGCGCCCGAAGACCTGGCCGAGGAGTGGAGCGGCTGGCGCCTGGTGCGCAGCTTCTTCGTCTTTCACTTCCTGCGCTGGTATCCCTCGCTCACCAGCTGGCTGCCGCGCCACGCGCCGCAGCTCAAGCCGGCGGTGCCGCCGGCTGCGGCCGCGCCCCTGGGCGCGCAGCCGGCCGACGCCGTCTGACGGCCATGCCGACGGCCGCCTCTGCCCGCGCGCCAGCCCGGCCGGCGGCGTCCGAGCGGCGCTGGTGGCCCTGGCTCAAGCGCGGCGCGCTGTGGGTCTTCCTGCTGGGGGTCGGATGGCTGATCGTGCGGCAGGCCCGCACCATCGAATGGGACGAGGTGCTGGACGCATTGCAAGCGCTGCCGCTCGCCCTGGTGGCCGCCGCGGCGGCCCTCGCGGCCCTCAGCTTTGCGCTCTACACCACCTTCGACCTGCTCGGCCGTCACCTCACCGGCCATGGCCTGCGCGCGCCCACCGTCATGGGCGTGGCCTTCATCAGTTACGCCTTCAACCTGAACTTCGGCTCGCTGGTGGGCGGCGTGGCCTTCCGCTATCGGCTTTATTCGCGGCTCGGGCTGCGCGCCTCGGACATCACGCGGGTGCTGGGCTTCTCGATGCTCACCAACTGGATCGGCTACCTGCTGGTGGCGGGCGCCGCCTTCGCGCTGTCGCCGCTCGCCCTGCCGCCGGAGTGGCGCATCGACAGTGGTGGGCTTCGCGTGCTCGGCGTCGTGCTGGCGGCCGTGGCCCTCGTCTACCTGCTGCTGTGCGCCTTCGCGGGCGGGCGCTCGATGACGGTGCGCGGCCATGCGCTGGAAGTGCCCTCGCTGCGCATGGGTGCGCTCCAGCTGCTGCTGTCCGCGGCCAACTGGTCATTGATGGGCGCCATCGTCTGGCTGTTGCTGCAGGGGCGTGTCGACTATCCGCAGGTGCTGGCCGTGCTGCTGGTCGCGGCCGTGGCCGGCGTCATCACCCATGTGCCCGCGGGGCTGGGCGTGCTGGAGGCGGTCTTCGTCGCGCTGCTGTCGCACCGGGTGCCGCAGGCGCCGCTGCTGGGGGCGCTGCTCGCCTATCGGGCGGTGTACTACCTGCTCCCGCTCGTCGTGGCGGTGATGCTCTATGGCGTCACCGAGTGGCGGGCGCGCCACCGGCACAAGACCTGATCGCGCGCGGGGCCTTCGCGCAACGGCGGCGCGGGGCTGTATATTCATCCAGTGGACCTCCAGCGCAAACTCGCCATCCTCGCCGACGCGGCCAAGTACGACGCCTCCTGTGCCTCCTCCGGCACGGACAAGCGCGACTCGCGGGGCGGTCGCGGCATGGGCTCGACCGAGGGCATGGGCATCTGCCACAGCTATGCGCCCGATGGACGCTGCATCTCGCTGCTGAAGATCCTGCTCACCAACTTCTGCCAGTACGACTGCCTCTACTGCATCAACCGCGTGAGCAGCAACGTGCCGCGGGCCCGCTTCTCGGTGGACGAGGTGGTGCACCTCACGCTCGACTTCTACGCCCGCAATTGCATCGAGGGCCTGTTCCTGTCCAGCGGCATCATCCGCAGCCCCGACTACACCATGGAGCAGCTGGTCGAGGTGGCGCGCATCCTGCGCGAGGCGCACGATTTCCGCGGCTACATCCACCTCAAGACCATCCCCGATGCCGATCCGGTGCTGCTGGCCCGCGCCGGGCGCTATGCCGACCGGCTGAGCATCAACGTCGAGCTGCCCACGCCCGCCGGCCTCGAGGCCCTCGCGCCGGAAAAGGACGCCACGGCCATCCGCCGTTCGATGGCCCGCATGGCGGTGCACATCGGCGAGGCCAAGGGCCAGGCCGGCGACGACGCGGTGGCCGCGGCCAAGGCCGTCTCCCTGCCCGTCACCGGCCCGCGCCGCGGCAAGGCGCCGCGCTTCGCGCCCGCCGGCCAGAGCACGCAGATGATCGTCGGCGCCGATGCGGCCACCGACGTGGCCATCCTCGACACCAGCGCCAACCTCTACGGCGCCTATCGGCTGCGGCGCGTGTACTACTCGGCTTTCAGCCCCATCCCCGATGCGGCCAGCCGCCTCCCGCCCGCAGCGCCCCCGCTGATGCGCGAGCACCGCCTCTACCAGGCCGACTGGCTCATGCGCTTCTATGGCTTCGAGCACCACGAGATCGTGCCGGCCTCGCAGCAGGGCATGCTGGCGCTGGACGTCGACCCCAAGCTGGCCTGGGCGCTCGCGCACCGCGAGCGCTTTCCCATCGACCTCAACACCGCCCCGCGCGAGCTGCTGCTGCGCGTGCCCGGCCTCGGTGTGCGGGCCGTGCAGCAGCTGGTGGCCGCGCGTCGCCACCGACGCCTGCGGGCCGAGGACCTGCGCCGCCTGCGCGTGCCCGTGGCGCGCGTGATGCCCTTCGTGCAGCTCGATGGCCATCGTCCCGCACGGGCGCTGGAGTCGCCCGCGTTGCGCGCCACGCTCAGCACGCCCGCGGCGCCCGTCCAGGCCAGCCTGTTCTGAGCGCCCGGCGTGGCGCGTCAGGGCGGGCGCGCAACGCGGCGGGCGCCGGCCCGCGCGCATCACGCAGGTCTGCGCACGTGCTGCAGTCCCCCGCTGACCCAGGCGCATGAATCCGACCTGTGCGCCGCGGGTCACCTGCCTACAGAACGGGCGCTTCCGCCTCCCTACCTTGCATGCCATGAGTCCCCGTGTCATCACCCTGGAAAGCGAGATCGATTGGCCGGGCTTCCGTCGTGAGGCACGCACGCTGCTGGCGTCCTTGGTCCCGCCCGACGAGGTGGTGTGGCAGACGCCGGGCCACCCCGCGCCGCAGCTGTGGCAGGCCGAGGCCGCGCCTGCGCCTCTCGCCCCTGCGGCGGCGCATCGTCCGCTCAGTGCGTCGCGGCCCGGGAGGCTGGTGGTGCCACCCGCCTTCATCACGCTGTGTGAGAAGGTGGTGCTGCATCAGGACCCGCAACGCTTCGCGCTGCTCTACCGCCTGCTGTGGCGGCTGGTGCACGAGCGCGGACTGCGGCAGGACCCGCTGGACCCCGATCGCCTGCGCGCGCGGCAGATGCTCCAGTCCGTGCGGCGCGACATGCACAAGATGAAGGCCTTCGTGCGCTTCCGTCCCGTCGGCCAGCCCGAAGGCGAGCCGGCGCTCTCCGTGGCGTGGTTCGAGCCGGAGCACCACATCGTCGAAGCGGTGGCGCCCTTCTTCGTGCGGCGCTTCACGCAGATGCACTGGGCCATCCTGACGCCCGAGTGCTCCGTCCGCTGGACGCCGGCGCCCAAGGACACGCCGCCCCTGGCGGGTGACGAGGCCCTGCCCGGCGAACTGGAGTTCGGCCCCGGCGCCTCGCGGGCCCAGGCCCCAGGGCCGGATGAGGGCGAGGCGCTGTGGCTCACCTACTACGCCCACGTCTTCAATCCCGCCCGGCTCAAGCTGTCGATGATGGCGCGGGAGATGCCGCGCAAGTACTGGGCGAACCTGCCGGAGGCGCAACTCATCGCGCCCCTGGCGGCGCAGGCGGCCGAGCGCACGGGCCGGATGGTGCAGACCGTGCCGGCCGAGCCGCGCCGCCGCATTCCCGCCCGCGCCCCGCTGCCGCCGGTGGACACGGCCCAGGACCCCGCGCTGACGCTCACCTCCCTCGCCAAGGCCGCCGATCGCTGCCGCGACTGTCCGCTCGGCGAGCACGCCACGCAGGTCGTCTTCGGCGAGGGCGCGCTGCGTCCGCCGCTGATGCTGGTGGGCGAACAGCCCGGCGACCAGGAGGACCTGGTGGGTCATCCCTTCGTTGGTCCGGCCGGTCGCCTGCTGGACCGTGCACTGGAGGAGCTGGGCTGGCCGCGCGAGGCGCTCTTCCTCACCAATGCGGTGAAGCATTTCAAGTTCGAGCTGCGCGGCACGCGCCGCATCCACAAGAGCCCGGGCCAGCGCGAAGTGCTGGCCTGCCAGCAGTGGCTGGAGCGGGAGATCGCGCTGGTGCGTCCCCAGGCCTTCGTGGCCCTGGGCGCCACCGCCGCCCGTGCGCTGGTGGGGCGCGCCGTGCCGGTGATGAGCGAGCGCGGGCAGTGGCTCACCGGACTGGACGATCTGCCGGTGCTCGTCACGCTGCATCCTTCGGCGCTGCTGCGGGGCGACCCCGCCGACCGGGAGACGGCCTGGCGCGCCTGGCTGGACGACCTCGCCCTCGCCGGCGGCTACCTGCGCGGAGAGGATCCGGCCTTCAATCGTCCGCGCGCCGCAGCGTGACGAGCGTGATCTCCGAGGGGGCACCCAGGCGCTTGGGCGGTCCCCAGTAGCCGGTGCCCCGGCTCACGTAGACCCACATGTCCTGCAGCCGGTGCAGGCCCGCCGTGAAGGGCTGTTGCAGCGGCACGAACAGGTTCCAGGGAAAGAACTGTCCGCCATGCGTGTGGCCCGACAGCTGGAGCTGGAACCCGGCCTCGGCAGCCGCAGGCGCGCTGCGGGGCTGGTGGGCGAGCAGGATGCGCGTCGCCACCATCGGAGGCGCATCGCGCAGCGCCTCCTGGGGATCGCTTTCATGCGCGGCGTCGAAGTGGCCGGCGGTGTAGTCGGTCACGCCGGCCACCAGCAGCGCGCTGTCGAGGATCTCCTCGTCGGTCTGCGCGCCGTGCACGCTGCGCGTCTGCAGCACGACATGCTCGTTCAGCAGCACCTTCAGGCCCAGGCGGCGCAGTTCGTCGATCCAGGCATGAGCGCCGGCGTAGTACTCGTGGTTGCCGGTCACCACGAAGGTGCCGTGGCGCGCCCGCAGCCGCGCGAGCGGTGCCACATGCGCGCGCAGTTCGGCCACCGAGCCGTCGACCAGGTCGCCGGTGATGGCCACCATGTCGGCGCCAAGCCGGTTCACCTCCTCCACGATCCGGGCGATGTAGGCGGCGCGGATGGTCGGGCCCACATGCAGGTCGCTCAACTGGGCGATGGTGAAGCCGGCCAGGCGCGCGGGCAGCCCGGCGATGGGCACCTCCACGCGGCGCACCGGCGGCGTGCGCCGGGCAAAGAACAAGCCCACCAGCGAATCGGCCGTGGCCAGTGCCATGACGGCCAGGGCGCTGCCCTGTTCCCACGAGGCGCGGTCCATGGACAGATCGGCGAGCCGCGTGACGGCCCAGGCCGAGAGCAGCCCGATGTCGCGCAGCACCGCCAGCACGAACACCGAGGAGAACCAGCCCATGGCCAGCAGGCCGACCCAGCGCACCGGGGCGCGCAGCACGTCGGGCAGGGGCAGTTGGCGAAGGAAGGGCAGCGGCATGGTCACGGCCGACAGCAGCAGCAGCAGCGCGAAGACCGGCCAGGCGCCGGTCGCCTGCGCCAGGGCAGGCAGCAGCCGCACGGCCAGGAAGACGTGCAGCAGCGTGGTCAGAAAGGCGAGGGGAGCGAGAGGCATGGCAGGCGGGCGCCATTTTGCTGCGCCGCAGCAAAATGCGCACGTGGGGAAACCCGCTGTCCTTGCAGAAGCGGGTAATAAAAAGCGCTAAAGGTAAGAAATTACCGCCGGCGTGTGAGCCAACCGGCGGGCGACCCCGGACGCCCCGCGCTCACAAGGTGTGAATGAATCCGGCGTGGACGAGCGGGCATGTCGGGGCCGTTCACACCTTGTCAGTGGTCGGCCTGCGGACCTTGGGCCAGGGCCTGCGGCGGATGCGTGGCGGCGGCGATGTCGAAGTTGGACGGCCACAGGAACAGCGTCCGTCCCGGGGCGCCCAGCGCCACGTTGAGCGTCTGCGTGAGCGTCAACGGCCCGAGCGTCGCCTGCACGTCGTAGGTGCCGGGAGCCAGCCGCGCCAGCATGTACGGACCATGGGCGACCGCGTCGAGCACCTGTTCGCCGTTGTACTTGTTGACCACGCGCACCTTCACGGGCTCGTCGAACTGGCCGCGCTGGCCGCGCGAGACCGCGAACTCGAGCGTGGCGCCCCAGCGCGGCGAGACCATCTCCATGAAGGCCTGCTGTTCTCGACCCACGCCACCGCACATGTATTCGGTGCCCTGCGGCGCCATGAGGATGTCCGGCAGCGGCGCGGCGGAGGCAGGGCCCGCAGACAGGACGCAGGCGCCGGCGGTGACGGCGGCGGAAAGAAGACGGGAGAGCCGGAAGGACATGGACTTCTTCAACAACGGTGGACGGTGCGCGGCCCGGATCGACCCGGCCTTGCGGGCCGCAACGGCGGCCGGGCCATTGTGCTCAGCAAGAATCGGGCGCAGTCTGGGGACTGCTCCCCTTGACAGCAGGCGCCGGCACGGGCGGGCTTTGGCGCCGGAATGCGCCAGCATGGGGCATCGGCAGCGGGCGTGCACCTACAGGCGGGGGCCGCCCGGCGGTCTACAAGCGTCGCTTCTCTGCCTATTTCCGATGCCTGCCATGACCCAGCCCGGTTTCCCCCAGACGCCCGACTCGCCCGTTGAGCCCGCCCGCACCGACGGCCAGCAATCCTGGCTCGACGCGATGAAGGCCTTCGATGCCCGACGCCCCGACCTGCCGGGCGAGCACCTGGTGGTGCTGGGCCTGGGGGTGGCCCTGCTGCTGTCCTCGGGCCGGAGCCGCTCGATCCTGGGCCGGCTGGTCAAGGCGGCGGCCGGCGGTGCCCTGGTGGCACGCGCCGCCAGCGGCACCGGCGGCGTGGCCCGCGTGGCGCGGGTCATCTCCAAGGTCACCTGAGGAAGGGCGCGCCCGTCAGGCCACGACGGACGCGCCTTCGAGGCGGCCGGGCGGCATCGCGCCGGGCCGCCCTGCGCGCTCAGCCCTTGACCAGTCGGTACTGGACGGGGTCTGCGGTGAGGTAGCCGACCGCGCAACCGTCGCCGTAGTTCGAGCGGATCAGCGGCTCCAGCGTGCCCTTGACGACGTTGTGGATGCTTCCCCAGTCGCCCGGGTGCTGGAAGTTGCTCATGATGTAGGTCCAGCCATTGATCTCGTCCACCGCATGCAGGCCGGTGGATTCGGCGCCGGCCGGCGTCGAGAGGATGCGCGACAGCTTCTTCGTGTCCACGTTGTACGCCCACAGGAAGTTGTTGACGTGGTGGCCGCTGTCTTCACCGATGAAGAGCGTGCGCATCTTCTCGGAGAACTTCAGGTTGTCCGCGCTGGAGATCTTGTCCGGGTTGGTCGTGTTGCCCAGGCTGTCGGGGGTGCTCAGGTCCTCGCCCGTGAGCAGCACGCGCGAGCTCACCGCCACCCATTCGCTGTCGATGGCCGCGCCGGAGGAATCCTTGGCGCCGCCGCCCAGCTTGTGCTCCAGCACCACGCCGCAGTTCAGCACCTTGGGGAAGGTCACGTTGGCGCTGCTCATCCAGGCGCTGTTGCCGTTGACCATCGAGCTCTGCACATTGGCAAGCGCCGAGTAGGCCACCTTGTCCTTGACGTTCACCGTCGTGCCTTCCATCTTGGTGAAGGCCATGCTGCCGCCCTTGAGGGCGGCATAGCGGTGGGTTTCCAGGAAGGCGGCGGCCTTGTCCTTGTTGGTCTTGACCTTGATCCAGTTGGCCTTGCCGCTGTACATGATCCGGGTGTACGTCGCGTCGGCCGGATCGGCGGTCTGCACGTCCATGATGTCCGTGGGCACCAGGGCGTTGGCCAGCGCCTCGATCTCCGCGCTCGTGGCATGGCCGAGGTTGATCCACGTGAGCCTGGCGGTGCTGGTGTCCGTCAGCACCTCGTCGTAGCGCGCCACGTACAGCGTGCCAGCCGACAGATCACGGGCCTTGTCGGCCACGAACATGAACAGGCCGCCGTTGGTGGCGTCGTCGCCCATCAGCGCGGTGCGCTCGTCGGGCATGACGTGGATCAGCTCGTGCGAGATGCGGCCCAGGCAGTAATGCTTCTTGCAGCTGCCGGTGCCGTCGGCATTGACGGTGATCTCGGGCAGATGGCCGTAGTGGTACGGGTTGGCCTTGGTCGCATCGCCGAACACGTTCTTGCTGTAGGCCTGGAACATCGTGTTGGAGGCGATGGTGAAGGCGTCCGGCTCGTACTCCTCGCTCGACAGATGGGTGCCCCAGGGCGACAGGCTGGCGCCGCAGGTGATCCACAGGCCATGCGCGGCCGAGGTGTCGACGTTGTGGTACTTGACCAGCGACAGCTTGCCCGTCTTCGGGTCCTGATCGAGCGTGAGCACGGCGATGGGCGAGGGCAGCTTGCCATACATGTCGGTCTTGCGATCCTGCGCCAGGCTGGTGTACTCGAACTGCACCACGGCGAACACCGCATTGCCCTTGACGCCGCTCACCTTGGCGCCCGGCACCGTCAGCAGCGAGCTGCCATCGGCGCAGTCCGAGAAGAACTGGCGCTCCTTGCCGGCCACCGAGCTGTCGATGATCGGCTTGTTGTTGATGTCGTAGTAGCCGCCGGCCAGGACGGTGCCGCCCTTGCCGTCCGGCACCATCTGCCCGCTGATGAAGTAGGGCTGGTAGGCCAGGTTGTAGCTGACGCTGCTGCCGTCGTTGAACGCGACCTTCATGACCGAGCTGGTCGTCGTGGTCGCCATCTCGGCCGGCTTGACGAGCGATGGCGCGGGCATGCTGCTGAACTCGGTGGACACGTACTGCGCGGCGGGTGCCGGAACGGGCGCAGGGGCGGGCGCCGGGCTGGGCGTCACGCCCGCGAAGTTGAAGTTGCCGTCGCTGCCGCCGCCGCAGGCGGTCAGCAGGGCGGCGCCGCCCAGCGGCAGCAGCGGCGCGGTGCCGAAGAGCTTCAGCGCCTTGCGGCGCGTGGGGACGGAAAGGGTGCTGTCGTGGGTCGTCATCGTCGGACTCTCTAACTGGGGAGAACAAGGCCGGGCCGCCGCGGAGGTCGGGCGCTGGCCGAAAGCCGTGACGATGGCGCCGCTCGATGACAGCGGCGTGAAATGGTCAGCCTGGTGGCAGTTTTTTGCGATAGGCGCCAGGCCGGCCGGGGCTCCTCAGAATCCGGCGCCCGAGGGATCCACCCCGCGCGGCCACAGCGCCCACAGCCGCAGCGGCTGCTTCATGCGCGCCGCGAAGCGGCCGGCCTCGGCGCCGGTGCCGGCGAAGAAGTCGGCGCGCACGGCACCCAGGATGGCGCTGCCCGTGTCCTGCGCCACCACCAGCCGCGACATCTGCGCCACCGGGCCGCTGGTGGCCAGCCACACCGGCGTGCCGTAGGGGATGGACTCGCGGTCCACCGCGATGGAACGCCCCGCCGTCAGCGGCACGCCCTGGGCACCGCGCGGGCCGAAGGCGGCATCCAGCTCGGTCAGCGGCTCCTCGCGGAAGAACACGTAGCGCGGGTTGCTCCACAGCATCTGCTGCACGCGCTGGGGGTTCTGGCGCGCCCAGTCCTTCACGTCCTCCGGCCAGCGGCCGATGGGCGACACGCCTTGGCTGGCCAGCCACTGCTGCACGCTGCGGTAGGGCTGCTCGTTGGTGCCGGCGAAGGCCAGGCGCACCGTGCGGCGGCTGCCGTCGGGCTCGGTGACCTGCAGCCGGCCGGAGCCCTGGATGTGCAGCATCAGTGCATCGACCGGGTCGGACAGCCAGGCGATCTCGCGCCCGCGCAGCGCCGCCTGGGCCTCGGGCAGGGTGTCGATTTGCTGGCGGGTGTACCAGGGCCGGCGCGGCGCCCAGCCGGCCGGCGTCTGGTAGAGCGGCACGGCATAGGTCGAAGAGGGTGTGCGGCTGGCCTCGAAGACGGGCTCGTAGTAGCTGGTGAGCATGCCCTGCGACTGGCCATCGGCCGCCTCCACGCGGTAGGGCTGCAGCCGCTCCATCAGGAAGGCGCGCTGCTCCTCGGGCGTGCCGATCGACAGCCGGCGCAGCTCCTGGCACAGCGGCGAGATCACGGCGTTGGGACGCTGGCAGTTGGCCATGAGCACGATCCAGGCCTCGTGCATGGCGTCGTCCTGCACGCCGGGCAATTCGGACCAATCGACGGGGACCCAGCGGCTCTTGGGATGGGTGAGCGGCCCCGTGAGCGGCGCCAGCGGCGGCTGGGGCGGTGGCGCGGTGGGCGCCACCGTGCGCGCGGGAGGTACCGGCGCCGAGGCGCAGCCGGCCAGCACCGCTACGATGGCCGCCGCGGCCACGGCCGCCAGGCCGCGCCAGCGCCCGGGGCCGTGCCGGCGCAGGGCCGTGCCGCTGCGCGAGGGCGTTGGCTCGGGCGAAATGGCCAGGCGGCCCTCCAGGGTGAGCAGCCGCGAAACTTGTGGAGCATTGGGACGCATGTACTTGATTTTGCTGGAGGCATTCGCCGCATTGGCGGTGTTGGTGCTGATTGTGTGGTGGACCATGTTCCACGGTCGTCGCGGGGGTGAACTGCCCCCGGACGAGGACCCCGAGCAGAAGCCCTGAACCCTGTCGGACAGTCGGCCAGCGCTCTGTGGGAAGGGCATGCGACCTGCCGGGCGCCAAAGGGTCGGGCGGTTCATTTTTGATAGCAATCAAGTCTTGCCGACAAAGAAAGATCCGCATATTGAGGGGGCAGGACCCGCTGCCTCCGATGCCTCGCCGCCAGGCCGGGCGCCTCCCATAATGGCGCCAACCCGCCGGGTGGACGGACGTCCCGGCCATGGTCAGGCGGGTGCCATCCAAGGAGAAACAACCATGCAAAGACTTTCCGGCAAGCTCGTCCTCAGTGCCGCCACCCTGGCCGTGGCCCTGACCGGCTGCGCCAACATGAGCGACACCCAACGCACCACCGGCATGGGCGCCGGCATCGGCGCGCTGGGCGGCGCGGCCATCGGCGCCGCCACCGGCAACAGCCGCACGGCCGCCACCGGCGCGGCCATCGGGGCCGGCGTGGGCGCCCTGGGCGGCTACCTGTGGTCGCAGCGCATGGAGAACCAGAAGCGCCAGATGGAGCAGGCCACCCAGGGCACCGGCATCGCCGTGTCCCAGACCGCCAACAACGAGCTGAAGCTGGCCATCCCGAGCGACGCCGGCTTCGACACCGGCCGCGCCAACATCCGCCCGACCCTGGCGGGCGTGCTGGACCAGTTCGCCACCGGCCTGCGCAACAACCCGAACGCCGAAGTGCGCATCATCGGCCACACCGACAACACGGGCACCGACGCCATCAACGACCCGCTGTCGGTGCAGCGCGCCGCCGCCACCCGCGACTACCTGACCTCGCGCGGCGTGCCGGCGCGGGCCATCCAGATCGACGGCCGCGGCTCGCGCGAGCCCGTGGCCAGCAACGCCACCGACGCCGGCCGCGCGCAGAACCGCCGCGTCGAGATCTACGTCGGCGAGCGCGCCCCCAACCGCGGTTGATCCACAGCGCCGCCTGCCTTCTCCGTGGGCGGCGTCGGACGACCAAACGCCGTGGACCGGTCCCTCGGGACTGGCCGCGGCGTTGTCGCGTCCGGCCGGGCGCGGCGCACTCAGGCGTCCGCGCCGCGCAGCAGGTTGGCCAGCTCGACGGCCGACTTCACTTCCATCTTGTCGAACACGCGCGCGCGGTGCACTTCCACCGTGCGCACGCTGATCGACAGCTCGTCGGCGATCAGCTTGTTGGGCAGTCCGCGCACCACACGGCGCAATACCTCGCGCTCGCGCTCTGTCAGCTCCTCCAGCCGCTGCTGGATGCGCTGACGCGCCTGCCGCACGTCGATGGCGGCCTGCGACAGGCGCAGCGCCTCCTCCACGCGGTCCACCAGGGCGTTGTCCGAGAAGGGCTTCTCGCAGAAGTCGAAGGCGCCGCGCTTGACGGCGTCGACCGCCGTGGGCACGTCGGCATGGCCGGTGAGGAAGATCACGGGCATCTCGTTCAGCTGGCCAGCGCCGGCCAGACGGTCGAACAGCGCCAGGCCGCTGGTTCCGGGCATGCGCACGTCCAGCAGCAGGCAGCGGGGCTGGTTGCGGAAGGCGGTGCTCTCCTCCAGCCGGGCGGTGAAGGCGTCGGCACTGGCGAAATGCTCGCTGGCCAGGCGGCGCGAGCGCAGCAGCCAGGCCAGGGCCTCGCGCACGCTCGCGTCGTCGTCGACGATGAAGATGAGGGCGTCGATGAGGGGTTGCATGGGGGTCAGAAGGAAAGGGGCGCCGCCTCGCCGCGGCCCGTCGGCAGCGTGAAGCGGAAGACGGTGCCGCGCGGGCGGTTGGGCGCGTGTCCGAGGGCGCCGCCGTGCTGCTCGACCACCGTGCGGCACAGGCTCAGACCGAGCCCCATGCCGTCGCGTCGGGTGGTGAAGAAGGGGGTGAACAGGCGTTCCTGCACTTCGGCGTCGATGCCGCAGCCCTCGTCGGCGACGCTGAAGGCGATCCAGCGGCGGGTGTCGCCGGCACCGCCGTCCGCAAGTTCTGCGCCGAGCGTGAGCACGCGGCGCCGCAGCTCGGGCCGGTCCATGGCCTGCATGCCGTTGCGCGCGAGGTTGAGCAGCACCTGCTCGACCAGCGAGCGGTCGCACAACACCGGCGGCAGATTGGCGGGCACCTTCAGTTCGACACGCACGTCCAGCTTGCGGGCCTGCAGCTGCACCAGCGGCATCACGGCTTCGAACAGCTGCAGCGGCGTCACCGGCTCGCGCGCGCGCTCGCGGCGGCGCACGAAGTCGTGCACGCTGCGGATCACGCGGCCGGCGCGCTCGGCCTGCTCGGCGATGCGGCGCATGGCCAGCGCCAGCTGATGGCGGTCCTCGGCCTCCTGGCCGGGCAGCGGCGGACTTTCGAGCAGATTGATCGACCCGGTCGCATAGCTGGCGATGGCGGCCAGCGGCTGGTTGAGCTCGTGGCTCAGCAGCGAGGCCATCTCGCCCACCGTGGCCAGGCGGGCGGTGGCCTGCAGCCGCTCCTGGCTGGCGCGCGACATCTCCTCGATGCGGCGCTGCTCGCTCAGGTCGACGATGGCGCTCATCCAGCCGGTCTGCACCCGCCGGTCGTCGATCAGCGGCGTCTCGAAGATCAGCACCGGGAAGCGACTGCCGTCCTTGCGGCGGAACACCGACTCGTAGCCTTCGCGCGCCGTGCCGCCGCTGGCCTGGCGCATGTGCTGGCGGTTGCGGTATTCCGCGGCCAGTTCGGGCGGCCAGTAGGGCATCTCGTCCGCGCGGCCCAGCAGCTCTTCGGCGGTGAAGCCCACCATGTCGCAGAAGGCGGCATTGACGTAGGTGACGCGGCCGTCCAGATCGCGGGCGCGCAGGCCGGTGAGCACCGAGTCCTCCATCGCCTTGCGGAAGGCGAGGGTGTTCGACAGGTCGTGTTCCACGCGCAGCCGCCTGCGCGTGTCGCGCGCCAGCAGCACCAGCACCGACACCAGCGCGATGGACATGGCCGTGACCAGGCCGGTGAGCAGGTTGGGGAAGAGGTCCGGCGCGCTGCGCCAGCCATCCACGCGCAGCATCAGCGTGAGGCCGGGCAGTTCCAGCGCCTGCTGCGCCGTGAACACGCGGTTGCCGGCGCGCCGGGCGGTGCCGATGCTGGCCAGGCGCGTGCCGTCCAGCTCCAGCAGCGAGACCTCCTGGCCGCGGGTCATGCTCGCGTCCAGCATCTCGGAGAGCACGCCGCGCAGCGAATAGAGGGCGATCAGGTAGCCGCCGTGGCGCGAGGGCAGGCAGACCTCCAGCACCTCGATGCCGCCGCCGCCGGGCAGTGGCAGGTAGTGCGAGGGCGCATAGGCGCCGCCGCGCTGGCGCTCGGCCGCGGTGCAGGCCTGAACCAGCTCCGGCAGGCTGGACGGGCGCTGCTGCAGGTCCAGCGGATGCGGCCGGTAGGGCGTGTCCTCGGCCGTCTGCAGCACCAGCGAGGCGTCGCGCCGCTCGATGCGCAGCCACTCGCGGTGCCCGCGCAGCAGCTGCGCCGCTTCATTGGAAAAGCGCTGCGGGTCGGCATCGGTGGCCTGCAGGCTCTGCAGGTTGCGCGCGAGCGCGGAGCGCAGCTCGGACGTGGCGTCGGCGGTGTCGCGCTCCAGCCGCTGCTGCACCTGCTCGATCTCGTGGCGCCCCGCCAGCCAGACCACCGTGATGAGCAGACCCATCACCAGCAGCGCCATCAGCACCCACAGGAACCAGCGCCGCCACATCGAGCGCAGGCGCCGCCAGCCCGGCGGCGGCAGTGCGGCGGCCTCGATCGGCAGATCGGCGGCGGGCAGGCTGGCGCTCATCGACGACGGGCCCGGCTCACAGCACGCGGTGGCCCAGCGCCGGCAGCTGTTCGCGGCAGGCGGCCAGGCGCGCGATGTCCAGCTCGGCGATCACCACGCCTTCGCCCTCGTCGCGACGTTCGGCCAGCAGCTGGCCCCAGGGCTCGGCCACCAGCGTCTGGCCCCAGGTGCGCCGGCCGTTCTCGTGCCGCCCGCCCTGGGCGGGCGCGGCCACGAAGGCCAGGTTCTCGATGGCGCGGGCGCGCAGCAGCAGCTCCCAGTGCGCCTCGCCGGTGGTGTGGGTGAAGGCGGCCGGCACCAGCAGCAGCTCCGCGCCCTGCGCCGAGAGTTGGCGGTAGAGCTCCGGAAAGCGCAGGTCGTAGCAGACCGACAGGCCCACCTTCCAGCGATGGCCGTCGCGCGAGGGCAGCTCGAACAGCGTCGGGCTGCCGCCCGGCGCAATGACGCGCGCCTCGTCGTAGCGCTCGCGGCCGTTGTCGAAGCAGAAGAGATGGATCTTGTCGTAGCGCGCCACGCATTCGCCCGTCGGCGCATAGGCGAGCGAGGTGTTGAACACATGGGCCTCGTCCGCCGCCTGCAGGGGCAGCGTGCCGCCCACGATCCACAGGCCGAACTCGCGGGCGCAGGCCGCCAGGAAGTCCTGCACGGGCCCCTGGCCGGGCGCTTCGCGCAGCGGCAGCTTGTCGGTGTCGCGGTGGCCCATGAGGCAGAAATACTCGGGCAGCGCGGCCAGTTCGGCACCCGCCTCGGCGGCCTGGGCGAGCAGGGCGCGGGCCCGCGCGAGGTTGTCCTCGCGCACGGGGCCCGAGACCATCTGGATGGCGGCGATCTTCATGGTTTGGCTTCGTTGTCGGTGGCAGTGCCGGCGCCCGGTTGTGCCGCCGCGCGCGGCACCTTGACCACGCGCGGATCGGCCCAGGTGCCGTCGATCAGGAACTCCTGCGTGGTGGCGGCCACCAGCGGACGGCTCAACACCATCTGCGCCAGGAAGGTGCCCAGGCCGATTGCCGGATTGATGGCCGTGGCCACCAGCGCGGCCGTGCCGGCGTTGATCTCGGGAATCACCACCACCCGCAGCTGCTGCGTCTCGTGCGCGATGTCGGCCGAGCCGTCCATGAAGACGGCGGCATTCACACCCTTCATCTGCAGGTTGTTGGTGCTGGCGATGCCGTTGGCGATGCGCGCGTCGCCGCGGATCTGGTCGAAGGCGAAGCCGGCGCTGAACAGGTCGCGGAAGTCCAGCGTCAGCCGGCGCGGCAGCGCCTGCAGGTTGATCACGCCCAGCAGCTTGGCGATGCCGGGCTCGGCCTTGAGGAACTGGCCGCTCGTCACGTCCACGTGCAGCTGGCCGCCCAGCGAGGCCAGGTCCAGGTCGAAGGGCGAGCCCTGCCAATGGACGTCGCCGCCCAGCCGGCCCTTGCCGGAGGCCAGCACGCCCGGCATGCCGAAGCGGCCGAGCAGCGCGCCGGCATCCTGCATGTCGAGCGTGAAGTCCAGCATCATGTGGCGCTTGGCGCCCGTGGAGGTGGGCGGTGCCCAGCGGCCCTTGGCCTCCAGGCGCGCCTCGGGCAGCGTGAAGGCCAGCTTGTCGAGCCGCCATTCGCGCCGGCCGCCTTCGGCGGACTGCGTGGCCGCCACGATCTCGGCCCGGCCCAGGTGGCGGCCGAGCAGTTCCAGGTCGTCCACCACCACGTCCAGCGCCGGCAGGTCCTCGGGCGGGGCGGTGTCGAGCAGCGACTCCACCTGCTCGCGCGACTCGCCCGGCGCGATGCGCAGGTAGGCCAGCCGCGCCTTCACCTGGGCGGGCGCCTGGTTGCGGTACTCGACGCTGCCGCTCAGCTCGCGGGCCTGCACCTTGGCCTTGTACAGATTACCTTCGATGGTGCCGTCCACCGTCAGATCGTGCAGCGTGCGGCCGGCCACCTGCAGGCGGCCGGCCTGCAGCGCAACGCGGTTGGGCAGCCAGGGCGAGGCGGCCACCGCCTGGGCGGTGCCCGGCGGTGCGGGCGTGGCCGGGGCGGCCGGCGCCTTCTGCGTCGCCAGGGCGCGCCAGGCGTCCACGTCGATGTCGTCCAGGTGGATCTGCGCCAGCACGCCGTTGGCCGGCAGCGTCTTCGAGCCGGCCACGGCCGTGCCGACACGCAGCGCGCCGCGCACCACGGTGGGCTGCGGCGTGTCGAGCTCGCGCACGTACTCGGCCGAGGCCACGTCGCCCAGGCGCACGTCGATGGTCTCGGTGCGGCCGCGGCGCGCTTCCTCGGCCTGGCGCAGGCCGAGGCGAAGCGGGCGCGTCGCTTCGGCAGATTTGCCCAGGGGTGCCGGCAGGTCCATGCCCAGACCCTGCAGGCTGCTCTCGAACTGGAAGTCGGGGACGCCGTTCTGCAGCTGCAGGCTGGCCGTGTAGCTGCTGCCGCCCTGCAGCCGGCCGGCCAAACCGTTGAGTTCGGGCTGGCCTTCCACCGTGCGCAGGCCTTCGGCCGTGAACTGGCCCTGGGCCTTGAGCGCAAGCGGCTTGGTGGTGCCGCCGTAGCCGCCCTGGCCTTCGATGCGGATGGGGCCGCCGGCCAACTGGGCCTGCACGCCGGCCAGCGAGAAGCCGCTGTCGGTGAACTGCAGCGTGCCCTTGACCTGCGTGAACGATGGCGAATTCGGCACCAGCCGCACGTCGTTGCCCGGCAGGGCGACGCTGGCCTTGACCTGCGTCTGCGCCATCTGCGTGAGCGGCATGTCCATGTCGAAGCGGTAGTCGGCGTTTCCGCTGGCCTGGATGCCCCCGATGAAGCTGCGGGCGTCGCCGGTGAGCGGCGCGCCCTGGCGCAACAGGTCGGCCACCGGGCCGCGGGCCTGCAACTGCAGCAGCAGCCGGGGCGCATGGGCGAGGTCGGGAATGCGGGCCTCGCCCTTGACCAGTTCGATGGAGGGCGCCCCCGCCATGCGCCCGCGGGCGTTCAGCACCTGCATCGTCTGCCGGTCGAACACCAGTTCGCCCGACAGGCCGGTAACGGCCGGCCAGGCCGCGTGGCCGGTGGGCACATGCGGCACGTAGTTGAAGTGCACGTCCTGCACCTGGGCTGTGATGCGGAAGGCGTCCTGCGGCGCCGCCGAAGGCACATGGTGCAGGTCGCCGCGGATGCGGAACTGCACGTCGCTGGCGCGGCCCTTGACCACGGCGTCGCGCACGTAGTGGCGCGTCTCGGCCGGGATGCCCAGCGGCAGGTAGCGGTGCACACGGGTGCCGTCGGCGCGGGTGAGCTGGGCCGTGAGATCGAGCACGCCCGGAAAGCGGCCCTGCCCGGCGGGTGCGGGCTGCCCGGTGTGCCAGCGGATCTGCGCGCTGCCTTCCGCGTCGGCATTGGTCAGGCGCAGATCGGGCAGCTGAACCTCGATGTCCTCGTCCTTGCGGCTCCAGTGCACGGTGGTGTCGAGCCGGTCGACCGGCACCGAGGGTTCCTCGAACACGCCCGGCACGTCGACCGCGCCGTTGCGGATCGCCAACCGGGCGGTGCCGCCGGCCTGGTTCAGGTCGACCTCGGCATCCAGGCCACGCACGCCAGGCGAACCCAGTTGGTGGCCATCGGGCGTGGCGTTGCGTCCGTCCGCCGCCACCGCCAAGCCCTTCACGCGCAGCCTGGCCTGGTAGCGCGTGGGCGAATCGGCCGGGCCCTGCCAGCTGCCCTCGATGTGTTCGAGCAGGCCGCGCGGCGCCCGCACCGCGAGCAGGCGCCGCACCTGGGTGCCGATGGGCAGCCGGTCGGCAATGAGGGCCATCGCGCCCAGGTCCAGCTGGTCCGCGCGCAGGGCGCCGCTCTCGGGCGTGCGCCCGTTGGCCGGCTGGGTGCGCAGCCAGAAGTTGCCGCCGGGCCAGCGCTGTCCGTCGCCGGTGGCGAACTGCAGGTTCTGCGTCGAGAACTCGAACAGCTGGTCGGTGGCGCGTACCGCGAGGCGCCCGGTCAGGTCGCGCAGTTGCAGGGGCTCGAGCTGGGCCCCGAGCACGGCGTCGATGCGCGACAGGGCCAGGTCGGCCGCGCCGCCCACGGCCCGGCCGGATTCGACGTCGATCCAGGCCCGCACGGCACCTTCGCCCTCGCGGATGCGGGCGTCGAGCTTGACGTACTGGCCCAGCCGGGTGACGTCGATGGCGGGCAGGTCGGCATAGAGCTGGCCGCTCCAGTCGCGCCAGTCGCCGCTGCGCAGGCTCAGCAGCGGCTGGCGGAATCGGCCGTTGATGGAGAAGCGCTGCCCCCAGCCCTCGGGGGGCGTGGCGTCCAGCCGCATCGCGTGGCTGCGCACGCCATTGCGCACCACGAAGCGCACGTCTGCCAACGTGAGCGTGGGCGCATCGCGTGTCTCGTCGGTCCAGCGCACCGTGCCGTGCTCGACCACCACCTCGCGCTGGGAGAAGAGCCAGTCGGCGCCCGGGCTGTCGTCCTTGCGGTCGTCGGGGTTGAGCACCACGCCGGCGATGCGCAGCCGGCCGTCGGCATCGCGCCGCACGTCGAGCTCGGGCCGCTCGATGTAGAGCTGCTCGAAGCCGCGGTGCCACAGGGAGCGCGGCGACACGCTGGCCACGACGCGCGCCAGCCGCAACGCCTCGCCGCGGCCGGGGTCTTCCAGCACGACGTCGTGCAGCTCGATGGTCGGGAACAGGCTCCTGGAGTACGCCTCCAGCGAGCCGATGCGAACGGGTACCCCTGCGAGACGGCTGGCTTGCGCCTCCAGCGCGCCGCGCCACTCGCCGATCCGCGGCACAATCCACGCGTGTAGGACGACGACGCACAGGCCGACGAGCAACCAGCCGGCCACCACCAGGGCCAGCAGCCAGCGTGCTGCGGCAGCTGCGATCCTGAGCAGACGTGGAGGAGATGGCGTCGTGACATTCATGAAGGATCGCGCTGTGTCGGAAATTATGACCGGCCGCCCCTGGCCCGGTTCCGAGCCGGCCGGCGGAGACGGCCCCTCAAACCGTCCGATTTCGGAGCATGCGCAGCCGGCTGTCTCGTCGGCCGCCATGCCGCCCTCGCGAGGGCTTTCATCGGGCTCTCGTTTCGTGCAGCGGCTGCGCCGGCGCTACGCCGACGAACTGACGCTGCTGCCCCCCGGGGCGCCCCGCCGCCCCCATATGGAGAGCGCGCTCGCCGCATTGCGCGCGGCCGGCCGGCCCACGGGCGATGCGCTGCGCATCGTGCGCCAGCTGGTCATGGAGCGCCTGATCGCCCGCGACTGCGATGAGCGCGCGCCCCTCGAGGAAGTGCTGCTGGCCGTCACCGAGCTGGCCGAGTTCGCCCTCGACACCGCCTGCCGCGAGGCCTGCGCCGAACTCGACGCCGTGCATGGCGCGCCACGCACCGCCGACGGCCAGCGGGCCCAGCTGTGGATCGTGGGCATGGGCAAGCTGGGCGCGCGCGAGCTCAACGTCTCCAGCGACATCGACCTCATCTACCTGTACGACCAGGACGGCGACACCGCCGGCGACGCCCAGGGCCGCGGCAGCATCGCCAACCAGGATTACTTCGGTCGCGCGGTCAAGCGCATCTACCAGCTGGTGGGCGACACGACCGAGCACGGCTTCGTCTTTCGCGTCGACCTGGCGCTGCGGCCCAACGGCAACTCGGGCCCCAGCGTGGTCTCGCTCGATGCCCTGGAGGAGTACTTCCAGGTCCAGGGCCGCGAATGGGAACGCTTCGCCTGGCTCAAGAGCCGCGTGGTGGCGCCCACGGCGGCCATCGAATCGGGCAGCGCCCAGGCCCTGCGCGGCGTGGTGCTGCCCTTCGTCTTCCGCCGCTACCTGGACTACAGCGTGTTCGACGCGCTGCGTTCGCTGCACCGCCAGATCCGCGAGCAGGCCATGCGCCGCAGCGCTGGCCGACCCGAGCGGGCCAATGACGTCAAGCTCTCGCGCGGCGGCATCCGCGAGATCGAATTCATCGTGCAGCTGCTGCAGGTGGTGCGCGGCGGGCAGTTTCCGGAGCTGCGCACGCGGCCCACGCTCGACGCCCTGCAGCGTCTGGCGCGTGCCGGCCTCATGCCCCAGGCCACGGCCGACGAGCTCGACCGCGCTTACCGCTTCCTGCGCCAGGTGGAGCACCGCATCCAGTACCTGGACGACCAGCAGACCCACATGCTGCCCGTGGCCGACGAAGACCTGCGCTGGATCTCCGCCACGCTGGACTTTCCGGACTGCTGTGCCTTCCTGGAGAAGCTGGACACCTACCGCGAGTTCGTGGCCCAGGAATTCGACACGCTGCTCGGCGGCGAAAAGCGCTGCAGCGGCGGCAGCTGCCAGCGCGGCGGCGCCGGCCAGCGTGCGGCGCCGCAGGATCTGGGTGAGCTGCTGGCCAGCCTGCCCGCGCCCTTCGCCGAGCGCGTGCGCCATTGGGCGGACAACCCGCGCATCGCCGCCCTGCGCGACGAGGCCCGCGCGCGGCTGCGGCAACTGGTGATCCGCACCGGCCGCTGGCTGCAGGAGGCCGAGGCCTCGACCGCAGGCGACCGTTGTGCCCATCCCGTGGACGCGGCGCTCCGATGGGCCGACTGGATCGAGCCGCTGCTGCGCCGCGAAAGCTACCTGGCGCTGCTGGTCGAGCGCCCCGGCGTGCACGAGCGCCTGCTGCGCCTGCTGGGCGCGGCCAAGTGGCCGGCGCGCTACCTGCTGCAGCACCCCGGCGTGATCGACGAACTCGCCAGCCCCGACATGCTGGCCGCGCGCTTCTCGGCCCCGGAGTTCGAGGGCGAGCTGGAAGCCCGCCACCGCTCGCTCTCGCGCACCGGCGAGGCCGACGAGGAGGCGCTGATGAACCTGCTGCGCCGCGCCCACCATGCCGAAGTCTTCCGCATCCTGGCGCGCGACCTCGAAGGCCGGCTGACGGTGGAGCAAGTGGCCGACGACCTGAGTGCGCTGGCCGACACCGTGCTGGCCATCACCGCGCGCTGGTGCTGGCCGCATGTGCGCAACCGGCACGCCGAACTGCCACGCTTCGCCGTCATCGGCTACGGCAAGCTCGGCGGCAAGGAGCTGGGCTACGGCAGCGACCTGGACATCGTGTTCGTCTATGAAGACGAGGACGAGCGCGCGCCCGAGGTCTACGCGGCCTACGTGCGCAAGCTCATCAACTGGCTGACCATCAAGACGCGCGAAGGCGACCTGTTCGAGATCGACACCGCGCTGCGGCCCAACGGCAACTCGGGCCTGCTGACCATCACCTTCAACGCCTACGAGAAGTACCAGTTGGGCCGCGGCAGCAACACCGCCTGGACCTGGGAACACCAGGCCATGACCCGCGCCCGCTATGTGCTGGGCAGCGCGGAGCTGGGCGCGCGCTTCAACGCGGTGCGTCACGCCGTCATCGCCGCCCCGCGTGACCGTGCCGCCCTGCGCAAGGAGATCGTCGCCATGCGCGAGAAGGTGCGCGCCGCCCACCCGGTGCGCCCTGGCCGCTTCGACGTCAAGCACAGCGCGGGCGGCATGGTGGACGCCGAGTTCGCCGTGCAGTACCTGGTGCTGGCCCATTCGGGCGAGGTACCGGCGCTGCTGGACAACGTGGGCAACATCGCGCTGCTGCAACGCGCCGAGGCCGCCGGCCTGCTGCCGGCCGGCGTGGGCCGCGCAGCCGGCGATGCCTACCGCGAGCTGCGCCGCCTGCAGCATCGCGCGCGGCTGGACGAAGCGCCCACGCAGGTGCCGCCCGAGCTGGCGGCCCGCGAGCGCGCCGCCATGCTGGCGCTGTGGGAGGCGGTCTTTGGCTGAGGCGGGCATGCGCGGCCACGCGCTCGTCGGCATGCCTTTGCGGTGGGCGACCTGGACGGCGGCCTGCGTCGCCGCCGTGCTGGCCGGATGCGCCAGTGCGCCGCGCGATGGCCCGCCCCGCAATCCACCCGCGGGCCTGGCGCAGACGCCCGATGCCGAGCCTCGCGTCGAGCCCATCCGCGCAGAGGGCGGGACCAGCCGGCCCTACACCGTCGCCGGCCGCAGCTACACGCCCCTCACCGACGACCGGCCGCTGGTCGAGCGCGGTCTGGCCTCCTGGTACGGCCAGGGTTTCCATGCGCGCTCCACCGCGAACGGCGAGCCCTACGACATGTATGCCATGACGGCCGCCCATCGCACCATGCCGTTGCCGAGTTACGCGCGGGTGCGCAACCCGGCCAACGGGCGCGAGGTGATCGTGCGGGTGAACGACCGCGGCCCCTTCCGCGACGACCGCATCATCGACCTGAGCTACACGGCGGCGCTGCGGCTGGACCTGCTGCGCGGCGTGGCGCCGGTGGAGGTGGAGCGGCTGACCAACGAGGCGATCCGCACCGGCGCCTGGCGCCGGCCGTCGGACACGCAGCTGGCCGCGGCGTCGACTGCCGTCGCGTCGTCACGAGCGGTGGCGTCGTCGGCGCAGGCCGAGGCCGTGCCTGTGCCGGCCGCCTGGGTGCAGCCGGTCGCGGCGGTCCCGGCGAACGCGGCGGCGTCGCCTTCGACATCCGCACCGGTGCCGGTCTGGCGGCTGGCGCAGGCGTCCACGGCCGTGACCAGCGATGCGGCACCTGCTTCAGCGGGGCCCGAGCTGCCCGCAGCCATTACGCCTGCAGCGTCACCGCCCGCCAAGCCGCCGCCGCGTTTCCGCAACATGGAAGTCGCGCCGCTGGCGCCGATGACGCCAGCGCCCGTGCCGGCGCCCCCGGCTGCTGCTCCTGCCGCAACGCTGCCCGGCTCGGCGGCCGCCCCTGGCGTGTCGCCACCGTCCGCCGCAGGCGCGGCAGCGTCTGCCTCGTCAGCCATCGCTGCAGGCGTATGGATGCAACTCGGTGCCTTCCGCGAGCGCGATGGGGCGCAGACGCTGCTGGCGCGCGTGGCCGCCTCCCAGCCCGAACTGGCGGGCCGCCTGCGCATCGTCGAAGAAGCGGGGGCGCACAAGGTGCAGGTCGGCCCCTATGCCACGCGCGACGCCGCGCAGGCGGCGGTCGGACCCCTGCGCGGTGCGCTGGGCCTGTCGCCCTTCGCGGTGGAACGCCGCTGAAGGCCTGCCCCGACGGCTTCCGCCCCGGGCCGATCCGGGCGCAGCGGCCGAGTGCGGCTCAGGTGCCCTGCGGGGCGGGTCCGGCCGGCGAGCCGATCCGGCTCGTCAGTTCCTTGCGGTAGCGATTCAGGTCCTGCACCGTCTTGAAGCTGCGGTTGAACAGCAGCCCCAGGTTGTGCAGGATGCGCTCGCCCACCTTGCCTTCCCACACGGCGTCGAAGCGGATCTGCTGGTCGAGCCAGTGTTCCAGCCAGTCCGGATCGGGCATGCGGCTTTGCACCGTGTCGCGCGGGAACAGCGCCTTGTTGACGTGCAGGTTGGTCGGGTGCAGCGCCTGGGCGGTGCGGCGGGCGCTGGCCATGAGCACGCCCACCTTGGCGAAGGCCGCACGCGCCTCGTCGCCGCACTTCTCGAGTGCGCGGCGCATGTAGCGCAGGTAGGCCCCGCCGTGGCGCGCCTCGTCCTGCGAGAGCGTGGTGTAGATGTGCTTGATGACGGGCTCGCTGTGCCATTCGGCCGCGCGGCGGTACCAGTGGTTCAGCCGGATCTCGCCGCAGAAGTGCAGCATCAGCGTCTCCAGCGGCGGCGCGGGGTCGAAGTCGAAGCGCACCTGATGGAGTTCTTCCTCGCTGGGCACGCAGTCGGGGCGGAAGCGCCGCAGGTACTCCATCAGCACCAGCGAATGCTTCTGCTCCTCGAAGAACCAGATGGACATGAAGGCGCTGAAGTCGCTGTCGTGCCGGTTGTCCCGGAGGAACATCTCGGTCGCCGGCAGCGCCGCCCATTCGGTGATGGCGTTCATCTTGATGGTCTGCGCCTGTTCGTCGGACAGGCGCGCGCCGTCGAAGTCCTGCCAGGGGATGTCGGTCGCCATGTCCCAGCGAACCGATTCGAGCTGCTTGAAGAGATCGGGGTAAAGCATGTCCGAAGGTCTGTGGGTGAACCTTGCATTGTCCCGGTCGCCCGGGCGCATCGGTGCCGTTGTCCGAGCCGCCGCGGGGTCTTCCGCCGTGCCGCGAAGACGGGCTTACGGAAATTTACAGACTCCCACGGGAACCATGGAAGTCGGCCTACGCTCGGAGAAAGGGTGAGCGCGGACCATTCCGCTCAACGGTTTTCGATGCTGCGAGATCTTCCGGATTCAGAGCCGGTCGAAGCATCCCGAGGCGACTCTTCTCCTCCTCCCTCCCTCCCTCCTTCGTGTCGGGATATCTCGCAGCATCTTTTTAACAATTGGCACCGGTGCCCGGCAGCGTCGCAGTGCCCTCTCCGAGGCGCGATTTCCATCGCGCCTTTTTCTTTGGCGCAGGGGCGCCGCTGCGACGGGTGAGGCGGCGCTCAGCGGGGGGCCGTGTCCTTGATGCTCGGCCGCTGGTGGAGCTTGTCGCACAGGCGGGCCAGCGAAGGATGCTCCGCCCGCCAGTCCAGGTCGGGAAAGCGGAAGCCGATCCAGTCCAGGGCGCAAACGACCGCGATGTCCGAAAGGCTCAGATGGATGCCGCTGCAGAAGGGCTTGTCGCCCAGGCCCTTGGCCATGGCGGCGATGCCGGCCTCGACCTTGCCGCGCTGGCGGTCCATCCAGGCCTGGCTGCGCTCGCTGTCGGCGCGCTTGGGCCAGACGGCTTCCATGCGCCAGAGCACCCCGGCGTCCATCACGCCGTCGGCCAGGGCTTCCCAGGTCTTCACCTCGGCGCGCTCCCGGCCCGAGGCGGGGATGAGCTTGCCCACCGGCGACAGGGTGTCGAGGTACTCGACGATCACGCGCGAGTCGAACATGGCGTCGCCGCCGTCCATCACCAGGCAGGGCACCTTGCCCAGAGGGTTGGAGGTGGCGATGGTGGTGTCGTCGGCCCACACGTCTTCCTGCACGAACTCGTAGTCCAGGCGCTTCTCGGCCATGACGACGCGCACCTTACGCACGTAGGGGCTGGACGTCGATCCGATGAGTTTCATGCAGGCAGGATCCTCGAAAGTGGGCCAGGGGAGGCGGGGCGCGGCGGATTCTAGAGGGAGCGCCGCCGGGCCGCCCAAGGCGCCTGCCGCCAAGGCGCCACCTACAATCCCGGGATGAGTTTCGCGCCCGTTTCCGCCCTTTCGCCCCTCGATGGCCGCTATGCCGGCAAGCTCGCGCCGCTTCGCCCGCTGATGAGCGAGCAGGGCTACATGCACCGCCGCGTCCAGGTCGAAGTGGCCTGGTTCATCGCCCTGTCCGATGCCGGCTTCGCGGAGTTCAAGCCGCTGACGCCGGGCGCCCGCAAGTACCTGATGGGCCTGGTCTCGCACTTCTCCGAGGCCGACGCGCTGGCCATCAAGGAGATCGAGAAGACCACCAACCACGACGTCAAGGCCGTGGAGTACTGGATCAAGTCCAAGTTCGAGGCCCGGCCCGAGCTGGAGTCCGCCGCCGAGTTCGTGCACTTCGCCTGCACCAGCGAGGACATCAACAACACCAGCCATGCGCTGCAGATCCAGGCCGCGCGCGACCAGGTGGTGCTGCCGGCGCTGGACGGCATCCTCGCCACGCTGCGCAAGATGGCTGGGGACTTCGCCGCCGTGCCCATGCTCAGCCGCACCCACGGCCAGACCGCCAGCCCGACGACCGTGGGCAAGGAGATCGCCAACGTCGCGGTGCGCCTGGCCAAGGCGCGCGAGCAGATCGCCGCGGTCAAGCTCATGGGCAAGATGAACGGCGCCGTGGGCAACTACAACGCCCACCTGGCCGCCTGGCCCGACTTCGACTGGGAGGCCTTCAGCCGCAAGGTGGTCGAGACGCCGGCGCCGCAGGGCCTGGGTCTGGTCTTCCAGCCCTTCAGCATCCAGATCGAGCCGCACGACTACATGGCCGAGCTGTTCGACGCGCTGGCGCGGGCCAACACCATCCTGGTCGACTTCTCGCGCGATGTGTGGGGCTACATCAGCCTGGGCTACTTCAAGCAGCGGCTCAAGGCGGGCGAGATCGGCTCGTCGACCATGCCGCACAAGGTCAATCCGATCGACTTCGAGAACGCCGAAGGCAACCTGGGCCTGGCCAATGCGCTGCTGCGCCACCTGTCGGAAAAGCTGCCCATCAGCCGCTGGCAGCGCGACCTGACCGATTCGACCGTGCTGCGCAACGTTGGCGTGGCCTTCGGCTATGCCGTGCTGGCGTATGCCAGCCTGGCCACCGGTCTGGGCAAGCTGGAGCTCAACGAGGCCGCCCTGGCCGAGGACCTGGACAGCAGCTGGGAAGTGCTGGCCGAGCCGATCCAGACCGTGATGCGCCGCTACGGCGTGGCCGGCGCCTACGAGAAGCTCAAGGAAGTGACCCGCGGCCAGGCGGTGACGGCCGAGGCGCTGCACGGGCTGATCCGCTCGCTCGAGATCCCCGAGGCCGAGAAGGAGCGACTGCTGGCGATGACGCCCGGCAGCTACACCGGCAAGGCGGCCGAGCTGGCCCGACGCGTGGGCGGCGGCCAAGCCTGATGGCGCTCAAGTCCACCATCTTCAAGGCCAACCTGGCCGTGGCCGACATCGACCACGGCTACTACGCCGACCATGCGCTGACCCTGGCCCGCCATCCGAGCGAGACCGACGAACGCATGATGATCCGCCTGGCGGCGCTGGCCCTTCAGGCGCACCAGCTGGAGGCCATGTGCGGCGGCGACGGCCAGCTGGCCTTCGGCGCCGGCCTGTCCGACCCGGACGAACCCGATGTCTGGCTGCGCGACTTCACCGGTCGCACGCGGCTGTGGATCGAGGTGGGCCAGCCCGAGGACAAGCCGGTGACCAAGGCCTGCGGCAAGGCGGACCAGGTGGTGGTTTACGCCTTCGCCAGCTCCGCCGAGGTCTGGTGGCGCGGCATCGAGACCAGGCTGACCCGGCCGCAGAACCTGCAGGTGTGGCGCATTCCCACGGCGGCCTCGCAGCAACTGTCGGCCCTGGCCCAGCGCAGCATGCAGTTGCAGGCCACGGTCCAGGAGGGCGTGCTGATGCTTGGCGACGGCGAGCGCTCCGTCGACATCGAGCCACAGCGCTTGAAGTGAGCGCGGGCTCGCGCTAACACGGCGTTCGCGCAGCGCATCGTGCTGCGGGAGAGGGCGTCGGCAGGCGCACTCTCTTTGGCAGACGGCGGTTCGATGCGTCGCGCTCTGGCTGCCCGATCAGAGCCCCGGCATCGGCGCGCCGCAGTTCCAGCACTGCTCGAAGCCGCCTTCCACGAACTCCCCGCAGCGGCAGTGCCACTGGCGCTGCGGGGGGCGCTGCAGCGCGCCCAGCAGGCGCAGGGCGCGGCTGTGGTCGTCGTCGTGCTCGACCCACAGCTCCGGCAGGCACTGGTCCGGCGGCAACTGGCCTGCGGCGGCGCCCAGGTACTCGCGCTGCACGCTCACCGACAGCCCCTGTGCCCGCAGGGCATCGGCCCACAGGGTGGCCAATGCCAGATTGGGGGCCTGGGCCAGGCGGCGCATGGGCGTACGGGGATTCGCTCAGGGTGTCGGATCGCCGACCGCCGGCGCGGCGGGGTCCGAGGGCGGCGGCTCGTCTGCGGCAGGCGCATCCGCCTCACGCGCACGTTCGGCATAGCGGTTGAAGCGCCACGCCGTGTCCTGCATGGTGATGCGGCGCCAGGTCTGCCGCTTCTCGGCCGGGCTCATCGCAGGCCAGTGCTGCACCTCGTCGAAGCTGCGGCCGCAGCCCTTGCATTCGTCGTCGCCCTGGCTGGTCGAGCAGATGGCGATGCACGGCGTGTCGGGGGTGGTCTCATACCAGGCCGCCCACGCCGCCCAGGCCTTCGGCGGAAAGCCGAACTCGTCGGCCTCGTCCTCGCGGTGGAAGACCATCAGCGCATAGACCTCGGCCAGCGCGCGCACCTCGGGTGCCAGGCTGATGCCGTCGGGCGATGGCTTCAGTCGCCGCCAGTGGTTGATGGCGGCCTCGATGTCGGTGATGTGGATGCCGGCCATGCAGGAGGAAACGTGGCGACCGCGACGGCCGGAATGCCGTCTTGATCGAAATGAGGGCCGGCGATCTTATCGCCATGGTTCCCGCCTTGCGCCTCGCGAGGGCGCTGTGTTCCAATCGCGCCGTTCGAAGGGGAGTAGCTCCCGGCCCGGCCCCACGCCGGCGCTGTCGGTCCTGTCGTCAGTACGAAGCGCAAGCTTCCGGCAGTTCCGGGTCCGGTATCCGCAAAGGAGCCGTTCCGAGCAAGACCTTTGATGAGCCCGCTTCGGGCTGATCAAGGCCGTCCTTCGGTTCCATGGTGCACCCCTCGGTGCACCTTCCTCGATCAGCCCGCAGCGGGCTGCCCTCCCCGGCAGGCGCCAGCCGCCTGCTCATCGGTCACAGGTATTGAGGAATCTATGGACTTTCTGACTTCTCCCGAGTTCTGGGTCGCACTCGGGCAGATCATCATCATCGACATCCTGCTGGGTGGCGACAACGCGGTCGTGATCGCGCTGGCCTGCCGCAAGCTGCCGCCCGCGCAGCGCACCAAGGGCATCATCTGGGGCACCGCCGGTGCCATCATCCTGCGGGTGGTGCTCATCGCCTTCGCGATGACGCTGCTGAATCTGCCCTTCCTGAAGCTGGTCGGCGCATTGCTGCTGGTGTGGATCGGCATCAAGCTGCTGGCGCCCGATGAAGAGGGCCACGGCGAGGTCGCGAGCAGCGACCGCCTGTTCGCCGCCATCAAGACCATCATCGTGGCCGACCTGGTGATGAGCGTGGACAACGTCATCGCCATCGCCGGCGCCGCCCAGAACGCCGGCGACCACTCGCTGCTGCTGGTGGTGCTGGGCCTCGTGATCTCGATCCCGATCATCGTCTGGGGCAGCCAGCTGGTCATCAAGCTGATGGAGCGCTATCCGCTGATCATCACCCTCGGCGGCATGCTGCTGGGCTGGATCGCCGGCGGCATGCTGGTCACCGATCCGGTGCTGGCCAACCCCGACCGCTGGCAGTGGATGCTGAAGCTGCCGCAGACCGACGTGATCAAGTACGGTGCCCAGATCGCTGGCGCGCTGCTGGTGCTGGCCATCGGCAAGGCCGTGCTGGCCCGCCGCAGCAAGCAGGTGGCCGTGCATTGATCGCGTTCGAGGCCGGCTGAACCTTTTCGGTGGGCCGGCCTCCTTCTGTCCTCCCCACTTTCCCGGCCCAAGGAGCCCCTCGATGGACAAGATCATCCTGTACGTGGACGACGCGGCCTATGCCGTGGAACACCTGGACCAGCTGGCACCGGCCGCGCCGGACCGGCACTGGATCGTGGTGGCCTGCGCGCCGCGCATGACCCACCGCATCAGCAAGTGGGTGAGCCACAGCGCGCGCGAGAACTGGCGCGCCAAGTGGTTCGCCCGCGTGCAGGAAGCGCTGGGGCCCCTGCTGGCCCGCGAGGGCGCGCAGACCACCGCCGTGCTGGCCAAGGGGCCGCTGGTCGAACTGACGCAGCGTCTGCATCTGGAGCACGGCGCGGCCCGCGTGGTGGATGCGCGCCGTCCTCGCATCGGCTCGACCATGGAGCCGGTGGTGCCGGCGGCGGCCGAGTCGGCACCGCGCCACCCGCTCGTGCCCGGCGCGCGGGCCTTGCCGGGTGGCTTGGCGGGGCTGGCCGCCTTCCTGCTGCTGGCGCCCGGCCTGGCTGACTGAGCGGCGTGCCGGCCGGGCCGGCATGCTGCCCGCCGTCAGGTCCACCGGCTATGCTGGCGCCATGCGATTGATCCTCAAATGGGTGCTCAGCGCCTTGGCGCTGCTGATGGTCACCTACCTCTACGGCGGGGTGCAGATCTCGGGATTCGGCAGCGCGATGATCGCGGCGGCCGTGCTCGCGCTGCTCAACGTCTTCGTGCGGCCCGTGCTGGTGATCCTGACCCTGCCGGTCACGCTGATCACGCTCGGGCTGTTCCTCTTCGTCGTCAATGCGCTCATCTTCTGGATGGCCTCGGGGCTGCTGCCCGGCTTCCATGTCGACGGCTTCTGGGCGGCGCTGTTCGGCTCGCTGCTGTACTCGATCTTCGGCGTGATCATCGAGGCCGCCATCGGCGCCAGCCGGCGCTGAGGCCGCGGCACCGCTGATGCGCCACGCCGCCTGTTGGGCGGCTCGGCCGGCTACATCGGCTTCTCTTCCATCTGCTCGCGCGCGAGGCGTTCGATCTCGCGCGCACGCACGTCCACGATCGAGGCCTCGATGTGGTCGACGCGGCCGCCCTTGGCGGTGGTCTCGCGCACGTAGTCCTGGGCCGCGCGGAAGCGGTCGCGTGCCGCCACGTAGTCCAGCTGGGCGACCTGCGCCTCGGCTTCGGCGCGGATGGCGCGCAGGGTGTCGCCTTCCACGTCGTACAGCCCGCCGAGCAGCCGCCACACGGTCGCGTCGCGCGGATGCGTGGCCACCCAGTCGCGCAGCACCGGCGCGGCCTCCGCGGCATGGGTCCGGGTCAGCAGGGCGGCCTGGCCGGCCATCAGCATCTCGCCACGGGTTCTGGCGCGCACGTCGAGCAGGGCGACGGCCGCGGGCGCATTGCCGGCGCCCATCTCGATCTCGGCCGCCAGCAGCCGCGCCAGCCGGGCCGGCTCGCCGGCCGTGCCGACCTGCGTGCGCAGCTTCTGCGCCAGGCTGCGCGCAGCGGGCAGATCGCGCAGCTCCCTGGCGGCCATGGCGCCCGCATAGAGGGTGCCGGCGGTGGCCGCACTGGCAGGTGCCGTGCTGCCCTGCGCGGCCTGCACCCACTGGCGCAGCAGGTCCACGCCCGGGCGGCCCAGCACGCTGGCACGGGCCGCGATCATGGCGTGCTCGGGTGTCAGGGCCACAGTCGGCGGGGGCGCCCCTTCGCGGAACTGCACGCGCGCCTGCATCTCGGTGATGCGCTCGCTGGTCAGCGGGTGGCTGCGCAGGTAGGGATAGCTGCCGTTGTCGTTCAGCCGCGAGGCGTACTGCAGCTTCTCGAACATGACGGCGGCGCCCTGCGGCGCGAAGCCAGCCTGGCTCATCACGCCGAAGCCGATGCGGTCGGCCTCGCGCTCCATGTCGCGCGAGAAGTCCAGCTGCTTCTGCATGGCCATGGCCTGGCCGCCGACCATCATGGCCGAGCCCAGGTCGCCACCGCTGCGGCCGCTCTTGCTCATCGCCAGGCCGCCCAGCAGCATGGCCGCCAGCATCAGCGGCATCTGCCGGCTCTGCTGCGTGAGCATGCGGGAGATGTGCCGCTGCGTGACGTGGGTGAGTTCGTGGGCCAGCACCGAGGCGAGCTCGTCGCGGCTGCCGACGATGGCGATGAGCCCCGTGTTCACGCCGAGGTAGCCGCCGGGCAACGCGAAAGCATTGATGCTGCGGTCGCGGCCGATCAGCAGCACCCAGGCGAAGCGTTCGTCCAGCTCGGGCGTGAGCTCGCCGCGCTGGCGGGCCGCGGCCAGCAGCGGCTGCCAGATGCCCTGGACGTAGTCGGCGAGCACCGGGTCGTCGATGAAATCCGGGTCACGGTAGAGCTCGCGGGCGATGCGGTCGCCCAGTTCGCGCTCGGTGCCGGTGCTCATTTCGGCGCCATCGCCCAGGCCGGGCAGCGGGCGGGCCGGCGTCAGGGTCTGGGCATGGAGGGGCACGGCAGCGAGCTGGGCGCCCGCCAGGGCCACGGCCAGCGCGACGCGCGCAGCCCGCCGCGGTCGTCGCGGCCCAGGCAGCGAAGAGATACCGCGCGCAGCGGCGGACGGCGGGGCAGGCATGTCGCGGAGGGTGGCAGAAGACGGCATCGGACGCAGCATCGGTGGCTTTTTCCGGCCCGTATGATGCGCCTCCCGCCGGATCGTTCAGCCCCATGTCCTCACCCCTCACCCATTTCGACGCCCAGGGCCAGGCCCACATGGTGGACGTGGCGGCCAAGCCGGCCACGCACCGCACCGCGATCGCGGAAGGGCGCATCCGCATGCAGGCGGCCACGCTGGCGCTGGTCGAGTCGGGCACGGCCAAGAAGGGCGACGTGCTGGGCGTGGCGCGCATCGCCGGCATCCAGGCGGCCAAGAAGACCAGCGACCTGATCCCGCTGTGCCATCCGCTGGCCATCACCCGCGTGGCGGTCGAGTTCGAGACCGAGCCGGGCGACGTGCCCGCCGTGCGCTGCCGCGCGACGGTCGAGACGGTCGGCCCGACGGGCGTCGAGATGGAGGCACTCACCGCTGTGCAGGTGGCGCTGCTGACCATCTACGACATGTGCAAGGCGGCCGACCGCGGCATGGTGATCGACGGTGTGCAGGTGCTGGAGAAGCACGGCGGGAAGTCGGGCTCGTACATCGCGCGCTGACACCCCCATGCCGCTTCGCGGTCGCCTTCGGCTTGGAGGGGGCGCACCCAGAGGCCTGGCAAAGCCAGTTCCTCGGGTGCCCGGGCATGGCCTGCTCCGACGCCTGTTGATCGTCAGCGCGCGACCGTAGCAAGCGCAAGGCGTGGCTTCGCATTCGGAGTCCGAAGGGCCAGGCCGCTGGGAGGATGAGCGCCTTCAGCTTCCGTCGCGTTCCTCCTCGTCCGGCCGCTTGCGCCGCAGCGCCTCGATCACCTGCCGGGCACCCAGCCCCAGCGGGCGCTCCTTGGACCAGACCACATCCACCCACAGGTCCAGCCGGTTGCTGAGGTTCTCGAAGGGGATCTCCACCAGCGCACCCGCCGCCACATGCGGCTGCACGGAGGGCCGGGGCAACCAGCCCCAGCCCAGGCCGGCCGTCAGCAGGCTCAGCGCCGCCAGCGCGTTGTCGGTGCGCCAGGTGTGACGGGCGAACACGGTGCGCGGATCGCGCTGCGCCGGGTCGCGGCCGGCCACCACGATCTGGCGGGTGTCGATCAGGTGTTGCTCGCGCAGGCGGCCGCCGGCGGCGACCAGCACCGGATGGTCGGGTGCCATCACGGCGACCAGCGTCTCGGTCGCCACCTCCTGGAAGCCCTCGCGGCCATCGAGGCTGGGCCGCTCGAAGACCAGTGCGAGCTGCGCCCGGCCGCTGTGCAGCAGGGCCAGCGCGTCGGCCTGCGGGGCCGCGAGCACCTCCACCTCCAGGGATGGATGCGTCTGCGCCAGTGCGGCCAGTGGCTGGCTCCAGGGGCCGCTCAGCAGTTCCGGCGCGATGGCGAGCGTCAGCCGCTCCTCCAGCCCTTGCGTCAGGGCCAGCGCCTGCACCTCCAGCGCCTTGAGCTGGGCGGCGAGCAGCCGGGCCTGCGGCTCCAGCGAGCGGGCGGCGGCGGTGGGGCGCGGCTCGCGGCCGCCGCGGTCGAAGAGTTGCAGGTCCAACTGGGCTTCGAGCTGGGCGATGCCCATGCTCACCGCCGAGGGCACCCGCCGCAGAGCGCGCGCGGCGGCCGAGAAGGAGCCGTGGTCGAGGACCGCGAGGAAGAGGGCGACGTCGTCGCTGCTGAGCATGGCGATCTTTCAGCGAATCTGAAAGAAGCTGACTTTATGTGTCAGTGCGACAGAAATACAGTGAGATCGTGATCCAAAGTTTCCCGTCCAGAAAGAAGAAAGCCATGCAGGGCATCAAGCGGCGCGTCGTCTACATCACCCTCTACGAAGGCATCGCCATCGTGGTCGCCAGCCTGGGACTGGCTTGGATGTCGGGGCAGGGCGTGGGCCATTCCGGCGTGGTGGCGGTGATGGCCTCGGCCATTGCCATCGCCTGGAACCTGCTGTTCAACACCCTGTTCGAGCGCTGGGAGGCGCGCCAGGCCAAGCGCGGCCGCAGCCTGGGCCGCCGGGTGGCGCATGCCATCGGATTCGAGGGCGGGCTGGTGATGCTGCTGGTCCCCACCATCGCCTGGTGGCTGGAGATCAGCCTGTGGGAGGCGCTGGTGATGGACCTGGCGCTGGTGGTGTTCTTCCTGGTCTACACCTTCGTCTTCAACTGGGTGTTCGACGCCGTGTTCGGGCTGCCCGCCTCGGCGGCGGCACGGCCGGTCAGCGCCACCTGAGGGCTGCCGCGCCGCGCTGACGGAGGCCGGGGTGCGCGCCGGTCTTTCGGGGTTATCCCGGGTCGAGCCCTATAAAATCCGCGCTCCCCGCGCAAGGAGCGTTGCAACGGCGGGCCCCGGCACACCACCTGCGGTGGCGCCCGAGCGGCCCGGACCGTGAGGCTTGGCGGGACCGGACGCCGGCCGCCAGGCGCCGGCTGCAACGACGCTCACCTGATTCCCGCCCCCAGGTGTGCCGTCCATGAGTTCCTCCGCCCCTTCCGTTCCCCCGATGCTGCTGTCCGGCCTGGAGCCGGTCGTCATCGACGCGGGCACGCTGTTCGTCAACATCGGCGAGCGCACCAACGTCACGGGCTCCAAGGCCTTCGCCCGCATGATCCTGAACGGCCAGTTCGAGGAAGCACTGGCCGTGGCCCGCCAGCAGGTGGAGAACGGCGCCCAGGTGATCGACATCAACATGGACGAGGCCATGCTGGACAGCAAGGCGGCCATGGTGCGCTTTCTGAACCTGATCGCCAGCGAGCCCGACATCGCGCGCGTGCCGATCATGGTGGACAGCTCCAAGTGGGAGGTGATCGAGGCCGGCCTGCGCTGCATCCAGGGCAAGGGCATTGTCAATTCCATCTCCATGAAGGAGGGGGTGGACAAGTTCAAGCACGAGGCGCGGCTGATCCGCCGCTACGGCGCCGCCGCCGTGGTGATGGCCTTCGACGAGCAGGGCCAGGCCGACACCTATGCCCGCAAGATCGAGATCTGCGAGCGGGCCTACCGCGTGCTGGTGGACGAGGTGGGCTTTCCGCCCGAGGACATCATCTTCGACCCCAACATCTTCGCGGTGGCCACGGGCATCGAGGAGCACAACAACTACGCCGTCGATTTCATCGAGGCCACGCGCTGGATCAAGCAGAACCTGCCGGGCGCCAAGGTGTCGGGCGGCGTGTCGAACGTGAGCTTCAGCTTCCGCGGCAACGACCCGGTGCGCGAGGCGATCCACACCGTCTTCCTGTACCACGCCATCCAGGCGGGCATGGACATGGGCATCGTCAACGCCGGCATGGTGGGCGTGTACGACGACCTGGAGCCGCAGCTGCGGGAGCGCGTGGAAGACGTGGTGCTCAACCGGCGCCCCGACGCCGGCGAGCGCCTGGTCGAGATCGCCGAGACCGCTCGCAGCGGCGCCAAGGACGAGAGCAAGAAGCTCGAATGGCGCGGCACGCCCGAACAGCCGAAGTCCGTGGACGAGCGCCTGGCCCACGCGCTGGTGCACGGCATCACCGACTTCATCGTCGAGGACACCGAAGAGGCCTACCAGGCCATCGTGGCCCAGCCGGGCGGCCGGCCGCTGCACGTCATCGAAGGCCCACTGATGGATGGCATGAACATCGTGGGCGACCTGTTCGGCGCCGGCAAGATGTTCCTGCCGCAGGTGGTCAAGAGCGCCCGCGTGATGAAGCAGGCCGTGGCCCACCTCATTCCCTACATCGAAGAAGAGAAGAAGCGCGACGAGGCCGCGGGCCGCGACGTGCGCAGCAAGGGCAAGATCGTCATCGCCACCGTCAAGGGCGACGTGCACGACATCGGCAAGAACATCGTCACCGTCGTGCTCCAGTGCAACAACTTCGAGGTGGTGAACATGGGCGTGATGGTCCCGTGCCACGAGATCCTGGCCCGCGCCAAGGTCGAGGGCGCGGACATCGTGGGCCTGTCGGGCCTGATCACGCCCAGCCTCGAAGAGATGCAGTACGTGGCCGGCGAGATGCAGAAGGACGAGCACTTCCGCGTCAAGAAGATCCCGCTGCTGATCGGCGGCGCCACCACCAGCCGGGTGCACACGGCCGTGAAGATCGCGCCGCACTACGAGGGCCCGGTGGTCTATGTGCCCGATGCCTCGCGCAGCGTGAGCGTGGCGCAGAGCCTGCTGTCGGAGCAGGCGGCGAACTACATCGCCGAGCTCAATGCCGACTACGACAAGGTGCGCCAGCAGCATGCCAACAAGAAGCAGGTGCCGCTGTGGCCCCTGACCAAGGCCCGCGCCAACAAGACGCCCATCGCCTGGACCGGCTACCAGCCGCCCAAGCCGAAGTTCATCGGCCGGCGCGTGTTCCGCAACTACGACCTGGCGGACTTGGCCAAGTACATCGACTGGGGCCCCTTCTTCCAGACCTGGGACCTGGCCGGGCCCTTCCCGCAGATCCTGAAGGACGAGATCGTCGGCACCGAGGCCCAGCGCGTCTTCAGCGACGGCAAGCGCATGCTGCAGCGGCTGATCGAGGGCCGCTGGCTCACGGCCAACGCGGTGGTGGGCTTCTGGCCGGCCAACACCGAGCGCGACGACGACATCGTGCTGTATGCCGACGAGTCGCGCGAGACACCGCTGCTCACCTGGTACGGCCTGCGCCAGCAGACCGAGAAGCAGGCCGTGGATGGCGTGATGCGCCCGAGCCGCTGCCTGGCCGACTTCGTCGCGCCGCGCGACTCGGGCGTGGCCGACTATGTGGGCGCCTTCGCCGTCACCGCGGGCATCGGTGCCGAGAAGCGCGAGAAGTACTTCCTCGACGACCTGGACGACTACTCGGCCATCATGTTCAAGGCCCTGGCCGACCGCCTGGCCGAAGCCTTTGCCGAGGCGCTGCACCATCGCGTGCGCCTGGACCTCTGGGGCTATGCCGCTGACGAGCAGCTGAGCAATGACGAGATGATCAAGGAGCAGTACCGCGGCATCCGCCCGGCGCCGGGCTATCCGGCCTGCCCGGATCACAGCGTCAAGGGACCGATGTTCGAGCTGCTGCAGTGCGCCGAGATCGGCATGGGCCTGACTGAATCGCTGGCGATGACGCCGGCGGCGAGCGTGTCGGGCTTCTACCTGAGCCATCCCGACAGCACCTACTTCAACGTGGGCAAGATCGGGCACGACCAGCTGCAGGACCAGGCAGCACGTCGCCGGCTCGCGGAATCCGAGCTAGAGCGGCTCTTGGCGCCGAACCTCTGAAGCGGAGGCTGCCATTCTTCTCCTGCTGCAGAAGCTGAGCTTCACGGCCGTGCACCTGCTCGGCCTGGCCGTGGTGCTGCTGGCGCTCTGGGGTGCGGGCGATGCCGTCATGCGCCGGCTGTGGGCTGGCGCGCCCGGCACGCCGGGGCGCGACGACCCCTGGCTGCGCATGGCGCTGTCCGCCGCCACCGGCCTCGGCCTGGCGATCGTGGCGCTGCAGGCGCTGGGCGTCGCGGGCGCGCTGCGGCCGCCGGGCACTCTGGCGCTGCTGGCCATCGGGCTCGTGCTGGCCCTCTGGCGCCTGCCTGCCCAGTGGCGGCTGCTGCTGACCCTGCCGCCGGGCCCGCCGCTGGGCCGCGCCGAGCGCGTGGCGACCGTGGTTGCCATCGGGGCCTTCGTCATCAGCCTGTTCGAGCCGATGGCACCGCCGCATGCCTTCGACGAGATGATGTACCACCTGCCCTATGCGCGGCAGGTGGCGGAGAGCGGCGCGCTGGGCATTCACGACTGGCTGCGCTACCCCTGGTTCCCCTACAACTACGACCTGCTCTATGCGGCCGCGCTGCCGCTGGCGGGCGACGTGTTCCCGCACCTGCTGCATGCACTGGGCGGCTGGCTGGCGGCTGCGCTGGTATGGCGACTGGCCATCACGCACACCGACCGCATCTGCGCCGCGATTGCGGCGGCGGTGTGGCTGATGATGGGCGAGTTCTTCAACGCCCTCATCGACATGGGCGTGGCGCTGTTCGTGGTGGCGGCCTTTACCGTGCTCTGGTTGTGGTGGAGCACGCCGGTCACGCCGGCGCAGCCGCGGCGGCCGGCGCGCTGGCTGGGCCTGGCCGCCTTCTACCTGGGCGTTGCGGCGGGCAGCAAGTACCAGGCGCTCACCTTCCTGCCGCTGGTGGCCGTGTGCGTGGCCTGGCGCGAGCGCCGGCCAGGGCCCTGGCTCCTGGCCCTGGGCTGCTTCCTGCTGCCGTGCCTCTACTGGTTCGGCCGCAACTGGCTGCAGACGGGCGATCCGTTCAATCCCATCGGCGCCAAGGTGTTCGGCTTCACCAACTGGAACCTGGACGACTACCAGCGCCAGGTCGACGACGTGCGTGCCCACGCAGCCCTGCCCAACGTCATGCTGTGGCCGGCGCTGCTGGTGCCCTTCGCGGCGGTCTGGAAGACGCGGCCCGCGGTGCGCGCCGCGGCGCTGTTCGGCGCCTGGTCGGTGCTGGTGTGGCTGGCCACCTCGCGCTATCCGCGCTACATGGCGGCCTCGTTCCCGATCCTGGCCTGGCTGGGCGCGATCGGCTGGTGCCAGCTGTGGCGCTGGGCCGCTGCCGCGCTGCAGCGGCACGTCGGCGACCGGGCGCGCGCCCGGTCGGTGGCCGGGCTCGGCGTCGCCCTTCTGTCCGTGCTCGTCGTCGCCGGCGGGGTGCGGCTGTGGAACCACGTCCGCCAGATCGCGCCCACGCCCGAGACGCGCGAGGCCTTCCTGGCCCGCAACGTGCCGGGTTACGTGGTGCTGAGCTGGCTGCGCGCGCATCCGCAGCCCGGCCGCCTCTATCAGGTGGGTCTGAGCGACGCGATCTACTTCGCGCCCAACCCGGTCTGGGGCGATGTGTTCGGTCCCTACCGCTACGTCGACTTCCTGCTGCTGCCCGCCCCCGAGATGGCGCGCAAGTTGGTGCAGCACGGCTTCGGTACCATCGTCGTCCAGACGGCGCTCGGGCCCTATGTCGATGGCAAGCCCGGCTTCGAGCACCACTTCAAGCTGCTGGTCGAGCGCGATGGCGTGAAGGCGTACCGGATCGTCCCGGACCCGTCCTGATGCCTCGGCCGCTCTTCCGCTGCCTCGTCACCACCACCGATCTGCCCGCATGCGCATTGCCGCCGTCATTCCCTGCTACAACGAAGCCCTGGCCATCGCCCAGGTGATCGAAGGCTTCCGCACCCATCTGCCGCAGGCCCAGGTGCATGTGTTCGACAACGCGTCCAGCGACGACACCGCCGCCGTGGCCCGGGCCCATGGGGCGCGGGTGACCACCGTGCGCCTGCGCGGCAAGGGCAACGTGGTGCGGCGCATGTTCGCCGACGTCGAGGCCGACATCTACATCATGGTCGACGGTGACGCCACCTACGACCTGGCCCGGCTGCCCGAGATGATCGACATGCTGGTGCAGGGCAACCTCGACATGGTGGTGGGCGCCCGGCAGGACGATCAACAAGACGCGCAGACCTACCGCCGCGGCCATCGCCTCGGCAACCGCATGCTGACGGGGGCCGTGGTCAAGCTCTTCGGCGGCGAGTTCAGCGACATGCTGTCGGGCCTGCGCGTCTTCTCGCGCCGGTATGTGAAGTCCTTCCCGGCGCTGTCGCAGGGCTTCGAGACCGAGACCGAGCTCACGGTGCATGCGCTGGAACTGCGCATGCCCTGGGACGAGCTGCCGGTACGCTATCTCGCGCGTCCCGAAGGCTCGGAAAGCAAGCTGTCGACCTACCGCGACGGCTGGCGCATCCTGGTCACCATCACCAAGCTGTTCGTGAGCGAGCGGCCGCTGCTGTTCTTCATGATCGTGACGGCGGTATTGGCGCTGGCCTCGCTGGGCCTGGCCTTCCCGCTGCTGCTGACCTACCTGCACACCGGGCTGGTGCCGCGCCTGCCCACCGCGGTGCTGGCCACCGGCCTGATGCTCGCCGCCATGCTGTCGGCCAGCTGCGGCGCCGTGCTGCGCACCGTCACGCTGGGTCGCCGCGAGGTCAAGCGCATCGCCTACCTCGCCATTCCCGGCGCGGCGCGGCTGGCAACGCCGGCGAGCGTGCAGTGAACGTCCGCCCGGCTGGTCCGGCGAAAGTGCTGCGGTGATCTCCGGCCCGCTGCTGCGCCGCCTGCTGAGCTTCGGCATCGCGGGCGTCATCGGCTTCGCCGTCGATGCCGGCCTGCTGTACCTGCTGGCGCCGCATGTGGGCTGGTATGCGGGGCGGGTGCTGTCCTTCTGGGGCGCGGCCACGGCCACCTGGCTGATCAACCGGCGCTTCACCTTTGCCGATGGCGCGCGGCGCCTGCCGCTGTGGCACGAATACCTGCGCTACCTCGCCGCCATGCTGGGCGGCGCCCTCGTCAACTACGCGGCCTACGTGGCCGTGCTGCATGCGCTGCAGGGCCCGGCGGCACCGCTGCTCGGCGTGGCCGCCGGCAGCATCGCCGGCATGGGCGTCAACTACCTGTCGGCGCGCTACCTGGTCTTCAGACGCTGAGCCGGGCGGCGCGCCGACTCAATGCGCGCCGGACACGACCACGGGCACTTCCGTGGCGGGCGGCGTGTTGCGGCTGCGGCCGCAGCGCACGATGCCGTCGATCATCACCATGCCCACGCCCGGCAGGTCGCCCAGCTGCACGCTTTCGAGCAGCGTGCGGCCGGCCGTGTGCTGGGCGCGGTCCAGGAAGACGAAGTCGGCCGCATAGCCCTTGTCGATCAGGCCGCAGTTGAGCTTGCGCATGCGGGCCGTGTTGCCGGTGGCGAAGCAGAACACCAGCTCGGCCGGGATGTTGGCCAGCGACGAGAGCATGGCGATCATGCGCAGGATGCCCAGCGGCTGCACGCCCGAGCCGGCCGGGCCGTCGGTGCCCAGGATCACGCGGTGCGGGCACTTGAGTTCGAGCGCCGCCCTGGCCGCCGCGATGGCCACGCGCTCGTTGCCGTTGTGCACGATCTCGATGCCGCGGGTGCTCTTCTCGCACAGCTCGCACACATGCGCCTCGGGCAGCGAGGTGTGGCCGCCGTTGATGTGGCCGATGATGTCGGCGTCGGCCTCCAGCACCACGTCCTTGTCGATCAGGCCCGAGCCCGGGATGGACGGGCCGCCCGTGTGGATGGTGCTCTGGATGCCGTACTTGCGGGCCCAGGCCACCATCTCCTTGGCCTCGTAGCCGGCCTTGACGCTGCCCAGGCCCACCTCGCCCAGCAGGCCGACGCCGGCCTCGGCCAGTTCCTTGAAGTCGCTCTCGACCATGCCCTTCTCGATCACCGGCGCGCCGGCCAGCACCTTCACGCCGCCGGGGCGGAAGGCGTCGAAGGCGCGCTGCGCGGTGATGGCCAGGGCCTTGAGGCCGACGATGTCCTTGGGCCGGCCGGGGTAGTGCACCTCGCCCGCGGAGATCATGGTGGTGACGCCGCCATTCATGCTGGACTCGATCCAGTTGAGCTGGCTCTGGCGCGGCGTCCAGTCGCCGGCCACGGGGTGCACGTGGCTGTCGATCAGACCCGGCGCCACGCAGGTCTGGCGCGCGTCGATGACGGTGGTGGCGCCTTCGACGTCACAGTCCTTGTAGCGGCCGACGGCGGCGATCAGGCCGTCCTCGACCACGATGGTGTCGGCCTGCAGGATGGGCTGGTCGATGTCGCCCGAGAGCAGCAGCCCTATGTTCTGGATGACGACCTTGCCCGACTTGCCGGCGGCGGCGACTTCTGCCATTTGTTCGTGTCCTTGTCGTGGGGGGAAATGGATTCCGTGCTGTCGTCCTGCCGCACGGTGCGCAGCACCGTCTCAGTGACGAAGGCCTCCCAGTGCTGGGCGGCCTCGGGTGCGTCGAGCTGCTCGCCCAGGAAGCTGGCGAGCGTGTAGCGGTTGGACATGTAGAAGTAGCCCGTCGCCGCGATCAGCAGGTACACGTCGCGCGCGGCCAGGTCGGGGCGGAACAGGCCCTGGGCCGCACCGCTCTCCAGAATCGAGGCGATCACCGCCACCGCCCGCGACGAGTATTCGCGCGCGCGCACCGACTTGGCGATGTGCCGGCCCTTGTGCAGGTTCTCGGTGTTGAGCAGGGTGACGAAGTCGGGATTGCGCCGGTAGTAGCCCAGCACGAAGCGGATCACCTCGGTCAGCGCCTCGACCGGGCGGGCCATGTCCAGCGCCATGGCGGCCTCGGCCTCGTCCATGCGCTGGTAGATGCCCTCCAGCACGGCCACGAACAGGCCTTCCTTGCTGCCGAAGTAGTAATAGATCATCCGGTCGTACGACTTGGCCGCGCGCGAGATCTTCTCCACGCTGCCGCCCTCGTAGCCGTACCTGGCGAACACCTTGGTGGCCGCACGCAGGATGGCCTCGCGCGAGGCCTGCGCCTGCGCCTCGCGCACGCCGGTCTTGCGCTGCGGCTTGGCGGGCGTCTTGCGCGTGGCCACCTGGGTTACTTCTCTACAAAGGCACGTTCGACAACGTAGTCGCCGGGGGTGGTCGTGTTGCCTTCGTGGAAGCCGCGCTGCTCCAGGATCAGCTTCATGTCGGCCAGCAGCATCGGGCTGCCGCACAGCATCACGCGGTCTTCCGCGGGGTTGAGCGGCGGCAGGCCCAGGTCGTCGGTGAGCTTGTTGCTGGTGATCAGGTCCGTGATGCGGCCCTGGTTGCGGAAGGGCTCGCGCGTGACGGTGGGGTAGTACAGCAGCTGCTCGCTCACCATCTCGCCCAGGAACTCGTGGTGCGGCAGGTCCTGCGTGATGGTGTCGTGGTAGGCCAGCTCGGCCACCTCGCGCACGCCGTGCACCAGGATGACCTTCTCGAACTTCTCGTAGGTCTCGGGGTCGCGGATCACGCTCAGGAAGGGCGCCACGCCGGTGCCGGTGCCGAACAGGTACAGGCGCTTGCCGGGCAGTGTGTAGTCGATCAGCAGCGTGCCTGTGGGCTTGCGGCCCACCACGATGGTGTCGCCGACCTTGATGTGCTGCAGCCGGGAGGTGAGCGGGCCGTCGGGCACCTTGATGCTCAGGAACTCGAGGTGCTCCTCGTAGTTCGCGCTCACGATGCTGTAGGCACGCAGCAGCGGCTTGCCGTCGACCTTGAGGCCGATCATCGTGAAGTGCCCGTTGGAAAAGCGCAGGGCAGGGTCGCGCGTGGTGGTGAAGCTGAACAGGCGGTCGGTCCAGTGGTGGACGGTCAGGACGCGTTCTTCGGCGAAGGCACTCATAAGCTAATAACCAAATGAAAGGGAAGCTGGCGGGTGGCACGAGGGCATGCGCATCAGGCTTGCGGCGCCACTGGCTGGTGCTGCCCATTTTCGTTCACGACGCACCAGGAAGGGGAGTCGTGCACTCTGGAAAACACCCATGCAAGCATCGCGCCGGGCCGCTAGATTCGTTTCATGTAGCGATCACAACATGAATATGGAGCGGATGCTACACAAACGGTGCATCGCCGCCAAGCCGATTTCCGGCATGCTTGTTGCACACACAGGCCGCGTTGCACGAAAGCCCACGATGACAGAACACACCAAGACCGACGGCCTGCCCGGCATCGACGTGCCGGCCCTGCCCACCACGCCCGACGGCCTGGGCCGCGCCCCCGCGCGCAACGAGCGCATGAGCACGAGCAAGGTCGAATGCAATGCCTGCCCGGTGCTGTGCCAGATCTCCGAAGGCCGCACCGGCGCCTGCGACCGCTACGCCAACCGCGAGGGCGTGCTGGTGCGCACCGACCCGGTGGTGATGCTGCGGCGCGAGCTCGACTCGCCCGAGCCGGCCCTGGTGCCCTTCGCCCGGCCGGCGGCCGACACCGTCGAAGCCGCCGCGGCCGATGCACCGCAGGACGACTGGAACGGCGACCTGCTGCTGGCCGACCAGGTCTTCGTCACCGGCATCGGCAGTTCCACCACCTACCCCGACTACAAGCCGGCGCCCTTCATCGTGGCCTCCAAGGCGCAGGGTGTGGACATGGTCACCGTGGTCACCGAAGGCATCTTCAGCTACTGCAGCGTGAAGGTGAAGATCGACACCGACCGCTTCCTGGGCAGCGAGCAGGCCAACGTCCGCTACAAGGGCGAGGTGGTGGGCCATGTGACCACGGCCGAGTACGGCTCGCAGATGCTGTCGCTGGGCGGCGTGCACCACCTCACTGGCGGCAGCAAGAAGGAAGGCCGCATGACGCTGGAGATGATGCAGCGGCTGTGCAACAAGCAGGCGGCCGAATGCACCATCGACGGCGGCGCCAGCTTGGTGATCCAGGCCGGCCGCGCGCCCATCGTCAACGGCGTCGAAGAGCAGCGCATGCGCGTGGGCTGCGGCTCGGCCACGGTGGGCATCTTCGCCAAGCAGCTGCTGGGCCTGGCCGACGAGGTGGTGGTGGTGGACGACCACATCACCGGCGTGCTCACCGAGCACCAGGCCGGCCGCTGCCTGGCCATGCCGCCTTCGGGCATCCAGATGCGCGGGCGCAAGTCCACGCCGGGGCGCTACTTCCAGGTCGCCAATCCGGGCAGTGGCTGGGGCGGCACCGACATCGCCGACCCGCTGGCCATCATCGAAGGCTGGGAGCCCGGCGTGGCCAAGCCGGGCCTCAAGCTGCTGATGACCTCCACCACCGGCGAGCAGGCCGAGTGGTACGTGCTGGACGACGAGCTGCGCCCCGTGCCGCAGCCCATGCCCGAAGCCGTGCGCAAGGTGGTCGAGCGCATCGGCGAGAACTGCGAGCCCTCGCTTACCACGGTGCTCTTCCTGGGCGGCGCGGGCGGCAGTCTGCGTGCGGGCGTGACCGAGAACCCGATCCTGCTCACGCGGGCGATCAAGCGCGCGCTGGTCAACGTGACCTGCGGCGGCGCGCCGGCCTATGTGTGGCCAGGGGGTGGCATCACGGTGATGGCCGATGTCATGCGCATGCCCGACAACAGCTTCGGCACCGTGCCCACGCCGGCCATCATCGCGCCCATCGAGTTCAGCATGCGGCTGCAGGACTACGCAGACCTGGGTGGCCACATGGAGCATGTGATGTCGCTGGAGCAGGCACTGCGCCGCGGCGCCTGGCAGGACGACGGCGCGCCGCTTGCTCGCCGCTTTGTCGGCCAGGCCAGCGACAACCCGTGGCCGCTGGGCCACAAGCCCATGCTGGGCTGATCTCTCGCGCCGCAGCGACGCATGCCCGCCCAACTCCAAGCCCTCGACGACCAGCGCTGGCACTGGCACCACGGTCCCATCGACCTCGTGGTCCAGGCCGAGGGTGAGGCGCGCGCCGTGGCCGAGGCGCACGAGGCGGCCTGGGCGCGCTTCGAAGGCCTGCTGGACGAGCTGGTCGCCGAGCTGCCTTCGTTGCGCCGGCCGGTGTCGGAGCATGCAAGCCTGCGCGGCCCAGTGGCGCGGCGCATGCAGGCCGCCTGCCTGCCCTTCCTGCCGGCCTTCATCACGCCGATGGCGGCCGTGGCCGGCGCGGTGGCGCAGGAGCTGATCGCCTTCTACCAACGTCCCGGCATTACCCGCGCCTGGATCAACAACGGCGGCGACATTGCGCTGCATCTGGCGCCTGGCACCGAGGCGCGGGTCGGCCTTTATGCGGACCTCGCCCGCTTCGACCCGCGCGACGCCGAGCGCCTGCGCACCGACGGGCAGTTCAGCGTTGCTGCGGCAGACCCGGTGCGTGGCATCGCCACCAGCGGCTGGCGGGGCCGCAGCTTCTCGCTCGGCATCGCGGACAGCGTGACCATCCTCGCGGCCACGGCCGCGCAGGCCGATGCGGCGGCGTCCATCGTTGCCAACGCCGTCGATGCGGACCACCCCGCCATCGAGCGTCGCCCCGCCAACGAATGCAAGGACGACAGCGACCTCGGTGCGCTGCCCGTCACCGTGCAGGTGCCGCCGCTGCCCACCACCGTGGTGCGCGATGCGGTCGAATCGGGGCTGCGACGCGCGACGGAACTGCAGTTGCACGGCCTCATCCACGCCGCCGTGATCGTGTGCCAAGGGCAATGGAGAGTGCTGTCGGCACGCGACGAGGCCGTGCTCGCGCCGGCCGTTGGTTCAGTATTTGCTTAACGAATTGCACACCCCTTCACCACGATGATCGACATCCGCCGCGTCTTCACCCAAGTCGAGCACATCCACCACGAGTTCGGCCCCCGCGCCGAGCAGCCGCTGGTGCGCGGCGCCATCGCAGCCGTGCTCGCCAACCCGTTCGCCGGCCGCTACGAGCCGGACATCCTGCCCATGATGGCGCTGCTGGACCCGGTGGGCGTGGACATGGCCCAGCGCCTGCTGGCCGCCATGGACGTGCCGCGCGAAGCCATCGCCACCTACGGCAAGGGCGCCATCGTCGGCGCGGCGGGCGAGCTGGAGCATGGTGCGCTGTGGCATGTGCCGGGCGGCTACGCGATGCGCGAGTTGCTGGGTTGGAAGGGCGACCGTGCGGCCTACACTGCCGGCCAGGGCGAGGCCAAGAGCGGGCAGCCGGGCAACGCGCTGTCCATCGTGCCGTCCACCAAGAAGGTGGGCCCCCCCGGCGCCGCCCTCGATGTGCCGCTCACCAACATCAACGCCAGCTATGTGCGCGGCCAGTTCGACGCCATCGAGGTGCGCGTGCCCGGCGCGCCTGCTGCCGACGAGATCGTCTTCATCCTCGCCATGACCACCGGCTACCGCGTGCATGCCCGCGTCGGTGGGCTCCGGGCCGAGGACATCAGCCAATGGAACGGCCTGCGCTGAAACGCACGCCGCAGAACGAGGAGAACCCATGCCAGCAGACATCCGCAAACTGATCGTGCAGGTCGACGAAACGCGCAAGGAGATGGGCCAGACCATCGACCCGCCCACGCGCCGCGCCGTCGCCATCGCCGTCATCGCCAACCCCTATGCCGGCCGCTACAGCGAGAACCTGGACGAGCTCATCGCCATCGGCGAGGAGCTCGGCGGCCTGCTCGGCCAGAAGGCCGTGGCCGCGCTGGGCATCGAGCCCGGCCAGGCCCAGAGCTACGGCAAGGCCGCCATCGTCGGCGAGGCCGGCGAGCTGGAGCATGCCGCCGCCATCCTGCATCCCAAGCTGGGCGCGCCGTTGCGCGTGGCGGTCGAGAAGGGTGCCGCGCTGGTGCCTTCGGCCAAGAAGCAGGGCACGCTGGGCACGGCCATCGACGTGCCGCTGGGCCATAAGGATGCAGCCTTCGTGCGCAGCCATTTCGACGCCGTCGAGGCCCGCGTGAGCGACGCGCCGCGCGCGGGCGAGATCGTGGTGGCCGTGGCGGTGACCGACAGCGGCCGGCCGCTGCCGCGCATCGGCGGGCTGCAGGTGTCCGAGATCAAGGGCGTGGACGGTCTTCGCTGAACGCGGCGCGGCTATTCTTCGCCTGCTTCATTTCCCCCGGTTTTCCATCCCATCCGACGAGGAGTTCCCCATGCAACCCTTCCGCCTCCATTTCGGTGCCGCCGCGGCGCTGGCCCTGGCTGCCGGCACGCTGATGCCGGCCCACGCCCAGAACGTCATCAAGATCGGCGAGGTCAACAGCTACAAGGCCCAGCCGGCCTTCCTGGAGCCCTACAAGAAGGGCATGGAGCTGGCCGTGGACGAGATCAACGCCAAGGGCGGCGTCAACGGCAAGAAGATCGAGCTGATCACCCGCGACGACAACGCCAACCCGGGCGATGCGGTGCGCATGGCCGAGGAACTGGTCTCGCGCGAGAAGGTGGACGTGCTGGCGGGCGCCTTCCTGTCCAACACGGGCCTGGCGCTGGCCGACTTCGCCAAGCAGAAGAAGTTCTTCTACCTGGCCGGCGAGCCGCTGACCGACAAGATGACCTGGCAGGGTGGCAACCAGTACACCTTCCGCCTGCGCCCCGGCACCTACATGCAGGCCGCCATGCTGGTGCCTGAGGCCGTCAAGCAGAAGAAGAAGCGCTGGGCGCTGGTCTACCCCAACTACGAATACGGCCAGTCGGCCGTGGCCGCCTTCAAGAACCTGCTGAAGGCCGCGCAGCCCGACGTGGAGTTCGTCACCGAGCAGGCCACGCCGCTGGGCAAGGTCGACGCCGGCAGCGTGGTGCAGGCCCTGGCCGATGCCAAGCCCGACGCCATCTTCAACGTGCTGTTCGGCGCCGACCTGTCGAAGTTCGTGCGCGAGGGCAACACCCGCGGCCTGTTCAAGGACCGTACGGTGGTCAGCGTGCTGACCGGCGAACCCGAATACCTCGATCCGCTCAAGGACGAGGCGCCCGATGGCTGGATCGTGACCGGCTACCCGTACTACGGCATCAAGACGCCCGAGCACAAGGCCTTCCTCGATGCCTACCAGGCCAAGTTCAAGGACTACCCGCGCCTGGGCTCGGTGGTGGGCTATTCGATGATCAAGTCGGCCGCCGCCGGCATTGCCAAGGCCGGCAGCACCGACGCCGACAAGCTCGTCGCCGCCTTCAAGGGCCTGCAGGTGGACAGCCCCTTCGGCAAGATCAGCTACCGCGCCGAAGACCATCAATCGACCATGGGCGCCTTCGTGGGCAAGACCAAGAACGACGGCGGCAAGGGCGTGATGGTGGACTACGTCTACTACGACGGCGCCGATGCGCGCTTCCAGCCGCCCGCCGCCGACGTGAAGAAGTCGCGCAGCGCGGACTGACCACTGCTGCCCCCTGAAGAGAGCCTTGCCATGAGTTTTTCCGGCCTGATCGTCCAGCTCCTCAACGGGCTGGCGTCTGCGTCCTCGCTGTTCCTGGTGGCGGCGGGCCTGTCGCTGATCTTCGGTGTGACGCGCATCGTCAACTTCGCGCATGGCTCCTTCTTCATGGTGGGCATCTACGTCGCCTACACCCTGGCCGACAAGCTGGGCGGCGCGGGCTTCTGGGTGGCGCTGCCGCTGGCGGCCGTCGCGGTGGGCGTGCTCGGCGCGGTCATCGAGGTCGTGCTGCTGCGGCGCATCTACAAGGCGCCCGAGCTCTTCCAGCTCCTGGCCACCTTCGCGCTGGTGCTGGTCATCAAGGACGCGGTGCTGTGGCTCTGGGGGCCCGACGAGCTGCTGGGCCCGCGCGCGCCGGGCCTGCGTGGCTCGGTCGAGATCCTGGGCCGGCAGTTCCCGGCCTACGACCTGTTCCTGATCGTCGTCGGCCCAGTGGTGCTGGGCCTGGTGTGGCTGTTGCTCACCCGCACGCGCTTCGGCACCCTGGTGCGCGCCGCCACGCAGGACCGCGAGATGGTCAGCGCGCTTGGCGTCAACCAGGCCTGGCTGTTCACGGCCGTGTTCGCGCTGGGTGCGCTGCTGGCCGGCCTGGGCGGCGCGCTGCAGTTGCCGCGCGAGCCGGCCACGCTGGAGATGGACCTCAACACCATCGGCGCCGCCTTCGTGGTGGTGGTGGTGGGTGGCATGGGTTCACTCCCTGGCGCTTACGTAGCCGCCTTGCTCATCGCCGAGATCAAGGCCCTGTGCATCTGGCTGGGCGTGGTCGAGATCGCGGGCATCGCCATTTCCTTCTCCAAGCTCACGCTCGTGGTCGACTTCCTGGTCATGGCCGCGGTGCTTGTCTGGCGGCCCTGGGGCCTGATGGGCCGACCGCAGGCGCCCAGCCGCTATGTGGGCATGCAGGAAGAGCCGCTGCGCCGCGCGGGCGGCTCCTACGTGGCGGCGGTGGGCGTGCTGGCCCTGGTGCTGGCCGCCATGCCGGTGCTGACGGCCAGCTCGCCCTACACCACGGTGCTGATGATCGACCTGCTGATCGCGGCGCTCTTCGCGGCCAGCCTGCACTTCATCATGGGTCCGGCAGGCATGCATTCCTTCGGCCATGCCGCCTACTTCGGCCTGGGCGCGTATGGCGCGGCGCTGCTGGCGCGCGCCGCCGGCCTGCCGATGGAACTCACGCTGGTGCTGGCACCGGTGGTGGCGGGCCTCGGGGCGCTGGTCTATGGCTGGTTCGCCGTGCGGTTGTCGGGCGTGTACCTGGCCATGCTGACGCTGGCCTTCGCGCAGATCACCTGGGCCATCGTCTACCAGTGGGACAGCTTCACCGGCGGCAGCAACGGCCTCACGGGCGTGTGGCCGTCGGAATGGCTCAATGACAAGCGCGCCTACTACTGGCTCACGCTGGTGCTGGTGGGCGGTGGCCTGTGGTGGCTGCGCCGCGTGCTGTTCTCGCCCTTCGGCTACGCGCTGCGTGCAGGCCGCGACTCGGTGCTGCGCGCCGACGCCATCGGCATCGACGTCAAGCGCATGCAATGGGCGGCCTTCGTGGTGGCCGGTGCGGTGGCGGGTCTGGCGGGCGGGCTGTTCGCGTACTCCAAGGGCAGCATCTCGCCGGAGACGCTGGCGGTGGGCCGCTCGGTCGACGGCCTGGTGATGGTGCTGCTGGGCGGCATCCAGACGCTGGCCGGCCCGGTGGTGGGGGCCTTCACCTTCACCTGGCTGCACGACATGGTGGCGCGCAACACCGACTACTGGCGTGCCATGCTGGGCGCCATCATCCTGATCCTGGTGCTGCTGTTCCCGCAGGGCATCGCGGGCTCGATCAAGCAGTTGGCCGACAAGTGGCGCGGCCGGCGCGACGACGTGGCGGCCGACGAGGCGGCCAAGGCGCCGATGCAGGCCGCAGCTGCGGCGGGGGAGGGCGCGCGATGAGCCGACCCTTCAACTTGTTCTTCATCGGCCTGGAGGTGCTCTGATGTCCCTGCTGCATGTCCAGAACCTGGGCAAGTCCTTCGGTGGCGTGAAGGCCGTCGACGGCATCAGCTTCACGCTGGCCAAGGGCGAGCTGCTGGCGCTGATCGGCCCCAACGGCGCCGGCAAGTCCACCACCTTCAACATGGTCAACGGCCAGCTCAAGGCCGACCAGGGTTCCATCACGCTGGACGGCACGGAGCTGGTCGGCAAGAAGCCGCGCGAGATCTGGCGACTGGGTGTGGGCCGCACCTTCCAGATCGCCGAGACCTTCTCGTCGCTGACGGTGGTGGAGAACGTGCAGATGGCGCTGCTGTCGCACGACGCCAAGCTGTTCGCGATGTGGCGTCGGGCGTCCGACCACAAGCGTGACGAGGCGCTGGCGCTGCTCGACCAGGTGGGCATGAAGTCGCAGGCCGACCGGCCCTGCAGCGTGCTGGCCTATGGCGACGTCAAGCGGGTGGAGCTGGCCATTGCCATGGCCAACGACCCCAAGCTTCTGCTCATGGACGAGCCCACGGCCGGCATGGCACCGAAGGAGCGCAATTCGCTGATGGCGCTGACCAAGCAGCTGGTGATCGACCGCGGCATGGCGGTGCTGTTCACCGAACACAGCATGGACGTGGTGTTCGCGTACGCCGACCGCATGATCGTGCTGGCGCGCGGGCGCCTGATCGCCGAAGGCAAGCCGCTGGAGATCCGGGACCATCCGAAGGTGCAGGAGGTGTACTTCGGCTCGGGCAAGACTTTCGAGAAGAAGGCGGCTTGATGTTTTTGGGCCTCGTCGTCGGGACTCTTCGGGGCGCGCCCTGGCCGGGGCCTGGCCTGGGGCGGCTGCGAGTTCGTCGGTCGGCCCTGCGGGCCGACTCCCCTGCGATGCTCGGGCAGCCGGGCCGCGGCATAACTCGCTGCGCTGCCTGCGGCAGCTCCGCTCAAACAAACGCCGCGAGTCAGTTCACGAAGCGGGCCTGTCCTTCGGCAGGCCCGCAGCCCGGCCAACCTCCGCTTCTCGGCGACGCACACGCAGCCGCCCCAGGCCAGGCCCCGACCAGGGCGGGACATGCGGTGGTCAGTGACGGCGGTGACGCTGGCGCTTCCGCCTCTGCCTGCGCCCAGGTGCGTGTCCGTGCCTCAGCGCGTGCTGTTGCGTTGACCGCCGTCTCCATCCCCGTCGGCGCTTCCGCCTCCGCCCCCACCTGCGCCACGAGCCAGAACTCAGTTCGCGCGGTTGCCTCGCCAGAGCCGCGGGCACGTGTGCGTCCCATCGAGCGCAACGTATCCGCGCGGCGGGGCTGGGCTGCCAGGGGCGATTTCGGTGGTGGCGAGAAGCGCAGGGCAGGGGGTGGCGCGCGTGCGAAGACACGCGCGCTTCGTGATCTGACTTGTCGCATTTGTCTGAGCGGAGCTTGGAGTGAACCCCTGCGGCTGGACCACAGAGGTGGCACAGAACTAAGCTGCTTGCCGGGCGAGTTGATCTTCGAATTCGTTGGGTGGGACGTAGCCCAGCGCCGAGTGCAGTCGGGTGGCGTTGTAGACCTGGTCAATGAACTGAGGCAGGTGGCTGACGACGTCCTGGAAGTCTTCGTAGCCGGCCAGATAGACCTGCTCGACCTTCAGCGTCTTCATGAAGCTCTCGGCCTGGGCATTGTGATACGGGTTGCCTGCACTGCTCATCGAACTGCGCAGGCCCGCCTCCTGCAACGCCTTGCGGTAAGCACGGCTGGCATATGGCGCACCGCGGTCGCTGTGATGAATGCAGCCCGCAGGTGGTCGTCGCAACTGGACTGCTGCGGCCAGCGCCGCCAG